>DATNIE010000017.1:0-207627 GCA_035604595.1 Steroidobacteraceae bacterium | reverse complement strand
TTCACGACGA
This sequence comes from Steroidobacteraceae bacterium, assembly GCA_035604595.1. Lineage (GTDB taxonomy): Bacteria > Pseudomonadota > Gammaproteobacteria > Steroidobacterales > Steroidobacteraceae > CAIKZZ01. The sequence goes on along the minus strand of DATNIE010000017.1, from coordinate 207,617 downwards.
GTAGCGCGGCAGCGCCGCGCCGCGATGGAGCTTTCGTCCGACATGATAGACCTAGAGTTCGTTGATTCACGGCCAGGAGGCTTCGCGCCATCGAAAAGGTCCGCCGTCATTGGAACCACTAATGCGTTAGCGCTTGCGTATGCGGCAATCGCAATTTCGCGCATGACCGGGACGATGGCCCACAACTTTTCCGGCGGGACTCCGCCGCGCTATGAGCGGCAGGTCTCTGATGTGAGTATTCGAGCAGAAGATCTGCCCGTGTTTCTCCGCTTCGTGGAGCAGCAAGGACAATACCTGATTGATGCAGTCGACGATTGGCTTGCAAAGAGGGAATTTCAGGGCAGGCAAGGTCAGCGGAGTGTCTCGGTCGGGGTCGGCGCGTTCGCCTGGGTGGACACAATCTCAGAAAACCTCACGAGCCTTCGCGGAGCAGCCTCAGGAGCTCGTTCTCCGAAATAATTACGACCCCTAACGCCTGTGCTTTGACAAATTTTGAACCAGGCGTCTCCCCCGCAAGGACGAAATCAGTCCTGCGCGTTACGGAACCGGTGACCCGGCCGCCGCCATTTCGGATGATCGCTTCCGCATCCGCGCGACTAAGAGTTGGCAGCGTTCCTGTCAGGACGAACGTCTTCCCCGCAAGTGGTTGACGTGTTGACTTGACCGATGCGGTCCGCGGCCAGTGGACGCCGTGAGCGATTAGCGCGCCTATGACATCTCGATTGCGCGGTTCGTCGAAGAACTCCCGCACTCCCGCCGCCACCACCGGCCCAACATCCGCAACCTCCATGATCTGCTCGGCGCTCGCGTCCTGCAGTGCGTTGGCGTCGCCAAAATGCCCGGCGATCGCAAGTGCTGTCGCCTCGCCTACATTCGGGATTCCGAGTGCGAACAGGAACCGAGGTAGCGTCGTGGACTTGCTGCCAGCGATTGCGGCCACGAGCTTCGTCGCGCTCTTCTCGCCCATTCGGTCGAGGCCGGACAGCTGCTCGACGGTTAAGTCGTACAGGTCCGCGGCGGTCTTGACAAGCTTCGCCTCGACAAGCTGGTCAACGACCTTGTCGCCGAGTCCTTCGATGTCCATCGCCCGCCGTCCCGCGAAATGCTTGAGCGACTCCTTGCGCTGTGCGGCGCATACGAGTCCGCCTGTGCAGCGGAGGATCGCTTCGCCCTCGATGCGCCGGACGTCCGAGCCGCAGACCGGGCAGACCTCCGGTACGGGTGTGACCTTGGCACCGCGTGGCCGTCGCTCCAGGACGACCCGTACGATCTCAGGAATGACGTCCCCGGCGCGCCGGATGATGACACTGTCCCCAATCCGGACGTCCTTGCGGCGGAGATCGTCGAGATTGTGCAAGGTCGCGTTGCTGACGGTGACGCCGCCGACGAACACCGGCTCCAGACGCGCGACCGGCGTCAGCGCGCCCGTGCGCCCAACCTGCCACTCAACGTCGCGAACGGTCGTGATCTCTTCCTCAGCCGGATACTTGTGTGCGATCGCCCAGCGCGGAGCGCGGGCAACGAATCCGAGCTGCCGCTGCTGTGCAAGTGAATCGACCTTGTATACGACGCCATCGATCTGGTATGCGAGGTGGGCACGGCGCGCGCCGATGTCGGCGTAATACGCGAGCAGTGCCTCGGCGCCGTGGGCAACACGGGTGTCGGGTGAGACCCGCAGTCCCCAGTGCCGCAGCTGCGCAAGCAGCTCGCTGTGGCAGGCCGGCACGTCCTTCCCTTCGAAAGCCCCAATGCCATAGAAGAAGATCTCGAGCGGCCGCGTGGCAGTGATGCGGGGGTCGAGCTGCCGGAGGCTGCCCGCCGCCGCGTTCCGCGGGTTCACGAACACTTTCTCGCCCTTCTCAAGAGCCTCCCGGTTCATGCGCTCAAAGCCCTTGAGCGACATGAACACCTCGCCGCGCGCCTCGAGCACCGCCGGGTAGCCCCGGCCAACGAGATGAAGCGGCACGGTCGCGAGCGTCCGCAGGTTCGCCGTGACGTCCTCGCCGCGCACGCCGTCGCCGCGGGTCGCTCCGCGCACCAGCCGCCCCTGCTCGTAGAACAGCGTGACCGCGAGTCCATCGAGCTTCGGCTCGCAGGAGTAGGTCACCGGACCTTCGACCTCGAGGCGCTCCCGCACTCGCCGGTCGAAGCTTTCGATGTCCTCGGCGCTGAATGCATTGTCGAGCGACAGCATCGGAACCCGATGCTCGACTTCCCCGAACTCGCGGGCGGGCTGGCCGCTGACGCGCTGGGTCGGGGAGTCCGTCGACACGAGCTCCGGGTGCTTGGCCTCAAGCGCCTTCAGTTCCCTGACGATGCGATCGTACTCGGCGTCCGGGACCTCCGGATCGTTGAGCACGTAATAGCGGTAGTCATGCTGGGCGATTGCCGCGCGCAGCGCGTTGACCCGCTCTCTGGCCGAGGCCATGGGTCCCCGTCAGGCCTGCGGCCGGGTGCGGCTCAGCGCCACGAGGTGCTCGAAGTGCACCAAGTCCTCGCGGATGCTGAGCACCCGCTGGCCTGTGAGGGTGCTACCCGAATCGTCGTGCAGGGTTCCCTGCAGACGATCGGCGAGCCGCCGCGCCGTGGCCAGCATGTCATCGAAGCACTGCGGCGCCGGCAGCGGTCCGGGGAACACCGCGAACAGCGAGATGCCGGGGAAGCGCACCGACTCCATCTGCTCGGGATCGAACGAGCCGGGCTCCAACAGGCTCGCCACGCTGTAGAGCGGCCGCCCGCCGTCGAGGCTCCGGTGATAGATCGAGTAGCGCCCGAACTCGAGGCTCTCGCTGCTGAGCGCGGCCTTCAGATCGCGGCCCTCGATCCGCTGCCGGTCACGCGCGAGCAGCCGGATCGCGACGATCCGCTGGTGGCGCGGCGGAGTCTCGGGCAGTTTCGGCTGCGTCGAGGTGTGATCCGTCTCCGTGGCGCTCGTCGGCGCCAGCGCCGGTGTCGCCGGCGACGGACTCGGCTCGGCCCGGCGTACTTCGGCGGCGGCCGTCCCCAACCGTGGCGCCTCCTGCACCGCCGGCTCCGGTTCCTGCAGCGCCACGGCAGCCGGCGATACCGCAGACGACGTCGGGGTCGCGAGCACAACGTCGGTCGGGTCCTCCGGAAGGTCCTCGATGGTCACCAGCGGCGGATCGCCGCGCGGCACCGGACGCTCGGCGGCCGTGGCACGCAGTGCCGGCAACTCACGGGTATCGCCGAGGTCTGGCTGGCGCGGCGCGGGCGCGGCACTCATCGCGCCGCGCAGCGCTGAATGGCTGTCGGCCTCGAGCCGCGGCTCGAATCGCTCGCTCGTCCGGATGCCTGACTCCTCGCGCGGTGCACCCGGGCGGCGCCGTTCCCACCACCAGAGGCCGACAACCAGCGCAATGCCAAGGCCAAGAAGGATGAGCCGCAGCTCCGCTGCCATCGCGTGCCTACCCCGCCGCCGCCATCCTGAGCGCCTCGTCGACGTCGACCGACACCAGCCGCGACACGCCCGGCTCATTCATCGTCACGCCCACGAGCTGGCGCGCGAGCTCCATCGTGCTCTTGTTGTGCGTGACGATTACGAACTGCACGCGCTCGGCCATGTCGCGGACGATGTCACAGAACCTCCCGACGTTGTGATCATCGAGCGGCGCGTCCACCTCGTCGAGCAGGCAGAACGGAGCTGGGTTGAGCTCAAAGATCGAGAACACGAGCGCAACCGCGGTCAGGGCCTTCTCGCCGCCGGACAGCTGGCTGATCGTGGAATTGCGCTTGCCGGGAGGGCGGGCCATCACGGCGACCCCGGCTGCGAGCACGTCCTCGCCGATCAGCTCGAGGTAGGCGTTGCCGCCGCCGAACAGCCGCGGGAACTTCTCCTGCAGCCCGGTATTGACCCGCTCGAAGGTCTCCTGGAAGCGCTGGCGGGTCTCGCGGTCGATCTTGCGAATCGCCTGCTCGAGCGTGTTGAGGGCCTCGGTCAGGTCGTTGAACTGGCGGTCGAGGTATTCCTTGCGCTCCGACTGCTCCTTGAACTCGTCGATTGCGGCGAGGTTGACCTGGCCGAGGCGCTCGATCTTGCCGGCCACCTCGGCGAGATTCGTCTCCCACAGCGCCGCAGTCGCCTCCGGCAGTAGCCCCGCGACGACTGCCTCAAGCTCGAAGCGCGTCGCCGCGAACTGTTCGTGCAGCGACTCGCGCCGCACCCGGGTCTCCTGCGCCGCAAGCGCCGCGGCGTTGGCGGCCTGACGTTCGAACTCGACGGCGGTCTCGGCGGCTATCCGCGCCTCGTCGAGCCTGCGGAAGTCCGCCTCCGCGGCCTCGACCGAGGTGCGCGCGGCGGCCAGCTCGCGCTCTCCATCGAGCCGCCTGGCGAGCAGCGTCTCGAGCTCGCGCTGCTGGACGGCGAGCGGTTCCTCGCCCGTGGCGAGCTGGCCGGCCAGATCCGCGCGACGGGCCGCGAGCTGGTCGAGCTGCGCCTTGAGCCGCTCGAGGCCGGTGGCGAGCGAGGCGAGCGACGAGCGGCGCGACTCGGCGACGATGGCCGCCTGCTGCGTCGCCGCCCGCTCCGCGTCCGCCTCGCTGCGCGCCGCGACAACCGCGCCCTTCAGCCGCTCGCGCTCCGCCTCGTGTTCGGGCCGGCGCGCGTCGTGCGACTGCAGCGCGGCGAGTGCCCGTTCGAGCTCGTGGTGCGCGGCGCGGGTCTCGGCCTCGGCGCCACTGATCTCACCCGCGAGCTCCGCCGCCTCGGCCGTGAGGCGCGTGAGGCGCTCGGCGGTCTGCTGCGTGCGCGACCTGAGGGACTCGAGCTGGCCGCGCAATTCGACCTGGGCGCGGTGCAGGCGGTTGACAGACTCGTGCGCCGCGTCGCGGGCCTGGTCGAGTTCTTTGATCTGGGTACGCGCGGCCGCAAGCGCGCGGTCGCGGTCCTGGACCAGGGCGTCGGCGGCGTGCGCCTGGTCGCGAAGGCTCCTCAGCTGCTGCTCGCGCTCGATGACGCCGGCGTGCGCATCCCGGTCGCGGCTGACCCTCAGCCAGTCGCGGCTGACCCATACGCCGTCCCGCGTGATGACCGACTCGCCCGGACCGAGCGTCGCGCGCCGGGCAAGGGCCTCCTCGAGCCGCTCAACCGCATACACGCCGCGCAACAAAGAGCCGAGCACCGCGGGGCCCTTGACCTTGGCGTAGAGCTGGGCGGCCGGGCGCGCGCTCTCACCGGCGCTGCGCTCCAGTCCGACGAACGTGACCTGTCCGACGGTGAGGTCGCCGACGAGCGCAGCGACTGCATCCAGCCCGTCGACGCACACGGCTTCGAGGTAGCTGCCGAGGACGGTCTCAACGGCCCGCGACCAGGCGGGCTCGACGGCGAGCTGTTGCGCGAGGCGCGGCCGGCCGGCCAGCGAGTGCCCTTCGAGCCAGTCGACGACCTTGCCCTTGACCTGCCCGAGCGCCGCCTGCTGCAACGCCTCGAGTGATACGTGCTGGCCGCGGATCCGCGTGACTTCGGCGCGGCCACTGTCGAGCTCGGCCTGCAGTCGCTGTTCGGTCTCGCGCGCCGCTTGCACATCCTGCAGCACGGCCTCAAGCCCCGCCTCGGCGGCCGCGCTGTCCCGCGCCGCGCTCGCCTCGCGCGTGACGAGCTCGGCGATCGCTGCACTGGCATCGAGCTCGGCGAGTGAGTCGCGCTCGGCGTGCGCCCGCTCCTGCTGCGTCAGGCTGCGCCTGAGCCTGCTGTCGAGCTGCTCGATCCGAGCGCGCTCCACCATCGCTCTTTGCGCCGACGCGCTGGTTTCGTGCGTGAAGGCTTCCCACTGCTGCTGCCAGGCCTGCATGCCGCGGTCGGCCTCGGCGAGCCGTGCGCTGGCGCGAGCCTCGCGCGCGCGCGCCGCGGCAAGGTCCGGCTCGAGTGCCGCCAGCGCGGCGCCGTGCGCATCGCGCTCCGCCTGGTCTCGCGCGTACAGGCTCGCCGCCTCCGCGTGGCTCGCCTCCGCCTCGTCGAGATCGCTGCGCTGGCGTGCCCGCAACTCGCGCGCGTGGCGGATTGCCTGCTCACACCGGGCGGCCTCGGCGCCGGCCTGGTAGTAGCGGGCCTGCGCGGCACTGAGCACCTCGGTCGCGTGCCCATGCTGCGTCCGGCCTTTCTCGATCGCGGCCTCGCAGGCGCGCAGGCCCGCCAGAGCCGCCTGCAGCGCGAGCTCGCGTTCGCGCGCCGCGGCGGCGCGGTGCTCCGCCTCCTTCTCCAGCTCGCGAAGCTTCAGGGCCAGGTGCTCGGCGTTGAGCTTGCGCTCCTCTTCCTTCAGGGCCTGGTAGCGGCGTGCCGTGGCCGCCTGGCGCTGCAGGTGCCGGATCTGCTTGTCGAGCTCCTCGCGCAGGTCGTTCAGCCGATCGAGATTCTCGCGGGTGTGCGCAATCCGGCTCTCGGTCTCGCGGCGACGCTCCTTGTACTTCGAGATGCCGGCCGCTTCCTCCAGGAACGCCCGCATGTCATCGGGCTTCGCCTCGATCAGCCGCGAGATCGTGCCCTGCTCGATGATCGCGTAGCTGCGGCTGCCGAGACCCGTTCCGAGAAAGAGCTGGGTGATGTCCTTGCGGCGGCATTTCGCGCCGTTGATGAAGTACGTCGACAGGCCGTCGCGCCCCACCTGGCGCTTCAGCGACACCTCGGCGTAGCTCGCGTAGGGACCAGCCAGCATACCGTCGGCATTGTCGAACACGAGCTCGACCGAGGCGTGACCCACGGGCTTGCGGCCGGTCGCGCCGTTGAAGATCACGTCGGTCATGTCATTGCCGCGCAGGTGCTTGGCGGAGATCTCGCCCATGACCCAGCGAACTGCGTCGATGATGTTCGACTTGCCGCAACCGTTCGGGCCGACGACGCCGATCAGGTTGGACGGCAGGTGGACGGTGGTCGGGTCAACGAACGACTTAAATCCTGCGAGCTTCAGCTTCGATAAACGCATGTGGAACCCTGGACTCCAGTGGGCCCGCCGCGGCTCCGCAGCTCGCCGTCCGCCAGCTGCCCGCGCGTGGTTCGAAATTGCCGGCTAGTGTAGAGTACGCGGCCCTCGAAGACGACCCGCTTGACAGGCGACGCGCATGGCTCCATCGACGCCGACGACCCCGCACGCGCACGTCGACACATTCCCGAACCCGAATCCGGCGCGCGACTATACGATCCGGATCCGGATCCCGGAGTTCACGTGCCTGTGTCCCAAGACCGGCCAGCCCGACTTCGCCGAGCTCAGTCTCGAGTACGTGGCCGCCGATAGCTGCGTCGAGCTTAAGTCGCTAAAGCTTTATATCTGGTCGTTTCGTGACCGCGGTGCGTTCCACGAAGCCGTCACGAACGAGATCCTGACGACGCTCGTGAATGCCACCGAGCCCAGGTTCATGCGGCTCACGGGCACGTTCAACGTGCGTGGTGGCCTGTACACCTCGGTGGTGGCCGAGTATCGCAAGCCCGGCTGGACCGCGGCCCCGCCGGTGGCCCTGCCGTGACCGCGCGGCAATCGGCGCAGGTTTCATTCGCGGGAGGCGCCACGAGGCTGAATCACCCCGCCCAGACGGCTATAATTGTCCGCTTAACCCGAGACCCGGAGTTCTAGATGGCCGCGAAGAAGCCTGCGAAGGCAAAGAAGCCGGCAGCCAAGAGGCGGGCTGCGAGAAGGCCCGCGCCTGCCAAAGCCCGGCACGCGAGCGCGAAGGCGCACGCCAAGGCGCGCCGCGCCGCGCCGCCGCACGCGAGGCCAAAGACCGCGTCCGCTAAAGCGCCGGCACCGAAAGCCGCGCCGAAAGCTAGCGCGAAGACCCCGCCGAAAGCAGCGTCGAAGGCCGCCCCGAAGAGCGCTGCGCCACCTGCTTCCAGACTCGCTGCCAAGGCCGCGCCGGCCGCCAGGCCTGCGACCGTATCGAAAGCGCTCTCTGCCGTCAGGCCCACCGTGCCGGCAGCGCGCGCGCGTCCGGTCGGTCTGCTGCCTGGATTCGGCGCCCGGCCGCTCGGGCGCCTGCCGGCACTGTCCGCAGAGGGCGAGGAGGAGCAGCCGGAAGGCGCGCTCAGCCTGCTGGCGGGACCCCGGAACGTCAAGCCATATCTCGCCAAGAAGGGCGAGCAGTACATGGGCAAGGCGCAGCTCGAGCACTTCCGCACGATCCTGCTCAGCTGGAAACGCGACCTGATGGAAGAAGTGGACCGCACGGTCACGCACATGAAGGACGAGGCGGCGAATCCTCCGGATCCCAATGACCGTGCGACGCTCGAATCGGAGTTCAGCCTCGAGCTGCGCACCCGGGACCGGGAGCGCAAGCTGATCCGCAAGATCGACGAGGCGCTCGCGCGGATCGAGGACGGCAGCTACGGCTATTGTCTCGAGACGGGTGAGGAGATCGGGATCAAGCGCCTCGAGGCGCGCCCTGTCGCCACGCTGTCGATCGAAGCCCAGGAGCGGCGTGAGCGCCGCGAAAAGCAGTACGGCGACCGGGACGACCGCTACCGCTGACGGCCGGGCGCCGCCGGCACCTCGGGCCCCGACGCGGCCGCGCGGCCGCTTCGCGCCCTCACCGACCGGGCCGCTGCACCTCGGATCACTGTTCGCTGCGGTTGGCAGCTACCTCGATGCTCGCGCCTGCGCAGGTGAGTGGCTGGTGCGCCTCGAGGACGTAGATCGCAGCCGCGAGGTCCCCGGCGCCGCGGATGCGATCCTCCACACGCTTGAGCGCTTCGGCCTTCACTGGGACGGACCGGTGATCCGCCAGAGCACGCGGGCCGACGCATACGAAGCGGCCCTCGCGCGCCTCGCCGCGCAGGGGCTCACCTATGCGTGCTCCTGCAGCCGGTCGGAACTCGAAGCTCTCACGCCCGTCATGCCCGGCCCGGACGGCCTGCTGGGCCCGGCAGGGGAACGCGCCGAGCCCCGCTACCCGGGTCGCTGCCGCCGGGGCCCGGCGCGGCCGGATGCGCCCCTGGCAGTGCGATTCAGGGTCGAGAACCTGAGCGCCGTGACGGTCGAGGACCGCCTGCAAGGCCCGCTGACCCAGTGTGTCGATGCGAGCGTCGGTGACTTCGTGCTGAAGCGCCGCGACGGGTTCTATGCCTACCAGCTCGCGGTGGTCGTGGACGACGCCGAGCAGGGAATCACCGACGTCGTCCGTGGGCTCGATCTGTTCGACAACACACCGCGCCAGCAGCTGCTGCAGCGGGCGCTCGGGCTCCCGATCCCCCGCTATCTGCATCTGCCGCTCGTGGTCGACACGGCCGGCACGAAGCTCTCCAAGTCGCGGCGAGCGCTGGGCGCCGACGCATCGGCAGCGCCGCCGATCCTCGCCGAGCTGCTCACGTGGCTCGGCCACCCGCTCCCGGCAATGCTGCAGCGCGCACCTGTAGCCGCGCAGCTCGACTGGGCGATTCGGGCATGGAACCCCCTGCGACTTCATGGGGTTATGACAATAAACTCGACTCAGTGACACGCGGTCGGATTCTTTGCCATGCTGCGGCGCGGGCGTATGATGGCTCCCACCCCCCACCGCGCGGCGGCGCAGCACACAGGGACATCCGATGAGCGAGCCACGGGTCATTAAAAAGTATCCCAACCGCCGGCTGTACGACACAGTCGAGAGCCGCTACATCACGCTCGCGGACGTGCGCCGGCTGGTGATGGACAAGGTCGAGTTCGTCGTCGTCGACAAGAAGAGCCAGGAGGACATCACCCGCAGCATTCTGCTGCAGGTGATTTCCGAGCAGGAGCACGAGGGCGATCCCATGATGAGCCAGGACTTCCTGGCGCAGGTGATCCGTGCCTACGGCGGCACCATGCAGGGTCTCGTCGGCGACTACCTCGAGCAAAGCCTCAAGCTGTTCACCGCGCAGCAGGCGCAGCTGCGTGATCGCGTCCGCTCGATGGTCGGCATGGATCCGATGTCGACGATGTCGAACCTCGCCCAGGAGAACTTCCAGCGCTGGCGCCAGATGCAGGATGCGTTCTTCAAGTCCATGACGGGCGGCGGTGCGCGGCCGGCCGAAGAAGACCGCAAGGACTGACACCGGGCGTTCCCGGACTAGGGCCGTCAGCGGGCGCCTGTGGGCCCCCGCTCGTCGCTCGGCCTCTGCGACAAACTCAGACGTCGCGCATCGACAATCGCACCCGCCCCTGGCGGTCGACCTCGAGCACCTTGACCTTGACGACGTCGCCCTCGCGCAGCTTGTCGGCAACGCGCTCGACGCGCTCGTTGGAGATCTGCGAGATGTGCACCAGGCCGTCGCGACCCGGCAGGATCGCGACGAACGCGCCGAAGTCCATCAGCCGGACGACCTTGCCCTCGTAGATCTGACCCACCTCGACATCGGCCGTGATGAGCTCGATGCGGCGTTGAGCCTCGCGCGCCTTCGCGCCGTTGACCGAGGCGATCTTGACCGTGCCGTCGTTCTCGATGTCGATCGTCGTACCGGTCTCTTCGGTGATTGCGCGAATGACCGCACCGCCCTTGCCGATGACGTCGCGGATCTTCTCCGGGTCGATCTTGATGGTCGTGATGGTCGGCGCCCATTCGGACATGTGCTCGCGGGGCTTCGCCAGCACTGCGTTCATCCTGTCGAGGATGTGCAGGCGCCCGTCGCGGGCCTGGGCGAGCGCGACCTTCATGATCTCGCTCGTAATGCTCGTGATCTTGATGTCCATCTGCAGGGCCGTGATGCCGTCCTTCGTGCCGGCCACCTTGAAGTCCATGTCGCCGAGGTGGTCCTCATCGCCGAGGATGTCGGTCAGCACCTGGAACCGGTCGCCTTCCTTGACGAGGCCCATCGCGACGCCGGCGACCGGCGCCTTGATCGGGACGCCTGCATCCATCAGCGCGAGCGAGGAACCGCACACCGAGGCCATCGAGCTCGAGCCGTTCGACTCGAGCACCTCCGAGACGACCCGCAGCACGTACGGGAATTTGTCGACCGCCGGCATCACGGCCCTGACGCCGCGTTTGGCGAGGTTGCCGTGGCCGATCTCGCGGCGCTTCGGTGAGCCCATCATTCCGGTCTCGCCCACCGAGAACGGCGGGAAATTGTAGTGCAGCATGAACGGCTCTTTGCGCTCCCCCTCGAGCGCATCGACGATCTGCGCATCGCGGCCGGTGCCGAGGGTCGTGACGACGAGCGCCTGGGTCTCGCCGCGGGTAAAGAGCGCGGAGCCGTGGGTGCGGGGCAACACGCCCACCTTCACGGTGATCGGTCGGACCGTCTTGCGGTCGCGGCCGTCGATTCGCGGCGCGCCCGCCAGGATCCGGTCGCGGACGATCCGGTACTCAAGATCGCCGAACGTCTTCTTGACGGCGTCGGCGGCGTATTTCGGAGACTCGCCGCCGGTGAGCTGCGCGAGCACTTTGTCCTTGATCGCGGCAATCCGGTCGCGGCGCTCCTGCTTGACGACGAGGCTGTAGGCCTCGTTGAGTCCGGCGCCGGCGAGCGCCTTGACGGCGTTGTCGAGCTCGTCGTGCGCAGGAGGCGCGGTCCAGTCCCACCGCGGCTTGCCGGCCGCGGCGACGAGCGCATTGATCGCCGCGATCGCGGCCTGCATCTCGCGGTGGCCGAAGGACACGGCCCCGAGCATGACCTCCTCAGACAGCCCGCTGGCCTCCGACTCGACCATCAGGACCCCGTCCTTGGTGCCGGCGACGACGAGCTCGAGTTGCGAGGCCTTCAGGTCGGTCGCGGTCGGGTTCAGCAGGTACTTGCCGTCCTTGTAGCCGACCTTGGCGGCTCCGATCGGACCCAGGAACGGCATGCCCGACAGCGCGAGGGCCGCCGAGGCGCCGAGCAGCGCCGGGATGTCGGCATCGACCTCGGGATTTAGCGACAGCACTGTCGCGACGACCTGGACTTCGTTGGCGAAGCCCTCTGGGAACAGCGGACGGATCGGCCGGTCGATCAGGCGCGAGGTCAGCGTCTCCTTCTCGGTCGGGCGTCCCTCGCGCTTGAAGAATCCGCCCGGGATCCGGCCGGCAGCGTAGGTCTTCTCCTGGTAGTTGACGGTCAGCGGAAAGAAGTCCCGGCCCGGGACCGCGGTCTTGGCGCCGACCGCGGTGACGAGCACGATCGTGTCGGCGACCGCGACCACGACCGAGCCGTCGGCCTGGCGGGCGATCTCACCGGTTTCGAGCGTGAAGGTGTGGGGACCGTACTGGAAAGACTGCTTGTAGACGGACACTGGGGAATTCCTTTGCGTCGAAACACGACGGCCCACCGGTAGGCGGGCCGTGGGTCGGGCCTGACGTCAGCGACGCAGGCCGAGGTCGTTCAGGATCTTGGAATAGCGGTCCGGCGCATTGAGCTTCAGATAGTCGAGGAGCTTGCGGCGCTGGTTGACCATCTTGAGAAGCCCCCGGCGCGAGGCGTGGTCGCGCTTGTGGGTGTTGAAGTGCTCGCCGAGACCGTTGATCCGCTCCGAGAGGAGCGCGATCTGGACCTCGGGGGACCCTGTGTCCGTCGTGCCGCGCGCGAACTTCGCGACGATTCCCGCTTTGGCGGTGCTATCGAGTGGCATTTCCCTTGAAACCTCAGCGACTTACGTATTGACTCTGTGTTAAGCCGCGCATTCTAACCCGGCGGAACGCAGGCGCTCAAGACGATTTGGCGCGCAAGCGCGCCGCGGGCGAGTCGGGCGCCCTCGCCACGCCGGAGTGCGCGCTGACGGGCTGGGACCGACGGGCCCTGTCTCGCGAGCCGCGGCCGATCCCGTCCGCCGCTCCGAGGGCCTGCTACGGCGTTCCGTAGTAGTCCATGTACCAGCGCACGAAGCGTTCGATCCCGACCTCTACCGGGATCGCCGGGACGTAGCCGACGTCCCGTGTCAGGTCGTCGATGTCGGCCCAGGTGGCCGGTACGTCGCCGACCTGCAGCGGCAGCAGGTTTTTCGTGGCCTTCTTGCCCAGACAGTGCTCGATCAGCTCGATGTAGCGCAGCAACTCGACCGGCCGGTTGTTACCGATGTTGTAGAGCCGGTACGGCGCGTTGCTGGTCGCCGGGTCCGGGGCGTCCCCGTTCCAGCGCGGATCCGGGGTCGGGATCCTGTCGAGCGCGCCGACGACGCCGCTGACGATGTCGTCGACGTAGGTGAAATCGCGCCGGTGGTGACCGTAATTGAAGACATCGATCGGCTTGCCGGCCAGTATGTTTCTGGTGAACAGAAACAGCGCCATGTCGGGCCGGCCCCACGGTCCGTAGACCGTGAAGAAGCGAAGTCCGGTGGTCGGCAGAGCGTAGAGACTCGAATAGGCGTGCGCCATCAGCTCGTTCGCCTTCTTGGTCGCGGCGTAGAACGACAGTGGATGGTCGACGTTCTGGTGCACCGAGAACGGCATCGATGTATTCGCGCCGTACACCGAACTCGTCGAGGCGTAGACCAGGTGCTCGACCTTGTTATGCCGGCAGCCCTCGAGCACGTTCGCGGTCCCGACCACATTCGAGTCGACGTAGGCGAGCGGGTTTTCGAGCGAGTAGCGGACGCCCGCCTGGGCGCCCAGGTGCACGACCCGGTCGAAGCGCTCCCGCGCGAACAACTCCGGCATCTGTGCCCGGTCGGCGAGGTCGAGCTTCGCGAAGCTGAAGCGTGCGTGCTGCTTCAGGCGTTCGAGCCGGGCGAGCTTCAGGTTGACGTCGTAGTACTCGTTGAGATTATCGAGACCGACAGCCGTATCCCCGCGCGCGAGCAGCCGTTCCGCGGTGTGGAACCCGATGAATCCCGCTGCGCCCGTGACGAGGACCTTCATCGGCTTTACAGCCGGCCGTCCACTTCCGACCGCTTGAACAGATGCTTGATGTCGTAGAGCACGTGGCGGCGCTTCGCCAGCCGCCGAATCTTCTCGACTCCGAGCTCGGTGAACTCCCGGTGGGCGACGGCCAGCACAATCGCGTCGTAGCGGTGCGGCTCCAGCTTCCTCACCGGGCGGATGCCGTATTCCTGGATCGCCTCAGCCCTGTCGACCCACGGATCGTGCACGTCGACCTTGGCACCGAATTTCTCGAGCTCGCGGATCACGTCAACTACCTTGGAGTTTCGCAGGTCCGGGCAGTTCTCCTTGAACGTGAGCCCAAGCACCAGGATCCGCGATTCCTTGGCGTGAATCTTCTTCGTCGTCATCAGCTTCAGGATCTCCGCGGCAACGTACAGCCCCATGTTGTCGTTGATCCGCCGGCCCGCGAGGATCATCTCCGGGTGGTAGCCGATTTCCTGCGCCTTGTGCGTCAGGTAGTAGGGGTCGACCCCAATGCAGTGCCCTCCGACGAGCCCGGGGCGAAACGGCAGGAAGTTCCACTTGGAGCCGGCGGCAGCCAGGACCTCCTGGGTGTCGATCCCCAGCCGGTTGAAGATCAGCGCAAGCTCGTTGATCAGCGCGATATTGACGTCGCGCTGCGTGTTCTCGATGACCTTGGCCGCTTCGGCAACCCTGAGGCTCGAGGCCCGGTGCGTGCCGGCCCGGATGATCGTGCGGTAGAGCGAATCGACGAAATCCGCGACCTCCGGCGTCGAACCTGACGTCACCTTCTTGATGGTCGTCAGCCGATGCTCCTTGTCGCCGGGGTTGATGCGCTCGGGACTGTAGCCGGCGTAGAAGTCCTTGTTGAAGGTCAGGCCCGAGACCCTCTCCAGGATCGGCACGCAGACCTCTTCCGTGCAGCCCGGATACACCGTCGATTCGTAGATGACGACGGCGCCGCGCTTCAGAACCTCACCGACCGCCTCGCTGGCCTTCACGAGCGGAGTTAAATCCGGGCGCTTGTACTGGTCGATCGGCGTCGGCACGGTGACGATGAACACGTCGCAGCGCTTGAGGTCCTTGAGCTTGGTCGTGTAGCTCAGGCGATCGCAGGTCTTGAGCTCGGCCCGCGTGACCTCGAGCGTCGAATCCTTGCCGCGTTCGAGCTCCGCGATCCGCTCGGCCCTGACGTCGAAGCCCACCGTGTCGAAGTGCCTGCCGAACTCGACGGCGAGCGGCAGTCCCACGTACCCGAGGCCGATGACGCCGATCCTGCACCTGCGAAGGCTCAACTTATGCGTCGCCATGATCGTCCTTCAGCGATTGAACCGGCGAAAGTATACCGGTCCGGGCCAGCCGGCCCGGGACGTCATTGCCGACCGGCGGAGCGCGCCTGTGACGGGCGTCACGCGCCGGACGGATCGGCGGGGCGCCGGAACAGGCACCGCCCCTCGCTCGCCTTCTCCACCGCATCGAGCGCTCGCTCGTGCGCCTCGAGCTCTGCTGGCGTCGCCCGAACGATCGGAATCTCCACCACACTGCGCCGCCGGCGGCTCGCACCGTAGGCGGTCCCCGGGCCGGATTCCTGCTCGGCGTGCAGCGTCAGCGCCCCCTGCCCTCCCGTCATCGCCAGATACACCTCAGCGAGGATCCGCGCATCGAGCAGCGCCCCGTGGAGATCTCTGTTCGAGTTGTCGACTCCGTAGCGTTTGCACAGGGCGTCGAGGCTGTTGCGCTGACCAGGATGCAGCTGGCGCGCGAGTGCGAGCGTGTCGAGGATCGTGCACAGGTCGGTCAGCAGACGCTGCGGTGCCGGGAGCCGGCCGAACTCGTGGTCAAAAAAGCCGACGTCGAACGGCGCGTTGTGGATGATGAGCTCGGCGCCGGACACGAAGTCCACGAACTGCTCGGCGATCGCGGCGAACGTCGGCTGGTTGGCGAGGAACTCGGTCGTCAGCCCATGCACGGCCTCGGCGCCCGGGTCGATCGGCCGTTCGGGATTGAGGTAGCGCTGAAAGGTCCGGCCGCTCGGCCGCCGGTTGATCAGTTCGACGCAGCCGATCTCAATGATTCGATGACCCTGAGCGGGCTCGAGTCCGGTGGTTTCGGTGTCAAGAATGATTTGGCGCATGGGCGTGCGGCTCAGCGCCCAGATCGCATGCCGCGCGCCCACCGTCGCGCAGTCACGGCCGGGGCCACGCCGCCTAGGGTCGCCACGGCGCGCTGACGCTGAGGAACACGCGGCCGCTGGTGGTGGTCTGGGTCCCCTGGACGGGACTCAGCCGGTCGGCGCCGACGCCGAAGCTGAAAACGAATCCGTGCCAGCTGCCGTCAACCTTGGCCTCGAGGTTCCACAGGTCCGTGGCAACCGGCGTCAACGTGTTCAGCACCGATGCGCTATCACGATTCAGCAACCCCTTGCGCAGCCGCAGCTCCCACGACCGATCGCCCCGGTCCAGGTACAGTCCGCCCAGCGTCAGCAGCCGTCCGTCGCCCTGCAGCGAGTCGCCGATCACACGGCCGCGATAGTAATAGCCCCAGGTGACGATGTTGTTGTTGTAGGCGCAATTGAAATTGGGCTGGTCTGTCGAGTTGGTGCTCAACTCACCGCAGGTCGTGCCCGCCCACTCGAGGAACCCGCGCCAGCCGCCGGCGCCCTTGGTGTGCGACCAGAACTCAAGGCCGATCAGATCGGTCGTCTGGCGCGGCCGCGGCAGCAGCGGTGTGCGACTGTCGGCCGTCTCGCCATTGATCTGCCAATAAATGGCCGCCGGCAACGAGCCCATCTTCCACCGCAGGTCCCACGCGAGTTCCTGATTTCCGGGCTGCTGGGCGGGGGAGATATTGACGCCGGAGTTGTCCTTGCCCAGCACCACATCCTCAAACGCGTGAAGGCCGCAGACCCCGACGCGGCACCACTGCGCGGTGCGTGACAGGCCAATCTCGAGATCGCGCAGCGGCCGGAACGTCCCGCGGATGCCCCAGACCAGTGGGTTCGGCCACTCGGCGTTCTGGTAGTCCTCGACGCCCATAAACGTCGTCAGGCGCCACGGGCCGATCCAGCTCAGCCATCTGGTGTGAAACGGCTCCGAGCTCGCCCGATCGAGCGCGATCGAGGGCATCGGCCGGGCGTTGTTGGACAGGATCAGGCTTCCGTCCCATCCCGGGCCCCACCAGCGCTGCTGCTCGCCCGCGCTCAGCCACCAGTTTCCGAACCGCCACGAGGCGTAGCTGTCGTCGAATCTGTAGTGCATCCCGTCCTGCGGGTTGACGGCATAGCTCATCTTGACCACGCCGCCCGCATAGCCGCCAGCGGCCCAGCCCGCCTGCAACCCCGCCTCGCCCGGCGCGCGCGGCGTGTCGTCAAACGTCCGGATCTGCGTCGGCTTGGCGGCCCCTGAGACGAACCAGCCGGCATCCGCGCCGGTGCCGGGCTGCTGCAGTGAATAGAGCGTCGCACGCACGTCCTCGGGAAGGTCGAGCGTCGGAATCGGCCAGGTGGTGGCGAGCGGCACCGAGCCCTCATCGTCCTCCAGCTGCACCAGATGGCGGAGCCTGGCATCGCCCGGCGGCAGGAACGGCAACGCGTCGGCCACTGCAGCGCCGGACGCGAGTACCCCGATCAGCGCCAGCGTAGCGGTGGCGAGGTCCGCAGCCATCGGCCGCCTGATCACGCTCTCCACTCCCACAAGCGGTCGATCAGCGCCTGCAAGCCAGGCTGGCTCGCGAGCCGCGCGCTGCGGCGCACCGCCGGCGCCAGCTGCTCGGCCAGCTTCTTGCCAAGCTCGACGCCCCACTGGTCGAAGGCGTTGATGTCCCAGATGACGCTCTCGACGAATATCTTGTGTTCGTACAGCGCGACCAGCCGCCCGAGCGTCGCCGGGTCCAGGCGCTCGAAGGCCACGATCGTGCTCGGGCGGTTGCCGGGGTGCACTTTGTGGGGAGCGAGCTCGGCTGCTCGGGTCGGATCCATGTGCTTCGCTTCGAGTTCACGCCTCGCTTCCTCGAGCGTGAAGCCGTTCGCAAAGGCCTCTGCCTGCGCGAGGCAATTGGCCACCGCGAGGCTTTGCGAATCCGGACAATCGACCGACGACCGTGCCGGCAGCAGGAAATCGACCGATACCGCCGCCGTCCCCTGGTGCAGAAGCTGGAAGAACGAGTGCTGGCCGTTGGAGCCCGGCTCGCCCCACAGCACAGGCTCCGTGTCCCAGCCGACGACGCTGCCGTCGTGCCGGACGCGCTTGCCGTTCGACTCCATCGACAGCTGCTGCAGATAGGCGGGGAACCGGTGCAGCCGCTGGTCATACGGCAGCACCGCGTGGCTCGCGCAGCCCATGAAGTTCCGGTTCCATACGCCGAGGACTGCGAGCAGGACCGGGAGATTGCCGGGGAGCGGCGCGGACCTGAAGTGCGCGTCGACGGCATAGGCACCATCCAGCAGGGACTCGAAGTGCGTCGAGCCGATCGAAAGCTCGATGCCGAGGCCGATGGCTGACCACAGCGAGTAGCGCCCGCCGACCCAGTCCCACATCGTGAATCGCGCGTCCTGCGCAACCCCGAATTCGTCCATCGCCGGGTGGTTGACCGAGACCGCCGCAAAGTGCCTCGGCACGGCAGCCTCGCCGAGTCGCTCGGAGATCCAGCGGCGGGCAAGGCGGGCGTTGGTCAGCGTCTCGAGCGTCGTGAACGTCTTGGAGCAGACGAGTACGAGCGTCGCAGCGGGATTGAGCCGCGCGGCGAGATCGGCGAACTGCACGCCGTCGACGTTCGAGACGAAGTGCACGCCGAGGCCGGTGCTCGCATAGCGCTTCAGGGCCTCGACCGCCATCACCGGCCCCAGGTCCGAGCCGCCGATCCCGATGTTGATGACGTCGGTGAAGCGGTGCCCGGTGGCGCCGAGCCGCGCGCCGCCCGCCACCGCGCGGGTAAAGTCGCGGCAGCGCGCTCGCTCGCCGGCAACCAGGGCGCGGATGTCGCTGCCCGCGACGCTGAGCGGCGTCCCGCTGCGGTCGCGCAGCGCGACGTGCAGCGCCGGCCGCTGCTCGGTGTTGTTGACGAGCGCACCCGAGAACAGTCGCTCCGTCGAACGTTCGACCCCTGACATTTGCGCCAGGCGAACGAGATCCTCGAGCGCGGCAGCGTCCAGGCGCTGGCGCGAGAAGTCGAGCAGCAACCCTTCCGATTCGAGCGAGAGCCTCTGATAACGCGTCGCATCCGAGGCCGCGAGATCGCGGATTCGTACGGCCGACAGGCGCTCGGCATGGGCGCTCAGCCGGGCGGCAAGCTCCGGGCTGGCGAAGGGCAATCGACTCGGGGACACGTGCGGCTCCGCTGAAGCGCGCGATTATGGCAAGAACCCGGGTCGCGCGTCAGCCGAGTCGCGAATTTGCGACGGGCAGAGCCCGGCTTACGGGAATGCTGCAAGCTGCTGACGGCCGCCACGAGGTTCGCACGCACCGCGCTTGCCGGCGTCGCGGTCGCGCTACTCCAGTAGCTCGTCGATGCCCCGGTTCGCGAGCTGATCTGCGCGCTCATTGCCATCGTGACCGGCGTGCCCCCTGACCCAGTGCCACTCGATGTCATGGCCTGTGACCAGCGCATCGAGCCGCTCCCAGAGGTCCTGGTTCTTCACCGGTTTCTTGTCGGCCGTCTTCCAGCCGCGCTGCTTCCACTGCAGCAGCCACTCACGGATTCCATTCCGCAGGTACTGAGAGTCAGTGTAGAGCGCGACGCGGCACCGCCGCTTCAGCGCCTCGAGCCCGCGGATCGCGGCCGTGAGCTCCATGCGGTTGTTGGTCGTCAGCTGCTCGCCTCCCCAGAGCTCCTTCTCGCTGCGAGCGGACACGAGTAGCGCGCCCCAGCCGCCGGGGCCGGGATTGCCGCGGCAAGCGCCATCCGTGTAGATCTTCACCTCGGTCACGTCGGATCCGCGAGGGCACCGGCGAACTGGCGCGCCGGGCGCCGGCGCGGGCGGATCGGCGTCAGCGTATAGACCCGTTTCTTGGCCTTCAGCAGGTACACATTCCCGAGCCGCCCGTCGAGCCGCCGGCCGAGCCGGTCGAGGCCGCGCGTAACAGCGCCCGCCTCGAGGCCCGCGAGCGGGAGCGCATGCACGAAGCGACGGATCTCGACCACGTCGAAGCCCAGCAGCGTCAGCCAGTCCCGGAGGCGCCGGCGCGACAGCGTCCGGACGAGTCCCGGCGGGTACCCACCCGGCACGAGGTAATGCCGCAAGGCCCAGGAACCCACCGGTTCGAACCCAAGCACCAGCACGTGGCCCTCGCCGACGAGAATCCGGTCGACCTCGCGCAGCACCACGTGAGGCTCGGGCTCATACTCGAGCGTGTGCGGCAAGAGCACCGCGTCGACCGACTGGCTGAGGACAGCGAGCGATGCGGCGTGGCTCACGCAATCGCCCGCCGCGCCCGGCTCGGCGAGCAGCGCCCGGCGCGGCGTCCGGGCGAGCGGCAGAAAGGTGGCCGGCCTGCCCCAGTGGCCGATCTGAAGGAACTGGTTGCCGAACACGTCCTCCAGCGCCGCCCCAACCTCCCGCTGCTCGGCCGTGAGCAGGAGCCGGCCCAACGGGCCGGCGAGCCACGCATCGAGGGCGTTCGGCGGCTCGTGTTGGCGCGGGAATTGGAGCGGTGCGGAGGTATCGGAAGCGCCTGACATGGCGTCGAGGATACCGGCCGGGCGTCAGCCCGGCCACCAGCAAGAGCGCGAGCGGTCCGAGCGAGGGGTCAGATCCACCCTACGAGAGCATGGCCAAGTAGGCGGTCCTCGAGTTTGAGGCCGCTATCAAGACCCATCTGCCAGTCGTGGCTGACACGGGAGCGGTGCACGAACTCGCTTCCGTCGCCGCCCAACTCGGCGAGTGGCGCTCGCGGTCGATCATGGAGTCGTGCATCCGCCGCTCACGGGTGCCGGCCGAGACGCCAGGCGCGTCAGCCTTGTGGTAGCTGGTAGCCGTTCTCGCGAAACAGCTTCAGGCACGCATCCACGACGACCGGATCGTACGCACTGCCGCGCCCCCGCTCGAGCTCCGCCAGCGCCTTGTCGATACCCAGGCTCGGGCGGTAGGGGCGGTGCGAGCCCATCGCCTCGACGACATCCGCCACCGCGAGAATCCGCGCCTCGAACAGGATCGCCTCGCCGATCAGACCCTGCGGGTAGCCGCTGCCATCGACACGCTCGTGGTGCTGCAGCGCGACCTGCGCCACCGGCCAAGCACATTCAACGTTCTTCAGGATGTCGAAGCTCGCCTGCGGATGTCCCTTGACGAGCGCAAATTCGGCGGCGCTCAGCCTGCCGGGCTTGGAGAGAATCTCGGACGGGATCATGATCTTGCCGACGTCGTGCAAGTAGCCGGCAATTCGCAATCCCTGCTGCCGCCGAGCGTCGAAACCGAGTTGGCCGCCAATAGCGACTGCGATCTCCGCCACTCGCCGTTCGTGACCGGCAGTATACGGGTCGCGCATCTCGCTTAACGTTGTGGCGACTTCCACCGTCTGCATGAAGGCAGCTTCGACTTTCGCAGCATGGTGCTGGAGCTGCTCTGCCTGTTCGCGCAGCGCCTGGGTCGCTCGCACGCGGTCGCTGATGTCCCAGAATAACGCCAGCAAGTGCTGTTCCGACTGGTATTCGAAAGGAACCAGGCGACCCGTGAACCAACTTATTTTCCCGAATGTGGAAGCAAAGTGAAAATCTTTGTCGATAACACGATTGGTGGCAAGCACGCGGTTTGCAGCGTCCAACAATCCGGATCGCTTAAACGATTCAGTTTCACGGAAATTCTGCGCTTTGAGCTTCTCCACAGTCCCGCCAACGAGCTTGGCGGCAGCATCGTTGGCAGAAACAGTGGCGCCTGTTGCTTTGTAGGTGATGATCCCGATAGGAGACGATTCGATCAGCAGGCGGTTGTAAGCGAGTGCGTCGGCCGCAGTTTGCATCGCGCGGTTGTGCTCGGCGTCGCGTGCGTAGTTGTCGAGCGCATATGAGATGTCGCTCGCGATCTCCTCCAGCGTCGAACGCATCGCCGCGGTAAAGAATCCGGGTTCATATGCGTAAAGCTGCAGTGCGCCGACGATAGCGCCGCTCGCGCTGAGCGGATACATCGCCATGGCTCCGACGCCCGCGCGTCGCGCCGCCTCGTACGCCGGTATGGCTGTCGGATCGTCAAGGAGGTCGTTGCTGATGACAGGCGTTCCGGAGCTCAGCGCCTCCGCCGTGAGGCTTCGCCCTGCCGCGTCGTACTCATCGATCGCGACGCTTAAGTCATTAGTAGCTCCGGCGGCCGCGCCGAACCAGGCCGCCTGCTTCGGTTTCCGATCCGCTTGATCAATGAGGACGATCGCCGCGAGGCGTAAGCCCGCGTGCTCTACCGCGACCCGGCATATGGCGGGGAACAGCTGCTCGCGGTTGTTGCTATGCACGATGGCCTGGTTGGCCTTGGATAGCACCTTATACAGGCGCGCCAGCCGCTCCAGCTCAGCCACCTTTTGCTCGAGCTGCGAGCCGACTGCGGCAGCATGACGCCTATAAAAGGTCTCATTGTTCATCCGCTGCAGTTTTTGGGTCGCGCCAGGAACGAAGCCAACGAACAGCGACTCCTCGACCGCGGCACGCAATTCCCGAGCTTCGACTGGCTTCGACAGTACCCGGATCGCTCCGACATCCTGAGCCAATTGCTGGTATTTCGGTTCGATATCCGCCGCTACGAGCACCACCGGCACGTGCCGCAAGTTCGGGTCCAGCTGGAGTCGGCGGCACAGTTCGAAGCCGTCGCCTCCGGGCATCTGGATGTCGGACAGGATCATGTCGGGCTTGGCCGTTCGGGCTTCGGCCAGCGCTTGCTGACCGTTGGAAACCTCGATAACCACGTGGCCCATTGCTTCGAGCACGGCGCGCAGCAGCTGCCGGTCTTCCGCGCGATCGTTCGCGATCAGAACCGTGGCCGCCCATGGCTCACGCCGCGCACTCATCAATCGTTCTTCTGCGGGCGACGTTTTCATTTGACACTTTGCAGTAAACCACCAATCGCCGAGCGCGGCCTTCGCGGTTTTCCCACATTGTGGGCTGCGTCACAGATGATTTCGGCACATCCAGGGTCGCGCTGTGAACCTGGCGCACATTTTGGGGCGCCCGATGGCGAACCAGAGCGTGCGAGGCCCGATCCAGCGAGGCGGGGTCTGTGACGGCGGTGCAATCGCTCTGCGTGTCCGCCGCCGCAGCAGGTGCCGACTTAGACTCAACTCCTCGCTTCGAACGCGCGCCTCGCGTGATGGGTGACAGAGTGGGCTTCGGCGGTCACCTGCGGCACACAGATCATGCCGTGACGCGGCCAAACGGTTGCCAACAGCGTCCGGCCTTGTCTCCACGCGCGTTTTGGTGCAGGTCCGGGACAGGCGGCGAGATTCGACGAACGCCGAAGTGACCCGCAGTCGCCGGGGCTCTGAAATGCCGCGCGTATCGGGGACATCGGCTGTGTCGGCGAGCCCGCGATCCGTGTGCCGCCTGCCCGACCGCTATAAGGTTTCCTAGTCCGCGACGGGAAGACGCCACGAGCTCGGCATGAACCGAAGCAGCGCCGCTCCGTTGTAGCAGGTGACTACTAGCGTGCTTCCTGCCGCAAACAACAGCAGCAGCGATAGCCAGTCCGGCACGTGTCTTTCCTGCAATCCGAGCCCGATCAGCGCGAACAGCACGGCCGCAACCGTCATCGTTGCAAATACCGCGCGCGCCCCGAGGCCTGCCGCGCGCAAGCGATGGTGCAAGTGTTCCGTATCCGGCCGTATGGGCGAGTGTCCATGCGCGAGCCGGCGGATCGTCGTCCATACGAGTTCCGTTGCCGGCACGCCAACCAGCCAGACCATCGTGATGGGTGCCGCCCCCGCGCCCTGACCTTGACTCAGGCTAATACAGAGCCACGCGAGTGAAAAACCGAGCAGCGTACTTCCAGCGTCGCCCATGAAACACCGCATGCGACGATTCAAGCGCATCGGCAGGTTGAATACGAGAAACCCGACGACGGAGCCCATCAGCACAGCGGCAAGGGCGAGTTGTGCCGGTCCCGCCGAGGGATATGAGAGTCCGAACACGCAGGTCAGCGACACGACCGCGACGCCGCCGGCCAAGCCGTCGATGCCATCCAACATGTTGAACGCATTGATCGCGGCCAGCGTCACGAACACGGTGGCAAACAACGCCGTTGATCCCGTGATAAGCGGCCCGATTCCGAAGAGGTCGCCGAAACTCAGTAACCGAAGACCTGCCCCAAAAAACATCGGCAACACGGCGGCGAACTGCGCAAACAAGCGGGAGACAGGCGGCAGATCGAACCGGTCGTCGAGCATGCCGACCACAGCAAGGAACACCGCCGGGACCAGAAAATTCGACAACGACCCGATCACCGCCGAGCTCACCGAAAGCCCCAGCACCAAGCCGAGCAGCATCGCGAGTCCACCGACGATCGGGACCTCTCCCTGATGCGTCTTGTGACCACCGGGGCGGTCCAACAGGTCGACGACATAGGCGAGCGGGCGAAGGGCGAGCACCGCAGCGATGGTTATCACGAGCGCGGCAATCGCAGCCGTGGCGATCTGAAAAAGCGTCATTATTTAGGTTCCCTTCCCGGCCGCGGCAACTATAGCCGATAGCGGTCGCAAAACGTAGGCAGATTCGGTGTCGCCGCAGAGCGACGCGCCCTCATCCTTCATGATTCTTAATTTCGGGAACTGCAGCGGCCCGGGTCAGACGGGACACGCTGTGGGTTGTGAATCGCTGCCGATGAGCTCAGGAGGTGCCGCCATTCGTAGGGCTCTGCGAGCATGGTTCTTGTGGCACGGATTCAGACGCCGCGTATTATAAGATCGCCCGCTCGATCAACGATCGAGCAGCGAGAGTATTCAGCGTCGCAACTCAAAGCGCGGCTCGTTCGCCGCCGCTGTGGGTCAGGCCGCCGGTTCGCCGAAACTCATGCCGACGGTATTATAGCCGCCATCGACGTAGAGCACCTCGCCGGTGATGCCGGCCGCGAGATCCGAGCACAGGAATGCGGCGGCGTTGCCGACGTCTTCCTGGGTCACATTGCGGCGTATCGGGTTCACGGCCGCGACGTGGCCGAGCATCTTGCGGAATCCGGGAATGCCAGCCGCCGCGAGCGTCTTGATGGGTCCGGCGGAGATCGCATTGACCCGGATGCCGCCGGGACCCAAGTCGGCCGCCAGAAACCGAACGTTCGCCTCGAGGCTCGCCTTCGCGAGGCCCATCACGTTGTAGCTCGGAATCGACCTGACCGCGCCGAGGTAGGTCAGCGTCAGGATCGCGCCAGCGCGTCCTTTCATCAGCGGCAGCGCGGCGCGCGTCACCGCCGCCAGGCTGAAGCTCGAGATGTCGTGCGCGATCCGGAAGGCTTCGCGGGTCGTGGCGGTGGTGAAGCTTCCGGTCAGCGCCTCGCGCGGGGCGAACGCGACCGAGTGGACGAGGATGTCGAGCGAGTTCCACTCCGTGCCGAGCGCGGCAAAGGTCGCATCGATCGCGGCATCGCTCGCGACGTCCATGTCATAGACGAGTCGCGTGCCGACCGCGGCGGCGAGCTCCGTGACCCGCTCCCTGAAGCGCTCGCCGACGTAGGTGATCGCGAGCTCGGCCCCCTCGCGGCGCATCGCCTCGGCGATGCCGTACGCGATCGAGCGGTCGCTGGCAAGGCCGACGATCAGCGCGCGCTTGCCCGTCAGAAATCCCATCGTGTGGTTCCCTCAGCCGCGGTGGTCCCGCTCGGCGTGCAGCTGCACAAGCAGCGCCCGTCCTGCATCGGAATCGGCGTCCGCAAGACTAGTCCATCGCTGGCCGCTCCCGAGGCCGAGCTGGAACCGGCCCGCGCTGGCCTGGAGCGCGTCGCGACGGCGCACGAGCTCGCTGACTTTGCGCGGCTGTGCGGAGTCCTCGGTGTTCGTGGGCCTGGTGGCCTTGTGGCGGCGCCGTTTGTGGCGTGTCCCGGTCTCAACAAGCAGCCGATCGCCGGCCTCGAGACGGGCGTGCGGCACGAGGCCGTTCAGGCGCTCGAGGTCTCCGACCGCGACGCCGTTGCGGCGCGCGATCGAGGCGAGCGTATCGCCGCGTCGAATCACGTAGCTCCGGCGGTGCCGGCCCGGCCGCGGCGTCTCGCCCTCAATGATGAGACCCGCGCGCAGCGGAGCCACGCTGCTCGCCGGGAGCACGAGTTCGTCCCCGACCCTGAAGTCGGTGGTGACGAGGGCGTTAAGCTGGCGAATCGTGGGGATCGTGATATCGCGGGCCTGCGCCAGCTTCGCAATCGTGTCGCCGTCCTCGATCCGGTAGTGCTCGACCGGCATCCGCAGTTCCGTCGACAGGCTCGCGATCGTCCGCGCGAACTCGGGGGCCGCCGCGTACGGCACCAGCAGGTGATACGGCCCATCGGGATCGGTTGCCCAGCGGTTGAAGGCCGGGTTCAGGGCATGGAGTTCGTCCTCGGTCACGCCGAGCAGCGCGGCGGCGACCCGCAGGTTCAGCTGACTGCCGACCTCGACCTGCGCAAAGTATGGCTTGTTCGCGATGGTCGTGAACTCGAGCCCGTAGGCGCCCGGGTTGGCGACGATCCGCGCCATCGCGAGCAGCTCCGGAACGTAGGCCCGCGTCTCGCGCGGCAGCTTCAGGTGGAAGAAGTCCGTCGGTTTGCGCGCCCTGCGGTTGCGATCGACCGCGCGCTGCACCGCCTGCTCGCCACAGTTGTAGGCGGCGATCGCCTTCAGCCAGTCCCCGTCGAACATCGTGTGCAGCACGGAAAGGTAATCGAGCGCGGCGCGGGTAGAGTCGACGATGTCGCGCCGCCCGTCCTGCCACCAGTTCACGCGCACCTGGTAGCGGGTCGCGGTCGGGGCGATGAACTGCCAGATGCCGGCCGCGCGGGCGCGCGAATAGGCGTATGGGTTGTAGGCGCTCTCGATCACCGGCAGCATCGCGAGCTCGAGCGGCATGTTGCGCGTCTCGAGCTCGCGGACCACGTAGTAGAGGTAACGCTCGGCGCGCTCGAACGTGCGGTCGAGGAATTCGGGTTTGCCGGCGAAATACCGTGCCTGTTGGTCGACCGACCGCTCCGCGACGTCGGCCAGGCCATAGCCGAGCCGGATCCGGTCGAACACATTGGCGAGATCCGCCATCGGGGTGTCCTCGGGCGGCACCGGCAGCGAGACCAGTGCGTCCGCGGGATCGACCGTGTCGGCCTCGGCCGCCACCACGCTCTCGACCGGTTCGGCAGCGGCCGCCGTCGCGGGTGTGCCGCGCGCCGCGCGCGTCGCGGGCACCATCGGCCAGTCGCGGGCCGGCGCATCGCGCGCCGGTTCGCTCGCGCACCCGAGGAGCGCGCCCGCGGCCAGTGCGCTTGCCAGGACGAATGACGCCGCGCGCCGAATGCCGCTCATCCGCGGAATCCGTTCTTCCACTCGCGGATGACGCCGAAAGCATCGGCATCGTCCTTGAGCATCCGGCCGGCGTGGGCGCGCGCCGCAGCGCGGACCTCCGGCAGCCTGGTCCTGAGGAACGGATTGATCCGCGCCTCAAGACCCAGCGTCGACGGAATCGTCGGCGCATTGCGCGACCGCAGCGCTGCCACGTCGGCGGCATAGGATCTCAGGCTCGCGTTGCCCGGTTCGACCGTCGCCGCGAACCGCAGGTTCGCGGCCGTGTACTCGTGCGCGCAGTAGACGCGCGTGGCGGGCGGCAGACGCGCGAGTTTGTCGAGCGAGGCGAGCATCTGGGCGGGCGTGCCCTCGAACAGGCGTCCGCAGCCGCCGCTGAAGAGCGTGTCACCGCAAAAGAGTGCCCCGTGGCCGCAGTAGGCGATGTGTCCGGCGGTATGGCCCGGCACGTCGTAGATCCGAAACGTAAGGCCGAGGCCGGCGAGCGTCACCTCATCGCCTTCCGCCAGCGCAACCGTGCGCCCCGGGATGTCCTCGCCCGCCGGTCCGTACACCGGCACGCGCCAGTGACTCAGCAGTTCGGTCACGCCGCCGATGTGATCGGGGTGATGGTGGGTCGCGAGGATCGAGTCGAGCACGAGGCTGCCCGCCTTCAACGCCGCGAGCACCGGGCCCGCCTCGCCGGGGTCCACGACCGCAACCCGGTGCGACGCCTCGCCGACGCCGTGGATCAGCCAGAAATAGTTGTCCGCGAAGGCCGGCACGACGGTGACGGCGAGGAGGTCGGCGGAGTTACGGCGGAGGTTGGTCTCAAGTCCCATCGGCGACGAAGGTCCTCGGTTTGGCCCAATGACACGCCCGCTGATGTTCGGGCACTCGCCGGGGGCAATTCTGCGCGCTGTACCTCAATAATCGGGTCGAATTTAACCTGTAACTGTCTCGGATTGCTAGCGTTTTGCCGATGACGTCCTTCCACAGGGGCCAGCCGGCACTGCCGGCGCCCTGGGCGCCCTGAGAGGGCCTGACGGAGGTCACGGATGGCGACGCCCGCGGTGTGCGGTCCGTCGTGCCCCGACCGTCCGCAGAGACTCCCCGCTGCGCTCGGTTGACGACGGGCGTGACGCTACGCGACGCAACGTCACACGGTCACGCCGGACGCCGGGCGTTTGGCAGCGGCGATCGGCGCGATGGGGGTGGCCCCCGGGACGCGCGGCCGCGGTCACTCGAAGATGGTGGGGCTGTAGCGGACGTCCGCGCGCGCCCGCAGCGCCGAAAGGTAGGTATCGAACTCTGTCGTCGCCTCGGTCTCCGCCAGCTGGCGCAGCTCGGCCCCGCCTCCCGCCTTGACCTCGCCGGGCTTCACGGCGGTCACGGCGTAGACCGCCACATCCCCGTTCGCGAGGCTGACGGTGCCCGTCGTGTGCGCGCCCGGTGCGGGCGTGGCCGCCTTGAACGCGGCCTCGAGCAACTCGTGGGCGAGGCCGGCCTCGGACCGGCCGATGAACTTCGGCGCCTCAAACCGAATGGCATCAGCAGCCGCGCTCTTGCCGGGCGCCGGGCCCGCAACCGGGCCGACCGGACGCAAGGCGGCATCCCAGGCCGCGCCCGTGAGCAGCGCACCGGCGACCTTGTCGGCGGCGGCCAGCGCCGCTGCCGTCGCAACCTCGCGGTGCACCGCGGTCTCAACCTCGGCGCGGACGTCCGCAAGGCTCTGCTGCTGCGGCAGCTTGTGGTCCGAGGCGCGCACGACGACCACGTTGCCCGGAGAGAGCTCGATCGCCTTGCTGTTCTGGCCGCCGAGCAGGTCGGCGCTGAACGCGGCCTGCACGACCTTCGGGCTCGCCGCGAGCTCGTTGCCGGCAAGGCCCTTGTAGAACACCGCGATCTCCTCGATCTTGAGGCCGAGCGCCTTGGCGACCGGCTCGAGGCTACCGCTCTGTTCGAAGGCGAGCTGCTCGATCTTTTCCTGCCGCTCGCCGAAGCGGCGCTCGGCCTCGGACTTGCGGTATTCGGGCTCGAGCTCGGCCTTCACGTCCTCGAAGTTCTTGCTCTTGCCGGGCGCGATCTCCTCGAGCTTGATTACGTGCCATCCGAACTGCGTCTTGACGGGGCCCTTGATCTCGCCGGGCTTCATCGCGAACACCACCTCGGCGAAGGGACCGACGAAGAACGTCTTCTCGGCCCAGCCGAGATCGCCGCCCTGGCCCGCGGAGCCGGCATCCTGGGAGTACTTCTTGGCGAGCGCAGCGAAATCGGCGCCGGGCTTGATCGCTTCCTGATAGACCTCGTCGGCCTTCTTCCGGGCCGCCGCATCGTCGGTGCCCGACTGGATCAGCACATGGCGGGCGCGTCGCTTCTCGGGCTCGACGTAGCGATCCTTGACGGTGTCGAAGTAGCCGCGCAGCGTCGCCTCGTCAACCGGCACGTCCTTCGCCGCGTCGGCCACGCGCAGCTGAATGTAGGTCAGGCGCACGCTCTCTGGCGTCATGTAGGCGTCCTTGTGCGCATCGTAATAGGCCTTGATCGCTGCCTCGTCGGCCTTCGCGCCCGGCAGGAATTTCGACAGCGGCAGCACCGCGTAGCCGACCTCGCGCGTCTCGCCGCGCAGGGCGGCTGCGCGCGCCACTTCCGTGGCTGTGGCGAACGAGGACAGGTACATGCCGCCCTCGAGGGCGCGTGCCTTCAGCAGCTGGCGCTGCTCCGCCTCGAAGCCCTCCGGCGTGTAGCCCTGGGCGCGAAGCAAGGCGTAGTAGGAGTCCTTGTTGAATTGGCCGTTGACCTGGAACCCCTGGTAGGCCTGGATCGAGTCGATCACGTCCCGGTCGGTGACCACGTAGTGCAGCTCGGCGGTCTTCTGCTCGACGAGCTTGCTGTTGACGAACTGCTTGACGATGCGCTGCTGCACCGAGGTGCGCACCGACGCGGGCACCTCGTCCGGGTAGATGCGGTTCAGCTGCGCCAGCTGCTGCTGGTAGGCCTGCCGGACGCGCTCGAGATTCAGGTCCTCGCCGTTGACCTTCAGGCCCTTGTCCTGGCGAGTCGTGAAATCGACGATGCCATGGACACCCCACACCGCGAACACCAGTGCCAGCGGCAGGATGATCAGCCAGCCGAACACCTTCATCCGATCGTTGATCCACTGCAGCATGTGCGTCGCTTCCTGATGCAAAAACGGCCGCGGGGTCGGCGCGGCCGTCGTCAGTCGGACGTCTCGCCGGAGCGCGAGCGGCCCTCAAGGAGACTGGCGGAGTGGACGGGACTCGAACCCGCGACCCCCGGCGTGACAGGCCGGTATTCTAACCAGCTGAACTACCACTCCACATTCAATCATCGGGTGGGGGACCGCCGGGCTGCTCCCCCGCCCATCAAACTGGTGGGTGCTGAGGGTCTCGAACCCCCGACCTTCGCCTTGTAAGGGCGACGCTCTACCAATTGAGCTAAGCACCCGTACCTGGCTCCGCCGGAGCGTCGCCCGCGTCACTGGGCAGCCTCCGGAAGAGCCAGCTAGCTTACTTGATCGGAATCCTTTCGAGAAGCACGCGCCGCAGCCGGCGACGGTCCGCTAGTGCGGCGGCACCGGGGAGCGGCTCTTGCCCTTTGTGCGACGCTCGACCGGGGTCGGGGGAGCGGCGGCGAGAGCCGTGGCGGGCGCACCGTCGGCATCGCGCGCGAGCGCAGCCAGCAGCGGGCTGCGCTCGAGCGCGATCTCCAGCACCTCGTCGATCCACTTGACGGGCCGGATGTCGAGCTTGTCCTTGATGTTGTCCGGGATCTCGACGAGGTCCTTCTCGTTCTCGGAGGGAATGAGCACCGTCGCGATGCCCCCGCGGTGCGCCGCCAGCAGCTTCTCCTTGAGCCCGCCGATCGGCAGCACCTCGCCGCGCAGCGTGATCTCGCCGGTCATCGCGACATCGGCTCGCACCGGAATCTTGGTCAGCGTCGAAACGAGCGCAGTCGCCATGCCGATGCCGGCGCTCGGGCCGTCTTTCGGGGTCGCCCCTTCCGGCACGTGCACGTGCACGTCGTTCTTCTGGTAGAAGTCGGGCTCGAGCGAGAGCGCCGCCTGGCGGCTGCGGACGACGGTCATCGCCGCCTGGATCGACTCCTGCATGACCTCGCCCAGCTGACCCGTGTACTGCAGCTTCCCCTTGCCGGGCACCACGGCCGACTCGATCGTCAGCAGCTCGCCGCCGACCTCGGTCCAGGCGAGCCCCGTCACCTGGCCGATGCGGTTCGCCTCCTCGGCCTTGCCGTAGCGGAAGCGCCGGACGCCGAGGAACTTGTCGAGATTCTTCGGCGTCACCTGGATCGGCGCGTCCTCGGGCTTCAGGAGCAGCTGCTTGACCGATTTGCGGCAGATCTTCGAGATCTCGCGTTCGAGGCTGCGCACGCCCGCCTCGCGGGTGTAGAAGCGGACGATGTCGGTGAGCGCCGCGTCCGCGACCTTCAGTTCCCCGTCCTTCAGGCCGTTCGCTTTGGACTGCTTCGGCACCAGGTAGCGCCGGCCGATGTTCATCTTCTCGTCCTCGGTGTAGCCCGCGAGGCGGATGACCTCCATGCGGTCGAGGAGCGGTGGCGGGATGTTGAGCGTATTCGCGGTGCAGACGAACATGACCTCGGAGAGGTCGAAGTCGACCTCAAGGTAGTGGTCGTTGAACGTCGCGTTCTGCTCGGGATCGAGCACCTCGAGCAGCGCCGACGACGGATCACCGCGGAAATCCATCGACATCTTGTCGACTTCGTCGAGCAGGAACAGCGGATTGCGGGTGCCGTTGCGCACCATGTTCTGGATGATCTTGCCGGGCATCGAACCGATGTAGGTCCGGCGGTGGCCACGGATCTCGGCCTCGTCGCGCACGCCGCCGAGGCTCATACGGACGAATTTGCGGTTGGTGGCGCGGGCGATCGACTGGCCGAGCGAGGTCTTGCCGACGCCGGGTGGGCCGACGAGGCACAGGATCGGGCCCTTCAGCGTCTGGACGCGCTGCTGCACCGCCAGGAACTCGACGATGCGCTCCTTGACCTTCTCCAGACCGAAGTGATCGGCGTCGAGCACGCGCTGCGCCTCGGTGATGTCGGTACGCACCTTGGTGCGCTTCTTCCACGGTGCCTTGACGAGCCAGTCGACGTAGTTGCGCACGACCGTGGCCTCGGCGCTCATCGGCGACATCAGCTTGAGCTTGTTGAGCTCGGCGGTGGCCTTGTCGCGCACCTCCTTGGGCATGCCCGCCTTCTTGATGCGCTTCTCGATCTCGCCGAGCTCGTTCGGGGCGTCCTCCATGTCGCCGAGCTCGCGCTGGATCGCCTTCATCTGCTCGTTGAGGTAGTACTCGCGCTGGCTCTTCTCCATCTGCTGCTTGACGCGGCCGCGGATGCGCTTCTCGATCTGCAGAACCTCCATCTCACCCTCGATCTGGGTGAGCACGTGCTCGAGGCGCTTCCTGACATCGGCGATCTCGAGCACCTTCTGCTTCTCGGCGAGCTTCAGCGCCATGTGCGCGGCGACGGTGTCGGCGAGGCGCCCGGCGTGTTCGATGCCGGCGAGCGAGGTCAGTACCTCGGGCGGCACCTTCTTGTTCATCTTGACGTACTGCTCGAACTGCGAGACCACCGAGCGCGTCAGCACGTCGATCTCGCGTTCGTCGTAGGTATCGACGTCGGCGAGGGCCGCGGTGTAGGCGGCGAAGAAATCCGCCGTCACCAGCCGCTCAACCCGCGCGCGGCTCGCACCTTCGACCAGTACCTTGACGGTGCCGTCCGGGAGCTTCAGCAGCTGCAGGATCGTCGCGACCGTGCCGACCCGGTACAGGTCGTCGGCCTTCGGGTCGTCGACGTCGGCGGCCTTCTGCGCGACCAGCAGGATCTGCTTGTCGGTGCGCATCGCCTGATCGAGCGCCTGAATGCTCTTGTCGCGACCGACAAACAGCGGGATCACCATGTGCGGATAGACGACGACGTCCCGCAGCGGCAGCACCGGCACGGGCTGCGGGGTGTCGACTGGAGGCGTGCGGGTCTCGTCGGTCACGGCGGGGTCCTTACGTGTAGCGGGTCCCGGCGGCGAGGGGGGTGGCCGTCAGGGGCCCAGGCATCTGCAGCATAACCTAATGGGGGCAATCGCCCCTCGTGACAAGGTCCGGATCCGCGTGCCGCCGACACCCGCCGCACGATCGCCGGCCGCACACAGCGAAAAGCCCGGCGTCGCGCGGCGGCGCCAGGCTCTCGGGAGGCTCGCACGGAGCCGTCAGACCGACCCGGTCCGCCGTTCTTCCACCGGCGCGAGCTTTGGCTCCTCGGCGCGGTAGACGATATACGGCCGCGATTCCCCGCCGATCACCGCCTCGTCGATGACCACCTTGCCGACGTTCTTGAGGCCCGGCAGGTCGTACATCGTGTCGAGCAGCACGTTCTCGAGGATCGTCCTCAGTCCGCGCGCGCCGGTCTTGCGGTTCATCGCCTTGCGGGCGACCGCGCGCAGCGCAGGCTCGAGAAACTCGAGCTCGACGCCTTCCATGTCGAACAGCTTGCGGTACTGCTTCGTCAGCGCGTTGCGCGGCTCCATCAGGATCGAAATCAGCGCGTTCTCGTCGAGTTCCTCGAGGGTCGCGACGACCGGCAGGCGACCGACGAACTCCGGAATCAGCCCGTACTTGATCAGGTCCTCGGGCTCGACCTCGTGGTAGACGTCATTGCCATGCTTGCGCTCGGCCGGCGTCTTGACCTCGCTCGTGAAACCGATGCCGCCCTTGGTGGTGCGGTTCTGGATGATCTTCTCGAGACCGGCGAACGCGCCCCCGCAGATGAACAGGATGTTCGAGGTATCGACCTGCAGAAACTCCTGTTGCGGGTGTTTGCGTCCGCCCTGCGGCGGCACCGAGGCGATCGTGCCTTCGATGAGCTTCAGCAGCGCCTGCTGCACGCCCTCGCCCGACACGTCGCGGGTGATCGAGGGGTTGTCGCTCTTGCGGGAGATCTTGTCGATCTCGTCGATGTAGACGATTCCGGTCTGCGCCTTCTCGACGTCGTAGTCGCACTTCTGCAGCAGCTTCTGGATGATGTTCTCGACGTCCTCGCCCACGTAGCCGGCCTCGGTCAGGGTGGTCGCGTCGGCAATCGTGAACGGTACGTTGAGCAGACGCGCCAGCGTCTCGGCGAGCAGGGTCTTGCCGGAGCCCGTGGGGCCGATCAGCAGGATGTTGCTCTTGGCGAGCTCGACGTCCTCGCGTCCGGCGTGCGTGCGGCGCTCGCCGCTGCCGGCCTGGCGGGTCTGCAGGCGCTTGTAATGGTTGTAGACCGCGACCGCGAGCACCTTCTTGGCGCGCTCCTGGCCGATCACGTATTCGTCGAGGACCTTCTTGATCTCCTGGGGCTTCGGCAGCTTCTCGCGGGTCCGCTCGGCCTTCTCCTCGAGTTCCTCGCGAATGATGTCGTTGCACAGCTCGACACACTCGTCGCAGACGAACACCGAGGGGCCGGCGATGAGCTTGCGCACCTCGTGCTGGCTCTTGCCGCAGAACGAGCAGTACAGCAACTTGCCGTCGTCGTGCTTACCCCTGGAATCTTCGCTCATTAAGATCCTCGTCGCGGGAGGGGCAGCAGGTCGAACCGGCCGTCCCAGACCCCGGGTATATAGCACGGCAGGCCAGGCGCTGCAAAAACGCCGGTCGCGGTCCGGGGCAAAACGCGCGCCGCTAAGCTGCCGCCGGCGCTCAGGATTTCGGCTCGCCCGTTTTCAGGTCCCCCGGCAGCTGTCCGCGCTTTTCCAGGACGTGGTCAACAATTCCGTAACTGACCGCCTGCTCGGCGCTCATGAAGTTGTCACGGTCGGTGTCGACCTTGATCTTGTCGATCGGCTGGCCGGTGTGCAGCGAGAAAATCCGGTTCAGACGATCGCGCAGGTCGAGGATCTCCCGGGTGTGGATCTCGATGTCGGTGGCCTGGCCCTGGAAGCCGCCGAGCGGCTGGTGGATCATCACGCGCGAGTGCGGCAGGCAGTAGCGCTTGCCCTTGGCGCCCCCGGCGAGCAGCAGCGAGCCCATGCTCGCCGCCTGACCGATGCAGATCGTGGTGACGTCGGGCTTGACGAACTGCATCGTGTCGTAGATCGCGAGCCCGGCGGTGACGATGCCACCCGGCGAGTTGATATAGAGCGCGATGTCCTTTTCCGGGTTCTCCGACTCGAGGAACAGCAGCTGGGCGACGACGAGGTTCGCCATCTGGTCCTCGACCGAACCGACGATGAAGATCACGCGCTCCTTCAGCAGCCGCGAGTAGATGTCGTAGGCCCGCTCGCCTCTGGCCGTCTGCTCGACGACCATCGGCACGAGGTGCTGCGCAGTTACCTTCATCGTGTGCTCCCGGCGCCTCAGGCGCCGAAGTTCATCAGTTCCTTGAATGTCGACGGCTGCTCGATGACCTTGACCCGGCCGAGCAGCCAGTCGACCGCCTGGTCCTCGAGCACGCCGGCCTCGAGCTGGGAGCGCAGCTGCTCGCTCCCGCGGATTTGCCGGGCCGCGGCCTCGGGATCGGCGTAGCCGGCCGCCGCCACTTCGATGCGCTCCTCGAACGTGTGCGCATCGATCGCGAAGTGCCCCTGCCGGACGATCTCCCGGACCAGAAGTCCGAGCGCCACGCGGCGCTTCGCGCCCTCCTCGAACGGTTCGCGGGGCGGGGCCTGCTTCAGATCCTCGGGCTTGGCACCGATGCGCCGCAACCAGTCGACCTGCAGTGCCCGGATCTGGTTCTCGACGGCGACCCGCGGCACCTCGAACGGATTGGCGGCGAGCAGCTTGTCGAGCAGCTGGGTCCTGACCCGTGCGCGAATGTTGTCGGCGAGTTCGCGGCGCATGTTGTCCTCGACCTCGCGCCGCAGCTGCTCGATGCCGCCGTCGGTCACGCCGAACGCCTCGCAGAACGCAGCGTCGAGCGGCGGCAGCTGGCCTTCCTCGACGCTCTTGATCGCGATCGTGAACTCCGCGGTCCTGCCCGCGAGCTCGGCCTTGCCATAGTCGGCCGGGAACTCGACCGGAACGGTGACCGTTGCGCCGGCGCCGGTGCCCTTGAGGCCCGCCTCGAAGTCCTTGAGCATGCGGCCGGCACCGAGGATCACCGGCACGCCCTGGCCGGTGCTGCCCTCGAACGGGGCCCCGTCGATGCGGCCCTCGAAGTCGACCGTCGCGCGATCGCCGTCGGCGGCCGGGCGGGTCGCCGGCACGTAGTTCAGTCGCTGGCTTCTGAGGTTCTCGATCATCGCATCGACGTCCTTCGGGCCAACGTCGGCGGTCGGGCGGATGACCTCGATCGTATCGAGCCCCCTGAGCTCGACCGTCGGGTAGACCTCGAACACGGCCGCGTACTTGAGGTCCTGCCCGGTCGCGGTCGACAGCGGTTCGATCCGCGGCCCGCCGACCGGGGCGAGCTGGTGCTCGGTGAGCGCATCCCCGAGCGTTTTGCGGACGAGCTCGGAGACAACCTCCTCGCGGATCTGCGGGCCGAAGCGGCGCGTGACGACCGCGAGCGGGGCTTTGCCCGGCCGGAAGCCCTTCAGGCGCGCCGTGCGGCTGAAGGACTTGAGGCGCGCAGTGACCGCCTGCTCGACCTCGCCGGCCGGCACCGATACCTCGAGGCGTCGCTCGAGGGCGCCGATCGACTCTACCGAAACCAACATTCAGGGCTGTCCTCTGGTGCGAAAGGAGGGACTCGAACCCTCACGGGTTGCCCCACTGGATCCTAAATCCAGCGCGTCTACCAATTCCGCCACTTTCGCGGGCCGCAAGAGAAGCACGACCGGGCGGCGCGCTCGCACCGGCCGATACAAGTTCTTCAGTATATAGGTGCAGAAGGGACTCCCGGAAGCAGCTGCCCCAGCCCGGCCGCGCCGAGCCTCGGCTCTCGTAGCGGCCCTGCATCGCCACCGATCAGTCAGCGACGCCCCGCTGGCTCCAGGTCGTGCGCACGGGCGCCACGACCGGCAGCGCGCCGCAGCTCGTCAGGCCCACAAGGCACACGGGGTCCGGCCGGCAGGCCGCGCCACCCTCGGTGCAGCCGGGCCCTGCGCTGCCGACTCGGCTGGCAAAACCGTCCGGGCTCGGGAACGCAAACTCGACCGTCGCGGCGAGGCTGGTTGCCGGCAGGTCCATGTATTTCGCTGCGCGGTTGCCGGGCCGCCCGCCGTTGCGCGCGTTGAGAACGTACAGCCGGCCCTCGCCTCGCACGGCGGCGCAGGCCTTGCCGGGGATGCCTGGCGTGAACGTCGTGAAGAACACCTCTGCGCCGAAGGTCCGCGCCTCGCCGAGCACTGCCTCGGCTTTGCCGAGCGCGATCCGCCAGCCGGCCGAGCCAGGCGGAAGCGTCGGCGCCGGATTCATCGTCGCATCGACGAACCGCGAGCGATTTGTCAGAACGCGGGAGGCGTTCCAGCCGCCGGGCCCGTAGGAGGCCTGCGGCAAGGGCCCCAGGTCGTAATCACGGACCCCATAGAAGTAGTGTTGGACGCGTGACTCGGTGGTCCCGCCCGCACCGAGCGCGCCGCCAAGCCCGGATCCGACCGACAGCTGCACGAACAGGCTGCCGTGGTCGTGCAACAGCGCGACATCCGGCGCGTGGTAGAAGCCCCGCGCGTCTGTGGCGGAGTGCGGCTCGTCGGCCGCCCCGAGCGATGCGAATACGCCACCGGTGACGAGACTCGCGGGAGGCTGACCGTTGTGGATGTCGAAACGCCAGATGCGCCCGCCCGTATCAACCGCATACATCCGGTGCACGTAGCCATCGCCCATGAGGTCGAGCACCCGCACGTCGGCCGGGATTGCCTCCGTCATCCTGTCGAGTCGCAGATCCGCGCTGCGCCCGGCGCCGCGGGCGGATCCGGGTCCTGCATGCCACAGGAGTTCACCGGACAGGAGGTCAAGCATGTAGATCGCATTGCCCCGTTGCGCGACGTGCGGCTTGCCATGACCACCGACGGGGTCGTCGCCGCCGCCGACGATCGCCACGAGGTGCTGCGAGTTCTGCTGCGTGCCCGCGATGCGAATCCTGGCGATCGCGGGCGTCGACCAGCTCTCGCCGACGGACGGAAGCTCCGCCGACCCATCCCGCCACAGCAGTACGGGCGATGTCTTGCTGGTGATATCGAAGCCGTAGTAGGCCGATCCGCCGCGCCCGCTGCCGTAGACCAGGTAAACCCGGTCGCCCGCCGCCCGATCGATGCTGCCCCCGCCCGACACCTGGTCCCGGTAGAGGCGAATGTTCCCACCGAGACCGCCCGCGATCGCAGTGACACGCGGGCCTGGGTGGAGCGCGCTCGGCCGCGATAGCACCTCGAGCGGCACGAACGACCACAGCTCGCGCCCTGTGAGGGCATCGAATGCGTGCAAACGGCCGTCGTCGGTCGCGACCAGCACCGCCGCATCCGCGATAGCCGGGCGTGCCGGCGCGCCGCCGTAGACGACCGTCACCGGCTGCGCCCGCCCGACCGGCCCGCCCTCGGCGCCGAGCGCGGCAGTGATGAGCCTGACGCGCCCCGCGGTGTCGCCCGCAGCGAGCCCGAGCAGCCGCGGCGTGAGCCGTGTATTCGCCACCTCGACGGTGTTGCCGCCGAGCGCGAGCGCGCCGAGCCTGAGGTCGGTGTAGAGGGGCGCCGTCCAGCCCCCGGCCCGCGCGCGGGCGTTCGCGCCCATTCTCCCCGCGCCCCCATCGTCGGCAGTCGGATCGAGCCACAGGCCACGCGCGTCCGGACGGACGGATCCGGTCGTGACGTCGACGGCCGGGCTGCCGCTGCCGTCGATG
This sequence comes from Steroidobacteraceae bacterium, assembly GCA_035604595.1. GTDB lineage: Bacteria > Pseudomonadota > Gammaproteobacteria > Steroidobacterales > Steroidobacteraceae > CAIKZZ01. The sequence continues at coordinate 168,687 of DATNIE010000017.1, read as the reverse complement.
ATGACGCCGTCGGATCGCAGCCGGAGCTTCTCCAGACGACCCGCCCGCTCACCGCCGCCCGGGAACCCCGGCCGCGCGACATAGAGGTCATTGAGGTTTCGCGTCCGGTTGAAGGGGTCCACGGCGAATGTGGGCGACGGCAGTGCAGTCGATGTCGTCGCGGTCTTCGCTGCGACGCACGCCCTGCTCCCGCCCGGTGCCGCACTGGCAACCGCCGCGACCACGCCGAGCAGCAACACGCAGCCCAGTGACACGAGCGATCGTGGCGCGAGGCCCTTCATCGTTCGAGCCCCGCGTGCCGACGGACGGCCATATCGCACCTAGCCACCCGGCGGCCCGACGATGTAGTAACTCTGCGTGACGCTCACGCTCGTACCACCAGGCGCGGTGCCCGTCGCAATGACATCGACGTGGAAGGCCGTGAAACCAACGCCCTCGCCGAGGCTGAAGCCGCCCGCCACGGCCGTCACGGCGTTCGCGGGGTTGAACTCAACCGTGTAGCCCCCGCTCGATCCCGACTGTGCGACCGGAACCGTGACGAGGGGCGCTCGCGGATTGGGAACCGTCCTTCGGATCGCGAGGCCGATCGCGCGCTCAGCAGCCTCGATGGCCTCGGTCTCGGACGCGAGGTCCGCGGATCGGCGCGCATCGCGCCGCGCGGTGCGGACGCTCGCGACGGCGAGTACCGTGAGCACGAGCAGGAGCACGAGCCCGACGGCCAGCGCCGCGCCGCGCGCGCGCGTGCCGGCTCGACGGGTCGTGGACAGAGTGCTGCGCATGGTCAGGGTGCTTGCGCGTTGCGCAGCGCAATGGTCTTCTGCATGACGATCCGCCGGCGGTGGTCGCTGGCCGGCCCGAAATCGTAATCGCCGAGCAGCTGCTGCCCGGCGCTGACCTCGCCGGTCTCCGGCTGGTCCGAGATTGCCGCGAGCCGAAGCTTCACTGACACGACGCGCCCAGTGGCGAGCTCCGGCGCTCCGGGGTTGACGTACACGGCGGCGTTGTTATCGCTACCGGTATCGACGCCGAATTGTACCTGCAGGTCGACGATGCCGGGGGCCACGATCGTGTCGATGATGCCGGGCTGGCCGCTCGCATCCTGTGACAGCGTCTTAACGTGCAGCGCGAACCGGGGAAGTCCGTCCGCGCTGGGTGCAGCCGCGCCCACGTAGTACGCGCGGACGATCAGGTCGTGCGTTTCGGAGCGCGGTGGCGGGCCGAATCCATGGGGCACGACTCCATTGGCGAAGATCTCGCCGGCCTGCCGGTTCGTCTGGATCTGAATCTTACCGGCGCGCGGAGTCGTCGCGCTCGCGCTCGCACGACGGATGATCAGCACGTCCGACCACGGCGTCGGGTTGCTCGCCGGGCATGCCAGGTCATACTTGCCCTTGTCCCGAGCATCGATGAACTGCACAAGGTTCGCGGTCCAGTTGGCGCCGCAGTTGTTGTGGACCAAGGCATCGATTGCAGTGCGGGGAGCGGCGGGTCCCGCGGCACCCGTTACGAGCTCCGCGCGGTTCGTCATCCCCCAGTAGCTCGCCATGCGGATATCGGGATCGAGCGCATCGAACGCAGCGCGCAGGGTCTCCTCCAGGCGCGAGACCGGAGCTGCCGTGCGCGAGGTGCGGTCACCCTGCATGAACACGGTCACCGCGCCCGCGAGCAGCAGCATGCCGAGCAGCATGGCGACCACGAGTTCGATCAGGCTCACCCCGCGCTCGCGACCCGCCGCGACTCCAGGCCTTCGGAGTACGCGCCTCACGGTTGGAACCCCAGCGCGTAGACCTGCTGGCCCATCGCGGGCTCGGTCCACCGGATTGTGATCGTGTAGGTGCCGTGCGTCGGGCCGCCGACCTCGACGGCACCAGTGCCGCTCGGCAGCGCCGCCTTGACCGCGGCCGTCCACTCCGCCTTGTCGTGTCGGGCCATCAGCTCCGGCGAGCAGCCTCCCCCGCCTTGCCGGCATGCGGTGGTCAGGGCCCCAGGGCCCGAGACCGCATCGTCATAGGCCGGGCCGCCGCCGCGGTTGGCGCGGATCCGCTCGGCGAGGTCGCTCGCGAGCAGCACCGCCTGCGAGCGCTGCAGCGCCGTGCGGACGGACAACAGGCTTTCCCCATACAGAGCCGCAATCCCGAGCAGCCCAACCGACAGCACGACCAGCGCAACGAGTGCCTCGACCAGCGACAGGCCGCGCGATGCGCGCGGGCGGATCCCGGTCCCGACCCACCGCGGGCGCCGCCACGATCGGGGTCGCGCGGGGACCACCGGCCCGAGCCTCGCTGCGTGTGTCACCTCCAGGATCGCCGTCACCCGCGGCGCTCGCGCGAGCCCGGTCATGCGACGAGCACGGCGGCGGCGATCAGCGCTCCGAGCGTCGCCGCAATGCCGCCCGCGACCGGAAACACGCGTCGCCGGCCGACGAAATACAGCGAGCTCAGCACGAGCCCTAGCTCGATGAAGCCTTCCCCCAGATCACACCGCAGCGCCAGCTGCTCGGCCTGCTCGCTCGCCCGGTCCTTGGCCTCGGCCTCCTGTTTGATGTCCTCGGCTTCGCCCGCGTGCCTGGCGCGCGAGCTGTCGAGCTTTGCAACCGCGGCCTCGACTGTCGCCGGGTCGGTGGCCAGCGCCCGCGCGAGCTGGACGGCGACATCGTTCGTGTGCTCGCGGATCTTCTTCGCCCGGTAGTAGGCCCACTGGTCGTTGGCCTCGGTCCGGTCGAGCACGGCACCGGTATGCTCGCTGTGCGCGGCGATCGTCATGGCGGCGAGCGCGAGGCTACGAGGCCCACCGTCAGGCCGACGCGCTTCGCCAGCGGATCGTCGCCATGCGCATGCTCGTGGCGGATCCCGATCTCGGCCATCGTCGGGGGTCTCCTCTGCAGCCGCCCTCGGCCCGGGTCGCTTACGATAGCGGGCGATGGGCGTCGCGTCACGGCGCGTCGGCAACCGGTGACCCTCGGTCCTGGCATCGCGGGTCAACCCGCGGATGATCGGCGGATGGCTGCGGGCGCGCCGTGATCGCCGTGCGCGATGGCGACACAGGGCGCGGCCGGCGACCGGCCAGGCGCCGGCTGGCCGCAGGGCGTGGGCCCGCCGTGGGAATGCGGTGTGAAGCGCATCACACAGGCATTTCATTTGACGGAATGCCCGGGCGAGCGCCGTTCATCCGGCGGCGGCTGCCGTTCGTCGGCCGGCGTTGCGCGCCGCAGGCCAGGGTCCTAGCGTCCCGGCGCATGAAGCTCCGACACACGGCGGCCCACCTGTCAGCCCCGCGGTCCCGCGACCGGGATCGCCCGTCGCGTCCGCTCGCAGGCCTTGAGCGGCGGCCGCGGCGCACGACGGGATTCACGCTGCTTGAGGTCGTCGTCGTGATGGCGATCGTCGGGATCCTGTTCGCGCTCGCGATGCCGTCGATGAAGTACTTCGGGAGCATCAACCGCATCTCCAGCGAGATCAACGGCCTGCTCGGCGACATGCAGTTCGCGCGCTCGCAGGCGATCCAGGAAGGCCAGACGGTGACCATCTGCAGCAGTTCCTCCCCTTACACAGCATGCTCGGCCTCGGCATCCTGGCAGAGTGGCTGGATCGTGTTCATGGACGCGAACGGCAACAAGACGGTCGATCCCGGCGAGATCGTGCTGCGTGTGCAGGCGGCGTTCACCGCTCCCGACACGTTGGTCGCCAGTGGCGGCATCGCGGCCGTGACGTTCAGCCGCGAGGGCTTTGCGCTCGGGCTGCCGGGCACCGTGACCATGGAGCTGCACGATGCGACGAGCAACCCCGCCTGGACGCGCTGCCTTGCGGTCTCGATCGTCGGCCAGCTGACGACCGAGACTTCCGGCGTAGGAGCCTGCCTGTGAACGCCACAGCGACGCACCGCCGGCAGCGTGGCTTCACCCTCATCGAGGTGCTGGTCGCGATGATCGTCATCGCGATCGGGCTCCTCGGGATCGCGAAGATCCAGGCGCTCTCGTTCGCGAGTACGGGTAACGCGAGCATGCGCTCGCTGGCCGCGCTCGAGGCCTCGAGCCTCGCGGGCTCCATGCACGCCGACCGCGCCTACTGGGCGGGAGGCACCGCGGCGACCGGTGCCGGGATCACCGTCACCGGCACGGGCACCGGTACCTACACGATCTCCGACGCGAACCTCGCGGCGGCCGCCACGTGTACGACGGCGACCGCGACACCGCCGGATTGCGCGCCGCTCACGCTCGCCGCCTTCGACCTGCAGCAATGGGCGGCCAGCCTGACTACGCTGTTGCCATTCCCGGTGTCGAACATCATCTGCACCAACGTCGCCGGCGTCCCCGTCACTTGCACGATCACGATCACCTGGTCGGAAAACACGGTCGCCGTCAACAATCAGGGCACGGCTGGCGGGCTGCAGGCCCCGACCTACGTGCTGTACGTGGAACCATGAGCGCTCCCATTCACCGATGCCCCGCCAGGCGCTCCGGCGCGCGCCAGTACGGCATGACGCTCGTCGAGCTGCTGGTCGCGATCTCCATCGCGGTGTTCATGCTCGCCGCGCTGCTGACGATCGTGCAGAACACGCGCCGGGCCTACGGCACCCAGGCCCAGATGTCGCAGCTGCAGGACAACGAGCGCCTGGCGATGACGCTGATGGGCGATGTGATCCAGGAATCCGGCTACTACCCGAATCCGACGCTCTACACCGCGGCAGGCGCGCTGCCGGTGACGGGCGTGTTCGCGACCGCCGGCCAGGCGGTTTTCGGCACGACGGCCGACACGATCTCGGTGCGTTTCATGACCGCGGCGGGTGACGGCATGATCAACTGCACCGGCGGCACCAACACGACGGCCGCCACCGTCACGTACGTGAATCAGTTCCTGATCGATGCCAACGGCAACCTCAACTGCGTGCTGACCAGCAACGGCGTGGTGGCTGCGGCACAGCCGCTGGTGTCGGGGATCACCAACCTCAGCATCCTGTACGGAGTCAAGACCGACTTCAGCGTCAACAATGGCGCGGTGGACAGTTACCTGACCGCGGCCCAGATGACCGTGGCGGACTGGAGCCACGTGATCTCGGTACGCATCACGCTGACCTTCACCAACCCGCTGGCCGGCCAGGCAGGCCAGCCCGCGACGATCCCGTTCCAGCGCGTGGTCGCCGTGATGGGCCAGACCGGAGTCATTACCTGATGTGCGCCACGACCTACCGTCGGCCCGCCGAGCGCGGCGTCGTGCTGATCACGAGCCTGCTGCTGCTCCTCATCGTGACGATCATGGCGGTCAGCATGTTCCGCAGCTTCGGCATCGAGGAGAAGATCGTCAGCAACCTGCGCGAGAAGCATCGCGCGCTGCAGGCCGCCGAGACGGCGCAGCAGTATGCCGAGTGGTGGATCACTCAGGCCGCCAACATCAGCAACGTTCAGGTCTGCAACGCGGTGTCGGTCGCGACGGGCAACGTGAGCGTTGGCCAAATCTGCGCGAACCCGCTCCCGACCGTCGTCACCGGCAGCGTCGCCACGATTCCGTGGACGATCGGCGGCGTCCCCGTCGGGACCGATTACGCGCCACCGACGATGACCGTCAACACGACCAGCGCCACCGGAACCTACTACGCTCCGCCCCGTTTCTATATCTCCCTGCTAGGGGCTTCGGCCACCGGCCTGGGCAACGTGTACCAGATAGACGCCTACGGCTACGGCGGCACGCCGAATGCCGCGGCCGTCGTTGAAAGCACCTACCTCGTCAGCACCAGCGTTAAATGTGTGAGCTGTAGTCCATGAATACCAGACTCGTGGGCGGCACCCGCAATGCGGCGGCCGTCATCGAAAGCACCTGCCTCGTCCGCATGAGTGTCAGGGCATTTGGAGAACTGTGATGAAAACCAGACTCGTAGCCGCCACCCTCGCCGTGCTCGCCCTCGCGGGCCTGCCGACCCTCGCCTGGGGCCAGGAGATCATCGACGACACCTTCACCGGCGTCGCCGCAACTCTCAGCTGGCAGGCATTCAACGGCGCCTGCCTGACCGCCGGCAACGGCACCGGCACGATCCCGGCGTGCGTCGGCCTCGCTTACTACCAGGGCCAGACGCTCGTCGGCGGCTACACCGGCACGCTGCCAGATCCCACCGGCCACGGCGCGCTGCGCTTCAACAATGGCTACGCGGCCGGCTCTCCGAACGGCTTCAACTACGGGTTCAACCAGGCCGGCAGCGTCATCTCGAGCTTCACGTACCCGACCACCGAAGGCCTGCAGATCACGTTCACGACGGTGACCTACGAGGGTAATTCGTTCGGCATCGGCAACGGCTTTACCGCCAACGACGGCGCGGACGGCATTTCGTTCTTCCTGCTCGACGACAGCGTGCTGCAAACCATCGGCATCAGCGGGCCATACGACACCGGCGCGTTCGGCGGCAGCCTCGGCTACACGTGTTCGAACGTCAACAACGACCCGCATCAGCGACCCGTCGACGGATCGGTGCGCGGCTATGACGGCCTGATCGGCGGTTACGTGGGGCTTGGCATCGACGAGTTTGGCAACTTCCTCAACGGCGTCACCAACCTCAATCCGTGCCCCACGGGTGCCTGCGTAGCCGGAACCGGCGACAACACCGCGACCGGCTACGGCCCACAGCCCGGCCGCATCGGGCTGCGCGGCATGGGCAGCGTGTCGTGGAAATGGCTCCACAATCAGTATTCGGCCGATTACCCGTCAAAGCTGCTGACGAATTCTCCGTACACGCAGACGGATAACAACAACAACACCGCCTGGCAAGCGGCGGTGCAGTCCACCTGCAATACCGGCACGCTGTGGAATTACTCGAACACCAACAAGAACAGCGGGACCTGGAGCGGCGTCAACACGGGCACCGCAGTCGGCGACTACGCGGCGATCCCGGGCGCCTACAGCATCCTGCCGACGACGGTCCAGCTCGCCAATGAGGCCGCGACCCAGCGCTCCCAGGCGACCCCGATCACCTACAAGCTGAAGATCACCGGCGCCGGATTGCTGACGTTCTCCTACAGCATCAGCGGCGGTGCTTTCCAGACCGTCATCGCGAACCAAGACATCACGGCCTCGAACGGGGCGCTGCCCGCGAACCTGCGCTTCGGCTTCTCAGGTTCGACCGGCGGCGGCGTCAACGTCCACGAAGTCACGTGCTTCGAGGCGGCACCCTCCGACACCGCCGCGAGCTCCGCCGGCATCAACGAGCTGCAGACGGCGAAGGTCCAGACCGGCAGCCAGGTCTTCTTCGCGTACTACAACCCGAACAACTGGTCCGGCTCGCTGACAGCCTCCAACCTCCTCGTCGACTCAACGACCGGTCTGGTCAGCGTCCAAAGCACATCCAACTGGGACGCGGGCTGCGTGTTGACCGGCGTCCTCACCGGCGCGAAGTGCGGTGCCAACAATCAGTTCGTCGGCCCAATCGGCGCCGAAGCGATTGGCACCGCAAACATCAACAGCGTCGCCGTCGGGACCCCCGCGACACTGACCCCCGCACGCGTGATGCTCACCTGCAACGCGACCGGCGCCGGCTGCAGCACGACTTCCGGAATTCCGTTCCAGAAAGCGAGCCTCAACGCCACCCAGGTGAGCGAGATAGGCGCGGGTGACTCGCTGAGCACGCAGCGCGTTGCGTACCTGCGCGGTGACCGCACCGACGAGCAGACCACTCACGGGGCCAACCCGTTCCGCGACCGCGTCAGTGTGCTCGGCGACATCGTCGACTCGAGCCCGACCTGGGTCGGAGCACCCTACCTCTCGTATCCCGCGACCTGGGTGGACAAGCTGAACGGCGCCGCGAGCCTGCCGGAGAACGCCGGCCCGTCCTACCCGTCATTCGTAACCAACAACGCGACGCGCCTCAACGTCGTCTACGCGGGCGCAAACGACGGCTTCCTGCACGGCTTCCGCTCCGGCTCTTACAGCGGCGGCGCCTACGTGAACAACAGCACGACGCCGAACGACGGGTGGGAAGTGCTCGCCTACATGCCGAACGCGATCGTCAAGACGATCCACCCAGCACCGACCACCCCCCCGGCTGCTCCGACCACACCGGTCGACTTCTCGAATCCGCAGTACGGCCACAACTTCTTCGTCGATGCCTCACCCGGCACCGGCGACCTGTTCTACAACAACGCCTGGCACACGTGGCTCATGGGCGGCCTCGGCGCCGGTGGCAACGCGATCTACGCGCTCGACATCACCAACCCGACGAATTTCACCGAAGGCAATGCGGGAACTCTCGTCATGGGTGAATGGGACTCGACGACCATCACCTGCGCGAACGCTGGCTCCTGTAAAACGTACCTGGGCAACACCTGGGGAATTCCGCAGATCCGCCGCTTCCATGACGGCAAGTGGGGCGCGGTGTTCGGCAACGGCATCGGCACGACGCACGCCGGCATTTTCGTCATGATCGTCAGTGCCGCGGGCACACCGACGTTCTACTACCTCGCGGCAGGCGCTGCCGGGCAAGGAGGCACCGCCGGCATCACTGACGCGGTCCCGGTGGACCTCGACGGCGATCACATCGTCGACTATGTCTACGCCGGCGACGTCAAGGGCAACGTCTGGCGCTTCGACCTGACGAGCCCCACCGAGACCAACTGGGCCGTGTCGGCGACCAGTCCGCTGTTCCAGACGCCCGGCGGCCAGCCGATCACGACGCAGCTCGTCATCGCGGCGATCCCGTCGGACAGCGGCCCGCCGCGAATCCTCGTCGAGTTTGGCACCGGACAGCAGACTCCATTCACGAACACATCGCCGACGACCTATGCCTCAGGTGGGCAGAGCCTGTACGGCATCTGGGACTGGGACATGAGCGGGTGGGACGCGAAATCGGTGGTGCCGTATGCGTACCTGACCTACGCGCTGACCGCCCTGCCGACGATCAACACCTCGGTCCTGCAGCAGCAGGTCGCGACCGACCTCTCCACCGGCCCTGGCGGGTTCCGGTCGGTCACCAATAACCCGATCTGCTGGATCGGCTCGACCGACTGCGCGAGCGGCGACACGATGTTCGGCTGGTACCTCAATCTCCCCGACTCGGGCGAGCAGATCATCTATAACCCGGTGCTCGAAGTCGGCGCGTTCATCGTCAACTCGACGGTCCCGGCCACGAACGATCCGACCAGCTGCACATCTGCGCTCGCCAGCGGCTGGACGATGGCGATCAATCCGGTCAACGGCGGGTCGTTCAAGCAGTCGTTCTTCGGCGACTCGACTGGCCACTTCGTCAATTACAACGGCCAGATCGTGAGTGGCGTCGCGCTCAGCGGCACCGGCAGCGCGTCCGTCGTCACGACCGCCCAAACGGTCGCTGGCGCACCGACCAACTTCCTGATAACGCAAACGAGCGGTGGCACCGGCCCCGCGACGCCGCCGATCAACCCGCTCGCGACCAGCATTGGCAGCCGGCTGACCTGGGTCGAACGGCGCTAACAGGCAGACCCACATGACTACCTACGCCTTGTCCCGCACCGGCCGCGCACGTGGCTTCACGCTCATCGAGCTGGTGGTCACGATGGTGATCGTCGCGATCCTCGCGGCGATCGCCGTCGCGTCGTACCGGAGCCAGGTGCTCGACTCGCGCCGGACGGAGGCGAGGACAGCGGTGCTGGATCTCGCTGGTCGCGAGGAGCGCAACTTCGCGACCAGCAACGTCTATAGTGCGGTCCCGACGCAGCTGGGGTACACCGGCGCCGCCTTCCCGGTCACTGTCGGCAGCGGCTACTACGAGGTGACGGTCGCGGTCGTCGCCGGCGTCGCCGGCACCCCGGCGACGTACACGATCACGGCGACGCCGCTTGGTACCCAGGCGAACGATACCCAGTGCACCTCGTTCAGCCTGACCTCGACCGGGCTGCAGAGCGCAACGGGCAGCAACGCAGCGAACTGCTGGACTCAGTGAGCGCGCCGGGAGCGATGCGCGCCCCGAGACGCCCGATGCCAGCCGACCGGTGCGCCGCGGACCGGCGCTGACCGGCGGGGCGCGGCGCATAGCTGGTGGGCCATGTAGGACTCGAACCTACAACCAACTGATTAAGAGTCAGCTGCTCTACCAATTGAGCTAATGGCCCGTCAACCGTGGCGGGTGCCGCGCGGCGCGCGGATCGCCGTCATGTGGTGGGGTGGACGATGGGACTCGAACCCACGACGGCCGGAATCACAATCCGGGGCTCTACCAACTGAGCTACGTCCACCATCGTCTGTCGCGACTTGAGACCTCGCCTCGACTCCACTGTCCTCGCCCCCTCGCCCAGCGTCGAGTGGTGCGCCCGGCAGGACTTGAACCTGCAACCGCCGGCTTAGAAGGCCGGTGCTCTATCCGGTTGAGCTACGGGCGCGGCAAGGCTCCCGATACTGCCCCCGAATCAACGGCCGGACCCTCCCGCGGGAGTGTTGATGGTCGGGGCAGAGGGATTTGAACCCCCGACCCTCTGCTCCCAAAGCAGATGCGCTACCAGACTGCGCCATGCCCCGCCAAGGAACCGCCCGGGTGCCCGGCCAAGGCTCAGCGCCCATGTCCGGCGCGCACGGGACGGGCAATCTTACGGTTCGTGCCAGAGCCCGTCAAACGCCGGCGGCGCGCTGCGCGCGCTGCGTGCGATAATGATCGGCTTTAGGGCGTGGCCGATGGTTCGGGAGGCTGTTCGTGACGGCGAAGATTCTCGATGGCAAGGCGATTTCACGGTCCCTGAAGGCCGAGGTCCGCGCGCAGACGGACGCGCTCTGCGCGCGCGGCGCGCGCCGCCCGGGGCTGGCCGTGGTGCTCGTCGGCGAGGACCCAGCCTCCGAGATCTACGTGCGCAACAAGCGCCGCTCCTGCGAGGAGACCGGCATCGCCTCGGTCGCCTACGACCTGCCCGCCTCGACGTCCGAGGCCGAGCTCGTCGCGCTGATCGACAGTCTGAACGTCGACCTGGCGATCGACGGGATCCTGGTGCAGTCGCCGCTGCCGAAGCACATCAACCCGCACGCGGTGATCGAGCGCATCGATCCGAAGAAGGACGTCGACGGCTTCCATCCGTACAACGTGGGGCGCCTCGCGCTGCGCAAGCCGCTGCTGCGCTCGTGCACCCCCTACGGGATCATGATCATGCTCACCGCCAGCGGCATCGCCGCGCGCGGCAAGAACGCAGTGATCGTCGGCCAGTCAAACATCGTCGGCCGACCGATGGCCCTCGAGCTGCTGATGGCGGGCGCGACGATCACCGTCTGCCACAGCGCGACCGCGGACCTCGCCGCCGAGGTGCGCCGCGCCGAGATCCTGGTGGTGGCGACCGGCAAGCCCGGACTCGTTCCCGGCGACTGGATCCGCGACGGCGCTGTTGTGATAGACGTTGGCATGAACCGCCTGCCGGGCGGCAAGCTGGTCGGTGATGTCGTCTACGAGGCCGCGCGCGAACGCGCGAGCTGGATCACGCCGGTCCCCGGCGGCGTGGGTCCGATGACGATCGCGGCGCTGATGAAGAACACGCTCGAGAGCAGCCTGGCGCACCAGGGGCTGCACGCGGCCTGAGACGGTGCGCCGCGGGTTGCGACGGCGACCGGTCAGCGCCAGCGCCAGCGCGTGCCCAGAGGCCCGTCCTCGAGCACGACGCCGCGCTCCACCAGCTGATCGCGCAGCCGGTCCGACTCGGCGAAGTTGCGGGCCTTGCGCGCCGCAGTGCGCGCCGCGACGAGCGCGTCGATCTCGGCCGCATCCGGCTGCGGCACGGCGCCTCGTTCGGGCGCGAGTCCCGTCGCCGGTCTCGTCTGGAGCCAGGTCTCGGGGTCCTGCGCGAGGATGCCGAGGACGCCGCCGAGGCGGCGCAGCCCCGTGGCGAGCGCCGCGACCTGCGGCGCATCGCCGGCCGCCTTGGCGACATTGAGATCGCGCGCCAGCGCGAGCAGCACCGCGAGCGCCTCGGGCGTGTTGAAGTCATCGTCCATCGCGAGTTCGAAGCGCTCGCGCGCCGCTCCGATCTCAGCCGCCATGGTGCCGGCGTCCGGCCCCGCAGCGGGCGCGCCGCGCAGCGCACCGTACAGACGCTCGAGCGTCGCATCGGCGTGCCGGAGGTTCTCGTCGGAGTAGTTGACCGGGCCGCGGTAGTGGCTCGCCAGCACGAACGCCCGCAGCACCTCGGGCCTTATCCGTGCCAGCACCTCGCGCACCGTGAAGAAGTTGCCGAGCGACTTCGACATCTTCTCGGCGTCGACGTTGACGAAGCCGTTGTGCATCCAGACGTTGACGAACGGCGTGCCGCAGGCGGCGCAGCTCTGGGCGATCTCATTTTCGTGGTGCGGAAACTTCAGATCCATGCCGCCGCCGTGCACGTCGAAGTGGCTGCCGAGCAGCGCCACCGACATCGCCGAGCACTCGATGTGCCAGCCGGGCCGGCCCGCGCCCCACGGTGAGTCCCAGCGCGGCTCGGCGGGTTTCGCCATCTTCCACAGCACGAAGTCGAGCGGATCGCGCTTGCCGGCGTCGACTTCGACGCGCGCGCCGGCGCGCAGCTCCGCGAGCCTCTTGCCCGACAGCCGCCCATAGGCCGGAAAGCCGCTCACCGAGTACAGGACGTCGCCGTCGGGCGCAACGTAGGCATAACCCTTGTCGATCAGCGTGCGCACCATGGCGATGATCTCGGCGACGTACTCGGTCGCGCGCGGCTCGTGCTCAGGGGTCTCGACGCCGAGCGCGGCGCAATCCTCGCGGAGCGCGGCGATGAACCGCTCGGTCAGCGCGCTCACGGTCTCGCCGTTCTCGGCGGCCCGCGCGATGATTTTGTCGTCGATGTCGGTGATGTTGCGGACGTGCGTGACCCGGTAGCCGCGATACTTCAGGTAGCGGCGCACGACGTCGAAGACGATCAGCGAGCGGGCGTGGCCGACGTGGCAGTAGTCGTAGACGGTCATGCCGCACACGTACATGCGCACGTGGCCCGGCTCGAGCTCCCGCAGAGGCTCCTTGCGGCCGGTGTAGGAGTTGTGGATCTCGATCACCGGTTTGCGGCCTCGTGGCGAGCGGTCCGGCTCGCGAGGTCGCGCGCGGCCGCGAGCCGGACGCGGATCTGACGCTCGGGGATGACGGCGATGAGCTGGGCGAGCTCGGGGCCGTCGAGGCGCTGTGTCAGGGCGGCCCGCAGGGGCTGGAACAGCGCGCGGCCGGACCGCCCGGTGGCCGCCTTCAGCGCCGTGATCAGCCTCGCATAGTCGACCCGCTCGGCGGTGACGGCGAGTGCCGCGGCAAACAGACCCTCGCCCGCCTCGACGATCGCCGTGCGGACCGCCCCCTCGGCGCACGGCAGCTCGCCGTAGATCAGGTGGGCCCATTCCGCAGCGTCGGGCGGCAGGGTCAGATTCGCGCGCACGGCGGCGATGAACCGGGCTTCCTCGCCGGGCGGGACGCGTCCGCGTGCCCACGGCTCGAGCGTCGCGGCCGGGGCCCGGCGCACCGCCTCCTTCTGCCAGTACTGCAGCTGGGTCAGATCGAAGTGCGCCGGAGCCCGGCCGAGCGCGCTCAGGTCGAAGTGCCCGATCAGCGCCGCCGGCTCCAGCCAGCCCTCGACCGGATAGCTGTGGCCGAGGCGCGCGAGCAGGTTGACGACCGCCTCCGGCAGGAAGCCCGCGGCGCGCACATCGGCGACGCTGGCACTGCCGTGGCGCTTGGAGAGCGGTGCGCCATCCGTCCCGACCAGCAGCGGCACGTGACCGTAGGCGGGCACGCGCTCGCCGAGCGCGAGCACGAGCAGCTGCTGGCGCGGCGTGTTCGCGACGTGGTCCTCACCGCGCAACACGTGCGTGACGCCCATCGCCGAATCGTCGAGGGCATTGCAGAACAGGAATGCTGCCGATCCATCGGCCCGGCGGATCACGAAATCGCCGAGCTCATCGCTCGAGAAGCGCTGCGGTCCGCGCACCAGATCCTGATAGCGGATGTCCTGGCCAGACGGCACCCGGAACCGGAGCGAGGGTGCGCGTCCTTCGCGCTCGCGCGCCGCCCGGCCCGGCTCGTCGAGGCGCGCGCAGGTTCCGGCGTAGCGCGGCGGCTCGCCACGACTGAGAGCCGCCTTGCGCGCCATCTCGAGCTCGAGCGGCGTGCAGTAGCACGGGTAGGCGAGATCGGCCGCCAGCAGGCGCTGCCAGGCGGCCGCGTAGAAGGCGCCGCGTGCCGACTGACGATAGGGGCCTGCCGCATCCTCGCGGTCCGGCCCTGCATCCCAGTCGAGCCCGAGCCAGCCGAGCTCGGCCATCAGCGCGCCGATCTGCGCCTCGTCCGAGCGCGCGCGGTCGGTGTCCTCGATCCTGAGCACAAACCGCCCGCCATGCCGGCGCGCGTACAGCCAGTTGAACAGCGCCGTGCGGACGTTGCCGAGGTGCAGCAATCCGCTGGGGCTCGGCGCGAAACGGGTGACGACCGGGTGCGGCATGGACGCGAAGTATAATGCGCGCTGCCCGGTTCCCCAGGAGATCCCGATGCCAACGCCCCGCGCCGCTGCCCACCGCCGCCCCACCGGGATCAGGAGCCTGCTGGCCGGGTGCCTGCTGGTCGTGCTGCCGGGATTCGTGGCGGCTGCGCCTGCACCAGCGGCGCCGCCAGCGCCGGCGGAGACGACCGGCAGCCGCGTCCGGATCGACACCACGCTCGGCAGTTTCACCGTGCTGGTCGACAGCGTGCGGGCGCCGCTGACGACCGCGAACTTCCTCGCCTACGTGGCCAGCGGCCAGTACAGCGGCACGCTGTTCCACCGCGTCATCAGCAACTTCGTCGTCCAGGGCGGCGGATACGACGAGAAGTACAAGCTGAAGGACACGAAAGCGCCCGTCCCGAACGAGTCCGGCAACGGGCTGTCCAACAAGCGCGGGACCGTCGGGCTCGCGCGCAGCGAAGCCCCGCACTCCGGCAACGCGCAGTTCTACGTAAACCTCACTGACAACGAGGATCTCGACCCGACCCCGCTGCGGTGGGGCTACGCGATCTTCGGCCGCGTGGTCGAAGGCATGGACGTCGTCGATCGCATTGGCCGGACGCCGACGGGCCCGGTGGGGCCGTGGGCCAAGGACGCACCGATTGAGCCGGTCATCATCAAGCGCATCGAGGTGATCGCCGAGCCCGCGGCGTCGGCGCGTGCGCCGGTGGCGGCGACGCCCGCTGCATCGACCGCCGCACCGGCCACCGCATCGCCCGCCGCACCACCGACCGCACCGCCCGGCGCACCACCCGTCGGGCAATCTGACGCGCAGCCGGCCGCAGCACCTGCGCCCAAATGACCGCACTGGTGGTCTCAGACCTGCACCTCGACGGGGCGCGGCCCGAGATTGCCCGGCAGTTCACAGGGTTCCTCGCGGCGCAGGCCTGCGCCGCGCGCGCGCTCTACATCCTCGGCGACCTGTTCGAGGTGTGGATCGGCGACGACGATCCCGATCCGCACAAGCGCGAGGTCGTCGCGGCGTTGCGCGCGCTCACCGCGACGGGCGTCGCGCTCTACCTGATGCACGGCAACCGCGACTTCCTGCTCGGGGAGCGGTTCTGCGAGGAGACCGGTGGGATCTTGCTCACCGACCCGACGATCGTCGAGATCGACGGCCAGCGGGCGCTGCTGACCCATGGCGATGCGTTATGCACCGACGACGTCCCGTACCAACGGCTGCGAGCGCTGGTGAGGGATCCGGCTTGGCAGGCGCAGTTTCTGGCGCTCAGCGTCGCCCAGCGCCAGGCGCTCGCGGTCGAGGCCCGTGCGGGCAGCAAGGCCCACACGGCAGGTCAGCCGCCGATGCTGATGGACGTCAATGCCGCAGCCGTCGCCGCCGTGTTCCGCGACGCAGGCGTCGACACGCTCGTGCACGGCCATACCCACCGTCCCGGCGTCTATCCAAGCATGGTCGACGGCCGACCCCGGACCCGGATCGTCACCGGCGACTGGTACACGCAGGGCAGCGTCCTGCGCTGGGACGCCGCGGGGCTGGTACTGGCGGGCCTGCCGCGCGCCTGAGCCGGACCTCGCCCCGCGAGGCGGCCGCGGCTCGGCTCGGCGCAATCGCGAATCGGGGGCGCGCGGCATCGAGGGGCCGCGACAGAGCAGGCCTCAGCCGGGCGGACCGGAATGGAACCGGAACTGCGGATCCGGCCGTGTTGCCAGCTCGGCCTCGAGCGCGGCGAGCGACCGGAACCGGGCGCCGAGACCGAGCCCGGTACGCCGCGCATGGACCCGAGCGAGGTCGAGGTAGAGGTGCGTGTGGCGCCCTTCGGCCGCCTCGAGGGACGCATAGAACTCCGCGACCCGGGCCGGCAGATGCGGCACCAGTCCCCGGAAACGCTCGCAGGAACGCGCCTCGATCAGCGCGCCCGTGATCAGCAGATCGAGCTTGCGGGCCGGCTCGTGGCTCGCGGTCGCGCGCCTCAGCTCGCCGGCGTAGCGGCCGGGCGACAGCCGCCGATACGGCAGTCCCTGCGCCGCGAGCAGCCTCAGCGCCTGCTCGAAGTGCCGCAGCTCCTCCCGTGCCAGGCGTGCGAGCGCAAGGCCGAGCGCGGTGTCCTCCGCGTATGAGAAAATCAGGCCGAGCGCGCTCGACGCCGCCTTCTTCTCGCAGTTGGCGTGATCGATGAGCAGCAGCTCGAGCGCGGCGGGAGCGGCCTCGAACCACGCGCCAGGCGTCGGTGCCGCGAGCCCGTAGTCCTCATCCGCCGGCGCGCCTGCTGCGACCGCCCGATTCATGGGAGCCCGCCCGGCGCCAGCGCATCGATGGCCCCGATCAGCTCGCCAGCCGACTGAAACCGGTCCGCCGGTTCCTTGGCGAGCAGGCGTTCGAGCAACGGCTGCCACACCGCGAGCTCCGGTGGCAGGGTCGGGATCGGCGAGTGGCTGTGCTTGTAGATCACGCCCATCGGGCTGGGCGCGAGGTACGGCTTCTTGCCGGTCAGCATCTCGTAGAAGATGACGCCGAGGCTGTAGACGTCGCTGCGCGGATCGACCTCGCGCCCGTGGCCCTGCTCCGGACTCATGTAGTACGGCGTGCCGAAGATCTCGCCCGTCGCAGTGATCTCCGCCTCCAGCGTCAGCTGTTTGGCGAGACCAAAGTCGATCAGCGCGATCGTGCCGTCGGCGCGCAGCATCACGTTGCCGGGCTTCAGGTCGCGGTGCAGGACGCCGGCCGCGTGAATCGCCGCAAGCGCCGCGGCCATCTGCCGCAGCATGCCGAGCGCAGCTAGCGGCTTGATGCCCCGTCGCAGGTGCTTGCGCAGATCCCCGGCCGGGAAGTACTCCATCAGGATGAACGCGTGGTCATCCGCCACGCCGAGGTCGAAGATCGCGACCACGTTGGGGTGCTGCAGGTGGCGAATGATCTCGTATTCCTGGAGGAAGCGATCAAACGTGCTCTGCTTGTCGCTGACGTTCGGCACCTGGCGCAGGAGCTTCAGCACCACGAGGCGCGCCTCGCGCTCGCTCTCCGCGAGGTAGACGGTCGAGATCGGGCTTGTCGCGATCGCGCGGATGCAGCGCACCCCCTTGATGACCAGCGAGCCGAACGTGTAGGTCGCCAGTGCCGCGGGAGTCGCGCGAAACGCCGCCAGCACGCGGCGCTGAATCCCCTCGGCGTCGCGCAGCAGCTGCGCGAGCGCGTGGTGATCGATCTTCGCCGTGGCGATCGTACCGATCGCGCCGCGCTCAATTGCGACAGCCGTCCCTGCCTCATCGGGAGTGGCGAGCAGGTAGATGATCGGCGGAAAGAGTGGCCGCGCGCGCAGCTCCGCCAGCCACTCGAGCCCGGTGCTGCGGGCGGGTGCGTGGTCGAGCAGTACCGCATCGTAGCCCACGGCATGGAATTCGGGCGGCAGCTGGCCGGCGGTGCGCGGCACATGCTCGACGATGACCGGATCGTCGAAGGCGGTGACGATATGCTGCTTGATGAGCTTGCGGAAGGTCGGATCGTCGGCGATCAGCAGGACGCGCATCCGGTCACTCCCTGCGCGGTCCGGGCGCGGGCCCGCGCCTAAGACCGATGATCAGATCGCCGACATTGGTGCCGGTCGGCCCAGTGTGCAGCAGATCCCCGCAGGCAGCGAGGAAGGGCCCCGCGTTGGCCGCGGCGAGCGTCGCCTCGACGTCGAGACCCTCTGCTGCCCCGCGCGCGACAGTGCCGCCATCGACGATCGCGCCGGCATCGTCGGTATTGCCGTCCGCACCGTCAGTGCCGGCCGCAAGCACCACGAGGTCCGCGTGGCCCGCGATCAGCCGCGCGGCGGCCAGTGCGAACTGCTGGTTGCGGCCGCCGCGGCCGGGATCGGCGGGCAGCTCGACGGTCGTTTCCCCGCCCCACAGCAGCACATCCTCGGGCGTGAGCGCGAGTTCGTGCGCGAACCGGCTGGCCGCCGCGCACACCTCGCCGGTCGCAGGCGGCGCGAGCACGCGCGTCGTGAGCCCCCGGGCGTCGGCGGCCCGCGCCGCCGCCGCGAGCGCATCTCGGAGCGTGCCGACGAGCTCGGCGGGGAGCGTTGCGCCAGCGGGGCCCGCACCGGCCCGCTCGAGCACCGTGCGCAACCACGGCGGCAGGTCCTCGGGCAGCGCTGCGGTCGCGGCCTGGCCGACGAGCCCGGAGCCGATGACGGCCGGGTCATCGCCCGGGACATCCGAGATCAACAGCGCCTGCGCCCGGGTGTGGGCTAGCGCCGCGGCGAACCGGCCGTCCTTGAGCCGCGACAGCCGGCGGCGCACCGCGTTGAGCGCCGCGATCGGCACGCCGGAGGCGAGTCCCCATTCGTTGACCCGTCGCAGTTCCTCCGGCGTGATGCCCTCGGCGAGTACCTCAACGAGGCTCGAGGCGCCGCCCGAAACGAGTACCAGAACGCGCTCGCCGGCTGGCGTTGCGGTGGCGAAACTGAGGAGTTCGGCGCCCGCGGCGAGGCTGGCCGCACCGGGAACCGGGTGATCGGCCGCGAGGCACCGGACCGCCGGCCAGCGCTCGAGCTCAGCATCGAGGTAACCGCGCCGCGAGACCACGAGTCCGCGCCGCACACGGGCCCCGAGCACGTCGAGTGCGCCAAGCGCCATGGCGCCCGCGGCCTTTCCGACCGCGACCAGCGACCAGTTGCCAACCGCGGGCGCATGCCCGGCCGAGGCGAGCGCCGCGCGCACCGCACGGCGGCCCTCGACGGCGGTGCACGCCGCGGTATACAGGTCAAGCAGCAGGCTGCGGGTCGGATCGACGTGCAGGGCGCTGGTGTCCCGCATGCTGCGGAACGCCAGGTCAGACGGCGCGCACGGCCCGGGGTCTGACGCGCGGACTGTGCTCGCCGTCGCCCCCGTCGCCACGACGGCGCGCCTTGGCGTCGTCCGAGCGTGCGCTCTGGAGCGCGGCGAGGTACTCATCCGTCACATCCCCGGTCACGTATTCCCCGGAAAAGCACGAGGTATCGAAGGACTCTACCCGGGCCTTGTCGTGGCGCACGGCACTGACGAGGTCGTCGAGATCCTGGTAGATCAGCCAGTCCGCGCCGATTAGCCGCCCGACCTCTTCCTCGGTCCGTCCGGCAGCGACCAACTCCGACGCCGCGGCCATGTCGATGCCGTAGACATTCGGGTAGCGCACCGGCGGTGCGGCTGAGGCGAAGTAGACCTTGCGGGCCCCGGCCTCGCGGGCGAGCTCGATGATCTGCGCCGAGGTCGTGCCGCGAACGATCGAGTCATCCACCAGCAGCACGTTGTGGCCGCGGAACTCGAGCGGGATCGGATTCAGCTTCGAGCGCACCGATTTCTGCCGTTCTTCCTGGCCCGGCATGATGAACGTGCGGCCGATGTAGCGGTTCTTGACGAAGCCCTCGCGGTACTCGAGCCCAAGGTCCAGCGCGAGCTGCAGTGCGCTCGTGCGGCTGGTGTCCGGGATCGGGATCACGACGTCGATATCGTGGTCCGGCCGCAGGCGCCTGAGCTTGGCGGCCAGCTTCTCGCCCATGCGCATGCGCGCCTTGTGGACCGAGATGTTGTCGATGATCGAGTCAGGCCGCGCGAAATACACGTATTCGAAGACGCACGGCGTGTGCTGCTCGAGCGGCGTACAGCGCGCCGTGTGCAGGGTGCCCTCGAGGTCGATAAAGACCGCCTCGCCGGGCTCGACGTCCCGCACCAGCTCGAAGTGCACGAGGTCGAGGGCCACCGACTCCGACGCCAGCATCCACTCAGTCCCGCGCGCGGTCGCGCGCCGGCCGAGGACCAGCGGCCGGATGCCGTGCGGGTCGCGAAAGCCGACGACGCCATGGCCGACGATCAGCGTCACCACGGCGTAGCCGCCGCGGATGCGGCGGTAGACGGCGCTCAGCGCGCGAAACAGGTCGGCCGGCGCGAGGTGCGCAGCGCCCTGCCGCTGCAGCTCGCTCGCCAGGATGTTGAGCAGCACCTCCGAGTCCGAGCTCGTGTTGAGGTGGCGGCGGTCGTCGCGCCACAGCGCCTCGGCGAGCTCGGTGGCGTTCGTCAGGTTGCCGTTGTGCGCCAGGCCGATGCCGTACGGCGCATTGACGTAGAACGGCTGCGCCTCGGAGGCCGAGTCGCAGCCCGCGGTCGGATAGCGGACGTGGCCGATTCCGATGTTGCCTTTCAGCTGCAGCATGTGGCGCTGCTGGAAGACGTCGCGAACGAGACCCGAATCCTTGCGCAGCGACAACGCTTCGTCGTCGCAGGTCATGATGCCGGCGGCGTCCTGCCCACGGTGCTGCAGCACCGTCAGCGCATCGTAGATCCGCTGGTTGACAGCGCTCTGGCCGACGATGCCGACGATGCCGCACATGCTGCTAGTCTCCGCCCACGCCCGCCGTCGTCCGCGCCGACAGAGCCCGCCGCGCGAGTTGCCGCCCCTCGCCGGCATAGCTTTCAAGCCCGGCCGCGACGTACTCGGCATACGGCATCAGCTTCGAATGCTTCCACCACGGTTCGTGCTCGAGGCGCAGTGCGTGACCGAGCAGAACCGCGAATCCGGCCAGCAGCGCACCGCGGGCGCAGCCGAACACGAAGCCGAGGACGCGATCGATGACGCTCAGGCCCGCGGCCGTGCGCGTGAGCCACGACAGCACCGCGCCCACCAGAGCGCCGAGCAGCAGTACGCCGAGCAGCAGGATGGCGCGCGCGGCCCAGGTCTTCTGCTCGGGTGACTCGAGGACACCGCCGAGGTACGGATGCAGGAATCCCGAAAAGCGCCATGCGACCCAGATTGCCACCAGCCAGGTCGCGAGCGCCACGATCTCGCGGATAAACCCGCGCATCGTGCCGACCACGACGGAAATGAGAACACCGGCGACGATGATGTAGTCCGCGCCCTGCATTCGACCTTCCCGGGAAGCGACTGCCGCGACAGTCCGACCTGACGATTTTATCTGAAACCAGCCCCGCTCACACACGTGTGCGCCAGTTCACGTTTGCATCGCGCACCGGCTTCGCGGCCGATGCATTCAAGTCTGCGGTGCCACCGACCCGCGATGGCCCTCGCGCGCGAGGCGCGCGGCGACCGCCTCGGCACGCGCGCGATCCTGCTCCGGTCCGACACGCACTCGGTACAGGACCCGTCCCGAGGCGCGGAACTCCGCAACGAACGCCGCATAGCCCTTGGCGCGCAGACTCGTTGCGAGCCGCTCCGCATTCCCGCGGCCTGCGAAGCTGCCGAGCTGCACGACCCAGCCGGTGGCAGCGCGTGCGGCAACCGCGGGCGCTGGCGGCGCGACCGGTGGCGCGGCGGTAGGCGCCGCCTGCTCAGAGCCCGGCGCGCCGGTCCCGGGCGCAGCGGTGGCCGGAGCGGGCGCCGCGGGCGGTGGGCCCGAGGCCGTCGGCTGCACAGTCAGCACGGACCCGCCGCCCGGCGCCGCGGTCGGGCCCGTCGAAGGCGGCGAGGTTGGTGGCCCGCCGGCCGGCGTCGCCGCGGGCACGCTCGCCGCTGCGGTGGATGTCGGCGCGTGGGAAATCGCGCCCCGTTCCGGCGCGGCGAGGTCGATCGTCACGGTGCGCACCGGTGTGGCCCCGCTCGCCGGCGTCGGCGCCGACGGCGGGTGCGGCCCCGTCAACAGCTCAGGCACGACGATGACGACGATCGTGACGAGCGCGATCGCGCCGATGAGGCGCTCCTTGAACCGGGTCTCCATAAGCTCGCCTTCAGCGCCGCTTCGGACAGTATAGACGATGCCACTCGAGCGCCGGTCCGACCGTCTGGAACGAGCCGAACACCAGGACCCGGTCGCCGGCTCGCGCCTCGCGCGCAGCGGCCGCGCAGCCGGCCTCGACCGAGTCCGCGACCGCGACGTCGCGCCCGACGATCGGTGCGAGCAGCTGCGCGAGCGCAGCCGCCTGCCGGCCCCGCTCTCCGGGCAGCGTCACGGCCCAGACGCAGTCGGCCGGGCGCAGCACTGTGGTGAGCGCCTGGCCGATCCCGGCCGCGTCCTTGTCCGCGAGTACGCCGACGACGAGCAGCCAGCGGCCCGCGGGCGAGCGCTCGCGCATCGCGGCGGCGAGCGCGGCGGCGCTCGCCGGGTTGTGGGCGACGTCGAATACCCATTCGACCGGACCCGGCACCAGCTGGAACCGGCCGGGCAGCTGCACGGTGCTGAGTCCGGTCGTGCACGCGGCCTCCCCCGGCAGCCAGCCTCCCGCGGCGAGCGCTGCCAGCGCGGTCGCGGCGTTCGCGTACTGCACGGGACCCATCAGCGCGGGCGGCGGCAAGGCGCTGCGCCTCGTCACGCCGCACCGCCAGTCGAACCCGACCGCGGTGCGCTCGAAATCGAAGTCGCGACCGAGACGCTGGAGTCGGGCACCGATGCGAGCCGCTTCCGCGGCGATCGACTCGGGCATCGCGCGGCTGCCGAAGATGGCCGGCCGCCCGGCGCGCAAGATTCCCGCCTTCTCGCGGCCGATCGCCTCCAGCGTGGCGCCCAGGTACTCGCAGTGATCCAGGTCGACGGACGTGACGACCGCGACGTCGGGATCGACCGCGTTGACCGCATCGAAGCGCCCGCCGAGGCCGACCTCGAGCACCAGAACCTCCGCCGCGAGCTCCCGGAAGGCGACCAGGGCCGCGGCGGTCGCGTACTCGAAGAACGTCAGCGTCACCTCGCCACGCGCGGTCTCGACGCGCTCGAAGACCTCGAGCAGGCGCGCCGTGTCGATCTCGGCACCATCGATGCGGATCCGTTCGTGGTAGCGAACCAGGTGCGGCGAGGTGTACAACCCGACGCGCCGGCCGGCGGCGCGCAGCAGTGCATCCAGGATCGCGGTGACCGAGCCCTTGCCGTTGGTGCCGCCGACGGTGATGACCGGCACGCGGGGCCGATCGACCCCGAGGCGCCCGAGCACGATCCGGATCCGGTCAAGCGTGAAGTCCATGGCGCGCGGGTGAATGCGCTCCTGGTACTTCAGCCACTCGGCGAGCGAGCGCTGCACCACGCAGTTAGGCCGTCGCGGGTGGCTGCTGCATCAGCAGCCGCAGCAGCTTGCCAATGCGCTCGCGCTGGTCGCGGCGGTCGACGATCAGGTCCAGCGCGCCGTGGTCGAGCAGGAACTCGCTGCGCTGGAAGCCCTCGGGCAGGGTCTCGCGGACGGTCTGCTGGATCACCCGCGGGCCGGCAAAGCCGATCAGCGCCTGGGGCTCGCCGATATTGACATCGCCGAGCATCGCCAGGCTCGCCGACACGCCGCCGGTGGTCGGGTCGGTCAGCACCGAGACGTACGGCAGCTTTTCACGCGCGAGGCGCGCGAGCGCGGCGCTGGTCTTCGCCATCTGGAGCAACGAGTACAACCCCTCCTGCATCCGCGCGCCGCCGCTCGCCGCGAAACACACGAGCGGCATCCGGTAGCCGATCGAATGCGCTACCGCACGCACGAACTTCTCGCCGACCACCGCGCCCATCGATCCGGCCATGAAGCGGAACTCGAAGGCGGCTGCCACCACCTCGAGCCCGGACAGCGTGCCGGTCATGACGACCAGCGCATCGCTCTCGCCGGTCGATTTCTGCGCGGCCAGCAGGCGGTCGCGATAGCGCTTGCTGTCGCGGAACTTGAGCGGATCCTCCGGTTCGACTCCGGTCGCGATCTCGCTCGCCGAGCCCGGATCGAGGAAGCGTTTCAGCCGCTCCCGGGCATCGATCCGCATGTGGTGGCTGCATTTCGGGCAGACGTTGAGGTTGCGGTCGAGCTCGGCGCGATACAGCACGGCATCACAGGCCTCGCACTTGATCCACAGCCCTTCAGGGACCGAGCGCGTACGGCGCTCAGTCTTGATGCGCGAGGGTATGATCTTCTCGAACCAGGTCATGCCGTGTCCCGCCGAGCCCCGTGGCCGATGATCATAGCGGAAAGCTCCGACTCGGCCGGCGGCGGGAGCCCGAAGACCGCGGGATATTCGACCTGCGCGAGGTATAGCCCGCCGGGTGGCGCGGTCGCGCCCGCTGCGCGGCGATCGCGACCCTCGAGCAGCTGCGCCAGCCAATCCACCGGGCGGGCACCCTCGCCCACCTCGAGCGCACTGCCGACGATGTTGCGCACCATGTGGTGCAGGAATGCATTGGCGGTCACTTCGACCGCGATCAGGTCGCCCTCGCGCCGCACCTCGATCCGATCAAGCCGCCGGATCGGCACGCGCGACTGACACTCGGCGGCGCGAAACGCGGAGAAATCATGCTCGCCACGCAGCGCCTGCAGCGCCTCGTGCATGCGCGCCGCATCGAGCGGCAGGTGGCGCCACAGGACCCGCTCGTGCAACAGCGCGGCACGGGTCGGCCGGTTGAGGATCAGGTAGCGGTAACTGCGTGCGAGCGCCGAGTAGCGCGCGTGAAAAGCGTCCGCGACCGGCACGACAAAGGTCAGCGCTACATCGGGCGGCAGGTAGCCGTTCGATCCGAGCAGCCAGCCGCGCAGCGGGCGCTGTGCGGCGGTATCGAAGTGCGCGACCTGGCCGAGCGCGTGCACGCCCGCATCGGTACGCCCGGCGCAAGTGACCTCGACCGGATGGTCGGCCACCAGGCCGAGCGCGCGCTCGAGCTCGGCCTGCACCGAGGGCGCCGACTCCTGGCGTTGCCAGCCCGCATAGCGCGTGCCGGCGTACTCGATGCCGACGGCGAGGCGCACGCCCGCGGGCGAATCAGCCGGGCAGCGTCTCGATCAGCCGCTGCGCTTCCTGCTTCTGCGACGAGCTGCCCTCATTCAGCACCTCCTGGAGGATGCTGCGCGCGCCATCCGGGTCGCCCATGTCCATGTAGGCGCGCGCAAGGTCGAGCTTGGTGCCGACTTCCGACAGCGTCACGGGCTCGAGCTCAGGCAGGGCCAGATCTTCGGCGGAGACCCGCTGGGTGACCGTTGGCTCGCGCGTCTCTGTGGCCGAGGCGCCTACATCGAGGTCGAGTCCGCTCGGAGCCTGACGGATCGCCGTCGCGAATACGTCCGTCGAGAACCCGACTTCCTCGCGGCGCGGCTGCTCCACCGTGTCGCCCTCCAGAGCCTTGGTGAGCTCGTCGAGGTCCAGATCGAGGCTCTCGGCACCCGGCGCTTGCGCCGCCACGCCGGTTTCGTCCATGGCGGCGCCGAGCCTGTCGCGGGCCTGCTTATCGAGGCCGGTGATCATGGTCGCCGAGCCGGCGCCGGCGTCGGACGGGTGATCGGTGATCGTGAGCGCCTCGAGCGAGGTCGAGGTCGATCCAAGCTTGCCGACAT
This sequence comes from Steroidobacteraceae bacterium, assembly GCA_035604595.1. Classification (GTDB taxonomy): domain Bacteria; phylum Pseudomonadota; class Gammaproteobacteria; order Steroidobacterales; family Steroidobacteraceae; genus CAIKZZ01. The sequence continues at coordinate 143,045 of DATNIE010000017.1, read as the reverse complement.
CGAAGCCGAGGTCGTCGATCTGCAGTTCCGCCGTGGCATCGGTCGCGCTGCTGCGCTCCCGGCCCAGTGCTGTATTGAGCCGCTCGCCGATCACATCCTCGCGCCGGACCGCCAGCGCCGGCGTCTCGACGGTCGGCGCATCGGCGCCGCGCAGTCTGGGCTGCTCGACGGTCGGCGCATCGGCGCTGCGCAGTCTAGGCTGCTCGACAGTCGGCCCCTCGCTGCTGGGCCGGCGGTCGCCGCTCGCGGCGCCGCGCAGTGCCGGCCGTTCCACAGTCGGGGCCTCACTCGCGCGCTTCCTGTCGCCTTTCGCGGCCCCGCCCTGATCGGTCGGGGTCTCGTCGAGCACCATGTCGAAGCGCTCGGGATCGAGCGTCTTCGACTCGCCGGTGTCGGCGGTCTCGTCCGCCCCGCCGAGCGCCTGGCTGAGGTCGAGGTCGACCGAATCGCGGCCGACACGCGGCGCCGGCGCTTCTCCCAGGAACTCGAGGTCGACGCCCTGGGTCCCGCCGCCCTCCAGATCGAGGTCGAGATCGGTCGCGGGCCCGGTGGGCCCGGCACCCGCGAACAGCGGGTCGTCGCCGGCGATCTGCCGGCCCATGATGACGACCTTGTCCCACTCCCCGGCCGCGGCGCCATCGCGCGTGCGGGCGAGCGTACGGGCAACCTCGAGGAATGAATCCTTGTTGCCCCAGACGAAGTAGACCTCGAGCAGCTTGAGTTTCAGCGCGCGGTTGTCCGGTTCGCGCGTGATCGCCAGCTTCACGATGTCGGCGGCCTGGTCGTACAGGCCGTACGCCATGTGGAAGTCGGCCTCGGCGAGCGGATCGGCCTGCTCGAGGTTGACGGCGGATTCGGAGCTCAGCGTATCGTCGAGCGCCCGCGTCGGGGCCGCAGCAGCGGCGGGCGCCGGCGGCGGGGCGGCCTTGGCCGCTGGCCGCGCAAGAACCAACGGTGGCGCCTCGAATTCACCGGACTCCTCGACCACGATCGAGCCACGCGGAGCCTCGGCCCCGCGCATGCCGCGCGGCGCAGCCTCGGCTTCGCCACCCGGTTGCAGTACCTCGTCGAAGTCCGCTTCCTCGCGCCGCCGCCTGAGGATGTTGAAGCCGAGCAGCGCCGCGAGCAGCAGCACAGCGCCGGCCAGAATCACGTACAGCAGGTTGTCGGCGAGCGTGCCCAGCAAGCCAGGCTCGGCGACCGGCGCCGGTGCCGCCTTCGGCTTTGCCGCCGGGGCCGGCGTCTCGACAGCGGCCGGCTTCGGCGCCTCGACCGCGGCAGTTGGTGGTGGGGCTTCCGCAGGCGGCGCTGCGACCGGCGGGGCCGGCGCCGGAGCCGGCGGCGCTGCGACTGGCGCGGGTGCCGGGGCCTGACTCTGCAGCCGGGCAAGCTCGGCACTCTTCAAATCGAGCAGGCGCTTGGTCTCGGCAAGCTCCTTCTCGAGGGCAGCGACGTGCTGCGCGTCTCCACCGGCGGCGGCCGGACCGGGCGTCGTCCCCTGACCCCCAGGCGCCGCAGTCGGCGGCACGAGCCGCAGACGCGCCTCTTCCGCGGCGCCGCCGTGCGCCGCGCCGACGCTGGCGCGCCATTCGTTCACCTGGCGGCGGACTTCGCGCGAGGCGTCCGCGGAACTCACGCCCGACCATTCCTCGCTCCCAGGGATCCGAAGGACTGCGCCTTTGTGCAGGCGATTGATGTTGCCGTCGAATGCCGACGGGTTGGCGCGAAAGGTCGCGATCATCAGGCGGTTGATCTCTGGCTGGGTCGTCGCCCCGGACCGGCGCGCGATCGACGACAGCGAATCCTTGGCGACGACGCGGTATTCGCCGGCGCTGACAGCGCTGGTCACGGCGGCTGGTCGCGCCACCGCCGCTGGCGCAGCAGCTTCCGCTGCCGTCGCGGCCGGTTCGCTCGGGGCCGGCCCGCGCGAGATGCCGCCGGCGGCAGCGCTCGTCGTCTCCCCGGTGCGCGGCGCTGCCACCGCCGCCGCAGGCGTCGGCTTCGCCTCAAACACCGGAGGGTCGAGCAGTACCGTGTACTCGCGGACCAGATGGCCACGGGGCCAGGTGAGTTCGACGAGGAACGTCACGAACGGCTCGGTGATCGGCTCGTTGGAGCGTACCTGGACGACCGGGCGGCCAGCGGAGTCTTTCCCGACAGCGAAGGTCAGCGAGGACAGGAATTGCGGTGCATCGACTCCGGCGTGGGCGAATACATCCCTCGAGGCGAGCGCTGCGCGCACCTGCCCGAGCTCGTCGACGGACGCGCCGACGATCTCGATATCCGCCGACAGTGGCTGGTTCAGAGCCGAACCGAGGCGGATGTCGCCGAGGCCAAGCGCGTGCACCAACGTCGGCGCCAGCAGCAGCAACCCGACCAGCAGGCGGATTTTCGTGATCATCTAACTACCCCGATGAGCGACCAACGCGTCGACGGCGCGGCCCTCCAGCTCTTTCGCGAACGTGAATTCCATCACAAGTCGCTGATTCTCAAGACTCGGATTGTATTTGACGAAATATAGCCTAGAAACAGTCGCGCACCAAAATTTCGACGTCGCGCACACTATTGCCCGCGGACACCCGCCGACCTCACGTGGCGTGGTTCACAGCGCCGGCGCCCGCCGGGCGCGACAGGCTCCGGGCGGCGAGCAGCCAGGCGAGGGAGGCGAGCGTGGCGCTGCCGATGAACACCGCGCGCGGGCCGACGTTGTCCCGCAGCGCCCCGGCGAGCAGGCTGCCGGCGATCCCGCCGGCGCCCCAGCCCAGGCTCGACACCAGTGCCTGGGCTCTGGCCGCCGTTCCAGGCGGCATCAGCGCCGGACCCAGCAGCACCGTCACCGCGTGAAACAGCCCGAAGCTCGCCAGGTGCAGCAGCTGTGCGCCGAGCATCAGCTCCGGCACGTCCGGAAACGCCGCCACCAGCGTCCAGCGCAGCACGCTCGCCGCGAGCGCGACCTCGAGAAGCCGCGGCAGCGGATAGCGCCTGAGCAAGCGCTGGCCGAGGGCGAACAGGCCGATCTCCGCGACGACACCCGCCGCCCACAGCAGCCCGATCGTGCCGGGCCGGTAGCCGAAGCGCGCGAGATACAGTGAGTAAAATCCGTAGAATCCGGCGAAACCGGCGAGGTGCAGAAAGCACACGACGAGAAACACGATGACCCGCGGCCGGCGCAGCGCGGCCGCGAACTCGGCGAGCCCTGCGCCGGCGTGCGCACGGGCCACGGCGGGGGGCAGCGCGAGCAGCGCGAGCGCGGTCGCGAACACCGCGACCAGGAGCGCGAGCGGAATGGCCGCCGGCCCGGTGCGTGCCGTCAGCCAGCCGAGGCCCACAGAGGTCGCGACGAAGCCGATCGAGCCCCACAGTCTCAGCCGGCCGTAGCGGTGCACGCGGGGCCCCAGCCGCTCGAGGGCGTGGGCGTCGTACACCGGCATCAGCCCGTTGAAGAACAGGCTCAGCAGCGCAAGGGCGACCGCGACGGCCGCAGGCGAGCGCGCAATTGCGAGCACGGCCGTTGCGGCCACGCTCGCGAACCCGAGCATCCGCAGCAGCGGGCGGCGGTCCGGCCGCGCGTCCGCCAGCCACGCCGCAGTCACCGGACCCACGACCCGCACGCAGTTCCACAGCGCGAGCAGCGCCCCGATCCCGGCCCCGGTGATCCCGAGCGCAGCGAGGTGCAGCGGGAAGTACGGCTGGAAAACGCCGACAGCGCCGAAGTACGCGAAGTACCCGGCGATGATCGCCCAGTTGGCGCCCATCACGTCGTGGGCTTGCCGGCGGGAATGACTGGCGTCGGCGACACGACGTCCGCGTTCTGCGCACGGTGCCGCAGGTAGTGGTCCATGACGACGAGCGCCAGCATCGCCTCGGCGATCGGGGTTGCGCGCAGCCCCACGCACGGGTCGTGCCGGCCGGTCGTGACGACCTCGACCGGATTGCCGGCGAGGTCAATGGTCCGTCCGGGCACCTGGATGCTCGATGTGGGTTTCAGCGCCAGGCTCACCACGAGGTCCTGGCCGGTCGAGATGCCGCCGAGCACGCCGCCCGCGTGATTGGCCGTGAAGCCCGCCGGGGTCAGCTCGTCGCGGTGCTGGCTGCCGCGCTGGCCGACCACCCGGAACCCGGCGCCGATCTCGACCCCCTTGACCGCGTTGATCCCCATCATCGCGTGCGCGAGATCCGCATCGAGGCGGTCGAAAACCGGCTCGCCCAGACCGGGCGGTACGCCGTGCGCAATCACCGTCACCCGCGCGCCGATCGAGTCGCCGGCCTCGCGGATCTTCCACATGTAGTCCTCGAGCTCGGCGAGGCGCGCGGGATCGGGACAGAAGAACGGGTTGTGGTAGGCCGCCTCGGGATCGACCGGCTCGAGCGTCAGTGGCCCGAGCGCGGCGAGGTAGCCGTGAATCCGCACCCCGAGGCGCACGCCCAGGTACTTGCGCGCGATCGCGCCCGCCGCCACGCGCATCACGGTCTCCCGAGCCGACGAGCGGCCGCCGCCGCGGTAGTCCCGGAACCCGTACTTCTGCTGGTAGGTGTAATCGGCGTGGCCGGGCCGGAACCGGTCCTTGATCTTGTCGTAGTCCCGCGAGCGCTGGTCGGTATTCTCGACCAGCAGCCCGATCGGCGCGCCGGTCGTGCGGCCTTCGAAGATGCCCGACAGGATCCGCACCCGGTCCGGCTCTTTGCGCTGGCTGGTGTGATGGGAGGTGCCGGAGCGCCTCAGGTCGACGTCGCGCTGCAGGTCCGCCTCGCCGAGCTCGAGCCCAGGCGGGCAGCCATCGACGACTGCGCCGAGCGCGGGGCCGTGGCTCTCGCCGAAGGTCGTCACGGTGAACAATCGACCGAAGCTGTTGCCCGACATCCGTTTACCTCGCGCGCGTGGGCCGCCGGGCGGTTGGCCGCGGCCGCGGTGCCAGCTGCTCACGGGTCATCAGAAACACCCCTCCGCCGCCGTGCTCGAACCCGAGCCACAGGAACGGCAGTCCTGGCCAGGATGCGGCGACCGCCCCGGCACTGTCGCCGACCTCGACGACCAATACGCCGCCCGGCTGCAGGTGTCGTACCGCGCCCCTCAGAATCGCGCCCACGACCCGAAGGCCATCGGCGCCGGCCTCGAGTGCGATCGGTGGCTCGTGGCGGTATTCCGCCGGCAGCGCCGCGACCTCGCCCGTCGGCACGTAGGGCGGATTGCTGACGATAATATCGTAGCGGCGGGTTCCGAGGCCGCGATAGACGCTCGCGAGGCGCGGCCGCACGCGCCGCTCGAGCCGGTGACGGCGGACATTGTCGCGCGCGACCTCGAGCGCCCCGGCCGAGACGTCGACGGCATCGATCGTCGCCGCCGGGAATGCGTGCGCGCAGGCGATCGCGATGCACCCGGAGCCCGTGCCGATATCCAGTATCCTGCGGACGCGTTCCGGGCGCACAAACGGCCGGAACCTGTGGCCTATCAGTTCGGCGATCGGTGAGCGCGGCACCAGCACGCGCGGGTCGACGCGGATCTCGTGGCCGGCGAACCATGTGACACCGGTCAGGTAGGCGGCCGGTATCCGCTCCGCGATTCGCCGGTGCACCAGCGCGGCGAGGGATTCCCGGGCAGCGCGCCTGAGCCGCCAGCGGTAGGCGCCCGGCGCCGCCGTGTGCGGCCAGCCTGCGGCATGGAACACGAGCGCGGCCGCCTCGTCGCGCGCATTGTCGGTGCCGTGGCCGAAGCTCAGGCGCGCACGCGCGAGGCGCCTCGCGGTCCAGTCGATCGCGGCGGCGGTCAGCGCGGGTGGCAGCGGCGTCTTCATCGGCGGCGAGTCTAGCGAATCGGGTGAGCCCCGGCAGTCGTGGGATAATCCGCCGATGGACGACACGCCGCGCGGCCGACGGCCTGCGAGACAGCTCGTGCTGGCCGTCATCGCCGGCCTCGCCGCGACGCTTGCCGGCACGTACGCGGTCCGCCAGCTGCGAGGTTTAGCCGCCGCGCCACCCGTCACCGAGGTCGCGAGCGTGTACGCCGATCCGCGCCCTCTGCCCGAGTTCGCGCTCGTCAGTCAGGACGGGGCGCGCTTCGACCGCGCGCGCCTGCGCGGGCATTACACGTTCGTGCTGTTCGGCTATACGAGCTGCCCCGATGCCTGCCCGACGACGCTGCTCGAGCTTGCGAGCGCGCGCAGGCTGCTCGAAGGCCTCGCGCCCGGGGAACTGCCCGCAGTCGTGCTGGTCAGCGTCGATCCGGCGCGCGACACGCCCGCACGGCTCGCCGCGTACGTATCGCACTTCGACCCGGCCTTCGTCGGCCTCACCGGGACCCCAGCGGCCATCGAGACGCTGACCCGGGCGCTCGGCGTGTTCGTCCAGCGCGGGCCGGAGCGCGACGGCAACTACAGCGTCGACCACACCGCGGCGCTGTTCCTGATCGATGCGCAGGCGCGGCTCGCGGCCGTGTTTCCTGCGCCGCACGTCGCGAAGAGCTTGGCGGCCGACTACCGGCGGATCCGCGCGGCCGCGGGCGGCGGGGCGTAGATGGCCCTTCGCAGCCGCGCGTTCGTCACGCTTCAGTACCTGCTGCCGCAGCACGCGGTCACGGCGCTCGTGCATCGCCTGACGCGCTCACAGATGCCGTGGCTGAGGCGGCTGCTGATCCGCGGATTCTCGTGGCTGTACGCGGTCGACCTCGCCGACGCTGCGCAGCGCGATGCGGACGCCTATCGTTCCTTCAACGAGTTCTTCACCCGCGGGCTCGCGCCCGGCGCCCGCCGGCTCCCCACCGCCGCGCGGGCGATCGCGAGTCCCTGCGACGGCACGGTCAGCGAGCGCGGCACGATCAGCGGGGAGCGGCTGCTGCAGGCGCAGCTCAGGGCCAAGAGCCGCTGGTACACGCTCGGGGAGCTCCTCGGCGAGGAGTCGGAGGCGCACGACTTCGCCGGTGGCGAGTTCGCGACGATCTACCTCGCGCCCTACAACTACCACCGCGTGCACATGCCGCTCGATGGCAGGCTCACGGGGCTGCGCTACCTGCCGGGACGGCTGTTCAGCGTCAGCACCGCGACCGCGGCCTTGATACCGCGGCTGTATGCACGCAACGAACGCGTCGTCTGCCGCTTCGCAACCGCCGCAGGCCCGCTCGCCGTCGTGTTCGTCGGGGCGCTCAACGTCGGCAGCATCGCGATCGTCGGCTTCGGTGATCTGACGCCCGCGCGGCCGCGCGCGGCACGGGCATTTGCGGTCCCGACCCCGGCGCCCGCGTTCGCCCGCGGCGAGGAGCTCGGGCGCTTCAACATGGGCTCGACGATCATCGTGCTGCTGCCGCGCGGCGCTGGCCGCTGGGCGCGCGAATTCGTGCCCGGCGCGACCGTGCGCATGGGCGCGCCGATCGGCGAGCTCGCCGGCTGAGCGATGATGACCACCGAGTGGCGGCCGGCGGCGAGTCTGGAGGTGCTGCGCCTGCGAGCGCGGCTGCTCGACGATGTCAGGGACTTCTTCCGGTCACGGGGCGTGCTCGAGGTGGACACACCGGTCCTCGGCCGGGCAACCGCGACCGACGTGCATCTCGCCTCGCTCGCGACCCGGATCAGCGGGCGCGCAGGGTCGTGTTACCTGCAGACCTCGCCGGAGTACGCGATGAAGCGGCTGCTCGCGGCCGGCAGCGGCGACATCTACCAGATCTGCAAGGTGTTTCGCGATGGCGAAACGGGCCGGCAGCACCGGCCGGAGTTCACGCTGATCGAGTGGTATCGGGTGGGCTTCGACCACCTGGCGCTAATGGACGAGGTCGAGGCTTTGCTGGCGCGGCTGCTCGGCCGCTGCCTCGCCGCCCCGGCGGAACGGCTGACGTACGGCGCGGCCTTCGAGCGCGTGCTCGGCCTCGATCCCTTCGCGGCGCCGCTCGCGCTGCTCGTCGGCGTCGCGGCCGAGCGGCTCGGGGCGGACCCGGCCGCGCTGGGATCCGAGCGCGACGCGGTGCTCGACCTGTTGATGGGCGCGCTCGTCGGCCCCGCGCTCGGTCGTGACCGCATCACGTTCGTTCATGCCTACCCCGCCTCGCAGGCGGCGCTCGCGCGGCTGCTGCCGGATGATCCCGCGGTCGCGGCCCGCTTCGAGGCCTACGTTGGCGGCATCGAGCTGTGCAACGGCTTCCACGAGCTCGCGGATGCGGCCGAGCAGCGCCGACGCTTCGACCGCGACCGCGCGCAGCGGGCCGCGCTGGGTCTGCCCGACGTTCCGATCGATGAACGGCTGCTCGCCGCGCTTGCCGCGGGGCTCCCGGACTCGGCAGGCGTTGCCGTCGGCTTCGACCGGATCGTCATGCTGGCCGCGGGACTCGCCGATATACGCGAGGCCGTCAGCTTCGCGGTCGACGAGGCGTGAGGCGGAGCCGCCTCCTGTGACGACCGACCGGAAGGACCTGCCCATGACCCAGACCCTGCCCGACCCGCCGCGCGAAGCGAGCGCCGAGCTGCTCTACGCAACACTCCTTGCCGCGCTCGACGGGCTCCTCGCCGGCGAACGCAACAGCATTGCGAACCTCGCCAACACGGCGGCGCTGCTCTACACGATGCTGCCAGACCTCAACTGGGCCGGTTTTTACCTGTACGACGGAACCGAACTCGTCGTCGGCCCGTTCCAGGGCAAGCCCGCGTGCGTGCGCATCGCTCTCGGCGCAGGCGTGTGTGGCAGCGCCGCGGCGGCGCGCAGCACGCTGATCGTCGCCGACGTGCACGCGTTCCCGGGCCACATCGCCTGTGATGCAGCCTCGCGGTCGGAGATCGTGGTGCCGCTCGTGGCCGGCCCGAGACTCTTGGGGGTCATGGACCTCGACAGCCCGCGGCTCGCTCGATTCGGACCGGCGGACGCGAGCGGTCTCGAGACGCTGGCGGCGCACCTGGTGCGCGCCTCGGACTGGTGAGCGCGCTATTTCGCCCGGGAGATGTACTGGCCGGTCCGCGTGTCGACGCGGATCGCTTCGCCTTCGCTGATGAACAGCGGCACGCGCACGACCGCGCCCGTTTCCAGCTTGGCCGGTTTCTGGCCGCCTGTCACGGTGTCGCCGCGCATCCCGGGATCGGTCGCGACGATCTTGAGCTCGACGTGGGCCGGCGGCGTCACGGTGAGCGGCTGGCCGTTCCAGAGCGTCACGATGCAGTCGACGCCGTCCTTGAGCCACTGGGCCGCATCGCCCATCGCGGCCTTGCCGGCGGTGTACTGCTCGAAGGTATCGGGCAGCATGAACGTCCAGAATTCACCGTCGCTGTACAGGTACCGCATATCGGCGTCGACGACGTCGGCGCCCTCCACCGTGTCGCCCGACTTCCAGGTGCGCTCGACGACGCGCCCGGTCTTGAGGTTGCGAATCTTGACGCGATTGAAGGCCTGGCCCTTGCCGGGCTTGACCATCTCGTTCTCGACGATGGAGTACGGCTCGCCGTCGATCAGGATCTTGAGCCCGCTCTTGAACTCGTTTGTGCTGTAGCTGGACATGGGTTCGCCTTGAAAAAGCAGAGTATTATAAGGGAAAGCGGCGCCCCGGAGCCAGCCGGCGGAGGGGCGGCAGACTCGCGGTGGCCCCGCGGCCGCCTGGCTCTGGCCGCGATCGGTGATGTGCATTCCATCGGGCGCGATTTGCGGATGGTAGGATCGTCGTGCCGATCACCCGTCGCACGAGGCGAGTCTTGCAGCAGTCCCTCCCCAATCGATCACCGCAGGACGGCGCGCCGGTACCGATACTGATCCTGACGCGGCAGCAAGATCACGTCGAGGCGATCAACGCCATCCTGCGCCGCGCGGGCCATCCCGTGCACTGTACCTGGCTGCCGGACGCACGCGATCTGAGCGACGCGCTCAGCCAGATCAATCCCGAGCTGCTGGTGCTGTTCGCGGACGAAGGGCTGCTGCCGCTCGATCAGATCAGGAACCTCAGGGCCCAGACCCAGCCGGCGGTGCCGGTGATCGTCGCCGGCGCGGCGCTTGACGAGGACCGGCTGACCGCGGCGCTGCGCGCCGGTGCCCAGGACGTCGTCACGCTCGCCCACGCGGAGCGGCTGCAGCTCGTGTGTGCGCGCGAACTGCGGGCGTTCCGGCTTGAGCGGGCGCTGAACTCGACGCTGCACTCCGCCCACGAATACCAGCGCGCGCTCGCCGCGTTCATGGAAGGGTCGGCCGATGCGATCGCGATCGTCCAGGAAGGCATCGTGGTCGACGCCAATCCCGCCTGGCTCGAGCTGTACGGTTACCCCGATGCCGATGCGGTGCGCGGCCAGCCGCTGATGGATTTCTTCGATGCCGCCTCGCACGCCGCCCTGAAGGGAGGGCTCGCGGCATCGCTGAGCGGCAAGTGGAGCGACCACCCGCTCAGGCTCACCGCGCTGCTGTCGGACGGCTCGCAGCTGCCATTCGAGATGACGCTTGGCCGGGGCGAGTTCGAGGGCGAGCCGGCGGTGCGCTGCGTCGTGCAAGCGGGCCGCCATGACGAGCGGGAGATCCAGCGCAGGCTGGCCGACGCGGTGCGCACCGACCCGTCGACCGGACTTCTGCACCGCCAGTACCTGGTCGAGCAGCTGCGCGAGCGGCTCAAGGTGCCGGTGGCCGGGGGCATGCGCTTCATCGCCTGCGTGCGCCCGGACCGCATGGAGCAGCTCGTGGGCCAGGTCGGCCCGCTGCTCGTCGAGGAGTTCATCGCGCAGTTCGCGGCAATCGTGCGCCAGCAGACCCCCGGCGATCTCGGCGGCCGGTTCACCGGCAGTGCGCTGCTGTTCCTGATCGAGCGGGGGAATGCGCGCGACGTCGAGGCGTGGGGCGAGCAGGTGGTGCGGACCATCAAGGACCATGTCTTCAAGGTCGGCACCAAGTCGCTGAGCGCGACGGTGACCGTCGGCCTCGGCCTCGTGTCGCCGAGCGTCACCGACCCGGCAGGTCCGGTCACCGATGCGATCGAAGCCGGCCGCAAGGGTCGCGATCAGGGCGGCAGCCAGGTTCACCGGCTCGATCGCTCCGATGCCGACACGCGGGTGCAGTCCTACGACAAGGTCTGGGTGCGGCACATCAAGGCCGCGCTGATGGAGAACCGCTTCCGGCTGGTGCAGCAGCCGATCGCCAGCCTGCTGGGCGATGACAAGAGCATGTTCGACGTGCTGGTGCGCATGCTCGACGAACACGGCAAGGAAGTTCTGCCCTCGGAGTTCATCCCGGCCGCCGAACGCAACGACCTGATGAAGAACATCGATCGCTGGGTGGTCGGCGCGTCGATGTCGTTCTGCGCCGCGCGCAAGCCGGCCGCGATCTTCGTGCGCCTGTCCAAAGACACCGTCAACGACAAGACCCTGCCGGGCTGGCTGGCCAATCAGCTGAAGGCCAGCCACATCGAGCCGGAGCGGCTGTGTTTCCAGATCGCGCAGGAGATCTCGGACCAGTACCTGCTCGAGACCAAGACGCTGCGCCAGGAGTTCAAGCGGCAGGGGTTCCGGTTCGCGATCGAACGCTTCGGAGCGGGCGCCGACCCGCAGCAGCTCGTCGATCACCTGAAGCCCGATTTCGTCAAGATCGACGGCTCGCTGATGCAGGGACTCGCCACCAGCGCCAGCCTGCAGCAGCAGGTCAAGACCCTCGTGCAGGCCGCGAAGAGCGTGGGCGCCGTCACGATCGCCGAGCGCGTGGCGGATGCGAACACGATGGCCGTGCTGTGGCAGCTGGGCATCGAGTTCATCCAGGGCTACTTCGTCCACAAGCCGGAGGAAATCGTGCTCGGCTGACCCCGGCGCGCCGCGACCGTGCGCGGCTAGGCGTGCCGCAGCCGGAAATGGCCAGCCTCGTTCGGCTCAGTTGCGCCGCGCCTCGCACACGATCGCAGTGCGCGAGGCGATCCTCTCGGCCGGCCCGCACGGCAGCGCCGCCGCGCCGGCGCGTGCGCCGGTGTCGAGAATGCGGACCCACGCCGCACCATGCCCGGTCGGCGGCAGCTCGAACTCGAGCTCCGTCTCGCCGGCGTTGAACACGACCAGCAGCGCGCCATCGCCCGGGCCGGCGTCGGGCGCGAGCCACATGCCGAGGCAGTGCAGTCCTGGATCGTTCCAGTCCGCCAGGGTCATGTCCCGTCCCGCCGGGTGACGCCAGCTGACGTCGTGCGCGCGCCCGGCGGGCCCCGCGCCCTTGAGGAACGCCTCGCGGCGCAGCTCGGTGCGCTGCTTGCGCAACGCGACCAGGCGGCGGACGAACTCTACCAGGTCAGCCTCCGCCTCGAGCCGCGACCAGTCGAGCCAGCTGATCTCGTTGTCCTGGCAATAGGCATTGTTGTTGCCGCGCTGGGTGCGGGCAATCTCGTCGCCCGCCTGCAGCATCGGCACGCCCTGCGACACGAACAGCGTCAGCAGCAGATTGCGCATTTGCCGCCGGCGCAGCTCCCCGACAGCCGGATCGTCGCTCGGCCCCTCCACGCCGCAGTTCCAGCTCAGGTTGTGCGCGTGACCGTCCGCATTCCGCTCAAGATTGGCATCGTTGCGCCGCTCGCGGTAGCTGACGAGGTCCTGCAGCGTGAAGCCGTCGTGGGCGGTGACGAAATTCACGCTGGCCGACGGCTGCCGGCCGCGGTACCGGAACAGATCGCTCGACCCGGCGCAGCGCTCGGCGAGCGCACCCTGGACGTGGGCATCGCCCCGCCAGAACGCCCGCGCCGTGTCGCGGTAGCGATCGTTCCATTCGGACCAGCCGGTCGGGAACTGGCCGAGCTGGTAGCCGTCGGGGCCGACGTCCCATGGCTCGGCGATCAGTTTCATGCGCTTGAGCACCGGGTCGGCGCCCAGTGCCTCGAAGAAGGCGGCATGGCGGTTGAACGCCGGGTGCCCGCGGCCGAGCACCGGCGCCAGGTCGAAGCGGAACCCGTCGACGTGCATCGCCTGCACCCACCAGCGCAGGCTGTCGAGAATCAGTGCCGTCACCAGGGGCTGGTCGGCCGCGATGGTGTTGCCGCAGCCGGTCCAATTCTCGTAGTGGCGTGGCTCCGCCGCGACGAGGCGGTAGTAGCTCGCGTTGTCGATTGCCCGCAGCGACAGCGTCGGGCCGCTGTGATCGCCCTCCGCGGTGTGGTTGAACACGACGTCGAGGATGACCTCGAGCCCGGCCGCGTGCAGCGCCCTAACCATGGTCTGGAACTCGGCCACGGGATCGTTGATCGCGTACTGGGTGGCGGGCGCCGACCATGCAATCGGGTTGTAGCCCCAGTAGTTCGAGAGTCCGTGCTTCCGCAGGAAGCGCTCGCTGGTGAATGCCTGACACGGCATCAGCTCGACGCTCGTGACGCCGAGCTCGCGCAGCCAGTCGACCGCCGCCGGTTCTGCAAGCCCGAGATACGTGCCGCGCAGTCGCTCCGCGACGCCGGGGTGACGCTGGGTGAAGCCCTTCACATGCAGCTCGTAGAGAATCGTGTCGCGCCACGGAATGACCGGTGAGCGCTGCGCGCCCCAGTCGAACGCGGGATCGACGATCCGGCAGCGCGGCATCGCCGAGGCGCTGTCAAGCAAGCCAGCTCCGTCCGCATCGAACAGCGCCGGCGACAGCGATGGCTCGCCGGTCACTGCGCGAGCGGCCGGATCGAGCAGCAGCTTGGCCGGGTTGCACCACAAACCCTGGTCGGGTGCGTATGGGCCGGACACCCGGTAGCCGTACAGGTCGCCGGCGGCCGCGTGCGGTGCCGGCAGATAACCATGCCAGGCGCTGCCGGTCCGCCCGGGCAGCGCGACGCTGCCGCGCGGCTCCCGGGTGCGCGCATCGTACAGGCACAGCTCGATGCGCTCCGCGATGCTCGAGTGCAGCACGAAATTCACACCGCGTGCGCTGGGAGTCGCCCCGAGCGGCGTCGCCGCGCCCGGCTCGATGGCCGCGGCGAGACGCGCGCTGGCCGCCTCGGCACTCACGCGCGGGCGCGTCGCGCGACACCGCGCGGATGTTCGGGAGGCTCGATCGACGCGGGAGTCACGACCGTCAGCCGTGCCGGAGGATCAGCGCCCCGAGCGGCGGCAGCGCGAGCCTGAGCGCAAACGCGCGGCCGTGCGAGGGATGCGCGACCGCTTCGAACGCCGCATCGCGACTGTACCCCGACCCGCCGTAGCGGACGTCGTCGGAGTCGAGCAGCTTCGTGTAGCGCCCCGGCGCATCGACGCCAATCCAGTAGTCATCGCGCGGTACGGGCGTCGCATTGAACACGCACACCAGGGGCGCGCCTCGGTCGGAGCGCGTCGCGCGCCGCTCGAAGGCGAACACGCTCTGCGCCGCATTGTGCGGGTCGATCCACGCGAACCCGTCGTGGTCACAGTCGCTGCCGTGGAGCTGCACGGCCGAGCGGTACAGCTGGTTGAGGTCGCGATTGAGGTCCCGCAGCCCGCCGTGCCGGGCATCGTCGAGCAGCTGCCAGTCGAGGCTCGCGGTGTCGCGCCATTCATGCCACTGGCCGAACTCGCAGCCCATGAACAGCAGTTTCTTGCCGGGATGGACCGTCATGTAGCTCATGAACAATCGGTAGTTGGCCCGCTTCTGCCATTCGTCGCCCGGCATCTTGTCGAGCAGCGCGCGCTTGCCGTGCACGACCTCGTCGTGCGAGACCGGCAGCATGAAGCTCTCGGACCATGCGTACATAAATGAGAACGTCACCAGCCGGTGCTCGTGGCTGCGGTGCACCGGATCGAGCTGCATGTAGCGCAGCGTGTCGTTCATCCAGCCCATGTTCCACTTGAACGTGAAGCCGAGGCCTCCGAGGTGGGCGGGCTGGGTCACGCCGGGGAAGGCGGTGGACTCCTCGGCGACCATCAGGCTCCCGGGCGCGTACTCGTGCACCGCCCAATTCAGCTGCCGCAGGAAGCCGATCGCCTCGAGGTTCTCGCGCCCGCCGTAGCGGTTCGGCACCCACTGGCCGTGCTCCCGGCTGTAATCGAGATACAGCATGGACGCGACCGCATCGACTCGCAGGCCGTCGACGTGGAAATTCTCAAGCCAGTAGAGCGCATTCGCGACCAGGAAATTGCGCACCTCGTTGCGTCCGAAGTTGAAGATCTTCGTGCCCCAGTCCCGGTGCTCGCCCTGACGCGGATCGGCATGCTCGTACAGGGCGGTGCCGTCGAATTCGGCCAGCCCGTGCTCGTCCTTCGGGAAGTGCGCCGGCACCCAGTCCATCAGCACGCCGATGCCGGCGGCGTGGCAGCGGTCGACGAAATGCATCAGGTCGGTGGGGCTGCCGAAGCGGGCGGTCGGCGCGTAGTAGCCCGCGACCTGGTAACCCCACGAACCGTCGAACGGGTGCTCGGCGGCGGCCATCAGTTCGATATGCGTATAGCCGAGGTCCGTGACGTACCCAATCAGCTGCTCCGCCGCTTCGCGCCAGTTCATGAATGGCGGCTGCCGGCCCTCGATGCGCCGCCACGAGCCAAGGTGCACTTCGTAGATGCTGATCGGCCGCCGCTTGGGATCGGCTGCCTTGCGCGCCTCGAGCCAGTCCGCGTCACGCCACTCGAAGCCCTCAAGGTTCGCGACCACCGAACAGTTGTCGGGCCGCAGCTGCATCGCGAATCCGTACGGATCGGACTTCAGCCGCGTGCCGCCGCCCGGGGTGCGGATCTCGTACTTGTAGAGCGCGCCGGGCCCGACGCCAGGAACGAACAGCTCCCAGACGCCACTGGGGCGGCGCCCGTGCATCGCGTGCTTGCGGCCATCCCAGTGATTGAACGGGCCCACGACGCTGACGCGCCCGGCGTTCGGCGCCCACACCGCGAAGCGCGTGCCGGCGAGGCCTTCGAGCGTCGTCGGGTGCGCGCCGAGCTTCGACCAGATCCGGTAATGGTTGCCTTCGCCGAACAGATACAGGTCGAAGTCCGACAGCTGCGGCGCGAAGAAGTACGGATCGTGCTTGACGAGCTCGTGTCCGTCCCGGTAGCGAACCCGCAGGCGATACGGCACCAGCGGCCGCCGGTATCCAATCCTGCCCTCGTAGAAGCCCGCCGGATGCAGCAGCCGCAGCGGTCGCGCGGCGGCGGGGGGCTCGTCCTCCCAGTACACCGCCACCTCGACCGCGTCCGGCTCGAGCACACGTACCAGCGCGAGCGGCTGCTCGTCGGGCCTCGCGACCTCGTGATAGCCGAGTACCGAGCGCGGCTCGCGATGCGTCGCGTGCACGATTGCCTCGATCTCCGTCACCAGCAGCGGCCCCGACGCCATCGCTTGCCTCTCCCCTGCCCCGGGGCTCCGGGAGCGTATTCGAGCGCGCCGCGCTCAGGCGGCGGGTGGCTCGGCCTCGAGCGCCGTCGCCCGGCGATAGTTCTTCGGCAGCATCGCGCCGCGCTGCGCGCGCTCGCCGCGGTAGGCATCGAGCTCGGGCCAGCCGAGCGTCATGCTGCGCTCGCCGCAGACGATCCTGAGCTTGCCGCCAGGAGCCACAACCGCGACTGCCACGACCAGCTCCTCGCGCGCCTCGGCGCGCGCGCCTGGGATGTTGAACAGCTTGTTGCCGCGTCCCTTGGCAAGCTCCGGCAGATCGCTGAGAGGGAACACCAGCAGCCGCCCGTCCATGCCGCCGGCGGTCGCCGCCACCGCGATCACCGCGCCCGGATCCGCGGCCACCGGCGCCGCCGGGATCGCCTTGGCACCCTCGGGCACGGCCAGCACGGCCTTGCCGCTGCGATTGCGGGCGTAGAGCTCCTCCAGACGGACGATGAAGCCGTAGCCGAAGTCGGTCGCCACCACCCATCGGTCAGCCGGCTCGCCGAGCATCACGCTCGCGAACGTCGCGCCCTCCGGCGGATCGACCCGACCCGACAGCGGCTCGCCCTGGCCGCGCGCCGACGGCAGCGTGTGCGCCGGCAGCGAGTAGGTGCGTCCGGTCGAGTCGAGGAACACGGCCTGTTGCGTGCTCTTGCCGCGGGCCGTCGCCTGGAACCCGTCGCCGGTCTTGTAGGACAGCGCCTGCGGGTCGATCTCGTGGCCCTTTGCCTGCCGCACCCAGCCAGCGGTCGACAGCACGACCGTCACGGGCTCCGCGACGACGAGTTCGGTTTCGTCGATCGCCTTGGCCGCGTCGCGCTCGACGATCTTGGTGCGACGCTTATCGCCGTGCTTGTCCGCGTCCGCGACCAGCTCCTCGCGCACCAGCTTGCGCAGCCGCGCCGGGCTCTTCAGGATCTTCTGGATGTCGTCCCGTTCGGCCGCGAGCTCGGCCTGCTCGCCGCGGATCTTCAGTTCCTCGAGCTTCGCGAGCTGGCGCAGCTTGGTCTCGAGGATCGCCTCGGCCTGTTCGTCGGAGAGCTTGAAGCGCTTGATCAGCACCGGCTTCGGCTCGTCCTCGCGCCGCACGATGCGGATCACCTCGTCGAGATTGAGGAATGCGATCAGCAGGCCCTCGAGCACGTGCAGCCGCGCGTTGACCCTGCCGAGACGGAACTCGAGCCTGCGCGTCACGGTGCGCGTGCGGTAGGACAGCCACTCGGTCAGCAGGTCCCTGAGCCCCATCACTCGCGGCCGGCCGTCGAGCGCGATGACGTTGAGGTTGACCCGGTAGCTGCGCTCGAGGTCGGTCGTCGCGAACAGGTGCGCCATCAGCTGCTCGACGTCGACCCGATTCGAGTGCAGCTCGAGCACGATGCGCACCGGGTCCTCGTGGTCCGACTCGTCGCGCACGTTGTCGACCATCGGCAGCTTCTTGGCCCGGATCTGCTGGGCGACCTGCTCCTGGATCTTGGCGCCCGACACCTGGTACGGCAGTGCGGTGATGACCACCTCGCCGTCGCCCGGCTCCCAGATCGCGCGCGCCCGGAACGCT
This sequence comes from Steroidobacteraceae bacterium, assembly GCA_035604595.1. Taxonomy (GTDB): domain Bacteria; phylum Pseudomonadota; class Gammaproteobacteria; order Steroidobacterales; family Steroidobacteraceae; genus CAIKZZ01. The sequence goes on along the minus strand of DATNIE010000017.1, from coordinate 125,269 downwards.
CCGTTGCCGCTCTCGTACAACGCGCGCAGCTCGGACTTCGGCGTGATGATCTCCCCGCCCGTCGGCAGGTCGGGGCCGGGCACGAGCTTCAGGAGCTCGCGCAGCGTGACGTCCGGTTCGTCGATCAACCGCACGCAGGCGTTGGCGATCTCCCTGAGGTTGTGAGGGGGAACGTCCGTCGCCATGCCGACCGCAATCCCGCTCGCGCCGTTCAGCAGCACGTTCGGCAGCCGCGCCGGCAGCAGCGCGGGCTCATCGAGCGTGCCGTCGAAATTCGGCGTCCAGTCGACGGTCCCCTGGCCGAGCTCCGCGAGCAGCGTCTCGGCGTACGGCCGGAGCTTGGCCTCCGTGTAGCGCATCGCGGCGAATGACTTCGGATCGTCGGTCGAGCCCCAGTTGCCCTGGCCGTCGACGATCGGGTAGCGGTACGAGAAGTCCTGCGCCATGTGCACCATGGCCTCGTAGCAGGCGGAGTCGCCGTGCGGATGGAACTTGCCGATCACATCGCCCACCGTGCGCGCGCTCTTCTTGTGCTTGGCGCCCGCCGCGAGCCCGAGCTCGCTCATCGCGTAGATGATCCGGCGCTGCACCGGCTTTAGCCCGTCCGCCAGCTGCGGCAGCGCCCGGTCGAGGATCACATACATGGAGTAGTCGAGGTAGGCTTTCTCGGTGAAGACCTTCAGCGGCCGCCGCTCGATGCCCTCGAAGTTGAGCTCGCCGGTCTTCACGCCACCACCTCGGCGAGATTGCCCTTCGCCTCGAGCCACTCGCGCCGGTCGTTGGCCCGCTTCTTGGCCAGCAGCATGTCGAGCAGCTGGTCGGTGTCGTCGGTCGCATCGACCGTCAGCTGCAGCAGCCGGCGCGTGGCCGGCGCCATCGTCGTCTCGCGCAGCTGCAGCGGGCTCATCTCGCCGAGCCCCTTGAAGCGGGTGACGGTCACCTTGCCGCGCTGTCCCTCGGCCGCGATCCGGTCGAGAATGCCGGCGCGCTCGGCATCATCGAGTGCGTAGTAGACGTTGCGGCCGACGTCGATCCGGTACAGAGGCGGCATCGCCACGTGCACGTGGCCGGCGAGCACCAGCGGCCGGAAGTGCCGCAGGAACAGTGCGCACAGCAGCGTCGCGATGTGCTGCCCGTCGGAGTCGGCGTCGGCGAGGATGCAGATCTTGTGGTAGCGCAGATCGTCGAGCTTCGGCGATCCGGGCTCGACGCCGATCGCGACCGCGATGTCGTGCACCTCCTGCGAGGCAAGCACGCCCCCGGCGTCGACCTCCCAGGTGTTGAGGATCTTGCCGCGCAGCGGCATGACCGCCTGGATGTCGCGCTCGCGCGCCTGCTTGGCGCTGCCGCCCGCCGAGTCGCCCTCCACCAGGAACAGCTCGGTGCGCTCCGGTTCCTGCGAGGTGCAGTCGGCGAGCTTGCCGGGCAGCGCCGGTCCCGATACGACGCGCTTGCGGACGATCTTCTGGGCCGCCCGCAGGCGCGCCTGCGCGTTGGCGATCGCGAGCTGGGCGATCCGCTCGCCGGATTCCGGATGCTGATTGAGCCACACCGCCAGCGCGTCCTTGACGAGTCCGGAGACGAAGGCCGCCGACTCGCGCGAGCCGAGCCGCTCCTTGGTCTGGCCCGCGAACTGGGGCTCGGACATCTTGACCGAGAGCACGTAGCACAGACGGTCCCAGACGTCCTCCGGGGCGAGCTTGACGCCGCGCGGCACGAGACTTCGGAACTCGCAGAACTCGCGCACCGCATCGGTGATGCCGGCCCTAAGGCCATTGACGTGCGTGCCGCCCTCGACCGTCGGGATCAGGTTGACGTAGCTCTCGCCGACGACCTCAACCCCTTCCTCCGCGAGCCAGCCGAAGGCCCACTCGGCGACCTCATCGCCCCCCTTGAGGCTCGCCGCGAACGGCTCCTCCGGCACGAGCGTGGCGCTCTCGAGCCGCTCGATCAGGTAGCTCGCGAGGCCCCCAGTGTAGAACCACTCGTCCCGCTCGCCGGAGGCCTCGGCATACAGCGTGAGCTTCAGGCCGGGGCATAAGACGGCCTTGGCGCGCAGCAGGTGCCTGAGCTTCGGCAGCGATAGCTTGTCCGAATCGAAGTACTGCGGGTTCGGCCAGAAGCGTACTGCGGTCCCGGTGTTTCGCGCTCCGACCTTGCCCACGACCTTGAGCCTGGAGTCGAGCCGCCCGTCCTTGAACGTGATCAGGTACTCGTTGCCGTCGCGCTTGACGCGGCATTCGAGGCGCGAGGACAGCGCGTTGACGACCGAGACGCCCACACCGTGCAGGCCGCCCGCCTGTTGGTAGGTCTTGTCCGAGAACTTTCCCCCGGCGTGCAGCCTGGTCAGAATCAGCTCGACGCCCGGGATCTTCTCCTTCGGGTGCACATCGACCGGCATGCCGCGGCCGTCGTCGACGACCTCGATCGCGCCATCCTTGTAGACCGTGACGTTGATCTCGTGACAGTGGCCGGCAATCGCCTCGTCGACGCTGTTGTCGACGACCTCGTGCACCAGATGGTTCGGTCGCGTCGTGTCGGTGTACATGCCCGGGCGGCGGCGCACGGGGTCGAGTCCCGACAGGACCTCGATGTCGGAGGCGGTATACGACTGGTTCATCCGGGGCGCGAGCGTACTAAAAATCGGGCCGGCTGACCTTCGCGAACGGACGGACGCGCTCGCACGGACCCGCGGCGCCGGCCTGTCACGGGGCGAGGTCGGCAGCGAGCGCCGCGGCCGTGTCGGCGGAGAGTTCGACGGAATGCGTGTATGCGGGGTGGTCAATCCCGGCACGCAGCGGCGCGCCGGCCGCGAGAAACGCGCGCGCCCGCGGGCCCAGCTCGAAACGCAGGAAATGCACCGCCGAGGTCTTGACCTCGTTTTCCCGCTCCAGGTCCTCGTCCGCGACCGCGAACGACACCTCATCCCCCACCGCGAGGAAGCAGCGCCGCTCGATGCCCTTCAGGCGCGTGAGCGCGACCGCGCGCTCGCTGGGATCGGTGTACTCGATCAGGAACGTCGCCTTCAGGTTGCTGCCGTCGGGGATCAGCGGATTGTACGCGTCGAGCTCGTCCTTTATTCCCTGCAACTCGAAGATCCGCTCGGCGCGTAGCATCTCCTGGATCTGGTACTGGATGGTGAGGCGGTCCTCGAAGCACCAGGTCACGTTCGGCCCGACGGCGACCGTCCGGGGCCGCTTGTGATCGAGCACGCGCGCGCGGAACTCGGATCGGGCCCGAGCGTACTGCTCGAGGCTCATCAGGTCGGCCGGTGCGAGTCGCCGGGCCTGTGATGCGCCGTGAGTCACGTCACGGACCCGGCAGGCCATAGGCCCGCCGCAGCAGTGTCAGCGGATGGGCGGGCGGGCGGTGATCGGCAAGGCCGCGCGAGATCTGCTGTCCGGCCATCGGGCAGTCGCTCGAGTGCTGGGCGGCCCCCGAGCCCGCGACCCGCGCCACCACCGGCTTGCCGATCTTGACCGAGTACTCGTGGAATTCCTGCTTCACCGCGTAGGTGCCGTCGTGGCCGGAGCAGCGCTCGATCACCTCGAGCGTCGTGCCCGGCACGAGCTTCAGCAAGTCACGCGTCTTGAGGCCGATGTTCTGCACGCGCAGGTGGCAGGGCACGTGATAGGCGAGCTTGCCGAGCTCGGTGCTGAAGTCGGTCTTCAGCAGCCCCGCTGCGTGGCGCAGCATCAGGTACTCGAACGGATCGAACGTGTGCTCGCTGACCTTGCGGACCAGCGGATCGTCGGGGAACAGCAGCGGCAGCTCCTGCTTGAACATCAGCACGCACGACGGGATCGCCGCCACGACGTCGCAGCCGCGGTCGATCAGTGCTGCGAGCGCGGGCACGTTGACGTTCTTCAGCGTCGCGACGGCGTCGAGATCGCCGAGCTCGAGCTTCGGCATGCCGCAGCACCGCTCCCGGGCAGCGAGCTCGACCGCGATGCCGTTGTGCTCGAACACCGCGACCAGGTCGGCATCGATCGCCGGCTCGTTGCGGTTGCAGTAGCAGGTCGCGAACAGCGCGACCCGCCCGCGGGTGTCGGCGGTCGCTACGGCGCTGAGTGCAGGCTTGGCGCGACGCGCTTCTCGGGCGCGAAAGCTGCGGCTGTGGTAGCGCGGCAGCGGTGCATCGGGGTGCACTCCGAGCGCCTTCGACAGTACCGCGCGCCCTACGCGGGTGGCGTTGACGCCGTTGACGACCTCGGCGACCACCGGGATGCCGGCGATCTTGCCGAGGAGATCGGTCGAGGACAGGACCTGGTCGCGGAACGTCGTGCGGTGCTGGGCGTGCTTGACCGCCTTCGCGCGCAGCATCAGGTGCGGAAAGTCCACGTTCCAGGGGTGCGGCGGCACGTACGGACACTTGGTCATGTAGCACATGTCGCACAGGTAGCACTGGTCGACGACCTGCCAGTACGCAGGCTTCGGCACGGCGTGCACTTCCCCGGCCGGCGAGGCGTCGACCGCATCGAACAGCGTCGGGAAGGCCTGGCACAGGCTGAAGCAGCGCCGGCACCCGTGGCAGATGTCGAAGACGCGCTCGAGCTCCTTGAAGAGCGCCGCCTCCTCGTAGAATCCAGGGCGCTTCCACTCGATCGGGTGCCGCGTGGGCGCCTCGAGGCTGCCCTCGCGAGCGCCCGTGCCGGGTGTCTGGCTCATGGGTGTCCGACCTGGATCGGGATCGCGCGGTGCCCGTCGCACGACGGGCGCCTGAACGGCATCAATTACAGCCCGTCCAGCGCTTTCTGGAAGCGGTTGGCGTGTGAGCGTTCGGCTTTCGCGAGCGTCTCGAACCAGTCGGCGATCTCGTGGAATCCTTCCTGGCGCGCCGCCTTGGCCATGCCCGGGTACATGTCGGTGTACTCGTGCGTCTCGCCCGCAATCGCGGCCTTCAGGTTGTCGGCGGTCGCGCCGATCGGCAGCCCGGTCGCCGGATCGCCGACGGCCTCGAGGTACTCGAGGTGACCGTGGGCATGACCTGTCTCGCCCTCGGCCGTCGACCGGAACACGGCCGAGACGTCGTTGAAGCCTTCGACGTCGGCTTTGGCAGCGAAGTACAGGTAGCGACGGTTGGCCTGGGACTCGCCGGCAAACGCATCTTTGAGGTTCTTCTCAGTTTTACTTCCCTTGAGGTTCACGATATAACTCCTTGACTCATAGAGAGTTTCACTGGACCGCTCAGCAGGCGCGGCGGGGGCGTCGTCCGCATCGGGGAACTCTAGTCGCCGCTGCGCGCACGCGTCAATCCGCATTTCTCATCGCGCGCGTTGACGCTCGCAGGGAGTGGCCGTTAGTCTCCCGCGCCTCCGCACTCCCGCATCGTGCAAGCACCCCATGGCCCGCACCAAATCGGCACCCCCGCCTCCGGCCGCGCCCGGCGATACCGCCCGCTTCGATTTCGAGCAGGCGATGACCGAGCTCGAGTCGGTGGTCGCGAGGCTCGAGCAGGGCGAGGTGCCGCTCGAGGAGGCGCTCAGCGCGTTCGAGCGCGGCGTCGCGCTCACCCGTGCGTGCCAGCAGGCGCTCGCGGCTGCCGAGCAGAAGGTGGAGCTGCTGATGACCCGCCCGGACGGCGTGAGCGAGGCGGTGCCGTTCGATGCGAGCGCGGGCGAAGACGAGCCGGGGTGAGGCCCGCTGATCACGCGGCGCGGCTTGCGGCCTACCAGGCGCGCGTCGAGCGGGCCCTCGCGGAGCGCATTCCCGCTGCGACTCGGGTACCGGTCCGGCTGCACGAGGCGATGCGCTATGCCGCGCTCGGCGGCGGCAAGCGGATCCGGCCGGCACTCGTGTATGCGACCGGCGAGCTGTGCGGCGGGCCCGCCGCGGCCCTCGATGCGGCCGCCGCGGCCGTCGAGATGATCCACGTCTACTCGCTCGTGCACGACGACCTGCCGGCGATGGACGACGACGACCTGCGACGCGGCCGGCCAACGTGCCACCGGCAGTTCGACGAAGCGACCGCGATCCTGGCGGGCGATGCGCTGCAGGTGCTGGCGTTCGAGAGCCTCGCCTCGGCGCCGGCGAGCGCCGAGGCCAGGGTCGAGATGATCCGGATACTGGCGAGCGCGAGCGGCACGAAGGGGATGGCCGGCGGCCAGGCGATCGATCTGGGCGCGGTCGGCAGGCAGCTGACGGCCCTGCAGGTGGAGGACATGCACCTTCGAAAGACTGGGGCGCTGATCGAGGCGAGCGTGGCGCTGCCGGCGGCGCTCGCCGGCGTCGCGGCGGCCGACGTCGAACGGCTCGGGCGCTTTGCCCGCGACCTCGGTCTCGCGTTCCAGATCGTCGACGACATCCTGGACGTCGAGGGCGACCCGCACCTTCTCGGCAAGGCGGTTGGAGCGGACGAGGCGCGCCGCAAGCCGACCTATCCTGCGGCGGTGGGTCTCGCGGCATCGAGGTCCCGCGCCGCAGAGTTGCACGCGCGGGCGCTCGGCGCGATCGCTTCCTTCGGCGAGTCCGCCGCGATGCTGGTCTGGCTTGCGGGCTACATCGTCGAGCGATCCTCCTAGAAGCCGCGGTCCGAACGCGCTCCGCGGCGCGGGCGGATGCGGTTAGACTGGCGCCATGCCCGGGTCCGATTCCTACCCGCACCTGTTTGCGATTGACTCCCCGGCACAGCTCAGGCAGTTGCCGGAAAGCGACCTGCCGGTTGTCGCCGAGGAGCTGCGTCAGTTTCTGATCGACACCGTCAGTCAGATGGGCGGCCACTTCGCAGCCGGCCTCGGTACCGTCGAACTCACGCTCGCCCTGCACTACGTGTATGACACCCCGACCGACAAGCTCGTCTGGGACGTCGGACACCAGGCCTACCCGCATAAGGTGCTGACTGGCCGGCGCGATCAGCTGCACACGATCAAGCTCAAGGGCGGCCTCGCGCCGTTCCCGAGCCGCAGCGAGAGCGAGTACGACACCTTTGGCGTCGGTCATGCCAGCACCTCGATCTCAGCCGCCCTCGGCATGGCCATCGCCGAGGAGCTCACCCACCCGCCGGGCGCAACGCTCGCCGCACGGCGCCGCCACGTCGCGATCATCGGCGACGGGGCGATGAGTGCCGGGCTCGCATTCGAGGCCCTCAATCATGCCGGCAGCCTCGATGTCGACCTGCTGGTGATCCTGAACGACAACGATATGTCGATTTCGGAGAACGTCGGCGCGCTGTCGAACTACTTCGCGCGCGTGCTCTCAGGGCGCCTGTACTCGGGGCTCAAGGAGGGCAGCAAGAAGGTACTGCGGCGGATCCCGGCCGCGTGGGAACTCGCCCGCCGCTCCGAGGAGCACATGAAGGGCATGGTGCTGCCCGGCACGATCTTCGAGGAGATGGGGCTCAACTACATCGGCCCGATCGACGGCCACGACGTCGGTGCGCTGGTGAAGACGCTGCGCAATGTCCGCAATCTCCATGGTCCGCAGTTCCTGCACGTCGTGACGCGCAAGGGCAAGGGCTACGCGCCCGCCGAGGCGGACCCGATCAAGTGGCACGGCCCGGGCCCGTTCGATCCGGCCCTGGCCATGATCTTCAAGGAAAAGACCACCGGCCCCAGCTACTCGCAGGTGTTCGGGCAATGGCTGTGCGACATGGCCGAGCGCGATGCCCGGATCGTCGCCATCACGCCGGCGATGCGCGAAGGGTCGGGGCTGGTCGAGTTCTCAAAGCGCTTTCCCGACCGGTATTTCGACGTCGCGATCGCCGAGCAGCACGCGGTGACCCTGGCCGCCGGGCTCGCCTGCGCGGGACTGCGGCCGGTGGTCGCGATCTACTCGACGTTCCTGCAACGTGGCTACGACCAGCTGATCCACGACGTCGCCGTGCAGCACCTCCCCGTCGTGTTCGCGCTCGACCGGGCCGGCCTCGTTGGCGGCGACGGCGCGACCCACCAGGGGGCCTTCGACCTGTCCTTCCTGCGCTGCGTGCCGGGCCTCACGATCATGGCGCCGGCCGACGAGAACGAGTGCCGGCAGATGCTGTACACGGCCGTGACGCTGCCCGGCCCGGCCGCGGTCCGCTATCCGCGGGGCTCGGGCCCCGGCGTCGCGCCCGAGGCCGAGATGCGTGCGCTGCCGGTCGGCAAGGCCGAGATCCGCCGCGAGGGACGCTCGGGCCTTGCAATTCTCGCGTTCGGCACGATGGTGCACGCGGTGGCGGCCACCGCCGAGCGTCTCGATGCGACCCTGGTGAACATGCGTTTTGTAAAACCCCTCGATGAAGCGCTGGTGACGCGGATCGCCGCGCGCCACGAGTATCTCGTCACGGTCGAGGAGAACGTGGTGGCCGGCGGCGCGGGAGACGCCGTGCTCGAGGTGTTGACGGCCCAGGGCTACCTCAGGCCGCTGCTGCAGCTCGGCATCCCGGACCGGTTCATCGAGCATGGTTCGCGTGCCGACAACCTGGCAGTCGCCGGCCTCGACGCGGCCGGGCTCGCCACCGCGATCGACCGCTGGTGGCAGCCGCGCCAGCAGCGCGCCTGAGCTGCCCGCGGCTGTTGCCCCGACGACCGACCGAGCACCGAACCGTCGCCGCCGGCGGCAGCATGGAGAGCAGATGGACACGCTGACCGCCCCCCCGAAACAGACGCCGATCGAGGACGTGCAGAGCCGCGCCGATATGCGGCAGATCGCGATCGACAAGGTCGGCATCAAGGACATCTACCATCCGGTCAGGGTCAAGGACCGCTCTGGCGGGGAACAGCACACGATCGCCAACTTCAACATGTACGTGTACCTGCCGCACAGCTTCAAGGGCACGCACATGTCGCGGTTCGTCGAGATCCTGCACCACCACGAGCGCGAGCTGTCGGTCGACTCGTTCCGTACGATGCTGCGCGAGATGGTGGAGCGGCTCGACGCCGAGACCGGTCACATCGAGATGACCTTCCCCTACTTCGTGATGAAAAAGGCACCGGTGTCGGGCGTGGAGAGCCTGCTCGACTACCGCGCGACGCTGATCGGCGAGGTGCGCGCCGACCGGATCGACACCTGGCTCAAGGTGGTCGTGCCCGTGACCAGTCTGTGTCCGTGCTCGAAGAGGATCTCCGACTACGGTGCCCATAATCAGCGCTCGCACGTGACGATCACCGCCAAGATCCTCAGCCACGTGTGGATCGAGGAACTGATCGACATCGCCGAGAGCGAAGCGTCGTGCGAGGTCTACGGAATACTGAAGCGCCCGGACGAGAAGTACGTGACCGAGCGCGCGTATGACAACCCCAAGTTTGTCGAGGACATGGTGCGCGACGTGGCGTTGCGCCTCAACGCCGACGAGCGTATCCGCGCCTACGTGGTCGAGTCGGAGAACTTCGAGTCGATCCACAACCACTCTGCGTACGCGCTCATCGAGCGGGACAAAGACGCGCCGGGCGCCTGACCGGGAGCGGTCAGCCGGCCTGTGCCTCGGCGCCCTGCAGGCGGCCGATCAGCGAGCGTAGGAACGCCTTGTTGAAGCGCAGCTGGCACGACGCCGAGACCTGCTCGAGCAGCGTCGAGCTGACCTTCATCAGCGTGACCGCGTCGCGGGCCTTGATGGTCGCCAGCCGCTTGGCGCCGTGCACGTAGCTCGTCTCGCCGAAGCACTCGCCGGTGCCTAGCGAGCCGATCTGGTGGGCGAGGCGCTCGACGACCACGCCACCCGAGACGATGATGTAGAAGCGGTCGTCGATCTCGCCTTCCTTGACGATCTCCTCGCCGGCGGCGTAGTCCTGCCACTGGCTCGCCCGCAGCACCTCCGAGATCTCGGCGTGCGAGAAGTCGTGAAAGAACTTGAGGCGCCGCAGCATTGCAAACTGCTCGTGGCGATCGATCTTGTTCGACTCGGCGCGCAGCTGCTGGTGTACGCGGGTCAGTCCCGCAGCGAACTCCTGGCCGGTACGGTAGCGCTTGTCCGGGTCCTTGTGCATCGCCGTGGCGACGACGCTCTCGAGCGCCTCCGGAATGTCCTTGCGCAACGTGTGGATCGGCGGCGGCGTCGCGTACACGATCTGGTGCAGGAGCTTCGAGAGGTTGCCGGCTCGGAACGGCCGGAAACCCGTCAGCAGCTCGTACATCACGGCTCCGAGCGCATAGATGTCGGAGCGGTTGGTGATGTCGAGCGACTGCACCTGCTCGGGCGACATGTACGACGGGCTGCCGGCGATGCCCTCGATGCGGGAGATCTCCGAGTCGGCGACCAGCGCAATACCAAAGTCGATGATCCGCACGTCGTTGTCAACGGTCAGCATGACGTTGGACGGCTTGATGTCGCGGTGGATCACGCCGCGCCCATGCGAATAGTGAAGCGCCTTGGTGCACTTGTAGAGGAGCTCGACGACGTCGTCGACCCGCAGCAGGTTGTCGGGCCTGCAGTAGGCCGACAGCGTGCGCGCGCCGTGCACGAACTCGGTGACGATGTAGTAGTGACCGCTCTCTTCGCCGGCGTCGAAGATCGGCAGGATGTTCGGGTGCTGCAGCATGCCCACCATGTGGGCTTCCGACAGGAACATCTTGCGCGCGACCCGCGCCTTCTCAGGGTCGTCAATGGCCTCGACGTTGTAGACCTTGATCGCGACGTCGCGGCCGTAATACGGATCGTGCGACAGGTACACGACCCCGGTGCTGCCGCGGCCGACTTCCTTGATGATCTCGTACTTGCCGATGCGGTCGGCTACCGCGCTTGCCGGCCGCGTCGGCGCAGTGGTGCGCGTGCTCGGCGATGACGTCAGATTGCGAATGACCGTACTCCACGCGCCGCCCCGGATTAGACCTATTCCGGTTGGCGAGGCGAGCATAGGGGCGGCGCGCCTCGGGGACCGTGAAGCGCATCGCGCTTCACCGCCGCCGCCCGAAGCGTGAACTCGGTCACGCTTGGAAGTGATCCCAGCCGCGCGGCACGGGCAGCTCGCCGCGCTCGCCGACCACGCGCACGCCCCGGCCGGCGACGATCTCGCCGATGCAGTGGCAAGCCGGCGCGCCGGCCCCCGCCGTGAGCCGGTTGAGCGCAGGCCTCGCCGCCGGCGGCGCGGTGAACAGCAGCTCGTAGTCATCGCCGCCGCCGAGCGCGAAGTCGCGGGCGCGCGCTTCGCCGGCGAGCGCGTACAGCGCCCGCGACAGCGGCAGCTCGCGGGCCCGAATGACGGCGCCGACACCGCTCGCCGCCGCGAGGTGGCCGAGGTCCGCGGCGAGGCCGTCGGAGACGTCGATGCACGCGCTCGCAATACCCCGCAGTCGCGCGCCGAACGCGATCCGCGGCTCCGGCCGGCGGAACTTCGCCTCCAGCGCGCCGCGATCGGCGCCGCTGCCGGAGAGCCGGCCTTGCAGGAGCGCGAGCCCGGCCGCCGCATCGCCGGGCCAGCCGGTGACGTACAGCAGGTCGCCGACCCGCGCGCCGCGGCGCCTGAGCGCCGTGCCGGTCGGAACGGTGCCGAGCGCCTGCACGGTCATGCACAGCGGCCCGCGTGTCGTGTCGCCGCCGACGAGCGCGACGGCGTGGGCGCTGGCGAGCGCGGCAAACCCGGCCACGAAGCCCTCGAGCCAGTCCTCATCGACCGCAGGCAGCGTGAGCGCGAGCAGGGCCCACGCCGGCGTCGCTCCCATCGCCGCGAGATCGGAGAGATTCACCGCGAGCGAGCGCCAGCCGACGTCGGCGGCGGCGAAGCCGTCGGGGAAATGCCGCCCGGCAACGAGCGTGTCGGCACAGGCGACGAGTTCGTGACCGGCGGGCACGCTCAGCACGGCGGCATCGTCGCCGACCCCGAGCACCACGTCGCTGCGAGTCGCACCGACCGCCGCAAAATACCGCTCGATCAGCTCGAACTCACCCATGGGCCGGCCCGTCAGGCGTTCCGTTCGTCCGGACGCAGCGCCGCGGCCGCCCGGTCGAGCACGCCGTTGACGAACTTGTGGCCATCGGTTGCGCCGAAGCGCTTGGCAAGCTCGACGGCCTCGCTGATTGCGACCCGGAACGGGACTTCGGGGCGCTCGCCGAGCTCGAGGAGCCCGACCCAGAGGATGCCGTGCTCGATCGGGTCGAGCCGCGCCGGCGCGATGTCGGAGTAGCGCACGAGCGTCGCATCCAGCGCATCGCGCTCGGCGGCGATCCGCATCAGCAGCTCACGGAAGTAGTCCGCGTCCGCCGCGGCCGACTCCGGATCCGCCATGTACTGGCGGTAGATATCCTGCCACTGCCCTCCTCCGATCTGCAGCTGATAGAGCGCCTGCACGAGGAGCTTGCGTGCCGCGCGGCGCGCCCGCGTCATGGCGCGCACCCCGCTCTCGCGTCCCATGGCCTACGCGTCCAGACGCTTCAGCAGGTTCGCCATCTCGAGCGCCGCGAGCGCGGCGTCCGCGCCCTTGTTGCCCGCCTTGCCGCCGGCCCGGTCGAGGGCCTGCTCGAGCGAGTCGCAGGTCAGAACGCCGAAACCCACGGGCACGCCTGAGTCCAGCGCCGCCCGGCTGATGCCCGCGGCGCACTCGCCGGCCACCAGATCGAAGTGCGCCGTCTGTCCCTTGATCACGGCGCCGAGCGCCACGATCAGGTCGTAGCGCTTCGACAGCGCGAGCCGGCGCACGATGAGCGGCATGTCGAAGGAGCCCGGCACGCGCACCAGTTCCACGCTCTTCTCGCTGGCACCGTGGCGCACGAGCGCATCCACGGCTCCGGTGACGAGGCGCTCCACCACGACCTCGTTGAAACGCGCCGCCACGATCGCGATGCGCAGGTCCCGCGCCAGCAGGTCGCCTTCGAGGGTCCGGACGGCCGTCATCCGCGCGCCTCCAGCCCGCGCTCGGGCTCGGCCCCCGTATCGACGTATTCGGTGATCGTCAGACCGAAGGCCCCGAGCCCCTGCAGCTGGCGGGGCGCTGACAGCACGCGCATCCGCCGCACGCCGAGATCCTGCAGGATCTGCGCGCCGATGCCGTAGGTCCTGAGCACCGGTCCCGGCGGGCGTCGATCGTCCGGGCCGTCGAGCGCGCGCACCGCCTCGACCAGGTCGCGCGGCGTCTCCTCGGCCCTGAGCAGCACGACGACGCCATTGCCGTCTTCGGCGATGCGCTTGAGCGCGGCGCGCAGCGGCCAGCCATGGTGCGGATCGCGCGCGCCGACGACGTCGCGCAGCGTCTCGCCGAGGTGCACGCGCACCAGCGGCGGGACGTCGGCCCCGAGCTCGCCACGGACCAGCGCGAGGTGCACGTTGCGGTTGACGTGATCTTCGTAAGCTACGAGCCGGAACCGGCCGAACTCGGTATCGACGCTGCGGTCCTCGATGCGCTCGACCGAGCGTTCCGTGCTGAGCCGGTAGCGGATCAGGTCCGCGATCGTGCCGAGCTTGAGCGAGTGCAGTCGCGCGAAGCGCTCGAGGTCCCGGCGCCGCGCCATCGTGCCGTCCTCGTTCAGGATCTCGACGATGACGGCCGCCGGATCGAAGCCGGCGAGGCGCGCGAGGTCGCAGCCGGCCTCGGTGTGCCCCGCCCGAGTCAGGACTCCGCCGGGTTGGGCCATCAGCGGAAAGACATGCCCGGGCTGCCGCAGGTCCTCGGCGCGCGCGCCGGGCTTGACGGCGGTGCGCACGGTGTGCGCCCTGTCGTGTGCCGAGATGCCGGTGGTCACGCCCTCGGCGGCCTCGATCGATACCGTGAAATTCGTGCGGTGCTGGGTGTCGGTGCTGGTCACCATCAGCGGCAGGCGCAGCTCCTCGCAGCGCTCGCGGGTCAGCGTCAGGCAGATGAGCCCGCGACCGTAGCGGGCCATGAAGTTGATGTCCTCGGCACGGACGGCGGCGGCGGCCATCACGAGGTCGCCCTCGTTCTCCCGGTCCTCGTCGTCCATGATCACGACCATCCGGCCGGCCCGGAGCTCGGCCAGGATGTCGTCGATCGAATCAAAGGTCAGCATGACGGCTGCGTCCGGGTGCGGGTCGAACGGCACAGTTTAGCAGGCCCGCCTCAGCCCCCCGACCGCCTGGCCTCGATCCCCCGCCGGGCGAGCTCGGCGACAACGGCATCGCGGTGCTCGCCCTGGATCTCGATGACCCCGTCGCGGACGGTTCCGCCGCTGCCGCAGCGCTGCTTAAGCGCGCGCGCGAGCAGCGCGAGCTCGGCCGGGGCGAGGCGAAGGCCCGTGATCACGGTGACGCCCTTGCCGGCCCTCCCCTGGGTCTCGCGGCCGACCCGGACGCGACCGCCGGCTGGGAGGCCTCGCCCCGCCGCCCGCCCACAGACGCAGGCCGCGACCGGCCGGACGCAGCCCGGGCAGATCGGGGTTGCGGTTGAGTCGAGGATCCGGGAGGCGCCGGGCGCCGGGCGGGGCGATTTCATGGGTGGTGTCAGGGCGGGTCGGCGGAGTCTACCTGGCCGCACGCCTCGCTCGACGCGCCGCGCCCGCCGGTCGACAATGCAGGCATGGAAGCGATCCTCCTCGCGCCGGCGCGCCGCGCCGACGGGCCCCGGCTCGCCGCGATGTCGCGCCGCCTGATCGAGGCCGGCCTCGACCCCTGCTGGACCGTCGAGCGCATCGAGCGGCACCTGCGGCACGAGGACAGCATCGTTCTCACGGCGCGGGTCGCAGGCTCCGTAGGCGGCTTCGCGATCATGCAGTATGGCGATGAGGCTGCGCACCTGAACTTGCTCGCGGTCGAGCCGGCGCACCGGCGTCAGGGCATCGGCCGTGCGCTCGTGGGCTGGCTCGAGGACACGGCGCGCGTGGCGGGAACGTTCGCGATACGCCTCGAGGTGCGCGCGACCAACGCCGGCGCGCGCGCGTTCTACGCGGCGCTCGGCTACCGGGAGACTGGCTGGGCGCGGGGCTACTACCAGGGTGTCGAGGATGCGATCCGCTTCGCGCGCGACCTCGCGGTCGCGCGCTCCGCCGAGACCCGCTGAGCCGCACGTCACGGCAACATCCCGACGCCGGGACGCGTGTTGATCACGCGCCCCGGGTGTTGCGCGACGCCCCGGCTCAAATATCCGGGCTGCCGCGACGACGCTGCCGGCCCCGCCGTCGCTACGTCGACGCGGCTGCCGGCGTGCTCGCCGGCGGCGTCAGCGTGAACCCCAGTTGTTGCTGGAAATCCAGCGCGTCGAAGTACACCAGCTCATCGATGATCTTGCCGTCCTGGTACCGAATGCGCGTCGTGCCCGACACTTTGGCGCTCTTGCCAGTCGGAGGCATCGCTCCGGGCCCGGTATTGGTGCCGGTGAACGTCCACAGATGGAACGACATGTCCTTCATGAAGTCGCTCTCCTCGAGGACCACCTTCACGTCGGGGAAGCTCGTGCGCAGGTCGGTCACCACCTTCTTGGAGGCCGGCAGGCCATCGGCCACGAATCCACCTGGCGAGTGCCGCTGGAAATTCGGCGCGATCGCGGCGTCCAGCCCGTCGAGATTTCCGGCGCTCCAGCGGGCCATGAATGCGTCGAGAGCGGGCTTCGCTTGAGCGGCGTAATCGGGCGGAGCGGGAGCCGCGCATCCGGCGAGGATGAGCAGCGCGACGCCCACGACGAGCAATGGTTTGGTCATGGTTATCCCGTAATTTGTTGTTGGACTAGTGTCAGGACCGGCCGGTGTTGGCTTTCCGATTGCGCCGTCGGACCGGCCGGCCGGCTAGCTCGCGGCGATAGCACGCTTCGCGGCGCGGATCGCCCGATGCGCGCCGCGTGTGGTGTCTTGCGGCCGGCGATCTCCCCCGGCACTGCGAATGGCTCGCGACCGCTGACCGTCGAATCTCGGGTCAGTAGTAGATGGCTGCAGTTGCCACCGCCGGCCGGGGTGAGCCCGGCAGCCGGTAAAGAAAGGGCAGGCTCGCGCCTGCCCTTGCGAGTCCCGTCTCAGGCCCCGCTCAGAGGCAGCCGGGCAGCGTCGCGTCGACGACGACGGGATTACTAATGACCACGAACGGCCCGCCGGGGACGGCGGCGCTCGCTGCGAAGTCGACGGTCTCCGTCTGCATCTCCACCGTCGTGGCGAGACTCGCGGTCGGATCCAACAGCGCCCCGTGGGTCGCCGGCGGCAGGAAGCTGACGTACGCGCCGTGACCGGCGCCGACCGGGTGCGGCCCCGGTTTGCACAGCGCCTGCAGACCCGCAGCCAAGACCAGACGGTCGGTCGAATTGTTCGGCACGACCAGGTCGTCGTCCACCCGGATCAGGTGCACCGGGTGCGTCGCGACGGCATTAGCCAGGTGATTGATCGGATCGCCCGAGTCCAGCACCGCCTGTATGTCGCGGGTGAACTCATAGAACTTCGTCGTCCCTTGTGGCGCGCCGGTGAGCTGTTCGATGCCCGGCACGATGAGCGGGCCGAACGTCGCCGAATCCAGGATCAGCTGGCTGAGCACCCCGCCTGGGTTGGCAAGCGTCCCCGTCCTCACGGCGGCGAACTCCAGATAGACGCCACCGACAATCGCCCCGAGCGAGTGCCCGAGGTAATGGATGTTGGCGACATCGATGTCCGGCGTCGCATCGGTCGTGAACTTGAGTGTCGGCAGCGACGCCGTCAGGGTCAGCAGGTCTGCCGCGGCTTCGCGGTTGTTGTCACGCGAGGTGAGCGGGCTCGTCAGGTTGATGTACCAGCTCCCACTGGAATCGATGATCCCATCCGGCCCGGCCGCGCCGGTTGCGTTGTTCTCAAGGTCAAGGTCGAAGGTTCGCTCGCCCGTGATCAGCGCGGCCGCCGGCGAGCCGGCCAACAGCTGGTTGCGGTAGAACGGATTGGTCTTGTCCGTGATGCCGTGCAGCGGCAGGTCAATCGCGGCAAGGACGAAGCAGGCCTGCGCAAATGAGTCCGCGATGGCCAGCGCATCCAGCCGATCGCGCGTGATGCCGTGCTGCATGATCACCACCGGGTAGCCCGTCGCAGGTTTCGGGCAGCCGGCGCCACCGCGGGCTGTGGCGTTGGGCACTGTTACGAGGAGCGGAATCGTCAGAGTGGTGGTCAGCGCCGGCACTGGGTTGAAGCGCGTCAGGTTGCGGCTCGACTGGTCGATTTGCGGCACCGGCGAGGGGCCGGCCGCGACCCAGTACTGGGTCAGGGGTGCCGTGGGGTTCGCCGCGCTGGGGACACCCAAGTAGTAGGGCATCCCGATCGTGCCGACGTAGATGTTGGCATAGCCTGGGAGTTCTGCATTCGCCTGGTGCGTCGACAAGCCGGTCGGAACGACCGCGATCGGCTGTGGAGTGACCGTCGCCGCCAGCACATCAAACGTGTCGTCGATCGATTCGGTCGAGAAACTGAAGGTCAGGACCACGTTCGCGGGATTCAAGCCAATGGCCGCGGCGATCTCAAGGTGCGCGCCGGTCAGCAGGCAGACCTGCTGGAGCGCCGCGTTCCCCGCCAGCGCGCCGCACGGCGTCGCCGAGGCCAGGGCCCCCTGAATCAGCTGATAGTCCGCATCCCCCTGGGCCGCGTCTCCCGCCATGTCCATGATGCCGTTGGTCAGGATCACCAGGTACCCCATCCGCAGCGACACGTTGCCCGGCGTGACGATCGGGCCGATGCTGTACCTGAGCGGCTTGAGCGGCGTGATCTTCAGCACCGACCCGGCGGTATCGGTCTCGGTCGCGACCCCGACGCTGTAATCCGTGCCCTGGGCCAGCACGCGGCTGACCGGGCTCGCCGTGCCCGGGCACGCCGTCGGCGCGGTGGTGTCGGCGAGACACAGTTCGATAACTACGACAGTGCCGGGGTTCAGCGTCGCGGGGTTGAGCGGGGCGCTGAAGGGGGCCGTGATCGGAGCGGTCGTCGAGAACCCGTCGAGGGTGTTGACCGCGGCGGCGGTCGCCGGCTGCCCGGTGGTATTCCCGGCCGGGTTCTTGATCGTACCGTCGGTGCTGCCGGCGAAATACAGGTCCGTCGGGTAGGGCAGCAGCCCGAACTGTAAATCGAAGATGGCGCGGAACGCGTTCGGTGCGAGCGCCGGGGGACCCTGGGGCTGCGCGGTCGGGGCGTTGTTGCCGGAGCATGCCTGCAGCAACAGGCCGGCAACGACAACGATGGCGGCATGACGGATACGCATGATTTCCCCCGGCGAGTTAAATGACTAGGTCGCGCGCATTGATTCTGCGCTTTCGTCCAGCGCGTGTAACCGGGCTGGTTTGGCTCCCAACGAGACTACGCTTTCCGAACAATGCGGCGCAAGAAGGCTGTTCCTGATCCACGTTCTGGCGACCGCATTGCAAGAAGCTTCGGCGCGCTTGTGCCTCGCCTCGCCTCCCCGTGCCCATTAAATGCAGATCATTCATCGCAAATGGCCGGGGCGAAAGCCGCATTTTCCGCAGGTCGCCGCGATTCGCCCGACACCCACCCGCGTCCGTGCGAGGCGATCCGTCGCGGTGTCGGCACGGCGCTATCGGGAGCTGATCGCGCGAACCGGTGCGGCGAGTCCTGAAGGCTCTGCCAAAGGGAGCCGGCAGCGTCGCGCTCGTGGACCGGAAGCAGGTGGCGGGTGTCCGGCGCGAACGACTGGCGCAAACGTCGTGCGGCCGGAGCGAAGTGCACTGCAGCGATGCCGGGCGCGGCATCGACCGACCGCTCGAGCCGTGGCCGGATGTGTCGGCGGGCGGATCACGCCTTCCGGCCGCAGGCCGCCGGTTCCGCTTGGTGCACGCCCGCCGAGTTGTCGCGTCGGGCCACCAGGAACCCGCAGATCTTGGAGCGCTCGTGACGCATAAGCATCGCTCGAGGCTGCTCGGCCGGGTTCGCCGGGCAGGTGCCGGTGGCCTGACGGTGTCGCGGTCGAATCCGCTGCCGCCAGCACACCGACACCCGGTTTCCGATCAGTGATGGTCCAGCGACCGGTAGGCCTGGGCGATGGTTTGCGCGATCAGCCGGTGTCCGGTTTGCGTCGCGTGCACGTCGCACACGAATGGATTGTGGACGTCCGGATTCAGGAGTCCCGTGTTGCACGTCTTGTCGCCGAAGGCCGGTTCGGACGCTACCGTCTTGAACGCCGAGAAGACGTCGGCCACCACTGCCTCGTACGCCGCTGCGGGAGCCGCTATCCCTGCGTTCAAGGCTTCCGTGAGCGCGGTTCCGGCTGCGTCCGAGTAGTCGAGCGAGTAGTAGTTCATCAGGACGATCGCGCCCTGATACCCCGTGCCACGCAGATCGGCCAGGATCTGTTTTATGTTCCCCGCGACCGCGGCGATCACCGCCGGTGCGCCCTTCTCGATGCAGGCCGCGGTCACCGCCGGACTCGGGTTCGCGCAGGATGCCTCGAGCAGGAATCCGTCGTTCGCGCCGAGCGTGATCGTCACCAGGCGGACGTGGCGATGGCTCGTCAGGTACGTGGTGGCGAAGGCGAGCTGCGTGGAGGTGTAATCGACGTGCAGCGGGAAGTAGCTGCGGAACGTCCTGCAGCCATTGTCCGGCGCGGTGGATGACAGAAAGCTGCCGGTGGTTTCCCCGGGGCAGCCGGCATTGGCCACGTCCAGATCGAGCATGTAGCCGAGGTCATTGGCGAAGCCAATGAAATTCTCTGGATTGATGTAGAAATACTCGTAGCCCACCGAGGCGATGTAGCTGAAGGCGAGGCTGTCGCCGAGTACCAGACCGTCGTCGTGATCGTGGTCCGCCGCGGCGGTGCCGCCAATGCACAGCCCAGCGACCAGGAGCAGCCGCGAAGCAACTCGATAGATTTTCATGAGCCCCCCACTGCGGAATTCTCTAGTGTTAGGCGCGCTGGTCGCCGCTGATGCATGCGGCGATCGCGGTCGCGGCATGCGCTCGCCGCTGCAACTCCCGCGCTGCGTGTCCATCCGCGTCGACGCTCACGCGGCGCCGGTCTCTCGCTTGGAGCGTACGCGTGCGACGGGAGCGCGGCAACGGACTTTCGAGCAGCGCGCGACCGGATAAGCCGTGTTGCAAATGTAGACTGCGTCCGCCTGTCCATTATGTGAAATACGAACGGCTCGCCGCGCCCGAACAGCGTCGGGCACTTCATTGCTTTCGCCGGGAGCTTGAGCCATCGGCTCGAGCTGCGGAATCACCAAGCGCGACGCGGATCGCCGGGAGGCGATCGTGGCTCCGCGCATGCGGAGCCGTTGGCGCTATTGCGGCGGCCCCGTCCGAGCGGCGCTACTTCCCGGCTCGCGAATCCTGCTGGGACGCGGTGAGCAGCCGTTCAACGTAGCGAGCGATGATGTCGATCTCGAGGTTCAGCGCGGCCCCGGCGGCAACCGCACCGAGCGTCGTCACGGCGCAGGTATGCGGAATCAGGTTGACCCCGAAGCGGTTGCCGTCGACCTCGTTCACAGTAAGGCTGACGCCCTCGAGCGTTACCGATCCCTTGGGCGCGATGAAGCGCGCGAGGTGGGCAGGCGTTTCGAGCACGATTCGGATCGAGCGGGCGTCGTGATGGCGCTCGGCGATGCGAGCGATGCCGTCGATGTGGCCGGTGACGTAGTGGCCGCCGAGCGCCGCGCCGGCCCGCAGCGCCCTTTCGAGGTTGACGCGGCTGCCGGAGCTGAGCCGGCCGAGGGTGGTCCGTGCGAGCGTCTCGCTGGAGACGTCGGTCGCAAAACGCGATCCGTCGAGGCGCGTCGCCGTGAGGCACACGCCCGCGACTGCGATGCTGTCGCCGATGCAGGCGTCGGCGAGACTCAATCCCCCGCCGTCGATCACGAGCTCGACGTCGCCACCCCTCGGCGTGACTACGACGATCGTACCGATCGCCTCGACGATTCCGGTGAACATCAGCCGACCTCCGAACCGCGCGGCACGACCGTCAGGCGCAGGTCCTCGCCAACGTGGCGGACATCCGTGTAGCGAAACTGCCAGCGATCGCCAAGATCATCGAGCATCGGCAGCATCGCGAGCGGGACGGCGTCGTGGCCGAGCATGTGCGGTGCAAGGTACAGCACGAACTCATCGACGAGCCGCGCCTCGATGAAGGCTCCGGCGAGCCGGCCACCCGCCTCGACCAGCAGCTCGCTGACCTCGCGGCGCGCCAGCTCCGCGAGTACGGCGCTGAGGTCGCGGGCGCCCGCGCCGGGCAGACACAGCACCTCGGCGCCGCGCGCGATGAGCGCCGCGCGCCTCGCGGCATCGGCGCTCGCTGTGATCACCAGTACCGGCCCCGCCTCGCCGAACATCCGCGCGGTGGGCGGCAGCGCGAGGCTCGGATCGAGCACCACCCTGAGCGGCACGCGTCCGCGCAGCTCGATCGCAGCGTCGCGCACCGTGAGGCGCGGATCGTCGCGCCGCGCGGTCGCGCCGCCGGTCAGGACCGCGCTCGAGCGGGCCCGCAGGCGCTGCACGTCGGCGCGCGCAGGCTCGCCGGTCAGCCACCGACTGGTGCCATTGGCGAGTGCGGTGCGGCCGTCGAGACTCGCCCCGAGCTTGACGCGCACGAATGGCCTTCCCCGCCGCATGCGCGAGAAGAATCCCGGATTGAGGGCGATCGCGGCGCGCTCGAGGCAGCCGCCGATGGCGTCGATGCCCGCAGCCCGCAGGCGTGCCGCCCCGCCGCCTCCGACCTTGGGATTGGGATCCTCGCTCGCGTAGATGACGCGCGCGATGCCGGCGGCGATCAGCGCATCGGCACAGGGCGGTGTGCGCCCGTGGTGGCTGCAGGGCTCGAGCGTCACGTAGGCGGTTGCGCCCCGCGCCCGCGTCCCCGCCGCGGCGAGGGCGTTCGCTTCGGCATGCGGCTCGCCGGCGCGCGCGTGGAAACCCTCGCCGATGACCGCTCCGTCGCGCACCAGCACGCAGCCGACGCGCGGATTTGGGTCAGCCGAATAAAGACCCTCGGCCGCGAGCACCAGCGCCCGGCCCATGTGCCGATGATCGGTGGCGCTGAACCCGCTCATCGCCCACCCTTGCGGCCGGCCTTGTCCTCGCCGCCGCCCGTACCTTCGAGAAATGACAGCTGGCCGCTGGTCTCGTCGCGCCGGCGCCGGCGCCGCAGGTGCTCGATCTCGTCGCGGAAGGCCTCGACGTCCTGAAAGCTGCGATACACGGAGGCAAACCGCACATAGGCGACCTCGTCGAGGTGCCTGAGCTCCTCCATCACCAGCTCGCCCACCTGGCGCGCCGGCACCTCGCGCTCACCGAGGCTGCGCAGCTTGTGGCAGATCCGGGCGACCGCCGCCTCGATCGCCTCGTTGCCGACCGGCCGCTTCTCGAGCGCCTTGCGCATGCCCGCGCGCAGCTTGGCCTCATCGAACGGCTCGCGGGTCCGGTCGCTCTTGACGATCTGCGGCATCACGAGCTCGGCCGCCTCGAAGGTCGTGAAGCGTTCCCCGCACGCGAGGCATTCGCGTCGCCGGCGGATTTGCCGGCCCTCGGTCGCGAGGCGCGAATCCGTCACCTTCGTTTCGACGTGGCCGCAGAACGGGCAGTACACGCCGACGGTCCCCGCGCGCCGTCAGGCCCCGCCGTACACGGGGAAGCGCCGACAAATAGCTTCAACCTCGCCGCGCACGCGCGCCACCACCACCTCCTCCGCCTTGACCCCGCCCTTGCCGTCGGCGCTGCCGAGGTGGGAGCGCGAGGCCAGGTTGTCGAGCACGTCGGCGATGAGGTTCGCGAGCAGCTCGACGTCCGGCACTTTCAGGCCGCGGGTCGTGACCGCGGGCGTGCCGATTCGAAGGCCGCTCGTGATCATCGGCGGGCGCGGATCGTTCGGTACGGCGTTCTTGTTGACCGTGATGTGCGCGGCGCCGAGCGCCGCGTCTGCGTCCTTGCCGGTCACGTTGCGGGCGATCAGGTCGAGCAGGAACAGGTGGTTGTCGGTGCCGCCCGAGACGATCCGGTAGTTGCGCTTGATCAGCGTCGCCGCCATCGCACGGGAATTGGTCACGACCTGGCGCTGGTAGGCGGCGAACTCCGGCTGCAGCGCCTCGAGGAACGCGACCGCCTTGGCAGCGATCACGTGCATCAGCGGCCCGCCCTGCATGCCTGGAAATACCATCGACGACAGCTTCTTGGTGATCTCCTCGCCGGCATTCGACAGGATCACCCCGCCGCGCGGACCGCGCAGCGTCTTGTGCGTCGTGGAGGTCACGACGTGCGCGTGTGGCACGGGGTTCGGGTAGACGTCGACGGCGCACAGTCCCGCGACGTGCGCCATGTCGACCACGAAGTAGGCGCCAACCGCATCCGCGATCCGTCTGAACCGCGCCCAGTCGATCACCCGCGAGTAGGCCGAGAAGCCGGCGATGATCAGCCGCGGCTTGTGCTGCCTGGCGAGCCGCTCGACCTGCTCGTAGTCGATCTCGCCGGTGTCGGGACGGATGCCGTACTGCACGGCGTGGAACGCCTTGCCGGACAGGCTGACCTTGGCGCCGTGCGTCAGATGGCCGCCGTGATCGAGACTCATGCCGAGCAGCGTGTCGCCGGCGTTCAACAGAGCGAAGTAGACCGCGGCGTTCGCCTGCGAGCCGGAGTGCGGCTGGACGTTCGCGTAGCTGGCGCCGAACAGCTGCTTGACGCGATCGATCGCCAGCTGCTCGGCGATGTCGACGTACTCGCAGCCGCCGTAGTAGCGCTTGCCCGGGTATCCTTCCGCGTACTTGTTGGTCAGTACCGACCCTTGCGCCTCGAGCACCCGCGGGCTTGCGTAGTTCTCCGAGGCGATCAGCTCGATGTGGTCTTCCTGCCGGCGGCGTTCGGAGCCGAGTGCCGCGGCGAGTTCCGGATCGAAGCCGGCAATGCTCATACTCGGGTCGAACATGCGTTAGGCAAGCCCCACGGTGGCGGACAATGAAGGTTCAGGGAATCGGTTAATTCTAGCGGAAACCGCTGCCGCGGGTCGCGGAGCGCGGCGCTCAGGACTCGTGCTCGACGAAGCTGCGCACCACGCGCGACCAGGCCCGCGCGAGATTGCGCCGGTTGTAGCCCCCGCCGCCGAGCCCGAGCAGCCGCCCGTCGCACATCCGGTCGGCGAGCCCGGCAAGCCGGGCCGCGGCATGCGCGTGTGCGTCCTCGGTGTACCGCAAGTGGGTGATCGGGTCGCCCTGCAGACTGTCGGCGCCGCACTGGAACACGATGAACTCCGGGCGGCGCGCTTCGAGGTAGGCCTCGACCCGCTGCCAGGCCGGCCAGAACGCGTCATCCCCGGCGCCTGGTGGCATCGGGATGTTGAGCTTGGTGCCGTGTGCCGGGCCTCGTCCGGTCTCCTCCGCCGCCCCGGTCCCTGGATACAGGTAGCGGCCATCCTCGTGGATGTCGGCGAAGGCGAGCTCGGGGTCGTCTTCGAAGGCGTAGAACATGCCGTCGCCGTGGTGCGCGTCGATGTCGACGTAGGCGATACGCTTCAGGCCCCAGCGGCAGCGGAGCTGCTCGGCCACGACGCCGCAGTCGTTGAACACGCAAAAGCCCGCCGCGTGCGCCCGCGAGGCATGGTGGAGCCCCGCGATCGGCACGAACCCGCGCCGCACCCGGCCCGTCATGATCGCCTCGGTCGCAACGAGCGCCGCGCCGACTACGTTGCTCGCGGCCTCGAAGACGCCGCGGAACGCCGGCGTGTCACCGGCGTCCAGGAATCCCTCGCCGGTGCGGGACCGGTCGGCAACAAGCTCGACGTAGGCCGGCTGATGGAAGGTCTCGAGCTCGGGGCGGGTCGCGGCGCGGGGCTCGAGCAGCTCGACTTCGCTGTCGAGCTCCTCGGACTTGAGCTCGCGGATGAACACGTCATGGCGGTCGGTACCGAACGGGTGGCCTTCGCCGAAGCCATAGCGGGCGATCTTTTCGCCGGCCACGAGACAGGTATTCGGTCGATGGCGACGCATGCTGCCAGCCTAGCAGCAAAGGGCGCAGCGGTCAGGTCGGCCGCGCCGGCCACAGCGCCGCTGGCGGCCTGCCGCCCGCTACCCGATAATCGCGGCCCCTCACCGCGGCGGGATGCCCGGATAATCCGATCATGGCGCAGTTTATCTACACGATGAACCGGGTATCGAAGGTGGTACCCCCGAAGCGGACGATCCTCCGCGACATCTCGCTGTCGTTCTTCCCCGGCGCCAAGATCGGGGTCCTCGGACTCAACGGCGCAGGCAAGAGCTCGTTGCTGCGCATCATGGCCGGCATCGACACCGAGATCGACGGCGAGGCTCGGCCGCAGCCGGGGATCAAGATCGGCTTTCTGCAGCAGGAACCCGCCCTCGACCCGGAGCGCAGCGTGCGCGAGACGGTCGAGGATGGCGTCCGCCCGATCACGGAGGCATTGAGCCGACTCGAGGCGGTGTACGCTGGCTACTCAGAGGAAGGCGCCGACTTCGACAAGCTGGCCGCCGAGCAGGCGGAACTCGAGGCGCTGCTGACCACCGTCGACGGTCACAACCTCCAGCGCACGCTCGACGTGGCGGCCGACGCGCTGCGCCTCCCGGACTGGGACGCGCTGATCAAGAACCTGTCGGGCGGCGAGAAGCGTCGCGTGGCACTGTGCAGGCTGCTGCTGTCCAAACCCGACATGCTGCTGCTCGATGAGCCGACCAACCATCTCGACGCAGAGTCGGTGGCCTGGCTCGAGCATTTCCTCGAGGAATATCCGAGCACGGTGATCGCCGTCACCCACGACCGCTACTTCCTCGACAACGTCGCCGGCTGGATCCTCGAGCTCGACCGCGGTCACGGCATCCCGTGGCAGGGCAACTACTCCTCCTGGCTCGAGCAGAAAGAGGCGCGGCTCGGGATCGAGGAGCGCCAGCAGGAGGGCCTGCGCAAAATGCTGCAGCAGGAGCTGGCGTGGGTCCGACAGAACCCGAAGGCCCGCCAGGCCAAGAGCAAGGCGCGCCTCGCGCGCTTCGAGGAGCTGCAGTCGCAGGAGTTTCAGACGCGCAACGAGACCAACGAGATCTACATCCCGCCGGGTGAGCGCCTCGGCGAGCTCGTGATCGAGGTCAAGAAGCTCAGCAAGGGCTTTGGCGACCGGCTGCTGATCGACGGGTTGTCGTTCAGCCTGCCGCGCGGCGGCATCGTCGGGATCATCGGCCCCAACGGCGCGGGCAAGACGACGCTGTTCCGGATGCTGACCGGCGTCGAGACGCCCGACGGCGGCGAGATCCGCATCGGCCCGACCGTGCAGCTCGCCTTCGTCGACCAGTCGCGCCAGACGCTCGACGACTCCAAGAGCGTGTGGGCGGAGATCTCCGGCGGCCTCGACATCATCAAGGTCGGCAGTTACGAAACGCCATCGCGCTCCTACGTCGGCCGCTTCAATTTCAAGGGCACGCAGCAGCAGCAGCTGATCGGCCAGCTGTCGGGCGGCGAGCGCAACCGCGTGCACCTCGCCAAGGTCCTGAAGGCCGGCGCCAACGTGCTGCTGCTCGACGAGCCGACCAACGATCTCGACGTCGAGACGCTGCGCGCGCTCGAGGAGGCGCTGCTCGCCTTCCCCGGCTGCGCGGTCGTGATCTCCCACGACCGCTGGTTCCTCGACCGGACCGCGACCCACATCCTCGCCTTCGAGGGCAACAGCGAGGTGGTCTGGTTCGAGGGCAACTATCAGGACTACGTGGCGGACCTCAAGCGCCGCAAGGGCGAGGACGCCGACCAGCCGCACCGGATCCGCTACAAGAGGCTGACCGCATGACCCCCACTCCCGCTCCGCTGTCGGGCCTGGATCTGCCGCTCGGCGCCGTCGCGGGCCTCGCGCCCGGCTCCCGCTGGCAGCTGACCTCCGCGGCGCTCACGCGCATGCAGGCGAGCCGTGGCGCGGTCGAGCGCGCGGTCGCGAAGGGCCAGGTCAGCTACGGCATCACCACCGGCTTCGGGGCGTTCGCGAGCCAGCGCATACCGCCCGGCAAGCTGCTCGAGCTGCAGGCCAACCTGGTGCGCAGCCACGCCGCGGGCGTCGGCGCACCGCTCGCCGCCGAGCACGTGCGGCGCATCCTGCTGCTGAAGGCCAACAACCTCGCGGCCGGATTCTCGGGAATCCGCCCGGTGCTCGTGGAGGCGCTGCTCGCGCTGCTCGCGTCGGACGTGCTGCCGCGCATCCCGGGGCGCGGTTCGGTCGGCGCGTCCGGCGATCTGGCGCCGCTCGCGCACCTGTCGCTGACCCTGATCGGCGAGGGTGAGGCCACGCGGGGCGGAACGACGCTCGAGGGCGCGGCGGCATGCGAGGCAGCCGGCTTCAAGCCGTTCACGCTCGAGGCCAAGGAAGGGCTCGCGCTGCTAAATGGTACGCAGGTCTCGACCGCGCTCGCGATCGACGGCTGGAACCGGGCCAAGCGCCTGCTCGAGAGCACGCTGGTGATCGGCGCGCTCACCGTTGAGTCGCTCGCCGGCAGCCATACGCCCTTCGATGCGCGGATCCACGCAGCGCGCGGCCAGGCCGGGCAGCGGCAGGTCGCGGCGGCGATCCGCTCGCTGCTCGGCGACAGCAAAATCCACGCGAGCCACGCAGACTGCGATCGCGTCCAGGACCCGTATGCGGTGCGCTGTCTGCCGCAGGTCGTCGGGGCCGCGTGGGACACCGTCGAGCATGCCGGCCGTGTGCTCGCGGCCGAGGTCAACGGCGTGTCCGACAATCCGCTGATCTTCGGCGATGACATCCTGTCCGGCGGCAACTTCCATGCCGCACCGATCGGCCTCGTTGCCGACTTCCTCGCGATCGCGCTCGCCGACGTCGCCTCGATGAGCGAGCGGCGCGTCGATCTGCTCGATCGGCGCATCAACCCGAACCTCAACATGTTCCTGACCAGCGAGCCCGGTGTCGAATCCGGGTTCATGCTCGCGCACGTGACCGCCGCGGCGCTCGCCTCGGAGATGAAGACGCTCGCGCATCCGGCCTCGGTCGACAGCATCCCGACCTCGGCCGGCCAGGAAGACCACGTCAGCATGGCGCCGTGGGCCGGCCACAAGCTGCTCGCGATCTGTGACAACCTGACCTCGATCCTCGCGATCGAGCTGCTGGTGGCCGCGCACGCCCTCGACTACCAGCGGCCGTTGACGACGACCGCGGCGCTCGAGTCGCTGCACGCGCTCGTGCGGGACGCCGTGCCGTATCAGGCGCGCGACCATCGGCTGGACCGGGACATCCGGGCGGTGGCGGCGCTGATCGACTCGGGCGCGGTCGCAGCGATGCTGCCGACTGGCGCACGCGCCTGACGCCAGTGCATTATGTCCGCTCCGGCCGGCGCCAGCCTAGAGGTGCCGACCGGCCGGCGCGACTGCGCTACACTAGCTTTGACCGAGCCCGCGCATCTCACGGGGAGGCCCGCCGTTGCGGCGGCCGATGCGGCATGACCGGACGGGCTCCGACGGAGCCCGCATGTCGATCCATCTCGATTCGGCCGGCACCCTGCACCACGATCACGTGCAGAGCTTCGCGCTGACCTGCCCGCACTGCCAGGTCCTGTCACACCTGACAGCAGTGTCGCTGCCGCAGTACTCCCAGCTGATGGCCTTCAAGCCGAGCCACATCGGCATCGTCTATCGCTGCGACTCGTGCAACGCACCGGTGTTCCTCAAGTACCCGGTCAAGGCGTACACCGGCAGCCGCGTCGAGCTCGGCACGAACTTCCAGGAACTTGAGCGGGCGAAGGAGAAATTCAGCCTGACCTACCTGCCCAAGGACGCCGAGGCGCTGTTCAAGGAGGCGCTCGGATCGTTCTCTGCGGGCTGTTTCAACGCTTTCGCCTCGATGTGCCGCCGCACCGCGCAGGCGGTGTTCGCCGACCTCGGCGACAATGGCAAGCTGCGGATGTTCGACCAGCTGAACGAAGTGCGCGAGATGGCCGAGCTCGACCAGGATACGTTTAACATCGTCCGCAAGGTCCTGTTCGGCACCGACGCGGAGCCGCAGTCGGGAATGCCGGTGCTGGATGCGACCAGCGCGGGCGTGCTGGTCGAGGTCATCAAGGATCTGCTCTACCAGAGCTACGTGCGCAAGGGCCGGCTGCAGCAGGCAATGATGGTGCGGCGCTATTTCGCCGGTGAGGCCGACGCCAAGGTCACGCCGCTGACCAAGGCGAACAGCTGAGGCGCGGTCGGGCGCGGGCCGTCCGCTGCGCGCTCAGCCGAGCGCGACCCGGGCATTGCGGAACATCCGCATCCAGCCGCCATCCTCGCGCCAGTCGCGCGGCCGCCACGAGTTCTGCGCGGCGCGGAATACGCGCTCGGGATGCGGCATCGTCAAGGTCACGCGGCCATCGCTGCTGCTGATGCCGGCGATGCCGGCCGTCGATCCGTTCGGGTTGGCCGGATAGCTCGACGCGGGTCGACCGCGGGAGTCGACGAAGCGCAGCGCGATGCCGCCGGCGGCCTCGAGCGCGCCGAGGTCGGCCGGCGCTGCGAACTCGGCCCGTCCCTCGCCGTGCGCGACCGCGATCGGCAGGCGCGACCCAGCCATGCCGGCAAAGAACGGCGACGCCGACGGCAGCACCTCGACCAGTGACAGGCGCCCCTCGAACTGCTCCGAGCGGTTGCGCCGGAAGCGCGGCCAGTGGCTGCTCCCGGGAATCAGCTCGGCGAGCGAGGTGAGCATCTGGCAGCCGTTGCAGACCCCGAGCGTCAGCGTCCCGCGCCGGGCGAAGAACGCGGCGAACTGGTCGCGAGCGCGGGGGTTGAACAGCACGGACTTCGCCCACCCTTCGCCGGCCCCGAGCACGTCGCCGTAGGAGAAGCCGCCGCAGGCCACGAGCACCTGGTAGTCCGCGAGCGCCACGCGCCCCGAGAGCACGTCGGTCATGTGCACGTCGACGGGCGTGAAGCCCGCCCGGTCGAACGCGGCCGCCATTTCGACCTGGCTGTTGACTCCCTGCTCGCGCAGGATCGCGACCCTTGGCCGCGCGCCGCCTGCAATGAAGGGCGCCGCGACGTCGGCTGCGGGGTCGAAGCTGAGCGCGGCCGTGAGTCCCGGGTCGCCGGCATCGGTGAGCGCGGCGTACTCCTCGCGCGCGCACTGCGGCTCGTCGCGCAGCTCGCGGAGCCGGAAGCTGGTTTCGGACCAGGCGCACCTCAGGTCCACGCAGGACTCATCGAGGACCGTGCGGCCGTCGGCGCTGACGATCAGCCGCCGGTGCCCGGCCGGCCGGCCGAGCACGCGGATCGCCGAGGCGAGCCCGTGACGGGCGAACACCGCGTGCAGCGCCGCGAGGTCCCGGTCGCGCACCTGCAGGACGGCGCCGAGTTCCTCGGCATACAAGGCCGTGACCGGATCCGCGCCGGGGCCGAGGTCGACCTCGAGGCCGACGGCGCTCGCGAAGGCGATCTCGGCGAGCGTGACGAACAGCCCGCCGTCCGAGCGGTCATGATAGGCGAGCAATTGCCCGAGGCTCGCCGCCTCGCGCACCGCGGCGAAGAATCCGCTGAGCAGCAGCGGATCGTCGAGGTCGGCCGGCTGGCCGCCAAGCGCGCCGTACACCTGCGCGAGGCACGAGCCGCCGACGCGGTTCTGGCCGCGGCCGAGGTCCACGAGCAGCAGCGTCGTCGGACCCTCATCGCGCCGCAGCTGCGGGGTCAGCGTCCGGCGCACGTCCCGCACCGGAGCGAATGCCGAGACGATCAGCGACACCGGCGCCCAGACCGAGCGCTCCGCGCCGGGCTCGGACCAGCCGGAGCGCATCGACAGCGAGTCCTTGCCGACCGGAATGGCAATGCCGAGCGCCGGGCACAGCTGCTCGCCCACGGCCTTGACCGTGTCGAACAGCGTCGCGTCCTCGGCCGCATCGCCCGCGGCCGCCATCCAGTTGGCCGACAGCTTGACCTCGCCCAGCGCGCCGATGTCCGCCGCCGCGATGTTGGTGATCGCCTCACCGACCGCGAGCCGGCCCGAAGCCGGCCCGTCGAGCAGCGCGACCGGCGTGCGCTCCCCCATCGCCATCGCCTCGCCGGCGTGCGTACGGTAGCCGGCGAGCGTCACGGCGCAGTCGCTGACCGGGACCTGCCAAGGACCGACCATCGAGTCGCGACTGATGAGCCCGCCGACCGTGCGATCGCCAATCGTGATCAGGAATGTCTTGTCGGCGACGGCCGGCAGGTGCAGCAGCCGGTAGGCGGCCTCGCGCACCGCGATCGCGCCAGTCGCGAGCGGCTCGCGGGGCCGCTGCCGTCGGGCGGCGCGGCGCGTCATCCGCGGCGGCTTGCCGAGCAGCACCTCGACCGGCATCGCGACCGGGCGGGTAGCGGTCAACCGATCACTGACGAGGAGCTCGCCGTCGTCGGTGATCTCGCCGATCACCGCCGCCGGGCAGCGCTCGCGCGCGCACAGCGCCGCGAAGGTCGCGAGCTGTGGCGGATCGATGCACACCACGTACCGCTCCTGCGCCTCGTTGCACCACAGCTCGAGCGGCGAGAGCCCTGACTCCGCGCTCGGAATGTCCCGCAGCTCAATGCGCCCTCCCCGGCCGCTGTGCGCCACCGCCTCGGGCACCGCGTTCGCCAGCCCGCCGGCGCCGACGTCGTGGATCAGCAGGATCGGATTGCCGTCGCCGAGCGCCCAGCACCGGTCGATGACCTCCTGCGCCCGGCGCTGCATCTCCGGGTTGCCGCGCTGCACCGATGCAAAATCAAGGTCGTCGGCACTCGCGCCGCTGCCGAGCGAAGACGCCGCGCCACCGCCGAGGCCGATCAGCATGGCCGGGCCGCCGAGCACGACCAGCTTCGCGCCCGGCGGAACGTTGGCCTTCTCGACGTGCTCGCGCCGCACATTGCCGAGGCCTCCGGCGATCATGATCGGTTTGTGGTAGCCGCGGGTGACGCCCGGTGGATCGCCGGCGACCCGCTGCTCGAAGGTCCGGAAGTAGCCGAGGATGGCGGGCCGCCCGAACTCATTATTGAAGGCCGCGGCGCCGACGGGCCCATCGAGCATGATCTGCAGCGGCGTCGCAATTCGCGTACTCCGCGCCTCCGGTCCCTCCCACGGCTGGGGCAAGCCCGGGATGCGCAGGTTCGAGACCGTGAAGCCCGTCAGCCCGGCCTTCGGTTTCGCGCCGCGGCCGGTCGCCCCCTCGTCGCGGATCTCGCCGCCCGAGCCGGTCGCGGCTCCGGGGAATGGCGCGATCGCGGTCGGATGGTTGTGGGTCTCGACCTTCATCAGGATGTCGACTGCTTCGTGCGAGTAGCGATACGCGCCGGTCGCGGGATCGGCGATCAGCCGCTCGGCCAAGCTGCCTGCCACCACGGCGGCGTTGTCGCGGTAGGCGGACAGCACGCCGTCGGGGCTGCGTGCGGTTGTGTTGCGGATCATCGCGAACAGCGATTTCGGCTGCGGCTCGCCGTCGACGACCCAGTCGGCATTGAAGATCTTGTGGCGGCAGTGCTCTGAGTTCGCCTGCGCGAACATCATCAGCTCGACGTCGGTCGGATCGCGGCCGAGCCGCCGGTACGCAGCGAGCAGGTAGTCGATCTCATCGGCTGACAGCGCGAGTCCAAGGCGCGCATCGGCTGCGCGCAGTACGGCCTGGCCGTCGCCCGCGAGCGGGATGGTTGTCAAGGGCCGCGGTGGCTCGCCGGCGAACAGCCGCGCTGCATCGCCAAGCTCGAAGCCGACCGATTCGGTCATCCTGTCGTGCAGCACCGCAGCGAGGCGCGTCAGCAGTCCGCGGCTGAGCGCGGCGGGTGCGCCGAGCGTGAACAGCGTGCCGCGCTCGATCCGCCTGATTGCATCAAGGCCGCAGACGTGGGCGATGTCGGTCGCCTTGCTGGACCAGGGCGAGATCGTGCCGGCCCGCGGCATCACGACGAGTCGCTCGCCGGTCGCCGGGGGTTCGGGTGCGACGTCCGACTCGAGCAGCCGCGCGAGCAGCCGGGACTCGGCGGCACTCAACGGGCGACCGAGGTCGACGAAGTGATGGAAATGGGCCGTCAGCGATTCGACGCGCGAATCGACCAACCGGAGGGAAGCTAAGAGCTTGTCGAGGCGGAACCGGGATAGGGCCAAGGCCCCGGGCAGCAGCAGCATCACGGACTCAGGTGGGGCCGGCGCCAGCGCCGGGGACGTATTCTACCGCATCGGCAGCCGGGGCCGCCGGGGGTCGACTACTTGCGGCGGCCGGGATCGGGACCCGGGGCCGGAACGGGCACCGGGAACTGGGTGATGTTGCCGCCCTCATAAGCGGTAATCTTGCCGACACCGCTCTTCTTGACCTCGTCGATCCTTAGCACCGAGTGCATCGGCAGCCAGGTCCGCTTGACCCCCTCGAATTCACCCTTAATCCGCTCCTCGGCCGGATCGACGACGACCGACGAGCGCTCGCCGAACACGAAGTCCTCGAGCTCGATGAACCCGAACAGGCCGCCATGGGTCACTTTCCTGGCGTAAACCTCCCACACCTTACCCTCGCGGACGAACTGGACCTTGAAAATGTGACTCGCTGCCATCTGTGGGACTCGCCAGCGCGCTAGCCTTTTGCCATATTACCCTTGGGGGAGAGAGTATGGCGCTGAGACTCCGTGTCACGGGTCCGCAGGCGGCCAGGCTCGGCGAACGCGTGTCACGCGTGTTCGGCGTGCAGGGCGGCCGGATAGGCCGTGCCACAGACAATGACTGGTCGCTCCCCGACCCCGAGCGGTACCTGTCCGGCCACCATGCCGCCATCGAGTACCGCGGCGGAACCTGGTTCGTCCTCGACACGAGCTCGAACGGCACCTACGTCAACGACCGGCCCGAACCGCTCGGACGCGACCATGCCCAGGCGGTCACCACCGGCGACCGGCTGCGCATGGGCGAGTATCAGTTCGTCGTCAGCGTCAGCCCGGACAACGATTTCCCGCCGGATGTCGAGGCGGCCGCCGCGTACGATCCAGCGTCCGAGGCCGACTTCGCGCTCGCCACCCACGGTGATCTCGGGGCCGAGCTCGATATGAAGGGTCTGCTGAGCGACCCGACGCCGCCGCCCGACCACTCTTCAGGCCAGCCCCCCGGCGTGCACGTGTCCGATGCCTACGGCCAGATGGTCACGGTCGCGATGCCGGCCAGGTCGGCGCCGCGCCCGACGATGCAATCCGTACCCACGACCTCGCCCGGAGGTGCACCGCAGCGGCAGGGCGGCTCGCTGCAGGCGTTTTGCCGCGGCGCCGGCATCGACGCGGCGACGCTCGCGCCCGAGCACTCCAAGGCCATCCTGACCCTCGCCGGTCAGCTGATCCGCGAGCTGACGCTCGGGCTGATCACCGGCCTGCAGTACCGCACCGAGCAAACCGGTCGCTACCAGATCGAGGACACCTCGACCTCCCCGGCGGTCAACAACACGTTCCGGATGTCGGGCAGCGTCGATGAGGCGCTCGGGCGGCTGTTCGCCCCCCATTCGACGCGCTTCCTGACCCCGCTCGAGGCCGTCCGCACGAGCTTCGCGGACCTGCGCCGGCACGACCAGGCGATGGTGATCGCGATGCAGGATGCGCTCGCCGAGTACCTGAAGCGGCTGGCACCGGATCAGCTGGAGCAGCAGTTCGGCGAAGTGCTCAATCGCAGCGGACCGTTGCCGCCGAATCCGCGCCAGAAGTACTGGGACATGTATGCCGAGCTCTACCGCGTGCTCGCGCAGATGGCGCCGGAGGGCCTGCCGCGCGCCTTCGCCGAAGAGTTCTCGAAGGCCTATCAGACGGCCACGCAAGAGCTGCGCGAGAAGGCCAAGCGGCCGGCGGTCGAGCCTTTGAGCGGGCGGCGCGCCCCCTAGTCCCGCGCCGCGCGGCGCAGGCACCGGCCCGCATGCGGATCGCCGGCATCAAGGTGGCGGAGAGGGTGGGATTCGAACCCACGTGGGGCGTAATGCCCCCAACCGATTTCGAGTCGGTGCCGTTGTGACCGCTTCGGTACCTCTCCGGCCGGGGCCCGACCGGGACGCCGGGGCCGCGTATTCTACACATATGGCTGGTCCGGCCGGCAGTCGCCGTGCACTGCAGGCAGCGGCGCGGGCGAGACCCTGGCGCTTCGCGCTCGTCATCGTCGCGCTCGGCCTGCTGGGGACCTGCGCCGCCCGGCCCGGCGTGCTCGACCAGGTGCGCATCGCCGGGGAACTCAGGGTCGCGACCCGCAACAGCCCGACGGCGTATTACCTCGGCGCGAACGGACCTGACGGACCGGAGTACGAGCTCGCCTCGCGGTTCGCGGCCGTGCTCGGCGTGCCGGCGCGTTTCATCACGCTCGATACGCCGGCGGCGGTGCTTGCCGAGGTCGCGAGCGGTCGCGCGCACATCGGCGCCGCCGGCCTCGCGATCACCCCGGCCTGGCAGCGCCTCGTCGCCTTCTCGATCCCGTACCAGCAACAGCGGCTGCACCTCATTCATCGCCGCGACAAGCCGCGCCCGCCCGGCCCCGACCGGCTCGGCGGGCGCAGTCTCGAACTCGTCGCCGGCAGCGCGCACGCTGCTGCCGTCGCGCTGCTGGCGCCGGCGCTCAGGTTCCGCGCCGTTCCCGGCGTCGACACGCTGGACCTGCTCGATCGCGTGTGGAGCGGGGATGTCGACACGACGGTCGCCGATACCGACGAGTTCTCGCTGACCCGGAACTTCCACCGTGAGCTCAGGATCGCTTTCAATCTGCCGGGGGTGGAGCAGCTCGCCTGGGCGTTGCCGCGCGGCGACCGCGAGCTCAAGGCGCGCGCCGATGCGTTCCTGCTCGCCGTGCGCCCCGACATGCCCGGGCTGATCACGCGCTACTACGCACCGTCCGATCGCTCCGACTACGACACCGCGCCAAGCCTCGTGCGGCACTTCCAGGACCGGATGCCGGCGCTGCGCGAGTTCTTCGAGACCACGGCCCGCGAGTTTGGCGAGGACTGGCGGGTGCTCGCCGCGATCGGCTACCAGGAGTCGAAGTGGGACGCGGCCGCCGTGTCGCCGACGGGCGTTCGCGGCATCATGATGCTAACCGCCGAGACGGCCGCGGCCCTCGGCGTTGCCGACCGTTCCGACGCCGCGCAGAGCATCCGCGGCGGCGCCCGGTACCTGCGCCGGATGCGCGACACCATTCCGGAGCGCGTGTCGGAGCCGGATCGCACCTGGCTCGCACTCGCGGCCTACAACATCGGCTACGGCCATCTGGAGGACGCGCGGATCCTGACGCAGACCTTCGGCAGGGACCCGGACTCCTGGCAGGACGTTCGCGAGTTCCTGCCGCTGCTCGGGCAGGAACGCTGGTACACGCAGCTCAAGCGCGGCTATGCGCGCGGCTGGGAGGCGGCGCGCTTCGTCGACCACGTGCGCGGTTACCTCGACGTGATCGAGTGGATGTCGCCGGATCCCGCAACCCCGCCGCCTGGGCCAGACGCGGCGGCGCGGACGGCGAACACGGACGCCGCACTCTGAGGCAACTCAGCGGCGGCGGCGGAAGAACTCCTTGAGCAGCGCGCCGCACTCCGCGGCGAGTACGCCGCCGAAGCTGTCGAGCGAGTGGTTGAGTGCGCCGGAGTGCGCGAGGTCGAAGACGCTACCGGCAGCGCCCTGGCGCGGATCCCAAGCGCCGAACACGAGCCGCGCGATGCGCGCGTGGACCATCGCGGCGGTGCACATCGGGCACGGTTCGAGCGTCACGTACAGCGTCGCCCCGCCGAGCCGGTACGAGTCGCGCGCCGCGCCGGCCGCCCGCAACGCCAGCATCTCGGCGTGCGCGGTGGGATCGGAACTGCCGACGGGCCGGTTCCAGCCCTCGCCGAGGATGCACCCGTCGGCAACCACCACCGCGCCCACCGGCACCTCATCCTCGGCTTCCGCGCGTCGTGCAAGCTCGAGCGCTCGGCGCATGAAGTCCTCGTCGGACCGCAGCACCGGCACGCCTCCGCCGCTACCCGCGTTCATCGCTCAGGCGCGGCGCGTTTGCGCACGGGCCGATCGGCCGCCGATCGCAGGCCAGGGCTTGATTCTCCCCAGCACGCGCGCGAGGGCCGCCTTGGCGACGGCGCTCTCGTAGTCCGCCTGCAGCCTGAGCCACCAGCCGTCCGACAATCCGAAGAAGCGGCACAGCCGCAGATCGGTGTCGGCCGTGATACCGCGCTTACCCGCCAGGATTTCCCCGATGCGCTGCGCCGGCACGCGGATTTCCTTAGCAAGCCGGTAGTTGCTCATTGCCAGCGGCTTTAAGAACTCCTCCGCCAGCATCTCGCCGGGCGACACCGCTTTCAGTCTCCTGCCCATGCCGATCTCCGTTAGTGCCGCTCCACGACCTCGAAGTCCTGCGCGCCGGCGCCCGTCCAGCGAAAGCAGATGCGGAACCGGTCATTCACCATCACGCACCACCGGCTGGTGCCACCGGACCTGCGGCGTTCGAGGCCGCTGGCGGGCGGCGCCCGCAGATCGGCCAGGCACCGGGCTACATCGAGCTGCTTGAGCCTGCGCATGGCGGAGCGGTCGATCGCCGCCAGTCGCATGACGCGCCGCAGCCCGGCCCCGGCCCCGGCCCCGGCCCCGGCCCCGGCCCCGGCCCCGGCCCCGGCCCCGGTCACACTTTGCGTGCGCTTGAGCGTCCTGTTCGGCACACACCAATGGTAACGCATTACGTGATTAACATCAAGTGTGCTTAACGTATCCCGTTATTAACGAGGTCCGTCACTAATTATATTAGATGGTATCGTATTTCGTTATTAACGGTATTAGTTATTAACGATAAACGTTATTAACGATCTCCGTGATTAACGAGGCACGTGATTATCTGGCGCCTGGGAATAGGCGCTTCCGGTCACTCCCACTCGATCGTTGCCGGCGGCTTGCCCGAAACGTCGTAGACGACCCGCGAGACGCCCGCCACCTCGTTGACGATCCGGCGCGAGACATGGTCGAGGAAATCGTACGGCAGGCGTGCCCAGTGCGCCGTCATGAAGTCGACCGTCTCGACCGCCCTGAGCGCGATGACCCAGTCGTATTTTCGGCCGTCGCCCATCACGGCGACCGAACGCACCGGCAGGAACACCGCGAAGGCCTGGCTCACCTGGTCGTACAGATTGTGGCGACGCAGCTCGTCGATGTAGATCGAGTCGGCGTGGCGCAGCAGATCGGCAGCTGCGCGCGTGACCGCACCCAGGATCCGCACCCCGAGCCCGGGGCCCGGAAACGGGTGGCGGAACACCATCGAGCGCGGCAGGCCGAGCTCGAGCCCGAGGCGCCGCACTTCGTCCTTGAACAGCTCGCGGAGCGGCTCGATCAGCGTGAGGTGCATCTTGGCGGGCAGGCCGCCGACGTTGTGGTGCGACTTGATCACGTGCGCCTTGCCCGTCTTGGCGCCCGCCGACTCGATCACGTCCGGGTAGATCGTGCCCTGCGCGAGAAAACGGATGCCCGCGAGCTTGCGGGCCTCCTCGTCGAACACCTCGACGAACAGCCCGCCGATGATCCGGCGCTTGTGCTCCGGGTCCTCGACGCCGGCGAGCGCCGCGAGGAAGCGCTCGCCCGCGTCGACCCGGATGACCTTGACGCCCATGTGCTCGGCGAAGGTCGCCATGACCTCGTCGCCCTCGTTGAGCCGCAGCAGGCCGTGATCGACGAACACGCACGTGAGCTGCGCTCCGATCGCGCGGTGCAGCAGCGCCGCGACGACCGCCGAGTCGACGCCGCCGGAGAGCCCGAGCAGCACCTGGCCGGAACCGACCTGAGCGCGGACTCGCGCGATGGCATCGGCGGCGATGTGACCGGCATCCCACAGGGCATCGCAGGCGGCGATCTCGCGCACGAAGCGCTCGAGCAGCCGCGCGCCCTGGCGCGTATGCGTCACTTCCGGGTGGAACTGCACGCCGAAAAATCGTCGTGCCGGGTCTTCCATCGCCGCGAGCGGCGCGTTCGCCGATCGCGCCGTCGCGCGAAACCCCGGCGGCAGTTGCTCGACGCGGTCGCCGTGGCTCATCCATACATCGAGCAGGCCGCCGCCCCCTGCGGCGGGTCGGTCGGCGATACCGCCCAGCAGTACGGCGTCGGCGGCCGCCTCGACTTCCGCGTAGCCGAATTCCCGGTGGGTCGAGGGCGCGACGCGCCCGCCGAGCTGGGCCGCCATCGTCTGCATCCCGTAGCAGATGCCGAGCACCGGCACGCCGAGCGCGAATACCGCGGCCGGCGCGCGCGGCGATGCCTCGGAGGCGACCGACTCGGGCCCGCCCGACAGGATGATGCCGCGGGCGCCGAACGCCCGCACCGTCGCCTCCTCGACATCCCAGGGATGGATCTCACAGTAGACGCCGAGCTCACGGACCCGCCGTGCGATCAGCTGCGTGTACTGCGCACCAAAGTCGAGGATCAGGATGCGGTGCGCGTGGATGTCGCGCGGGCTGTCGGACGGTCCG
The DNA here is from genome assembly GCA_035604595.1 of Steroidobacteraceae bacterium. GTDB lineage: Bacteria > Pseudomonadota > Gammaproteobacteria > Steroidobacterales > Steroidobacteraceae > CAIKZZ01. The sequence goes on along the minus strand of DATNIE010000017.1, from coordinate 86,149 downwards.
GCGGGCAGGTGGCTCACAGGTCAGCTGATCCGGTAGTTGGGCGCTTCCTTGGTGATCGTCACGTCGTGCACGTGGCTCTCGCGCACGCCGGCGTTGGTGATGCGCACGAACCGCGGCCGCGACCGCAGGTCCTCGATGCTGGCGCTGCCGGTGTAGCCCATCGCGGCCCGCAGCCCTCCCGCAAGCTGATGCAGGATGGCGACGATACTGCCCTTGTAGGGCACGCGGCCCTCGATGCCCTCGGGCACGAGCTTTTCGAGCTCGGTGGTCGTGTCCTGGAAGTAACGGTCCGACGAGCCGTGGCGCTGCGCCATTGCACCGAGCGATCCCATGCCGCGGTAGGACTTGTAGGAGGCCCCCTGATAGAGCTCGACCTCGCCCGGCGACTCCTCGGTGCCGGCGAACAGCCCGCCGATCATCACCGAATGCGCGCCGGCGGCGAGCGCCTTGGCGAGATCACCCGAGAAGCGGATGCCGCCGTCGGCGATCAGCGGCACGCCGTTCTTGGCGAGCGCCGCGGCCACGTTCGCGACCGCGCTGATCTGCGGTACCCCGACGCCGGCCACGACCCGCGTCGTGCAGATCGAGCCGGGGCCGATGCCGACCTTGACGCCGTCCGCGCCGGCATCGACGAGCGCGTGCGCCCCCTCGGGCGTGACGATGTTGCCGCCGATCACCTCGAGGGCCGGATACGCCTTCTTGACCCGGGTCACCATCGCGAGCACGCCGCGCGAGTGTCCGTGGGAGGTGTCGACGACCACGACGTCGACGCCGGCCTCCCGCAGCTGGGCCACGCGGTCGAGCGTGTCGGGGCTGGTGCCGATCGCGGCGCCGACCCGGAGCCGGCCGCTGCCGTCCTTGCACGCGCGCGGGAATTCCGTTGCCTTCTGGAAGTCCTTGACCGTGATCATGCCCTTGAGCCGGCCGGCCGCATCGACCACCAGCACCTTCTCGATGCGGTGCCGGTGCAGCAGCAGCAGCACCTCATCCTTGGGCGCGTTCTCGCGCACGGTGATCAGCCGGTCCTTCGGCGTCATGACGGTCGCCACCGGTGCGTCGTAGCGCTGCTCGAACCTAAGATCGCGGTGGGTGACGATGCCGACCACCTCGCTGTCGGTGGTCACGACCGGGACGCCGGATATTCCCTTGGCGCGAGTCAGCTCGATGACCTCGCGGATGGTCTTGTCCGGCGTGACGGTGATGGGATCGGAGATCACGCCGCTCTCGTACTTCTTGACCCGCAGCACCTCGCGAGCCTGCGCGCCGGCGGTCATGTTCTTGTGGACGATGCCGATGCCGCCTTCCTGGGCGATGGTGATCGCGAGGCGGCCCTCGGTCACGGTATCCATCGCCGCGGACAGGATCGGCAGGTTGAGGCGGATGTTGCGCGTCAGGCGCGTCGACAGATCGACCTCGCCCGGCAGCACCTCGGAGTACGCCGGCACCAGCAGCACGTCGTCAAAAGTGAGTGCTTCGTGGTCGATTCGCATGGACAGCCCTCTGCCGCTGGATCCTGCGGCGGGGCCGGTGCGTCGCCTGCGTGCTCCGCCGGGGAGCCTTGAGTAAAGCCGGGCATTGTACCCATCGGCGTGGCGCCGGTAAACCTGCGCGCGCAACGCGTTAAGATGGGCCATGGACCGCTCCTCCGACGCCGCCGCCGGACGCGATATCTACAGCGTGACGCGTTTGAACCGCGAGGTGCGGGCGCTGCTGGATGCGGGCCTGCCGGCGCTGTGGGTCGAGGGCGAGGTGTCGAACCTCGCCCGTCCGTCGTCGGGTCACTGGTACTTCAGCCTGAAGGATTCCGGGGCACAGGTGCGCTGCGCGATGTTTCGCAGCGCGAACCTGCGGGTGCGGGTCGCCCCGCGCGACGGTCTGCAGGTCCTCGTCCGGGCGCGCGTCAGCCTCTACGAGCCGCGTGGCGACTACCAGCTGATCGTCGAGCACCTCGAGGAGGCCGGCGAAGGCGCCCTGCGGCGCCGCTTCGAGGAATTGAAGACACGGCTGGCGGCGGAGGGGCTGTTCGATGCGGCCGTCAAGCGGGCGCTCCCACGCCTGCCGCGCCGCATCGGCGTCATCACCTCGCCGAGCGGGGCCGCGATCCGCGACATCCTGCACGTCCTGCAGCGCCGCTTCGCGGCGGTGCCGGTGCTCATCTACCCGGTGCCGGTCCAGGGCGCGGGCGCCGCCATCGAGATCGCCGGCGCCATCCGCCGCGCGAGCGCCCGCGCCGAGGTCGACGTGCTGATACTCGCCCGCGGCGGCGGTTCGCTCGAAGACCTGTGGGCATTCAATGAGGAGCTCGTCGCGCGGGCGATCCGTGACTGCCGGATTCCGGTGGTCGCCGGCATCGGCCACGAGGTCGATGTCACGATTGCCGACTTCGCGGCGGACGTGCGCGCGCCGACGCCGTCCGGGGCCGCCGAGCTCGCGGTACCGGACCACGCCGAGTGGCTGCGGGCGCTCGCGGCGAGCGCCGCACGGCTCGCGGGCGCGTGGCGGCGCCGCGCCGCCCACTGCCGCGAGCGGCTCAATTGGCTCACGATGCGCCTCGCGCGCGTTCATCCGCGCGAGCGCCTCACGCTGCGTGCGCAGCGCCTCGACGAACTCGAGGCGCGACTCGGCCGCGCGCTCGGCGCAGCGCTGGCTGCCGCTCGCGCCCGCCTGCTCGCGGCGGGGCGGACGCTCAATGCGGTGAGCCCGCTCGCGACCCTGGGGCGCGGCTACGCGATCCTGCTCACCGCCGACGGCCGCCTGGTGCGCGCGGCCCGCGAGGTGGCGCCGGGCGAGGCCGTTGCCGCCCGGACCGGGGAGGGCACGGTGCACGCCACCGTCACGCGGATCGAGGACTGAGCAGCACCGCCGGGCCCGGGTGCCGCGCCGGAGTCCGCGCACCGCCCGTCAGCGCTGGCGGACGTGCCGCACCAGCCGCTGGCGCTTCTTTCGCTGGCGCTCGGTGAGCTCATTGCGGCGCCCGGCGAACGGGTTGGTGTCGGAGCGGAACTCGACGCGCACCGGGGTGCCGTGCAGCCGGAACGCCTCGCGGAACGTGTTGACGAGATAGCGCCGGAACGCCTCCGGCACGTGCTGCACCTGGTTGCCGTGCACGACGATCAGCGGCGGATTGCGGCCACCCTGGTGGGCGTAACGCAGCTTGATGCGCCGGCCGCGCACCAGCGGTGGCTGGTGCGCTTCGAGTGCTCTCTCGAGCACGCGCGTCAGTTCCGGCGTCGGCAGGTCCCGCAATGCCGCCTCGGCCGCGTGGCGCGCGGCGCCCAGCAGGTCACCGACCCCGCTGCCGTGTAGCGCCGAAATGAAATGCCGCGGCGCAAAGTCGAGGAATGGCAGCTTCAGGTTCAGCTGGTTGCGGATGTGGTCGCGCTGCTCCGGCGGGATGTGGTCCCACTTATTCACCACGAGGATCAGCGCGCGGCCGCGCTCGGCGACGTGACCGAGCAGCGTCGCGTCCTGCTCGGCGATGGTCTCGTGGGCGTCGAGGACGCCGATCACCACGTGGGCCTCGTCAATCGCCTGCAGCGCCTTGACGACGCTGAACTTCTCGACCGCCCCCTCGACGCGCGCGCGACGCCTGATTCCGGCAGTGTCGATCAGCACGTAGCCCCTCCCATCGCGCTCGAAGGGCACGTGCACGCTGTCACGCGTCGTGCCCGGCTCGTCGAACGCGACCAGGCGCTCCTCGCCGATCAGCCGGTTGATCAGCGTCGACTTGCCGACGTTCGGGCGGCCGACGACGGCGATCCGGATCGCCTCGACCGGTCCCTCGGCCGCGGCGGGTTCCACGGACGCGAGGCCGGCCAGCATGGCGGCGGTCAGCGCGTCGATCCCCTCGCCGTGCGCCGCGGCGACCGGCAGCGGCGCACCGAGCCCGAGCGCATGGAATTCGAGCGCGGCGAGTTCGGGATCCAGCCCCTCGCATTTGTTGGCCGCGACGAGCACCGTCTTGCCAAGGCGGCGCAGCCGTTCGGCCACGTAGCGATCGGCGGGCGTGGGTCCCGCCCGCGCATCGACGAGCAGCACGACCCGGTCAGCTTCGGCGACGGCACGCTCGGTCTGCGCCGCCATCAGCGCCTCGAGCCCGCCGGGCGACTCGACGAGTCCGCCGGTGTCGATGACGATGTAGTGGCCGCCGCGGCGGCCGAAGCCGTATTGCCGGTCGCGCGTCAGTCCCGGCAGGTCGGCGACGAGGGCATCGCGGGTACCGGTGAGCACGTTAAACAGCGTCGACTTGCCGACGTTGGGCCGCCCCACGAGCGCGATGACCGGCAGCATCGGGAGCTCCTGCCGAGTCCCATCAGCGCGCGCGCGCGCGCAGCGCGTACACGCGCCCCGCGTCGGTCTGCAGGTAGACGATTCCGTTCGCGACCACCGGCGCGTTGGTCACGCGCCCCTTGTGGGTCCCGATGCGCCCGACGAGTGCGCCGCTCGCCCGGTCGAGCCAGTGGACGAATCCCTGGAAGTCGGCGACGACGATCGCATCACCGTCGACCGTCGGAGCGGTGAGCCCGCGGCGCACCAGCCGGTCCTGCTGCCACAGTGGCGTGCCGTCGCGCCGCCTGAGCGCCTGTACGCTGCTGTCGGCCGTCGTGACGTACAGCGTTTCGCCGTCGAGCACCACACCCCGGTCGCTCGACAGGTCGCGCGACCACCATATCTGGCCGGAGTCGAGCGCCAGCATCGCGATCCGCCCCTGGAAGCCGGCGACGAACACGTCGTGCCCCGAGACCTCGATGCGACCATCGATGTCGACCAGCCGCTCAAGCTCGGTCTTGCCGCGCGGCGGACTGACGGCCGTCTCCCACAGAGTATCGCCGGTCGCGATCGCGTAGGCCGCCACCTTGCCGTTGTCGAAGCCGCAGATGACGGTATCGCCGGCGAGCACCGGGCTCGAGGTCCCCCGCAGCGACAGCCTGGGCACCGTCTGCTCGTTGCTCCATCGCTCGCGGCCCGTGTCGGGCGCGAGCGCCCGGATCCGGCCGTCGACGGTCCTGATCACGACGGCCTGCGCCGTGATGACCGGCGTCGCGAGCACCTCGCCGGTGACTCGCACCTGCCAGCGCTTCGCCCCGGTCGCCGCATCGAGCGCGACGACCTGTCCGTCGCTCGCGCCGGCGACCACGATTCCCTGACCGACCGCCGGGCCCGCCGACAGGGCGAGTTTGGTCTTGGTGCGCCACAGGCTGCGACCCGAGGCCGCATCGAGCGCGTGCACATAGCCATCGGCACCGGCCGCATACAGCCGCCCGCCGTCGACTGCAGGCGCGAGCGCGAGCCGTAGCGCACGATCCTTGCCGCCGAGGCTCACCTCCCACAGGCGCTGCACGGACAGTCGTGCATCGATAGCGACCAGCGCGGCCGGCGGCTCGACGTCCTTGTCCTTCGAGCAGGCAACCAGCGCGCAGGCGAGCACCAGCCAGGTGGTCGCGAGTGTCAGGCGCGGCAGGTGCCTCATGGCTTGGCGCCCGCGGCCGCCGGCGCCGCAGCCGGCTTCGCGGCCGGCGGCGCACCGCCGAGCGATGCGATCTTGAGCTCGAGCAGATCGCGGTCACCGGTCCCCTCGGTACTCCCGGCCAGCGCCGCGCCCCATGCGGCCAGCGCACCGTTGCGGTCACCTTTGTCGGCGAGGGCATCGCCGCGCGCCTCGGCATAGGCCGGGCTGTCGGCTCCGGTCGGCGCCGCCGTCAGCGTCGCAAGCGCCACGTCCGGCTTGCCGTCGGCGCGCTGCACGCGCGCGAGTCGCAGGCGCGCGATGACCCGGAGTTCCGGGTCGCGCGAGGTCTGCATGACGCTGTCGAGATGCTTCTCGGCATCGACGAGCTGGTTGGACTCGACCTCGAACCGCGCCAGTCCGAGCTCGCCGAGGTCGGCGTACGGCGTGCGCGCGTAGTCCGCCCGCAATTCCGCGACGAGCCGTGTCGCACCGGCCTGGTCCGCACGCCCCAGCATATCCAGGAGCTCCGCGTATTTCTGGTTCGCCGTCTGCGCCTGCCGCTCGCGCCAGGCCTGGTACTGCTGGTAGCCGACGATCATCCCGACGCCGATCACGAGGCCGGCGATGGCCCACGGTGCGTTCTCCTTGAACCAGCCGCGGACCTGCTCGATCTGCTCGCGCTCCGTCAGATAGTCTTCCACTAAGCTCTCCCGCCTGATGAGTTGCGCCTGTCAGCGGCCGCGATCTTGCCCACCGCTGCCGGCATCGTCCACTGGCCGCGCGTGGCCGAGCAGCTGCGCGAGGCGCCCGGCCAGCTCGCCGAGCGGCCACTGCTGCTGGCCGCCGTCGCCACGCAGGGTTTTCACCGCCGCGACGCCCCTGGCGAGCTCGTCCTCGCCGATCACGATCGCGACCTGCGCACCGCTCTTGTCGGCACGCTTGAACTGGGCCTTGAAGCTGCCACCGCCGAGGTCCGTCTCGAGCCGCAACCACGGCAGCTCGTCCCGCAGCCGTTCGGCGAGCGCGAGCCCCTGCTCGGCAGCCGTCGCTCCCGCGAGCACGCAGTAGGCGTGCGGGAATTCGGCAGCGGCGGTGAGCCCGAGTTCCTGCATCAGCAGCACGATTCGCTCGATGCCGAGCGCCCAGCCGATCGCCGGCGTCGGCGTCCCGCCGAGCTGGCCGACCAGCCCGTCGTAGCGCCCGCCGGAGCAGATTGCGTTCTGTGACCCGAGCGCGTCGGTGGTCCACTCGAACACCGTGCGGCTGTAGTAGTCGAGGCCGCGCACCAGGCGCGGGTTGACGACGTACGCCACCCCGGCCGCCTCGAGCCGCGCCTTGAGCCCCGCGAAGTGCTCGCGCGAGGCCGCGTCGAGGTAATCGCCGAGCTGCGGCGCGGCTGCTATCAGCGGCTCGAGCGCCGGGTTCTTGCTGTCGAGGATCCGCAGCGGATTGCCACCGAGCCGCCGGCGACTGTCGGCGTCGAGCGCGGCGGCGTGGGCCGTGAAGTACGTCCGCAGCGCGTCGCGATAGGCGCTGCGCGACGCGTCGGTACCGAGCGAATTGAGCTCGAGGCGCACGCGGCTGATGCCGAGCTCACGCCACAGCCGCGCCGACAGCAGGATCAGCTCCGCATCGACGTCCGGGCCTTCGTAGCCGAAGGCCTCGGCATCGATCTGGTGGAACTGCCGGTAGCGCCCCTTCTGCGGCCGTTCGCCGCGGAACATCGGCCCGAGCGTGAACAGCCGGTGGCGCTGGTTGTGAACCATGCCGTTGGAGATCGCCGCGCGCACGATGCCGGCGGTCGCCTCGGGCCGCAGCGTCAGGCTGTCGCCGTCACGGTCGTCGAAGGTGAACATCTCCTTCTCGACGATGTCGGTGTCCTCGCCGATCGCGCGCTTGAACAACGAGGTGCGCTCCAGCAGCGGCACACGGATCTCGCGGTAGCCGTAGCGCGCGAATACGCTGCGCGCCGCTGCCTCGAGGCGCTGCCACCAGCGCGCCTCCTCGGGCAGCACGTCGTTCATGCCGCGCAGCGGCTCGATTATGTCGGTCACTGTGCAGAGGCTTCCTGACCGGGTCAGCTCACGGCGCCATCGCCGGCGAGCGCGCGTGCCGGAGCGGGATCACCGCCGTCCCGGGCCACCACGACCCGACCACGCAGCCGGCCAGCATCTCCCCGACGGGGAGCGCCGGGCCTGGCCTTTGCTGCCTGCCCGGTCATTCGCGACCCGCGGCGACGCGCAGCTCCCGCGCCTGGGCGGAGTCCGGGAAATCGTGCTGCAGCTGGGCGGCGTAGCGGCTCTCCTCGGCGTGATCGCCGATCGCGCGCCCGACGCGCACCGCGAGCAGCAGCGCATCCGGCGCCGCCGGGCCGTTCACCAGATAGCGCTGCAGGTACACGTGGGCAAGGGGACCTGCACCGCGCGCCAGTGTCAGGTCCGCCATCTGCAGCAGTGCGTCGGGGTAGTCGGCGCGGATGCTGAGCGCCTTGGCGAACAGCTCCTCGGCACGCGTCAGGTTGCCGGCGCTGCGGGCGCAGACGCCGGCATTGGCGTACGCGACCTCGGGCGTCGCGTAGGACGGGCTATTGGCCGCCTGCTCAAACAGCTTCTGGCCCTTCGCCCAGTTGCCGCGGCGGCACTGGAACACCGCGTAGTTGTTCACCATGTCGGCGTCCTTGGGCGCGAGGCGCAGGGCGGCGGAGTAGTGCCGGTCCGCCTGGTCGGGCTCGAGGAGCCGCTCGTAGACGAGCCCGGCGGAACTTTGCACCGCCGGGTCCTTGTCGTTCTCCTGCAGCGCCTTCTCGATCTTCTTGCGCGCCTCGGCGACGTCGTTCTGCTTCAGATAGGCGATCGCCAGCTGCGCGTTCAAGCGCGCCGCCGTCTGCTTCGGGTCCGGGTCGGGTGCGCGCTTTTCGGCGGCCAGTCCGGACGCTGCCGCGAGCACCAGTGCGACGAGAACAATCAGGCGTTTCATGCGTCCACCGTCACGGAGATCACCTTGGAACCGAGGCGGACCGTCGTGCGGTCATGGACGCGCCCGGCGAGCTGTCCGCAGGCGGCATCGATATCCTCGCCGCGGGTACGCCGCACCGTCGCGGTGACGCCGTGGGCGTTGAGGTAGTCGCGGAAGCGCGTGATGACCGGCAGCGGGGAGCGGCGGTAGGCGGTACCGGGGAACGGGTTGAACGGGATCAGGTTGACCTTCGCGTCATGGCCAGCCAGCAGTCCGACGAGCTCGCGCGCGTGCTCGGGCTGGTCGTTGACACCGTCGAGCAGCACGTACTCGAAGGTGATGCTGCGGCCATTCTGCGCGCCGAGGTAGTGCCAGCAGGCCTCGAGCAGTTCCTGGATCGGGTGCCGACGGTTGATCGGCACCAGCTGATCGCGGAGCCGGTCATTGGGTGCGTGCAGCGACACTGCCAGCGCCACGTTCGTATCCTCCGCGAGCCGGTAGATCTGCGGCACGAGCCCGGAGGTCGACAACGTCACGCGGCGCCGCGACAGGTCGAAGCCCCGGTCGTCCATGAACAACCGCAGGGCCGGCAGCACGGCGCGATAGTTGGCGAGCGGCTCGCCCATCCCCATCAGCACGACATTGGTGATCGCGCGCTCGCCGCCGGGACCGACGCCGAGCAGCCGGCTCGCGAGCCACACCTGGCCCACGATCTCGGCGGTTTCGAGGTTGCGATTGAAGCCCTGGGCGCCGGTCGAGCAGAACGAGCAGTCGAGCGCGCAGCCGACCTGGGTGGAGATGCACAGCGTGCCGCGGCCCGGCTCCGGGATGAACACGGTCTCGATCGCCTGGGTCCGCCCGGCGGACTCGCCCGCCTGGAGCATCCATTTGCGGGTGCCATCGCTCGAGGCGTGCTCGCTCGCGATTTCAGGGGCTCGCACCTCGGCAACGGCCGCGAGGCGCGCCCGGAACTCCTTGCCGAGGTCGGTCATCGCGGCGAAATCGCCTTCGCGGCGCTTGTAGATCCAGGCCAGCAGCTGGCGGGCGCGGAACGGCTTCTCGCCCAGCGCGACGACAAATGCCTCGAGCTCCGGCGGAGCCAGCCCCAGCAGGTTCGTGCGCGTCGCGGTCTCGCCCATGACGATGGCCTCGGCGCGCTCAGCGCGTCCGCGGACAGATCTCCGTCGCGCTGAAGAAGTAGGCGATCTCGTGCGCGGCGTTCGCCACCGAGTCCGACCCGTGCACGATGTTCTCCTCGATGCTGGTGGCGAGGTCGGCCCGGATCGTGCCGCTGGCGGCCTGCCGCGGATCGGTGGCGCCCATGACGTCGCGGTTCTTGGCGACCGCGCCCTCACCCTCGAGGACCTGCACCATCACCGGGCCCGAGGTCATGTAGCGGCACAGATCATTGAAGAACGGGCGCCCGCGATGCACAGCGTAAAAGCCCTCGGCCTCGCCGAGCGTCAGCCGCCGCATCCGCGCGGCGACGATTCGCAGACCGGCCTGCTCGAAGCGGCGGTACACCTCGCCGATCAGGTTCTTCTGAACGCCGTCTGGCTTGACGATCGACAAGGTGCGCTCGAGCGCCATGGATCAACCTCTTGGATGGCTATGGAACGAAACGCCGCAGGCGAGCATCGCAGCATTCCGCCCGGCCTCACCCGGACCGCTCATTCTATAGGTCGCGAGGCATCCCCCGCAACGCGACAGCGCACGGAAGTTGCCGGGAATTAAGGAATTTTCCCGATCCGGACAGAGATCAGAGCGAGAAGCTCTCGCCGCAGCCGCATTCCGACCGGGCCTTGGGATTGCGGAACCTGAAGGCCTCGTTGAGGCCCTGTTTGACGAAATCGACCTCGGTGCCGTCGACGAGCGGCAGGCTCGCGGCGTCGACCACGACCTTGACCCCCCGGTCCTCGAACACCGTGTCATCCGGCCCCAGTTCTTCAGCGTAGTTCACAACGTAGGCGTAGCCGGAGCAGCCGGTGCGCTTGATGGCAAGTCGCAGCCCGAGGCCATGGCCGCGGGAGGCGAGGAAGCTGCGGACACGCTCCGCGGCGGTAGGCGACAGTGTGACGGGCATGGTTGGTCGCAAATCTCCCGAACAGGTGGGACGGCAGGGTCAGCCGATTCTAGGCTTGTTCCGCCCCGAGTACATGCGCGGCGCGCTCAATCGCGTCTTGGATCACGAAAAGTCGCCCAAGTTTCGTCGTGGGGCAGCCGAGCAGCGCCGCGACCCGCGGCAGATCGAGGCCGAGGTCGGCGACCGGGCGACCGTCGAGCTGCGCGGCGATCAGCGCAGCCGCGGCGATCGTGTGCGGGCAGCCGCGCACCTCGTAGCGCGAGGCCGCGACCCGCCCCGCGGTGGCCTGCAGATGCCAGCGCACGTGGGTGGCCGACAGCGGCTCGCGCGCCTCGCCGCTCACCCAGCCGGGTCCGTCCGGACGCCCGGCACCGGGCGCCTCCCGGAACAGCCTCCCCACCGCATCCGAGTAAGGGCCCGGTTCGCTCATGCCGGCGCGAGCGAGCGCAGCCGTCCGACCGCATCCCGAACCCGCGTCGCGGCGACGTCCACCTCCTCCACCGTCGTCGGCCGCCCGAAGCTGACGCGCAGCGACGCCCGGGCGAGCGCGTCGTCCCGGCCGAGCGCGCGCAGCACGTACGAGGGCTCGCCGCTCTCGGCACCGCAGGCGGCACCGCTCGCGACCGCAAGATCACCGAGCGCGAACAGCAACGCCTCGCCGTCCACGCCCTCAAACGAGACGTTGAGGATGTGCGGCGCGCGTCGCTCCGGGTGCCCGTTGAGGTGGCTGCCCGGGAGCGTCTGCAGCGCCCGCCAGAGGCGATCGCGGAGCCCGGCGAGACGCGCCGACTCGGACGGCCCCTCGATCGCAGCCAGGCGGAACGCCTCCCCCATGCCCGCGATCTGGTGCACGGCGAGCGTCCCCGACCGCAGCCCGCCTTCCTGGCCGCCGCCGAACTGCAGCGGCACGAGCGTCGGGCGCGGCTCGCGGCGCACGTACAGCGCCCCGACGCCAACCGGCCCGTGGATCTTGTGCGCCGACAGGCTCAGCAGGTCGACGTCGAGCGCCGCCACGTCGATCGGAATGCGGCCGGCGGCCTGGGCCGCGTCGACGTGCAACAGCGTTCCGTGCTCGCGGCACTCGGCCGCGAGGGCGGCGATGTCCTGCACGACCCCGGTCTCGTTGTTGACGAGCATGACCGACACGAGTGTCGTCGTGGGTGTGAGCGCGGCGCGCAGCGCGCCTGGCTCAACGAGACCCTGCCGGTCTGGAGTCAGCAGCGTGACCGCGAAACCCTCGCGCTCGAGCCTGCCGCAGGCGTCGAGCACCGCCCGGTGCTCGGTCCTGACGCTGACGATGTGCCGCCCGCGGACCGCGTTGCCGCGCGCGCTGCCGAGGATCGCGAGGTTGTCGGCCTCGGTCGCGCCGGAGGTGAACACGATCGCCGCCGGCGGCGCGGCGATCAGCGCCGCGACCTCCGCTCGCGCCGCCTCGACGCGCGCGCGGGCGGCGCGTCCGGCGGCGTGGGTGGAGGCGGGATTGCCGGGCGGCGACTCGAGGCACGCCAGCATCACCGCGCGGACCCGGCCATCGAGCGGGCTCGTGGCCGCGTGATCGAGGTAGATCGGCGCGGTGGTGCTCATGGTTCGGACCCGGCGCGGCGGCGGCGCGCCTGCACGGCGGTGAGGATGCCGCGCAGGATATTGACCTCGTGCTGGTCGAGTTCGGCCCGGCCGAAGATCCGCGCGACGCGCCTCGCGAGGTGCGGCCCGCCGTGGCGATCGGTGAAATCGACCTCGCGGAGCACGGCGTCGAGGTGCGCCTTCAGCCGCTCGAGCTCCGATGACGGCGCGAGCGGCACGCTGCGCTGCGGCCCGATGACCGGCCCGCCCGTGGCGCACTTGAGCTCATAAGCAAGGAGCTGCACGGCCTGCGCGAGGTTCAGCGAGTCGAACGCGGGATTCGCGGGGATGTGGACAACGCCGTTGCAGTACTCGAGGTCGCCATTCGTGAGCCCGGTGCGTTCGGTGCCAAAGACGACCGCGGCGCTGCCGCTCGCGCCCGCGGCGAGCAGCCGGGGCGCTGCCTCGCGCGGCGTCAGCGCGGGCCAGTAGTACGCGGTCCGGCTGCGCGCGCTGGTCGCCAGCACGAGGCCGCAGTCGGCGACCGCCTCGGCGAGCGTGCCGGCCACGCGGGCCCGCGCGAGCAGGTCGTCCGCGCCGGCGGCGAGCGCGGTCGCCTCCGCATGCGGGAACGCCGCAGGCGCCACCAGCCACAGCTCCTCGAGCCCCATGGTCTTCATGGCGCGAGCGGCCGCACCGATGTTTCCGGGGTGACGGGGGGCGACGAGAATGAAGCGAATCGGCACGCGGGCGGACTTTGGAAGGCCGTCTGATATTCTACGCGCCGCACAAGGCCGCGCATCTGCGCGCGGCGCCTGGTTGATCCCCGTGGCAATGCATCCCCTCGTCAATATCGCCATTCGCGCCGCGCGGCGCGCCGGCACGGTCATTACGCGCGGCCTGAACCGGCTCGACACGCTCGACGTGACCAGCAAGAGCCGCAACGACTTCGTCACCGACGTCGACCGCCAGGCCGAGCAGGAGATCATCGCGACGATCCGCCACTTCTACCCGGACCACGGGATACTCGCCGAGGAGAGCGGCCGGAGCGGTCCGGCCGGCAACGACGCAGTCGTCTGGATCATCGATCCGCTCGACGGTACGACCAACTTCCTGCATGGATTCCCGCAATTCTGCGTGTCGATCGCCGTCCAGCAGCGCGGCCGCATCGACCACGCCGTCATCTACGATCCAATGCGTCAGGAGCTGTTCATGGCAAGCCGCGGTGGCGGGGCGCAACTCGACGACAAGCGCATCCGGGTGTCGAAGAGCCGCGGCCTCGATGGGGCGCTGATCGGCACCGGCTTTCCCTACCGCGCGAACCTGCGCTGGCTGGACTGCTATCTCGCGATGCTCAAAGCGGTGGCGCTCGAGGCCGCCGGCGTGCGTCGCCCGGGCTCGGCGGCGCTCGACCTCGCCTGGGTCGCGGCCGGCCGGATGGATGCGTTCTGGGAGCTGGGCCTCAGCCCGTGGGACACGGCGGCAGGCTCGCTGCTGATCAGCGAGGCGGGCGGCCTCGTCGGCACACTGACCGGCGCCGACTACACGCTCGGCGGCGACATCCTCGCCGGCAGCCCGAAGACCTACGAGGCGCTGCTCGCCCTGCTCGCCCCGCACGTGCCCGCGGACCTCAAGCCCGCGCGTGGCTGAGCGGCTGCCGTCCAGCGCGGCGTCAGCCGCCGGCGCGCGCGTGGTGACTGTGGTGGCGCCCGTAGCTGAAGTACAGCAGCAGCCCGAACGCGGTCCAGCTGATGAACAGCAGCTCGGTGTAGTTCGACAGCGAGAAGAACAGATCCACGCAGCCCGCGATCGCTAACGGGCCGATGATCCACACGGCCGGTGTCCGGAAAGTACGCGCCCGCCCGGGATCACGCACACGCAGGATCATGACGCCGGCCGCAACCACCAGGAACGCGAACAGCGTCCCGGAATTCGAGATGTCGGCGAGCTTGCCGACCGGGAACAGCGCCGCGAAGAACGATACGAACAGCCCGGTAATGATGGTCACCACGTGCGGCGTGCGGTAGCGCGGGTGGATTGTCGACAGCACCTCCGGCAGCAGTCCGTCGCGGGCCATCACGAAGAAGATGCGTGTCTGGCCGTAGATCATCATCAGGATCACGGACGGCAGCGCGATGCCCGCTGCGAGCCCGAGCAAGTTGCCGACGCCGCCGAAATGCAATTCGCGCAGCACGTACGCCAGCGGCTCCTTGCTGCACACCAGCTGGTGCAGGCCCTTGCAGGCCGCGGCCAGCGCCGGGCTGCCGGGCTCGAGCACCGCGCCGCCGGCGCCGAACACCGGCTGCGCGCCGACCGAGCCGATGGCGGCGGCGGCAACCAGCAGGTAGAACACGGTGCAGATCGCCAGCGACCCGATCAGCCCGATCGGGATGTTCCGGTTCGGGTTCTTGGTCTCCTCGGCCGCGGTCGACACAGCGTCGAAGCCGACGTACGCGAAAAAGATCGACGCGGCCGCGGCGCTGACCCCGAACTCCTTGCCAATGTAGCCATTCGGCGCAAACGGCGTGAAGTGCTCGGCGTGCATGACCGGCAGCGCCAGGATAATGAACACCGTCAGCGCGATCACCTTGATCGACACCAGGATCGCGTTGACGTAGGCGCTCTCCTTGGTGCCGAGCACCAGCAGCCAGGTCACCAGCCCCGAGATCACCAGCGCCGGAACGTTGATGACGCCGCCGTCGAACGGCCCGAGGGCCCATGCGTCCGGCACGTTGACGTTGGGCATGAACGGTAGCAGCTCGTGCAGGTGGCGCAGCAGTCCGACGATGTAGCCGGACCAGCCGACGGCGACCGTGCTGCCGGCGATCGCGTACTCAAGGATCAGCGCCCAGCCGACGATCCAGGCGGTCACCTCCCCGAGCACCGCGTAGGAGTAGGTGTAGGCCGAACCCGACACCGGAATCATCGACGCCATCTCGGCGTAGCACAATGCCGTCACCGCGCAGACAAAGCCGGCGATCACGAACGACACCATCATGGCCGGCCCCGCCTTCTGCGCCGCCTCGGCGGTCAGCACGAAGATACCGGTACCGATGATCGCGCCGACGCCGAGCATCGTCAGCTGGAAGGCGCCGAGCGAGCGGTGCAGCGACTTCTTCTCCGCCGTCGCAAGGATGTCATCGAGCGACTTAATGCGCAGGTTCATGAGCCCCCCCGGCCGTTGCGTGGATTGTAGGCACGGCCGGGCGGCCGCCGGCAAGGAAAACAGCTGCGGTGCGGATCAGGACCGGCCGGCCGAGATCGACGCGACGGTCGGGCGCAAGGCCCGGGCACGCACCGGCGCAGTCGGCGGCAGGCCTCGATTGCAGACGCGGGTGCTCGCGCCCGCGACGGCCGTCGTGCGAGCGGGCGCTGTCGCTGCGAGCGCGGCCAAGGAAATATGTCGCGTCACCGGCCCTTCGGCGCGGGGCCTGCTCAGGGCAGGTTGTCGACCGGCGCGCGCCGCTCCGCCGGCATCAGGTCGCGATGCGACGAGCCGAGGTCGAGGGCCACGCCGCTCGCCACGTACATCGAGGAGTACGTCACGGCCAGGATGCCGACGATCAGCGCGAGCCCGAAGCCCCGGAGCGCCTCGCCGCCGAACAGGTAGAGCGCGACCACCACGATCAGCGTCGCGAACTTGGTGATCACGGTACGCGACAGCGTCTCGTTGATGGCACGGTCGAAGACCTCGATTGGCTGCGCTTTGCGCATCACAGGGAACAGCTCGCGCACGCGGTCGAAGACCACGACCGTCTCGTTGATGGAGTAGCCGATGACCGCCAGCACCGCGGCGAGTACCGACAGGTCGAAGGTCATGCCGCTGATCGCGAACACGCCGATGACGACGAACGGATCGTGCAGCGTCGCCAGCACCGCACCGACGCCGAATTTCCAGCGGAAGCGGAACGCGATGTACACGAGGATCAGCAGCACCGTGATACACATCGCCGTCACGCCCTTGACGAACAGTTCCTTGCCGACCTGCGGACCGACGCTCTCTGTGCGGCGGATCTGCACCAGCGGGTCGACCGTCTTCAGGGCTGTCTCAATTTTCTTGGTGACCTCGGTGGTCGAGGTTGAGCCAACGAGCGGCGGCAGGCGCACCAGCACGTCCTTCGACGAGCCGAAGTTCTGGACCGCGACCTCCGGGTAACCGGCCGTGCGCAGTGCGGCGTGGGTCTTCTCGAGGTCCGCGACACCACTGTAGCCGGCCTCGATGACCACGCCGCCGGTGAAGTCGACTGCAAGATTGAGGCCGTGGACGCCTTCGGCCACCAGCGAACCGAGCACGATCACGGCGGAGATCACGTAGCACACGCGGCGCTGCGCCATGAAACGGAAGCGGGGGACTGAGTGGAAGAATTCCATGGACCGTGGACTCCTCGCCCGCTATACCGGCAGGTGCGCGATCGAGGCGCGCCGGCCCCAGATCAGCGCGATGACCGTGCGCGTACCCATCAGCGCAGTGAACAGAGTGGTCAGAATGCCCACCGACAACACTACCGCGAAGCCTTTGATCGGGCCGGTGCCGAACAGGAACAGCACGACGCCAGCGATCAGCGTCGTCACGTTGGCGTCGGCGATCGCCGAGAGTGCCTTCTCGAAGCCGGCCTTGATCGCGGCGTGCGGGGAGTTGCCGTGGCGCAGCTCCTCGCGGATGCGCTCGTAAATCAGGATGTTCGCGTCGACCGCCATGCCGACCGTCAGCACGATGCCGGCGATGCCGGGCAGCGTGAGCGCCGCACCGAACAGCGACAGGCACGCCGTCAGCAACACGACGTTGCAGATCAGCACGAGGTTCGCAACGAGGCCGAAGCCGCTGTAGTAGATCGCCATGAACGCGAACAGCGCCACCGAGCCGATCACCAGCGCGCGCACGCCCTTGTCGATGTTGTCCTGCCCGAGGCTGGGTCCGATCAGGCGCTGCTCGACGATGATCACCGGTGCTGCCAGCGCACCGGCACGCAGCAGTTTCGCGAGTTCCTGGCCTTCGCGCACCGTGAGCCCGGTGATCTGGAACTGATTCGAGAACACGCCGCGGATCGTCGCGACCGAGATCACGTCCTCGCGCGTGACGTCGACCGCCACCTTCTGGCCACCCTGGTCGCGCAGCTGCCGCTCGCGCTCGATGAAAACGACCGCCATCGGCTTGCCGAGGTTCTCGCGGGTCGTGCGCAGCATCTCCTCACCACCGCGCCCGTCGAGACGCACGCTGACCGCGGGCTCACCCTGCTGCAGCGTCGAGGTCGCATCGGTGAGCTGCTCGCCGGTGACGATCACCTCGCGCTTCAGCAACACCGGACGGCCGTTGCGCTCCTTGTAGAGCTTGGTGCCCAGCGGCACGCGGCCGGTCTGCTGGGCCTCGATCGGGTTTGCCGTCTGGTCGACCAGCCGGAACTCGAGCGTCGCGGTCTTGCCGAGCAGCCGGATCACCTCGCTCGCATCCTGCACGCCGGGCAGCTGCACAGCGATCCGGTTGGCGCCCTGACGCTGCACGCTCGCTTCGGACACGCCGAGCGCATTCACGCGATTGCCGAGCGCGGTGATGTTCTGCTGGATCGCGAAGTCCTGCCGCTGGCGGATCTGCACCTCGCTCAGCGTCGTGCGCAGGGTCGCGAGACCGTTGGCGTCGGTCGCGGCCGTCAGCGTGACGTTCGGATCGACCGCCTGCAGCGCCGTGCGCGCATCGTCGCGACGCGCCGCATCGCGCAGCACGACGAACACGCCGCCCGCCGTGCCTTCGACAGACTCGTACTGGATGCGCTTCTCGCGCAGCGCCATGCGGTAGTCGCGCTCCAGGCGCTGCAGCGTCTGCTTGATGGCGCCCTCGACGTCCACCTCGTAGACGAGGTAGATGCCCCCGCGCAGGTCGAGGCCGAGGCTCATCGGCTTCAGCCCCATCGTGCGGACCCAGGACGGCGCGCGCGAGGCGAAGGTTGTCGCGATCGCGTAGGCACCGGGCGAGGACGTCTCGATGACGTCGCGCGCCTTCAGCTGGCTCGGCACGTCCGCGAATCTGAGCACCACGCGCCCCTGCTGCAGGAACGCGGTGTCGGGCGATACCTTCTCGCGCTCGAGCAGATCGCGAAACTGCTGCACCGCCGCCGGGCCCGCGAACAGCTCGCCGTCCTTGCGCGACAGCTGCAGCGCGGGCGCCTCACCGAACACGTTCGGCAGCGCGAGGATAAGCGCCAGCAGCATCACACCCGCGAACAGCAGGCTCTTCCACAGCGGGTAACGGTTCATGCGGGCGCGCGGCTCCGGTTCAGGCGCTCTTGAACGTGCCCTTCGGCATCAGCTGCGAGACCTGGAAGCGCTGCACCTTGACGGCGACGCCGGTGGCGATCTCGACGGTCACGAACGTCTCGCCCGCCTCCGTGATGCGGCCGAGGATGCCGCCGCTGGTGACGACTTCGTCGCCGACGGCGAGCTTGGCGACCATGTCGCGGTGCTCTTTCGCCTTCTTCGTCTGCGGCCGGATCAGCAGCAGGTACATCAGGCCGAAAAGTCCGACCATCATCGCGATCTGGATCATGTTCGACTGGCCGGCAGGACCGGCTGTCTGGGCCTGGGCGGCGGAAATAAAAGCGTCCATGACTCCCCCGGACATCTAGGCTTGATTGGCGAAGCCGCGCATTATGCCACAGGGCTTTCCGCGTCCTCGCGCCGGGTCGCGAGGAAGGCCCCGCGCCACGCCGCAAAACGTCCGGCGGTGATCGCGTCGCGGATCGAACGCATAAGCGCCTGATAGAAATGCAGATTATGAATCGTGTTCAGGCGGCTGCCGAGGATCTCGCCCGCGCGGTCGAGGTGGCGCAGATAGGCCCGCGAGTAGTGCCGGCACGTATAGCAGCCGCAGGCCGGATCGACCGGCTCGATCTCGCTCGCGTGGTGTGCGTTGCGGATGTTGAGCACACCAGTCGCGGTGAACAGGTGCCCGTTTCGCGCATGGCGGGTCGGCATCACACAGTCGAATAGGTCAACGCCCCGCGTCACGGCCTCGACGATGTCCTCGGGCCGGCCGACACCCATCAGGTACCGCGGACGGCGGGGACTCAGGAGCGGCACGGTCTGCTCGAGCACCCGCAGCCGCTCCTCTTCCGGCTCGCCGACCGCGAGCCCGCCGACCGCGTAGCCCGCGAAGCCGAGGGCCTCGAGGCCAGCGCACGACGCCTCGCGCAGCGCCCGATACATCCCGCCCTGGACGATCCCGAACAGCACGCCCGGCGCCCCGTCGTCGGCACCGACGTAGGCTTCGCGGCTGCGCCGCGCCCACCGCAGGCTCAGCTCCATCGAGGCGCGCGCGGCGGCCTCGGTGGCCGGATACGGCGTGCACTCGTCAAACTGCATCGCGATGTCGGCGCCCAGCACGCGCTGGATGCGCATCGATTCCTCGGGAGACAGGAACACCTGCGCACCGTCCACCGGCGAGCGGAACGCGACGCCCTCCTCGGTCAACGTCCTCAGCTTTGCGAGGCTGAACACCTGGAAGCCCCCGGAGTCGGTCAGCAGCGGCCGCTCCCAGTGCATGAACCGGTGCAGCCCCTGGTGGCGGCCGATGACCTCGAGCCCGGGCCGCAGCCACAGGTGGAAGGTGTTGGCGAGCACGATCTCGGTGCCCAGCTCTTCGAGCTCCTCGGCAGTCATCGCCTTGACGGTGCCGTAGGTCCCGACCGGCATGAACGCCGGCGTCTCGACGCTACCGCGCCGGAACTCGAGGCGCCCGCGGCGTGCGTGCGCGTCGGTGGCGAGGAGTTCGAAGTTCACGGCCCGCCCCGCGCCCCGGGCTCGGGCGTGACGAGCATTGCATCGCCGTAGCTGTAGAACCGATAGCGCTCAGCCACCGCGTGGGCATAGGCGGCGAGCACCCGCTCGCGCCCCGCGAAGGCGCAGACGAGCATCAGCAGCGTCGACTCGGCGAGATGAAAATTGGTCAGCAGCGCATCGACCACGCCGAAGCGGTAGCCCGGATAGATGAACAGCCGCGTTTCGCCCGCGAACGGCCGCAGCGCGCCGTCGGCCGCCGCGGTCTCAAGGCTGCGGGCAACGGTGGTGCCGATCGCGACCACCCGACCGCCGGCGCGGCGGGTGCGCTCGATGGCCGCCACCGTCGCCGCCGGCACGACCACCGACTCGGCGTGCATCCGGTGGTCGGCGAGTTCGAGACTGCGCACCGGCTGGAACGTTCCGGCGCCGACGTGCAGCGTGAGATCGGCGACGCCGACGCCGCGAACGGCAAGCGCGGCGAACATCGCAGCCTCGAAGTGCAGGCCCGCCGTCGGCGCGGCAACCGCGCCCGGCACACGCGCATAGACCGTCTGGTAGCGCTCCTTGTCGGCCTCGGTGGGTGCGCGACCGAGGTACGGCGGCAGCGGCACTTCGCCCGCGGTCTCGAGGTAGGCGGTGACCGGCCGGTCGAGCGCGAATTCCGTCAGATCGCCCGCAGCTGCGACCACGGTCGCCACCGCGCCGCCCGGCAGCTGCACCGTCTGCCCCGCGCGGGTGCCCTTGCTCGAGTGGACCTGGGCGCAGAAGTGCCGCTCGCCCAGGATGCGCTCGATCAGGATCTCGACGGCGCCGCCGGTCGACTTGACGCCGCGGATGCGGGCCGCCAGCACCCGGGTGTCGTTGCGCACCAGCAGGTCGCCGGGCTTAAGCAGCCCGGGCAGATCAGCGAAGCGAAGGTCGCGAACTGCGCCGCTCGCACCGTCGAGCGCCAGCAGGCGGCTGTCGCCGCGCCCGCGCGCGGGCTCGGTCGCGATCAGCTCCGCGGGCAGCGTGTACGCAAAGTCCGTGCGCAGCAGCCCGCGCGTGGCGGGTCGGGTCGTCGGCATGGCGCGCGGATGGTAGCAGGGCCATCCGCGCGCGGCGCGCTGGCGGTGCGATCGGCTGCAGCGGAACGCGCGACCGGGGCCCCGCAGCCGCGTGCTACGATTCCGCCCCCGGCCGGTGTGGCGGAATTGGTAGACGCAGACGACTCAAAATCGTCCGCCGCAAGGCGTGTGGGTTCGAGTCCCTCCACCGGCACCACCGCCCCCGGCCGACGCCCGTGACGACATGAAGTACTGCAGCGAGTGTGGCCAGCCGGTCGAGGTGCGCGTCCCGGATGGCGACCATCTGCCGCGCTACGTGTGCCCCGCCTGCAATGCAATCCACTACCAGAACCCAAAGCTCGTCGTCGGCTGCGTGGTGGAGCACCAGGGCCAAATCCTGCTGTGCAAGCGCGCGATCGAGCCGCGGCTGGGCTACTGGACGATTCCAGCCGGGTTCATGGAGAACGACGAGACGCTGCAGGCGGCCGCCGTGCGCGAGTCGTGGGAGGAGGCGCTGGCCAAAGTCGAGATCGGCAGCCTGCTCGCCGTCGTCAACGTCGTGCACGCCCGCCAGGTGCACGTGATGTTCCGGGCGAGTCTGCTGGCGCCGACGTTCGGTGTCGGCCACGAGAGCCTCGAGGTGGGACTGTACCGGCCGGAGGACATTCCGTGGCCGCAGATCGCCTTCCCGAGCGTCGAATTTGCGCTGCGGCGCTACCTCGAGGACCGCAGCCGTGGCGTCGAGGGCCTGCACTTCACTGACTTCGACCGTCCGAACCTGCGGTCGAGGGCACCTGCCTGAAGCGCCTCGTATAGAATGCGACTCGCGCCGCGACTCGCCGCCGGCGCACGCCGCCGGCAGTGCCACAGAGCTGAGACAGACCATGACGTTCGTCGTCACAGAGAACTGCATCAAGTGCAAGTACATGGACTGCGTGGAAGTCTGCCCGGTGGATTGCTTTCACGAGGGGCCGAACTTCCTGGTGATCGACCCGGACGAATGCATCGACTGCACGTTGTGCGAGCCGGAGTGCCCGGTCGAGGCGATCTTCTCGGAAGAAGAGATCCCAAAGGGCCAGGAAGCGTTCCTCAAGCTCAATGCGGAGCTCGCCAAGAACTGGCCGGTCATCAACGAGAAGAAGCCGGCGCCGGCCGATGCCGATGCCTGGAAAGACACGCCCGGCAAGCTTGCGTTGCTCGAGCGCTAGCGCTCAGCCGGTCCCGGCAGCGGCCTCCAGCTGCTTGAGGCGCTCGATGAGCTTCGCCGGCGTGTAGTACCCGGGCAGGTACTCGCCGCGCTCGGTGAAGATGCCCGGCGTCCCGCGGATGCCGAGCTCCTCGCCGAGCTCGTAGTAGCGGGCCACCGGGGTTGGCGCGCACGCACCCTTGCCCGGAATGTCCCGTCCCGCCTTGGCGCGCGTCAGCGCCTCACGCCGATCCGGCGCGCACCAGACGGCCTCGGCCTTGCGCCAGGAGTCAGTGCCCGGCCCGGTGCGCGGAAACGGCAGGTACCTGACCCTGACACCGAGCCGGTTATATTCGGCGATGTCGCTGTGCAGACGCCGGCAGAAGGCGCAATCGACGTCGGTGAACACCGTGACGGTGTATCGCGGGCTCGGCGGCGTGAAGATGATCGCGTCGGCGTCCGGCACGGCCTTCAGAGCCGCGTACCGCGCCTCGGTGCGGCGCTTCTCCGTCAGATTCTTGCCGCTTCCGGTTTCGTACAGGTCGCCCGACAGCGCATAACGCCCGTCGCTCGAGACGTACACCACCTCGCCGCCCCGCGCGACTTCGAAGATTCCGGGCAGCGCGCTCGGCCGGATGGCGTCGAGCGTCACATCGAGGCGCGTGGCGATGTCGGCTCGCGGATCGGGCTTCGCCGGCGACTGGCCATGAGCGAGCGCCGCCCCGAGCAGCGCCGCGACGCAGGCGAGCGCCCCGACACGCAGGGCAGGACGGGCGCGGGAACTCGGCAGGGGCATGGCGGACTCCGGACGGACGTGCCCGTTCGACTCAGGCGCCGGGATCGAGTTCCGCGAGTCTAGCAGAGCGAGCGCACGGCTCAGCCGCGCGGATGGTGCTGCGCGTGCAGCTCCTTGAGGCGCTCGCGGGCGACGTGCGTGTAGATCTGGGTCGTCGACAGATCGCTGTGGCCGAGCAGCATCTGCACCACGCGCAGATCCGCGCCGCGATTCAGCAGGTGGGTCGCGAAGGCATGGCGCAGCGTGTGCGGCGACAGCTCCTTCTGCACGCCGGCCTTGCGTGCGTAGCGCTTGATGATGTGCCAGAACGCCTGGCGCGTCATGCGATCGCCGCGGCGCGTCGGGAACAGGTAGTCGGTCTGGCGTTCGACCAGGATCTCGGCGCGCGGGCCGCGGACGAACTCGGCGAGCCAGCGCACCGCCTCGTCGCCGAGCGGAATCAGCCGCTCGCGGTTGCCCTTGCCGACAATGCGGATCACGCCCTGGTTGGTATTGACATGGGTGTGCTGCAGGTTCACGAGCTCGGACACCCGCAGCCCCGTGGCGTACAGCACCTCGAGCATCGTCCGGTCGCGGTGGCCGAGCGGCTCCGACACGACGGGCGCGGCCAGCAGCGCCTCGACCTCATTCTCGGTCAAAGACTTCGGCAGCGAGCGGCCGATCTTCGGCATCGCGATCTGGGCGGTCGGGTCGTCGGTGACCGCACCTTCGCGGACCAGGAAGCGGAAGAAGCGCCGGAAGCTCGACAGCTGCCGTGCCGTGGAGCGTGGCCGGGCGCCGGACTCGATCCGCCAGGCGATGAACGCGACCAGCTCGGCGCGGGTCGTGTGCGACACGAGCAGGTGCCGTTCGCCGAGCCAGCGGGTGAGGGCCGTGAGGTCGGCGCGGTACGCAGCGAGCGTGTTCTGCGACAGCCCCCGCTCCATCCACACCGCATCCAGGAACCGGCTGATCGCAGGATCGGCCTCGCCAGCAGGGTCCTTGGCGGACCGAGCCGCATTCGCGTGCGCAGCAGACTTAACCGCCGAGTTCATCTTGACCTTTCGCTCGCTGTGGGGGCGCGGCACTGGGCAACTTCCGTAAGGACCGGCACAATCCGCGGGTCGTCCTCGAGCGTCTCCAGCCACTGCGTCGCGCCGGGGAGCGGGCGTTCCGGGGCAGTATCGTCAGCCGTCCCGCCAGAGTGCGTGACCTGCCTCACGGATAGCCACGCTGGTTGACATAACAGAGAAGCAGTTCACATTAAAGCGCGTGCCGGTGGTCCCCGTGGAGCCCTGGCCGTGAAGGCGGTCCTGCGCACCGGTTACGGGCTCTGGTGCTGGGCGATTTTCATGCCGCTCGCGGCCGCGGTGCTGGTGCTCGGGCTGCCGGTGCCGAGCGTCACGCTGCGGCGCCGCATGGCGCGGTCCGCCGCCCGTGCCTTCTTCCGCTGCACCGCCATCGGCTTCGCCGTGACCGGGCTCGAGCGCCTGCCGCAAGGCGCCTGCGTGGTCGTCGCCAACCACGCGAGCTACCTCGATGGCGTGATTATGCAGGCGGCGCTGCCGCCCCGTTTCGCGTTCGTCGTCAAGCGGGAGATGGTCCGGATGCCCTTTGCGAGCCTGCTGCTGCGCCGGCTCGGCTGTGAGTTCGTCGAACGCTTCGACCGTCACAAGGGTGGCGTCGACGCCCGCCGCGTGCTCAGGGTCGCGGCCGCCGGGCAGGCGCTGGCATTCTTCCCGGAAGGCACGTTCACCGAGCAGGTCGGCTTGGCCCGCTTTCATGCCGGCGCGTTCGTCGCCGCTTCGCGGGCCGGTCTGCCGCTCGTGCCCGCCGTGATCCGCGGCGCGCGCCTCGTGCTGCCTCCGGCGTCCGCGCTGCCGCATCGCGGGGCGATCGAGGTCGAGATCCTCGAACCCGTGCCGGCCGCCCGTTCCGGCGAGCGCGACGGCGCGGTGCGCCTGCGGGAGGCGGCTCGTGCCGCGATGCTGTTGCACATGACCGAACCGGACCTCGAGGGCTGAGGCATGCGCCGGGGCCCGACCTACATGTTCCGCCGATAGCGCCCTCCGACCGCATAGAGCGCGCCCGAGATCTGGCCGAGCGAGGCAACCTTGACGCTCTCCATCAGCTCCGCGAACACGTTGCCACCGGCCGCGGCGACCTGTTGCAGCCGCCGCAGCGCCGCCGGTGTCTGCGCTGCGTGCCGCGCCTGCCAAGCGCGCACCGCCGCCACCTGCAGGTCCTTCTCCGCGGTGGTCGATCGAATGAGCTGCGTGGCGTGGGGCTCCGCGCTCGCCGTGTGCGCCGGCAGGAACGTATTGACGCCGACGATCGGCAGCGAGCCATCGTGCTTCTTGTGCTCGTAGTAGAGGCTCTCTTCCTGGATCTTGCCGCGCTGGTACATCGTCTCCATCGCGCCCAGCACTCCGCCGCGCTCGGCGATCGCATCGAACTCGCGATACACAGCGTCCTCGACCAGCTCGGTCAGCTGCTCGAGCGCGAACGAGCCCTGCCACGGATTCTGCGTCTTGTTGAGGCCGAGCTCGCGATTGATGATCAGCTGAATGGCAACGGCGCGCCGCACGCTTTCCTCGGTCGGCGTGGTCAGCGCCTCGTCGTAGGCATTGGTGTGCAGGCTGTTGCAGTTGTCGAACAGCGCGTACACGGCCTGCAGCGTCGTGCGAATGTCGTTGAACTGGATCTCGCGGGCATGCAGCGACCGGCCGGAGGTCTGAATGTGGTACTTGAGCATCTGGCTGCGCGGGTCCGCGGCGTAGCGCTCACGCATCGCCCGCGCCCAGATGCGCCGCGCCACGCGCCCGATCACCGCGTATTCGGGATCCATGCCATTGGAGAAGAAGAACGACAGGTTCGGCGCGAAATCGTCGATCTTCATGCCGCGCGCCAGGTAGTACTCGACGATCGTGAACCCGTTCGCCAGCGTGAAAGCCAGCTGGCTGATCGGATTCGCCCCGGCCTCGGCGATGTGGTACCCGGAGATGGACACCGAGTAGAAATTGCGGACGTCGTGCTCGATGAAATAGGCCTGCACGTCGCCCATCATCCGGAGCGCGAACTCGGTCGAGAAGATGCAGGTGTTCTGCGCCTGGTCTTCCTTGAGGATGTCGGCCTGCACAGTGCCGCGCACCTGTGACAGCGCCTCGGCCTTGACCCGCTGGTAGGTCTCGGCGTCGACCCCGCCGGCAGCGACGAGCTCGGTCCCCGAGACGCCCAGCAGCCCGAGCCCGTGGCCATCGCTGCCGGCCGGCCGCTCGCCGCGGTACTCGGGGCGCGCTCCGCCCTGCCACAGGGTCTTGATCGCGTGTTCGGCCTGCCCCCAGCGACCGCTCTGCCTGAGGTGCTGCTCGAGGCGCTGGTCGATTGCCGTGTTGATGAACATCGCGAGGATCATCGGCGCCGGGCCGTTGATTGTCATCGATACGGACGTCAGCGGCGCGCACAGATCGAAGCCCGCGTACAGGCGCTTCATGTCGTCGAGCGTCGCGATCGAGACGCCCGAGTTGCCGATGCGCCCGTAGATATCCGGCCGTTCGTCCGGATCCTCGCCGTACAGCGTCGTCGAGTCGAACGCGGTCGACAGGCGCTTCGCGGCCGAGTTCGCGCCCAGGTAGTGGAACCGCTTGTTGGTGCGCTCTGGCATGCCCTCGCCGGCAAACATCCGGATCGGGTCCTCCTCCTCGCGGCGGTACGGATAGACGCCCGCCGTGTAGGGATACGCGCCCGGCAGGTTCTCGTGCTGCAGCCATGCGAGCAGATCGCCCGGGTCCCGGTAGGCGGGTACGGCGATCTTCGGAATCTTCTGGTGGGACATCGACTCGGTGTAGTTCGGGCCGCGGACCTCGCGGCCACGGACCAGGTAGCTGTACTCCTCGTCGGTGGCGTTCTTCGCGCGCTCCGGCCATTCGCGCAGCAGCCGCAGCCCTTCCTCGCCGACCGCGTCCAGCGCCTCGCCATAGGCGGCGCGCAGCCGCGCGAGAGCGGGATCCTCGGCCGCGCGCTCGCGGTCCGGGTAGCGCCCGAAGGGTGGCGGCAGCGCCGGATCACCCAGCGCTTCGAGCGCCTGGCGGCATGCGTGCGCCCGGCTCGCGCCCGCCGCCTCGATCGCGATGCGCCGGCGGATCGCCCGCCCGCCGCCCGCGATCTCGGCGAGGTAGCGGACCCGGTCACCGGGGATCACGGCCGCGCGCGTCGGAACCCCGAGCGGTGCGAGCTCGGTCACCGTCCACGGTTTGAGGCGCCCCCACTGTTCGTCGAGCCGCTCGCACAGCGCCTTGAACAGCGTGTTGACGCCGGCGTCGTTGAACTGGCTCGCGATCGTCGGATACACCGGCACCCGCGCGTCCGCCAGGCCCATGCGGTCCGGATGGTTGCGCCGCCACTGCTTGCGCACGTCGCGCAACGCGTCCTCGGCACCACGTTTCTCGAACTTGTTGAGGACGACGAAGTCAGCGAAGTCGAGCATGTCGATCTTCTCGAGCTGGCTCGCGGCGCCATAGTCGCTCGTCATCACGTACACAGACAGGTCCACGAGGTCGACGATTTCCGTGTCGCTCTGGCCTATGCCCGCGGTCTCGACGATGACGAGGTCGAAGCCAGCGAACTTGAGGAGCTGGATCGTGTCCGCCAGCACCGCGCTCGTCGCGAGGTGCTCGCGGCGCGTGGCGAGTGAGCGCATGAACACGCGCTCCGTATCGAGCGAGTTCATGCGGATCCGATCACCGAGCAGCGCGCCGCCACTGCGGCGGCGGGTCGGGTCCATCGCGACGACCGCCAGGCGGCGGTCCGGGAAGCTGCGCAGCATCCGGTTCAGCAGCTCATCGGTGAGCGAGGACTTGCCGGCGCCGCCGGTACCGGTGATGCCGATGACCGGCGGTCGGTTGAGCGTCTTGTGGGCACTGGCGCGCAGCGCGTCCACCGCCGCAGCCTCGCCCGTTTCGAACACCGAGATCGCCTGCGCGAGCCGCTGGTAGTCGCCGGGCTCGATCGGCCCCGGCGTGAAGTGCGGCCGCGGCCGGGCGCGCACGCGCCGCAGCACGTCCTGGACCATGCCGTCGAGGCCGAGCTTCAGGCCATCGTCCGGCGTATAGATCTTCTCGACGCCGTGCGTCTCGAGCATCGCGATCTCGTCGGGTGCGATCGTGCCGCCGCCGCCGACGACGATACGGATGTGGTCGGCGCCGTACTCGCGGAGCATGTCGACCATGTACCGGAAGTACTCGTTGTGGCCGCCCTGGTAGGAGCTGACCGCGATGCCGTCGGCGTCCTCCTCGATCGCAGCGCGCACGATCTCCGCGACCGAGCGGTTGTGTCCGAGGTGCACGACCTCGGCGCCCTGCGCCTGCAGGATGCGGCGGATAATATTGATCGCGGCGTCGTGCCCGTCGAACAGCGAGGCGGCGCTGACGAACCGGAGGTTCGGGCCCCTGTCGGCCGAGTGGACGTCGGCACGTCCGGCTGGTCTGTTCATGCGGCCCCTGCTGCTGTGAGGCCGCGGCGCATCCGAGAATCAGGGACTTGCGCGAGGCGCGGCGGCGAAGGATTGACTGTAGCAGCGAGCGGACCGTGCGGGCTATCCGATCCGGAGGCGGCTGCGGTTGTCACAGGCTAGAGCCTGCGCGTGCGCAGCGCCGAGCGACCCCGTCGCACCGCGCTGCGATGCCATCGCGGCGATGCCATCGTCGCAGCTGCCGGCCGTCTCGCGAGCGGCCGACGGTTCACATAAGCGGCATCGTCGATGCACTGGAGGCCTACGTTGCACTGCAACAACAGTCGGGCGTAGACTCCCGCGTCTGCCATGAGAGGACCGAACATGAGCTCCGAATCCATCGTCATTCTCTCGGCCAAGCGCACGCCCGTCGGCGCCTTCCAAGGGGTCTTCGCCAGCACGACCGCCCCGCAGCTCGGTGCCGCGGCAATCAAGGCCGCGCTCGCCGCCGCCGGCGTCGCGCCCGATACCGTCCAGGAAACGATCATGGGCTGCGTGCTGCCGGCTGGTATCGGCCAGGCGCCGGCCCGCCAGGCCGCGATCGCGGCGGGTGTGCCGGCCAGCACTCCGGCCACGACGGTCAACAAGATGTGCGGCTCGGCGATGAAGGCGGTGATGATGGCGGCGGACGCGCTGCGGACCGGCGACATCGACATCGCGCTCGCCGGTGGTCTCGAGTCGATGACCAACGCGCCGTACCTGCTGCCGAAGGCGCGCGCGGGTTACCGCATGGGACACGGGGAGATTCTCGATCACATGTTCTACGATGGCCTGCAGAGCCCGTGGGACGGGCAATTGATGGGCGTTTTCGCCGAGAACACGGCGCAGAAGTACGGCTTCACGCGCGCGCAGCAGGACGCGTTCGCGGCCGAATCCGTGCGGCGCAGCCTCAAGGCCGTCGAGACGGGTGCCTTCGCCGCGGAGATCGCCCCGGTGACGGTCAAGGGCCGCAAGGGAGACACCGTTGTCGACCGGGACGAGACGCCCTTCTCCTGCGACATCGCCAAGATTCCGCAACTGAAGCCCGCGTTCCGCAAGGACGGGACCGTGACCGCGGCGAGCTCCTCCTCGATCTCGGATGGCGCCGCCGCGCTCGTGCTCGCGCGCGCCTCGGCCGCCACTGCCAAGGGCCTGAAGCCGATCGCGCGCATCGTCGCCTACGCGAGCCACGCGCAGGCGCCGGAATGGTTCACGACCGCGCCGGTCGGCGCCATCGAGAAGGTCCTTGCGAAGGCCGGCTGGAAGGTTGGCGATGTCGATCTGTTTGAGGTCAACGAGGCCTTTGCGGCGGTTGCGATGGCAGCCATCCACGACCTCAAGCTCGATCCCGCCCGCGTCAACGTCAACGGCGGTGCCTGCGCCCTCGGCCATCCGATCGGCGCCACGGGTGCGCGGATCCTGTCGACGCTCTTGAGTGCGCTCAAGGCCCGCGGCGGCAGGCGTGGCATCGCCTCGCTGTGCATCGGCGGTGGCGAGGCGACGGCTATTGCGATCGAACTCATCTGAGCGATCGACCCGAGCCGCATCGATTCGCGCTCCCGCGGACTTCACGCGGGCGCACGCAGCTTGATGCGCTGCGAGGCGGGACCCTGCATCGGCGCGGGCCCACCGGAGCGATGCGGAGCGATCAGACGGTCCCGACCGCACAAGCCCCCGCCCGCGGCGCGCCGATCACAGAGCGCGGATGCGGTCTCTTTCCTGCGTTGCAAGATACGTTAAGATACTGTGTCAAGACGGTATTATCCAAGATTATCTCGCAGTGCAAAGAGCCGATGATGCAAGATGTCCCGGTCCTGTCGGCCATGGCCTCGACAAGTTGAGATCCCGATGCAGATCACAGGCAAGACGATTGCAATCACCGGTGGCGGGCGAGGACTCGGCCGGGCCATGGCCCTCGAGTTTGCGAGCCGCGGCGGGAACCTTGCGCTGATCGACCTCAACATGGCCGACCTCGAGGAGACGCGCCGTCTGTGCGCCGAGCACGGCGCCATGGCCCGGGTCTACAGCTGCAACGTCACCAGCGAGGCGGCGGTCGCCGCGACGATGGACGCGATCGTCAGTGACTTCGGCAGCCTCGACGTGCTGATCAACAACGCCGGCATCATCAAGGACGCGCTGCTGATCAAGGTCAAGGACGGCCAGGTCGTCGGCAAGATGAGCCTCGACCAGTGGAACGCCGTCATCAACGTCAACCTGACGGGTGTGTTCCTGTGTGGCCGCGAGGCCGCCGAGCGCATGATTCGGGCTGGCGGTGGCGGGGTGATCATCAATATCTCGTCGATCTCCAAGGATGGCAACCTCGGCCAGACGAACTACTCGGCGGCCAAGGCCGGGGTTGCGTCGATGGCCACCGTCTGGGCCAAGGAACTCGCCCGCTACGGCATCCGGATTGGTGCGATCGCCCCTGGCTTCTGCGCGACCGACATCACGGCCGGCATGCCGCCCGAGACGCTCGCCAGGGTCACGGCGCCGGTGCCGCTCAAGCGCCTCGGCAAGCCGGCCGAGATCGCCCAGACCGCGGTATTCATCGTCGAGAACGATTTCTTCACCGGCCGGACTCTCGCGGTCGACGGCGGCCTGCGGCTGTAGCCCGGCTAGTCAGCAGCGCGCTGCCCGCGCGACAATCCCGCCATGCGTTCCACCGAACTGAAAGCCATCGTCACCGGCGGCGCCTCCGGCCTCGGCCTCGCGGTCGCGCGCCGGGTCATCGCCGACGGCGGGCGCGCGGCGCTGCTCGACGTCCAGGCGCAGGCCGGAGCCGCCGCAGCACGCGAGCTCGGCCCCGCGGCCACGTTCCTTCACTGCGACGTCACCGACGAAGCCGGCGTCAGCGTTGCGGTCAGCGCAGCACAGGCCGCGCTCGGCGGCCTCAATCTCCTCGTCAACTGTGCCGGCGTCGTGGGTGCCGGAAAGTTGCTCGGCAAGGAAGGACCGATGGCGGGATCGTTCTTCGCCAAGGTCGTCGCCATCAACCTGATAGGCACCTTCCATGCCGACAAAGCGGCCGCCGCGCTGATGCAGGGCAATGCGCCGAACGCGGACGGCGAGCGCGGCCTGATCATCCACACCGCCTCGGTCGCGGCCTACGAGGGCCAGATCGGTCAGATCGCCTACTCGGCCACCAAGGCCGGCGTCATCGGCCTCGTGCTGCCAATGGCCCGCGAACTCGCCCGTTTCGGCATCCGCGTGATGGCAATCGCGCCGGGCATCTTCGAGACGCCGATGGTCGCCGGCATGAGCCCGGAGCTCCAGAAATCGCTGGGCGCCCAGGTGCCATTCCCGCCGCGCCTCGGAAGACCCGCCGAATACGCCGACCTCGTGCTCGCGATCGCCGCGAACCCCATGCTGAACGGCGAGACGATCCGGCTCGACGGCGCGATCCGCATGCAGCCGCGCTAGACGGCGATTCCCTGTCGGCCGGCGCTAGTCCCGCGGCAGCGCGGCCTCGCCGCCCGGGGCCGCCTCGCTCAACTCGACCAGCACCGCGCCCTCCGGAACGCGATCACCCTGCGCGAAATGGATCCGCGTGACGATCCCGGCGCGCGGCGCGATCACCGCGTGCTCCATCTTCATGGCCTCGAGGACCATCAGCGCCGCGCCCGCCGCGACCGCCTCACCGACCGTGACCGGCACGGCCACGACCGTCCCGGGCAGGCGGGCGACGAGCTCGCCCTCGTGCACGCTCGCACGGGCCTCGACATGGCGGGGGTCCACGACCTCCAGATCGAGCCGCGTCGCGCCGCGCCACAGGCTCAGCCGGTCGCCGGACCGGAAGATGTCGAGGTGGCGCCGCACGCCGCCCGTGACGACATCGAGTCCATCGCCGGCGGTTGCAATCTCGTAATGCTGTTCACTGCCGAGCGCGCGCACCCGCCAGCCGGTTGCTTGGCGCACGATTTCGACGCTGTGGTCGGCGCCGCCGGCGCGCAGCACCCAGCACTGCGCGGCGGGCAGGTTCAGCCGAAACGCGTCGCGCGCGTCCCAGGGCGAGGGCTGAAGCGGGGGAGCCGGGTCCGGGATCGCGACGACGGCGAGAGCGCCGAGCGCGAGCTCCTGCGCGGTCGGCGTGACCGGCGCCGCCAGTCGTTCGCCGTGCTCGGCGAGGAAGCGCGTGCTCAGCTCGCCGCGCTCAAATGCCGGCACTTCGAGTGCTTGCGCGAGCCAGCCGGTGTTGGTGGTGACGCCCACAATGCGCAGTGACTGAAGGCCGCGGGACAACGCGGCGAGTGCCTCACCGCGATCCGCACCGCGGCCGATGACCTTGCCGAGCAGCGAGTCGTAGTGGCTCGATACGCTGTCGCCGGCCTCGAAGCCGGCATCGACCCGCACCCCGGCGACGTGCTCCGGCCAGCGCGCGTGCACGAGCCTGCCAGCGCTCGGCGCGAAATCGTTCGCCGGATCCTCGGCGCAGACCCGCGCTTCGATCGCGTGACCGCGCGGCACGAGCACCTGCTGCGAAAACGGCAGCGCCTCGCCCGCGGCGATCCGCAGCTGCCACTCGACCAGGTCGAGCCCCAGAATCTCCTCGGTCACGCAGTGCTCGACCTGCAGGCGCGTGTTCATCTCCATGAACCAGAACTCGCCGTCCGCGTACAGGAACTCGATCGTCCCGGCGTTCACGTAGCTGACGGCGCGCGCCACCGCGAGTCCCGCCGCATGGAGCCTCGCGCGCACCGCGTCCGGGATGCCCGGCGCGGGCGCTTCCTCGATCAGTTTCTGGTGGCGCCGCTGCACCGAGCAGTCGCGCGTATGCAGGTGCAGTGCCTGACCATGGGAGTCGCACAACACCTGGACCTCGACATGCCGCGGCGCCGGCAGGTAGCGCTCGATCAACAGCGTCGGGTCCGCAAACGCGCTCTCGGCGAGGCGCCGCGCGCCCGCGAGCGCCTGCTTGAGGTCCGCCGCTCGCTCGACGATCTGCATGCCCTTGCCGCCGCCGCCGCCGCTCGGCTTGACGATCAGCGGAAAGCCGACCTTGAGCGCCTCGGCCTCGAGCCGGTCGAGCGTCTGCGCCTCGCCGTGATAGCCGGGCAGCACCGGCACACCGGCCCGGCGCATCGCCTCCTTGGCGGCGTTTTTCGAGCCCATCGCCGCCATCGCGGCGGCCGGGGGACCGACGAACTGCACTCCGGCCCGCTCGCAGCGGGCGGCAAATTCGGCCCGCTCGGAGAGGAATCCGTAGCCCGGATGGATTGCCTCGGCGTGCGCCATCCGCGCCACCTCGAGGATCCGGTCGATCGACAGATAGCTGTCGCGCGCGGGCGCCGGACCCACGTGCCACGCCTCGTCGGCGAGCCGCACGTGGCGGGCCCCGGCATCGGCGTCCGAGTACACCGCGATGCTCAGGATCCCGAGTCGCCGGGCGGTGCGAATGATGCGGCAGGCGATTTCGCCGCGGTTCGCAATCAGCAGGCGTCGGAACATCAGCGTCGCCACGCCGGGGATCGCCGCGCGAGCGCCGCTGCGATGCCCTCCTGGGCTTCACTCCCGGCACGGAGCGTCGCGAGCAGTTCGGCCGTGCGCGTAGCAAGCCGCTCACCAGGCGGGGCGTGGCCGACCTCGCTCAGCAGCGCTTTGGCCGCGGCGAGGGCTCGCGGTCCGCCCTCGGCAATGGCCGCGGCGAGGGCGAGCGCGGTCGGGCCGAGCGCCTCGGCCGCGACGACCTCATGGACGAGGCCGAGCTCGCGGGCGCGGTCGGCGGCGATCGTCTCGGCACTCAGGCAGTAGCGCCGGGCGTTCCTGAGGCCAATCGCCTCGACGAGGTACGGGGAGATCACAGCGGGCATCAGCCCCAGCTGCACTTCCGGCACGCGGAACCGCGCCTCGGTCGAGGCAACGGCGATGTCGCAGGCGGCCACGAGCCCGACGCCGCCGCCGAACGCCGGGCCCTGCACGCAGGCGATGGTCGGCTTCGGCGACTCGCGCAGCGCGACCAGCAGCCGGGCGAGCCGCTCGGCATCGGCGAGGTTGTCCGCATACGGCGCGCGACCCAGTGCGAGCATCGCAGTCAGGTCGGCGCCGGCGCAGAACGCCGTGCCGGCCGCTGCGATCAGCAGCACCCGCGTGCGCTCGAGCGCGCCGTGCCGCACAACCGCGCTCGCCAGTGCCTCGGTCAGCGACGCGTCCAGGGCGTTGCGCTGTGCCGGGCGATTCATGGTCAAGCGGACGACGCCCGGGCCGACTTCCGCTTCGGTGACGAGTGGGTCCATGGCTACATCCGGAAAATACCGAACCGCGTCTCCGGCGTCGGGGCATTCTTGACCATGGCGAGCGCGAGCGCGAGGACCCGGCGGCTGTCGGCCGGGTCGATCACGCCGTCGTCCCACAGGCGCGCGCTCGCGTAATACGGGTGGCCCTGGAACTCGTACTGGCGACGGATCGGATCGGTGAACGCCGCCTCCTCCTGTGCGGTCCACTGCTTGCCGCCGGCATGCAGCTGATCGCGGCGGATGGTCGCGAGCACCATCGCAGCCTGCTCCCCGCCCATGACCGATGTCCGTGCATTCGGCCACTGCAGCAGCAGTCGCGGTCCGTAGGCGCGCCCGCACATCGCGTAGTTGCCGGCGCCGTAGCTGCCGCCGACGACGAGCGTCAGTTTCGGCACCTGGGCCGAGGCCACCGCGGTCACCATCTTCGCGCCGTCGCGCGCGATGCCGCCGGCCTCGGCGCGCCGGCCCACCATGAATCCGGTGATGTTCTGCAAAAACAGCAGCGGCACGTGCTCGCGCGCGCACAGCTCGATGAAATGCGTGCCCTTGAGCGCGCTCTCGGAGAACAGGATGCCGTCGTTGGCGAGGATGCCGACCGGGTAGCCGCCGAGGTGCGCGAAACCGGTGACCAGCGTACTGCCATACAGCTGCTTGAACTCGTCAAACTCCGAGGCGTCGACGATCCGGGCGATGATCTCCCTGGCATCGTAGGGCTTGCGCAGATTCGCCGGCACGATGCCATACAGCTCGGCGGGATCGTAGTGCGGCTCACGCGGCGTTTGTGGCGGCGAGCGGTCGGGCGCCGGCTTCAGGCGCGCGACGATGCGCCGTGCGATCGCGAGCGCGTGCGCATCGCTTTCGGCGTAGTGATCGCACACACCGGACTCGCGGCAGTGCACGTCCGCACCGCCGAGGCTCTCGGCGTCAATCTCCTCGCCGGTCGCGGCCTTGACGAGCGGCGGGCCGCCGAGGAATACCTGACCTTGATTGCGGACGATGACGTTCTCGTCCGCCATCGCCGGCACGTAGGCGCCGCCGGCCGTGCAGGAGCCGTGCACAACCGCGATCTGGGCGATGCCGGCGGCCGAGAGCGTCGCCTGGTTGTAGAAGATGCGCCCGAAATGGTCGCGATCCGGGAAGACCTCGTCCTGCGCCGGCAGGAACGCCCCGCCGCTCTCGACGAGATAGATGCACGGCAGATGGTTCTCGCGCGCGATCTCCTGCGCGCGCAGGTGCTTCTTCACGGTCAGCGGGTAGTAGGTCCCGCCCTTGACGGTGGGGTCGTTCGCGACGACCACACATTCGCGACCCGACACCCGCCCGACCCCGGTCACGATGCCGGCGCAGGGAACCTCATCGCCATACAGCCCGTGGGCCGCGAGCGCCGAGAATTCGAGGAACGGTGCCCCCGCATCGAGCAGCAGATCGACCCGCTCCCGGACGAGCAGGCGCCCGCGAGACCGGTGCTTGTCGACCGCGCGGGCCGATCCTCCGCCTGCGGCCACTGCTACCTGGCTGCGGAGATCTTTGACGATCGCCACCATTGCCGCCGCGTTGGCAGCAAATTCGGCGCTTTTCGGATCTATTTGGCTCGTGAGCCGAATCATCTTGCCCTCGGCACCAAAATTGTCCGACAATCATACTATCCCACTCGAACCGGGAAGCCAACATGAACCTTTCGGGCGCCTGCCACGACGATGATCTCGACGTCGGCCTCGATGAGGACCTCGCCGCCTTGCGCCATGCGGTGCAGCGTTTCGCAGCCGAGCGGATCGCGCCGCGGGCCGCCGAGATCGACCGCTCCGATACCTTCCCTCGTGACCTGTGGCCGGAGCTGGGGGCGCAGGGACTGCTCGGCATCACGATCCCGGAGCGCCACGGCGGGACCGGACTCGGCTACCTCGCGCACGTGATCGCGATGGAGGAGATCTCGCGAGCCTCGGGCGCGGTGGGCCTGAGCTATGCGGCCCACTCGAACCTGTGCCTGAACCAGCTGCGCCTCAACGGCAGCGAGGTGCAGCTTGCGCGCTACCTGCCTGGACTCGTCAGCGGCCGGCACGTCGGCGCGCTCGCCATCTCCGAACCCGAGGCCGGATCCGACGCGGTCGGCATGCGGCTGCGGGCCGAGCGGGTGGGCTCGGAGTACGTGCTCGACGGCCGCAAGATGTGGATCACCAACGGGCCCGACGCCGATGTCGTGGTCGTCTACGCGAAGACCGCGCCGGAGGCCGGCGCGCGCGGCATCACCACCTTCATTGTCGAACGCGGCACGCCCGGGTACTCCGTCGCGCCGAAGCTCGACAAGCTCGGCATGCGCGGCTCCCCGACCGGCGAGCTCCTTTTCGAGAACTGCCGGGTCCCGGCGGAGAACGTTCTCGGGCGCGAGAACGGCGGGGTCGCGGTGCTGATGAACGGCCTTGACTACGAGCGCGTCGTGATCGCCGGTGGCCCGCTCGGTCTGATGGCGGCCGCGCTCGACATCGTGCTGCCCTACGTGCGCGAGCGCCGCCAGTTCGGCCGGCCGATCGGCAGCTTCGAGCTGATGCAGGGCAAGGTCGCCGACATGTATACCGACTTGAACGCCAGCCGCGCCTATGTGCACGCGGTCGCGCGCGCCTGCGACGCCGGGCGCAAGACCCGTCGCGCGGCGGCGGCGTGCCTGTTGAACGCCGCCGACCGCGCCGTGCGCGTGTCGCTCGAGGCAATCCAGGCGCTTGGCGGCAACGGCTACACCAATGACTACGCGACCGGGCGCCTGCTGCGCGACGCGAAGCTCTATGACATCGGCGCCGGTACCCAGGAAATCCGCCGCATGCTGATCGGCCGCGAGCTCATCGAGTCGGTATGAACCCGACCTTCGGCCCGCTGCCGTTCGAGCCCGGTTACCGCCGGATCGCGAGCGCGATCGCGGCGCGCATCCTCGACCGGACGCTGAAGGACGGGGACGCGTTGCCCTCGGAGCTCGAGCTCGCCGCGCAGTTCGCGGTCAACCGCTCGACCGTCCGCGAGGCGCTGCGCGAGCTCGAGAGCGCCGACCTCGTCGCGCGCCGGCGCGGCACGAAGCGCATGGTGGTGGCGCGGCCGGCGACCGATCAGGTTGCCGACCGGGTCCGACATGCGCTCGCGCTCAACGACGTGACGGTGCGGGAGGTCTGGGCGATGCTCGAGGTGCTCGAGCCACCGGCCGCGGAAGCGGCGGCCCGCGAGCGCACGCCGCAGACGCTGGAGCGGATCCAGCGCGCGGCGGCGGACTTTGCGGGCCGCAGCGCCGCGGCGCAGGCCGCCGTCGACGGCGTCGGCGAGTTTTTCCGGGCGGTTGCCGCCGCGAGCGCCAATCGCGTGCTGCCGCTGATGCACGAGCCGTTGCTGCTGTTGCTCGAGGCTGCGCTCAGGATCCTGATCGACCGGGCACCACCCGCCCGCGGGCGCATCGCTGCCGCGCAGGCGCGCGTGCTGGCGGCCATCGAGGCGGGCGATGCCGATACGGCCCGGATCTGGATGGGCAAGCACGTGCGCGATTTCCGCCGCGGCTTCGAGCTGTGTGGCATCGACCTCGATACGCCGGTCCCGGCGCCGGCCGCCGACTGAGCCCGCGGGACGCACGCCGCACGCGGCCGTGGACGGCCGCACGCGCCGGCAGGCATGATTCTGGCGCCGCTGGGCCGGAATTGACGCGAGGCCCTGGAGTACTGCGCTGATGAAGCTGCTCTTTTCACCGGCCTCGCCATATGTGCGAAAGGTCCGGGTCGTGGCGATCGAGAAGGGACTCGCCGGGCGGATCGAACTCGTGACGGCCAACCCCTGGCCCGATCCGGCGGGCATCACGGATCTTAACCCGCTCGGCAAGGTCCCGGTGCTCGTGCTCGACGACGGCACGCCGCTGTACGACAGCCCGGTCATCTGCGAATACCTCGACTCGCTGGCAGCCGCGAACCCGCTGATCCCGCGGGCAGGGTCCGACCGGTGGGCCGTGCTGCGCCGGCAGGCGCTCGCGGACGGCATCCTCGATGCGGCGGTGACGATCGTGCTCGAACGCCGCCGCCCCGAAGCGGAGCGCTCCGCGATGTCCCAGCAGCGCGCGGCCGGAGCGATCCGCCGCAGCGTGGCCGCGCTCGCCGGCGAGATCCGTGCGCCGGATGGCCTGCTTGACCTCGGCCAGATCGCGATCGCCGTGGCGCTCGGCTATCTCGAGTTCCGGCTCGCCGACTTCGATGCCGTCGCGGCGCAGCGCGCGATCGGCGACTGGTGGGCAGCCGTCAAGCTGCGGCCGAGCCTCGCCGCCACACAGCCGGCATAGTGCCGCGGCCTGGCTGCGTGGCGTCCGGACGCAGCGGGCGGCTGTCACCGTCCAGCGCCGCGGCGCCGCCGTACCGGCGCCGGACAGCGGCGGCGTGAGCCTGCCCGAGACCTATCGCCGCGAGTTCTCGCGCCGTGGCTACACGGCGGATGCAGCGCAGACCGCCGCCGGCGCGAAGCTTGAGGAGCTGCGCGGCCGGCTGCGACGGGCGGAGCGGCGCGAGCACGGCTGGCTGTGGCGCGCGCGAGCGGCGCTCGGCCGGGTGCCGCGACGCCGCCCGGTTCCCGGCGCCTATCTGTGGGGCAGCGTCGGCCGCGGCAAGACGCTGCTGCTCGACACCTTCTTCGCCTCGCTCGAGGTTCCAGCGCGACGCGTGCACTTCCACCGCTTCATGCGCGAGGTGCATGCGCGACTGAGGGACCTGCGAGGCTCTGAACTGCACGATCCGCTCGCGCGGATCGCCGCCGACATTGCGGCCGCGGTGCGCGTGTTGTGCTTCGATGAGCTCTACGTCAGCGACATTGCCGATGCGATGCTGCTCGGCGGGCTCATCGCGGGGCTGATCGAACGGGGCGTCACGCTGGTATTGACCTCCAACGCGCCACCCTCAGAGCTGTACCGGGACGGGCTGCAGCGCAGCCGGTTCCTGCCGGCGATCGCGCTACTCGAGCACAACACTACGCTGATCCCGGTGGATGCTGGCACGGACTACCGGCTGCGCCAGCTGGAGCGTGCGCCGCTGTATCTGCGCGCCGCGGTCGAAGATGCCGATGCGCGCCTGTTGCAGCGCTTCGAGGCGATCGCCGGCGGGTCCGGCGTAGAGGCCGGCTCGATCGAGATCGAGGATCGGGCGATCGCGGTGCGCCGCCGCGCCGGGGGCGCTGTCTGGTTCGCGTTCGCCGAATTGTGCGAGGGACCGCGGTCCGTAGCCGACTACATCGAGATCGCACGCCAGTTCCATACGGTAGTTGTCTCCGATGTACCGGCATTCGAGGCCGCCAACGATGACGCAGCGCGGCGGTTGATCGCGCTGGTCGATGAATTCTACGAACGCGGAGTCAAGCTCGTGGTGTCGGCGGCGGCAGCGCCGGATGAGCTCTATCATGGCGAGCGACTCACCCTCGAATTCCGCCGCACTGCAAGCCGGCTGGCCGAGATGCAGTCGCACGAGTACCTGGCGAGGCCGCACCGGCCTTGAGGGGGCCGCCGCGGGCGGTTTTCGTTACAATTGCAACCAATCGTGAAGGCCGTGACCCCCGCGCCGCCCGCCGATCCGCCGCGGACTCTCGAGCTCGAGAGGTTCCTGCCCTACCGGCTGTCGGTGCTCGCGAACACCATGAGCGCCGCCATCGCCAGCATGTACGCGGAGCGCTTCGAGCTGTCGATCCCCGAGTGGCGGGTGGTCGCGGTGCTGGCGCGGTCGCCCGGGCTGTCGGCGGCGCAGGTGGCCGCACGCACGGCAATGGACAAGGTCGCCGTCAGCCGGGCGGTTGCCGCCCTGGTGCGCGCGCGCCGCGTCGAGCGCAGCGTCGAGGAGGCAGACCGGCGCCGCACGCATCTGCGGCTGACGCCCAAGGGAACCGCGGTGTACCGCGAGGTCGTGCCCTGGGCGCTGGCCTACGAGGACGCGGTGCTCCGCGGCCTCCCGTCCCGCACGCGCCGGTCGCTCGACCTGCTGCTCGACGAACTGCAGCATCGCGCGCGTATGCTGCGTCCGGCGCGCATCCTGCCGGGGCCCGCGACGACGGCGAGCAAGAACGGGCCGGACACCACAGCGCCACGCAATTCGAGGGAGTGACGATGCTCGGCAAGGTTCCCGCGAGCCGCTTGCGGCTCATCGAAGAGATCGTCCGCACCGCACGTGGTCGCGCGCCGGTTGCCGAGCGCGGGCTCGCCGAGACGTTTCTGCGGCGTTATTTCCACGGTGTCGCCAACGACGATCTGAGCGTGCGCGGTCCCGCAGCCCTCGCCGGGGCCGCGTTGTGCCACCTCGCCGACGGCGCCCGGCGCCGGCCGGGACAGTCTTTGGTGCGCGTGTTCAACCCGGACCAGCAGAGCGACGGGTTCACCTCCCCGCACACGGCCGTCACGATCGTGTGCGACGACATGCCGTTCCTGGTCGACTCGATCGGCATGGCGACGAATCAGGCCGGCCTCGCCGTGCACCTGATCGTGCACCCGGTCATCGACGTCAAGCGCGACGGGCGCGGACGGCTCAGGGGCATCGTCGCACCGGGCACCCCGGGTTCGCGGCTCGAGTCCTGGCAGTTCGTCGAGGTCGACCGCGAAACCGATCCCGGCCGGCTCGCCGCGCTGCAAGCGCGGCTCGAGGCCGTGCTCGATGACGTCGCGGTCGCAGTGGCCGACTGGGCCGAGATGCGCCGTCGCGCCCAGGACCTGGCCGCGAACCTCGAGGCGGAGCCGCTGCCGCTCAGCTCGACCGAGATACTCGAGGGCCGCGCACTGCTCGAGTGGATGGCCGACAATCACTTCACGTTCCTCGGCACGCGCTACTACCGGCTGGTGCGCGGCCGCTCGAGCGACCGGCTGGTGCCGGACCGGCAGTCCGGGCTCGGGCTGCTGCGTCCGAACCGTGCCGGCCACCCGGTCCACCCGGCGACGCTGACCGGCGAGGTGCGCGCGCACGCCCGCGACCGCGAGCTGCTGGTGATCACCAAGGCCAACACGGTTGCGACCGTGCACCGCGCAACCTATCTCGACTACGTCGGCGTCAAGAGCTTCAATGCGCGCGGCGAAGTCGACGGCGAGCACCGTTTCCTGGGGCTGTGGACGTCGACCGCCTACAGCCGCAGTCCGCGCGACATACCCGTATTGCGGCACAAGGTGCAGAGGATCATCGCGCACTTCGGGCTCGCGCCGCAGAGCCACGACGGCAAGGCGGTGCTGCACGTCCTCGATACCTATCCGCGCGACGAGCTGTTCCAGGCCTCGACCGAGGACCTGATTCCAATCGTCCGCGGCATCGTCAATCTCTACGACCGGCAGCAGGTGCGACTGTTTGTCCGCCGCGACGGCTACCACCGGTTCTGGTCGTGCCTGCTGTACGTGCCGCGCGACCGTTACAGCACCGAGGTGCGCCAGCGGATCGAGACGCTGGTCCGCGCCGGCTACGGTGCGACCGCGGTCGAATCCTCGGTGCAGCTGTCGGAGTCGGTACTGGCGCGGGTGCACCTGATCCTGCGCACTCCTGACGGCCGCCGAGTGCCGGATCCCGTGGCGATCGAGCGCCAGATCGCCGCGGCCGTGCTCACCTGGCAGGACGGGCTGCGGGCGGCGCTGACGGCGCGCCACGACGAGGCCGAGGCACTGAAGCTGCTCGCCCGCTACGGCCGCGCACTGCCGATCGCCTACCAGGAGGACACGCCGCCCGCCGCGGCGGTGTCCGACATCGCGGCGCTCGAGGCGCTCGCCAGCGCCCCGCAACAGCTGCACCTGAGGTTCTACCGGCCGGCCGGGGCCGCAGCCAATCGCGTCAATCTCAAGCTCTACCAGGTGGGAGAACCCAGGGCCATCTCGGACGTGCTGCCGACGCTCGAGAACCTCGGGCTGCGGCTGATCAGCGAGCGGCCCTACGAGGTGACGGGCCCCGACCAGGCGCCCCGCTGGGTTCAGGACTTCGAGCTCGAGCTGGTCGCAGGTCCAGGCCTCGACCTCGCGCTCGATGGCGGCCGGCTGACGGAGGCGATCACCGCGCTGTGGCAAGGGCGGGCCGAGAACGATGGCTTCAACCGCCTCGTGCTCGGCGCCCGCCTGTCGTGGCGCGAGACCGCCGTGCTGCGTGCCTACTGCCGCTGGCTGCTGCAGACCGGCATATCGTTCAGTCAGCCATACATGGAGAGTGTGCTGGCGGCGAACGCCAGGACCGCCGAGCGCCTCGCCCGGTTGTTCATCGTCCGCTTCGATCCGGCGCTGACCGCCAAGCGGCGCCAGTCCCAGGCGGCGCGCCTTGGGCGAGAGCTCGACAACGACCTCGCCGCAGTGGCGCGCCTCGACGAGGACCGGATCCTGCGAGCGTTTCGTGCGGCGATCGACGCGACGCTGCGGACCAACTACTTCCAGGCGCGTGCCGGCAGCACCGAGCCGAAGAGCTACCTGTCCTTCAAGATCGATCCGTCGCGCGTGCCGGGACTGCCGGAGCCCCGCCCGATGTTCGAGATCTGGATGTACGCGCCGCGCGTCGAGGGCGTACACCTGCGCAAAGGGCGTGTCGCGCGCGGCGGCCTGCGGTGGTCCGATCGCTACGAGGACTTCCGCACCGAGGTGCTCGGCCTGATGAAGGCCCAGAACGTCAAGAACACCGTGATCGTGCCGGTCGGGGCCAAGGGTGGCTTCGTCTGCCGCCGGCTGCCCGCGGGCCGCGAGGCCGCACAGCAGGAGCTCGTGGCGTGCTACC
Source organism: Steroidobacteraceae bacterium (assembly GCA_035604595.1). GTDB lineage: Bacteria > Pseudomonadota > Gammaproteobacteria > Steroidobacterales > Steroidobacteraceae > CAIKZZ01. The sequence goes on along the minus strand of DATNIE010000017.1, from coordinate 42,893 downwards.
AGGACTTCGTCCGCGGCCTGCTCGACCTGACCGATAACATCGTCGACGGCGCGACCGTGCCGCCGGCGGCGACGGTACGATGCGACAAGGGCGACCCGTACCTGGTCGTCGCGGCCGATAAAGGCACCGCGACGTTCTCCGACATCGCCAATGCAATCTCGGCCGATTACAGATTCTGGCTGGGAGACGCGTTCGCCTCCGGCGGCTCGGCCGGCTACGACCACAAGAAAATCGCGATCACCTCACGCGGGGCCTGGGAGTGCGTCAAGCGCCACTTCCGTGAGCTCGGGACAGACACGCAGTCCCAGGACTTCACCGTCGCCGGCATCGGTGACATGTCCGGGGACGTGTTCGGCAACGGGCTGCTGCGTTCGAACCACGCACGCCTGCTGGCCGCGTTCAATCACCAGCACATCTTCATTGATCCGGCGCCGAATGCTGCGCGCAGCTTTCGCGAGCGGCAGCGCCTGTTCAATCTGCCGCGCTCAACCTGGGCGGACTACGGCCGCAGGGAGCTCTCGCCGGGCGGGGGCATCTGGTCGCGAGCCGACAAGTCGATCAAGCTGACGCGCGAGGCTCGCGCGCTGCTCGGCATCACCGCCGATGCCGTCCCGCCCAACGAGGTCATCAAAGCCATCCTACGGCTCAAGGTCGACCTGCTATGGAACGGCGGCATCGGCACCTACGTGAAGGCGACCAGCGAGACACACGGCGCGGTCGGCGACCGGGCCAATGACGGCGTGCGGATCGATGGTCGAGAGCTCCGCTGCCGGGTGGTCGGCGAAGGCGGAAATCTCGGCTTCTCACAGCTCGGCCGCATCGAGTACGCCCTCGCGGGCGGCCGCATCAACACCGATTTCATCGACAACTCCGGTGGGGTCAACTGCTCCGATCTCGAGGTCAACATCAAGATCCTGCTGCGGCTCGCCGAGGAGCGCCGCGGACTGCGACGCCCGGCGCGCGACCGGCTGCTGGCGCGCATGACCGACGAGATCGCGGCGCTCGTGCTCCGTAACAACTACCTGCAGAGCCAGGCGCTCAGCACGCTCGAGGCGCGCGCCCTCGAGCGCGCCAACGAGCACGCCCATGCGATCCGCGCGCTGGAGCGCGGCGGGGATCTCGATCGCGCGCTCGAGTACCTGCCCGACGACGCCGCGCTCGAGGAGCGCGTGCTGCAGGGCAAGGGGCTCACCCGACCGGAGCTCGCGATCCTGCTGTCCTACTCGAAGATCTGGCTGTACCACCAGATCATCGAGTCGGACCTGCCGGAAGATCCCTATCTGGCGAACGAACTCGAGCGCTATTTTCCGTCCGCGATACTGGCGCGCTACCAGGACCTGCTGCGGCTGCATCCATTGCGCCGCGAGATCATCGCGACCGCCACCACCAACAGCCTCACGAACCGGATGGGCCCGGTGTTTGCCATGCGGGTTGCCGAGGACACCGGGGCGTCGATGAGCGCCATCACGCGAGCCTACGCGATTGCGCGCGAGAGCACGGCGATGCGCGACCTGTGGCGTGATATAGAGGCGCTCGACAATCGCGTGCCGGCGGCGGTGCAGTACGACATGCACTACGCAACGGCGCGGTCACTGCGTTACGCGACGTACTGGGTCCTCGCGCACCGGGCGCGGGCGCTCGAGGTCGAGTCGGCGGTCGCCGAACTGCGGCCCGGTCTGGCCGAACTCATCGCCGCGGGACCGCCGCTCGTCGTCGGCCGCCTCGGCGAGCAGATCGAGGCGCAGCGCACGCGCTACCTGAAGGCGGGCGTGCCGCATGCGATCGCCGCCAGAATCGCCGCGCTCGAACTGCTGCAGTCCGGCCTGTACATCGTCGAGCTCGCGGCCCGCCGGCGCACGCCACTGCTCGCGGTCGCGCGTACCTACCTGCACCTGGGGCATGCACTCGATCTCGACGGGCTGCGGCTGCAGATCGATGCGCTGCCCGCCGACGGCCACTGGCAAGCAGTCGCCCGCGGGTCGCTGCGCGACAACCTGTATGCGCTGCACAGCTCTTTGACCGACTCGATCCTCAGAGGCAAGCGCCGCGGCGATCCGGCCAGGACCGTCGACGTCTGGCTGGCGGCGCGGCCGGGGCCTGTCGGGCACTTGAAGCGCATCCTGGCCGATATGGCGAGCGCGCCGCGCGTGGACTTCCCGACGCTGTCGGTCGCAATGCAGGCGCTGGCGCGGCTCGCCGGGGATTGACCGCCGCTGCTGCGGCCGCTGACTGGAGGTTGGACGTGGCCGATTCCGCCGGAATGCTGGTGCTCGTGCGCCACGGGCAGAGCACGTGGAACCGCGACAACCTGTTCACTGGCTGGACCGACGTCGACCTGACCGAGCAGGGACAAGCCGAAGCCGCCGAGGCCGGCCGCCTGCTCGCGGCGCAGGGCTTCAAGTTCGATCAGGCGTTCACTTCGGTGCTCAAGCGGGCGATCCGTACGCTGTGGATCATGCTCGACGCGCTGGACCAGATGTGGATTCCGGTGGAGCGCAGCTGGCGGCTCAACGAGCGCCACTACGGGGCACTGCAAGGGCTCGACAAGGCGCAGACTGCCGAGCGGCACGGCGCCCGGCAGGTCAAGATCTGGCGCCGGAGCTACGACATCCCGCCGCCCCCGCTGTCCCTCGACGACCCGCGACATCCGCGTTTTGATCCGCGCTATGCCGGCGTCGCCCCTGCCGACCTGCCGGCCACCGAGTCGCTCAAAGACACGCTGGCACGCGTCGAGCCTTGCTGGAACTCGCGCATCGCCCCGGAACTGCGCGCCCACCGCCACGTGCTCGTCGTCGCGCACGGCAACAGCCTGCGGGCGCTCGTCAAGATGCTCGACGACATGAGTGAGTCGGACATCGTCGATCTGGACATCCCGACCGGCGTCCCGATCGTCTATGACCTCGATGCGCGCTTGAACTCGCGCGGCCGCCGGTTTCTCGGGGACCCGGCGGCGATTGCCGCGGCGGCGGAAGCGGTGCGGCGCCAGAGCGACCGAAAGTAGCGGCCTCGCGCGGGCCACCGTGCCGCGGATCGCGGCACGGAGTTCGCCGTCGGCGTCAGGCGGCGGACCTCGCAAGCCCTGCGCGGAACCTGGCCCCGAACTGGCCGAGCGCGCGCCGGTCGCGGTCGGTCCGTGTGCCGGGTCAGCCAGTCGCTCACTCGTCCGGCGCGACCGCCACCTTCAGGCCCGACAAGGCGTCAGTGAACTGGACCTGGCACGACAGTCGCGACGTCGGCTTGAAGCTGGTGAGCTCCTGCAGAAGCTCCTGCTCGTCGCCCTGTCGCGCCGGCAGCTTTGGATTCCACGCCTCGTCGACCCAGACGTGGCACGTCGCACACGAGCACATTCCGCCGCAGATCGCGGCGACCCCGTAGTCGAGCTCGCGCAGCGTCTCCATGACCGACACGCCGACGCGCCCCTCGACGCGATGCTCCTTGCCGTCGCGATCCACGATCACAAGCTCAGCCATTCGACGCTCCCGGGGGGATGGCTCGTCCGTCGGTCGCACGCTCCCGCCCGCGCCCGCGGTTGCCCGGGCCGGTGGCAGCCAGCAGGCCCGCGATCTTGCGGCGCAACAGGCCGACACGCAACCGGTCGTGCCGTCGGAGCCTGCCGCGGTGACGGGCAGCCTGTCTCCGGCAGCGGCGCCCAACCACGGCCTGGCGGCCGGTCGTGCCGGTCGGCGCTGCCGTGCCCGCGAGTGCACGACGGGCCGGTGAGCGCACGCCGACGAGCGATCATCGCCGGCGCGACGGGCAGCCGAGGCCGCGAGATCGCCGAGTTCCTCACCGCAACCGTGGCTGCACCGGTGCCAGCCGTGGGGATACTGGGGCGGGTCGCCTGCCCGGTCGTGCGGTTCCCGTGCCGGCGGCGGTTACCGGACTCGCATGGTCGGATCGACCGACAGCCGTGCGATCAATGCCTCCCGCCGTTCGGGCGAAAGCGAGTCCCAGCCGCCGGCGGCGTCCAGCCACAGCGCGTGCAGGCAGTCGAACACCAGGCACATGCGTGCCACGTGCGCGGGCTTGAAGCCGCCGCCGTGCGCCGCGAGCAGCAACTCCCGCTGGTCAGCGTCATAGTCGTGGTAACCGATCACGGCGGCGAGCTCGAAGATCGGATCGCCGACGCCGGCGTACTCCCAGTCAACGAACCTGAGTGGCGCCTCGCCGATCAGGTTGAGGTGATGCAGGTCGTTGTGGCACAGCGCCGGCGGCGCGTGCCGGTAAGTCGCGAGTGACCAGCGCAGCCGCGCACCGATGTCGTCCCGCGAGACTGGCCCCGGCGGCACGCCACGCAGCTCCAGGTAGTGTGCGAGCACGTCGTGCACGTTGACGCGGCGCACGTCGCGTGGCGGCGGCGCCGCGTGCAGCGCGCCGAGGCGCGCACCGAGCATGCGGATGCCGGCCGGCACGCGCGCGGCCTCGCGCGTCCACACCTGCCCGTCGAGGTGCTCACTGATGAGGATCCCGCGCTCGGGGTCCGCGTAGACGATCGCCGGCGCAAACCCGAGCGCGGCTGCTGCCGCCTGCGACTGGCGCTCCGCGACCCGGTTGATCGCGAAGTGCTGGTCGCGGGATCCGGCGCTGCGGACCACCCAGTCGCCGACCGCCGAGGTGACCCGCCAGCTGTGGTTGTCGAGCCCGCCGGCGAGCGCCGAGATCCGCGGCCCCGCAGCGAGCGACTCACGGCCAGCCGCGAAGGCGCCGAGCACCGCCCCGAGCCCGGCATCCGGAGCATCTGTCACGCGCTGTCCTCCGCCGCCGCCGGCGCCGTCAGGTCCGCGTACCAGCTGCGCCAGCCGACGATGACGAGCACCAGGTACAGCATGTAAAGAATCATGGACGCATACAGCTTCTGCTGCCAGCACAGCACGACGATCAGCGCATCGACGACCAGCCACCACGGCCAGTTCTCGATCTTCTTGCGTGCCATGAGCCAGGTCGTGAAGACGCTTGCCCAGGTCGTCAGCGAATCGAGATACGGGTCGGTCGAAAGCGTCTCGCGCGCAAGCCAGGTCGCGGTCGCTGCCGTGGCGAGGATGACCGCGGCGAGCCCGATACCCTGCACGCGCCATGAGGCGCGCGAGACGGCGAGCGGCGCGCGCCCGGGCACGCGCCGCCACGCCCACCAGCCGTACACCGCCACCAGCACGTAAAAACCCTGCAATGCGGCCTGCATGTACAGCCCGGCCGCGTAGAAGACGTGCAGATAAAGGCCCGTGCTGAGCAGTGCCGCCGCCCAGCCGGCGCGATGCTGGCCGATCACGAGCACGACGTACACGACGCCAAGCGCGGCTGCCGCGACCTCGGCCGGCGACGTGGCGGCCCAGGCTGCGGCCACCGCGTCGATGATCCCGGGCGAGCTCACCGACGGCTCCGGGCGCAGCCGGCCCGAGAGCCGCCGTCCCGGCGCGCAGCCGGCCCGGCCCGGCAGCCACCCCAACCGCCGTCAACCCGGGGCTGGTAAACTTCGTGCTTCGCCACGTCGAGGCTCCGAGCTCCATGCCCAAGCGCACAATCAAGGTGTTCCAGGTCGATGCGTTCACGCAGCAGCTGTTCGCCGGAAACCCGGCCGGCGTCGTGCTCGGCGCCGAGGTTATGAGCGAGACCGAGATGCAGGCGCTCGCCCGCGAACTCAACAACTCCGACTCCGCCTTCGTGCTGCCGCCCGATGCTCCGGATCACGATGTGCGCATCAGGTTCTTCACGCCGCACCGTGAGGCGACCTTCGTCGGCCACGCCTCGGTCGCCACCCACGTGGCGCGGCTCGCGGCCGGCGTCGGCAAACCCGGCAAGCTCCGGCAGAAGTCGCGTTCGGGCATCTACGACGTCGAGATCGCGGGCACGAGTGCTGTGCCGACCGTCACGGTCGCGATTCCGGCGCCCTATTTCAATCCGCCGATCGATGCCGTAACCCGTATCAAGCTGCTCGACATCCTCGGCATCGATACCGCGGCGCTCGACCCGAAGTGCCCGCTCGTCGTGACCAAGCGCACGAGCACGCGGCTGATGATCGGCCTGCGGTCGGTGGACCTGCTCGCGACGCTGCAGCCGGACTTCGAGGAGCTGCAGCGCATGACACCACACATCGGCGCCGACGGTTTCTTCGTGTTCGTCCGTGATGCGCACGGACCCGGTACGTCCGAGTCGCGGCTGTTCTCGCCGGTGCTCGGAATTCCGGAGGACCCGGTCAGTGGTAACGCGCACGCCATGCTTTGCGCGTACCTCGTGGCCAACGGACTGCTGCCGCTCACGGACGGCCGCGCGCGGTTGCGCGGCTATCAGGGTCGGGCCATGGCGCGGCCAGGCGAAGTCAACGTCGAGGTCCAGGCCGAGGGCGCGACGCCGGTCCTGATCCGCATGAGCGGCACGGCGCGCATCGTGTTCACGACCGAGGTGACCCTCGACTGACACGGACGTCGGTCCGTCAGGGCAGCGCAGCGACATCGCCGCGCTTCCAGCGACCTGCGAGGCAGACGCCGGCGTTCCGGGTCCGGCTGCCGGGCGCTGGGTCATTCGGGTGCTCCTGATCGGTCGCCTCGCCGACGCAGGACTTGGCGGTGGCATGGCCGCGCGTCCGGTGGCGGAGCTTGACGACCCCGACGCACCGCGTCGCGTCCGGCGATTCGCGCGCGGCAATCCCACCCGTGAGCACGCGAGGCGCCCCGATGGACTCCGGGTGCCGGCCCGTCCGGCCGGTCATCTGCGCGTCGTTCGCGATGCGCTGCATTGGATCTCCTGATCGACGGTCGACTGCGGCGGTGCCGAACGATGCCAGCATTGCGGCCGGCGGCGCAACGGCCGCGCCGGCAGCACATGCGCGACACAGGCGCGCCGGCCTTGCAGCAGACCCGGCGCGTGGCCGAGGCGCAGTGGCAGCGGGTCTGCGCGCTCATCGAACGCGCGATGCAGCATGCGTGCTGGCGGCGTCGGTCGAGGGTGCCGTCGGTACCAGAGCGCAGCTCGGCGGCGCCGGTCAGAGCGTCGCGCGACGATCGCGGGCACTGGCGCAGCCTTGTCGCTGGTCGATCACGCCTGCGCCCCGACCGCGACATCCGCGGTGACGCGCGATCGGCCGCCGGATCAGCGGCGAGCTTTCGCCGCGGCCGGGCGCACGCGGCTCCGGGCCCGGCCCGCGGCGAGCGTCAGCACGTGCCCGATCTCGGGCACCAGATCGCCCGGGTGATGCGCCGCCATGACGAGCTGCATGCCCTGCGCCGCGAGGTCGGAAAGCAGCCGCCGCACCCGGGCCCGGTGGCCTGCATCGAGCCCAGTCAGCGGCTCATCGAGCAGCAGGGCCTCGGGATTGCGGACGAGCGCGCGCGCGATGAGCGCGAGCCGCAGCTGCCCGTAGGACAGTTCACGCGCGGCGCGCGCCGGATCGACGCGCAAACGCACGCGCTCGAGGGCCGCGCGCGCACGCGCGCGCTCCCGCGGGCTCGCCGGCCGGTCGAGCCCGATGCTGGCGCGCATGCCGCTGACAACGAGGTCGGCGACGCTGACATGCTCGAGGTACTCGGCCTGCAGCTCCGGGGAGACGAATCCGATGCGCCGCCGCCAGGACTCGATGTGTTTTCCGGCCGGGTGGCCGCGCCGCACGACGTAGCCGCCGAGCGCCGCCGACAGGTCCCCGTACAGAAACCTGAGCAGCGTGGACTTGCCGCTGCCGTTCCTGCCGACGATCGCCCACTGCTCGCCGGGACCGATCGACCAGTACAGGCCGCGCAGCACCGGGCGATAGTCCCGATACAGGTCCACCGCGCGAAGCTCGACCAATGCCTGGCCGGTCCCGGCGAGCACACGCCGGTCCGGCAGCCGCCGGCGCGGCCGCCGCGTGACCGGCTCGGGCGGCTCCCGCAGCCAGTGCTGCGCCGCCATCCGCCGCGCGCCGTCGTACACCAGCCGGCCGCCATGCAGTGCGAGTACCCGCCCAAACCCCCGCGGCGCGTCCGCGGCACGGTGCGCGGCCAGCACCATCGTCAGCTGCGTGTCCGCGAGCCGCGCCAGCTCACCGTCGAGCAGCGCACGCGAATCGCGGTCGAGTCCGTTGTAGGGCTCATCGAGCAGCAGCAGCCGCGGTCGGCCGGCGAGCGCGCGGGCGAGCAGGACCCGGCGCCGCTCGCCGTACGACAGCGTCAGGAACCGTCGCCGCCTGAGGCGCCACAGCTTCAGGCGCCGGAGCAGGCCACGAACCCGGCGCCGTTGCGCCGCACTGAGCGCGATGATCGGCCGGTCGCCGCCGTGGCAGCCGGTCGCGACGACGCGCTCGACGCTGAAATTCCAGTCGTAGCGTACGTACTTGTCCTGGCGTTCGCCCCCGACGTGCGCGATGCGCGGCAGGAGTTCCGAGAGCTCGAGGGATCGTCCGTGGCGATCGTGATAGGTCCGCTGCTCGCGCCCCGCCGGGGTCGGCCAGCGCTCGCCGGCGAGGAGTTTGAGGAACTGGGTCTTGCCGGCGCCGTTTGCCCCGAGCAGCAGTACGTGCTCACCGGGCGATAGCTCCAAATCGATGCCCGTCAGGATCGTGCGTCCTCCGAGTTCGAGCCCAACGCGCTCGAGACGGATTCCGATGCCGCTCACCGGGCCTGCCAGCGGCCGTCGTCGCGGCGGGCGCGGCGTTCACGCTCGAGCTTCAGCAGATGCGCCTCGAGCGAATACCGGGCCATGGCGTGCAGCGCCGGATCGACGTCTGCGTAGACCTGCGGCAGCAGCTCCTCGATCGAGGCGGGCCCCAGGTCCCGGAGCGCCGCCAGTACCCGCGCCTCGCGCATCTGCCGGTGCCGGACGAGCCCGGCGATCACCGCCTTCGGCTCGGCAAGCACCGGCCCGTGACCCGGCAGAATCGTCTGCGCCTCGAGGGCGTCGAGCCGCGCCAGGGAGTCGAGGTACTCGCTCATGTCCCCGTCGGGCGGCAGGATTACCGGCGAGACCGTGCCGAGCACATGGTCGCCGGTGTAGAGCCGGCGCCCATCGGGCTGGACCCAGCACAGGTGGTTCGAGGCATGACCCGGCGTTGCGACCGCGCGCAGCGCGCCGACGTCGGTGTCGAGAACGGTACCGTCCCCGGCCGGCAGGTCGGCGACGAAGCTTGCGTCGTGAAACTCCCTGTGACGCGGCAGCGCGCCGCGGCGCGGGGCGCCGAGCGCCGCATGCAGCGGCGCGGCCGCGGGCGAGTGGTCGCGGTGGGTGTGCGTGACGGCGATCGCGACGACCGTGGCGCGGCCAACGGCCGCCAGGATTGCCGCGACGTGGCTGTCGAGTGCCGGGCCCGGATCGAGGATCACGACGCGGTCACGGCCGACGAGATAGGTATTGGTGCCGGGCCCGGTCATGGGGCCAGGGTTCGGCGCCAGCACGCGCCGCACACCGGGCGCGATCGCCACGGCCCGGCCCGGAATCCACTCGGCAGCGTCAGGCGTCTCGTCCATCAGGCGCCGCGCGCGGCCGCCTGCGCCGCAGTGACATGCTCTCGCCCGGGCAGCCGACTGGCGGCGGTGAACCACCGTCGGCGGATCGCTACCCGGGTGCGCATGCACTGGATTCTGCGCCCAGGATGCGCGGCGCTGCCGGGATCGAGCATGGCACTCACGGTGGCGCCGGATCGTACCGGCGAGGCCACAGACGTTGTACCCCATTGGTAATCACGAATTGCAGGTCGCAGATCGCCCCGCGGCCTCGAAGTCATTAGACTGGGCAGCCAGCGCTGGCCATGTCGGCCGCAGAACGAGGTTTCTCAATGATCCGGTACCCGAGAGTCTGCGCGTTCTTAGTCGCGCTCGGAGCCCTTGCGGCGGCCCCATCCAGCTTTGCGGCCTGCGACTACCCGCCGAAGCCCGGTCCGTTCCCGGATGGCAGCACTGCCAAGCTGGAGGAGATGGTCGCCGCCCAGAAAGGTGTCAAGCAGTTCATGGCCGCGATGGACGGATATCTGAAATGCGTCGATGAGGAGAACCCCCCGGCACCGGCGGGAACGAAGCTCACTGATGCTCAGAAGAAGGAGCAGGACGCGCGCGAGAAGATCAGGGTCGAGAAGCACAACGCCGCGGTCACCGACGAGGAGACCGTGGCTGAGACGTTCAACGTCCAGCTCCACGCCTACAAGGACGCGCAGGCGAAGAAGTAGCGGTGCACGCGGATGCTGACTCCGGCGCAGGCCGAGGCCGCGATTGCCGCGCGGTTGACTGCGCTCGGCTCCGAGTACTGCCCGCTCGAGCGCGCCGGCGGCCGGGTGCTCCGCGAGGCCATTTTAGCTGACCTGGATCAGCCGCCTTTCGACCGCGTGGCGATGGACGGCATCGCCATCGCGCACGCCGAATTCGCGCGCGGCCGGCGATCATTCCGGATCGCCGGAGTGGTCGCCGCTGGCGCGCCGCCCGCAACGCTGGCGACCCCCGAGACCTGCCTTGAGGTCATGACCGGCGCGGTGCTGCCGCCGGGCACCGATGCGGTCGTTCCAATCGAGGACATCGCGCTGCAACACGGCGTCGCGATCATCGCGGACCGTGTCCACGTGGCGGCCTTCGCCAACGTGCACCGGCAGGGCACCGATGCGCGCGCCGGAGCGCAACTGCTGGCGGCCGGCGCGTGCCTGCGCGGGCCCGAGGTCGCAATCGCCGCATCGGCCGGGCGCACCTCGCTGCTCGTCAGCCGCGAGCCGCGGGTCGCCGTGATCTCGACTGGCGATGAACTGGTGCCGCCGGGCACGCGGCCCGCCGCGTGGCAGGTGCGCCGCTCGAACGCGTACGGCGTCGCAGCGGCGCTTCGGCAACACGGCTTCGGGCAGCCGACCGATGATCACGTGATGGACGACCCGGTCCGGATCCGCGCGGCGCTCGCCCGTCACCTTGCGACCCATGACGTGCTGGTGCTGAGCGGCGGCGTCTCTGCCGGGCGCTTCGATCACGTCCCGGCCGTACTCGCCGAGCTCGGCGTCGAGCAGGTGTTCCACAAGGTCGCACAGCGGCCGGGCAAGCCGCTGTGGTTCGGGATCCGGCCGGACGGCCCGATCGTGTTCGCGCTGCCCGGTAACCCGGTCTCGACGCTCGTGTGCCTGATCCGCTACGTGCTGCCGGCGCTGGTGCGCCTGGTCGGCGCGATTCCACCAGGGCCGGTCTTCGCGCCACTCGCGGCCGCCTGGCACCAGCGCCATGCCCTGACGACGTTTCTGCCGGTCGACCGGGTTGACGGCGCGGACCGGTCGGGCGCGCTCGCCCCCCATCCGACCCACGGCTCCGGGGATTTCGCGGCGCTGGCAGGGACGTCCGGCTTCGTCGAACTCGCCCCGGAATCCCGCTGGGAACCTGGCAGCCTCGCCCCGTTCTACACTTGGTAACCATGACTCCCGTCGTCTCGCTGCACGATCCGAAGGCACCGCTCGACCGCCGTGGCCGGGCCATGCACGACCTGCGGATATCGGTCATGGACCGCTGCAATTTCCGCTGTCCTTACTGCATGCCGAAGGAGACCTACGGCGACGGCTACCGCTTCCTCGGCGCGGCCGAGCGGCTGTCGTTCCCGGAGATCACCCGGCTTGCCGGGATGTTCGTGGGACTCGGGGTCCGCAAGCTGCGCCTGACTGGCGGCGAGCCGCTGCTGCGGGCGGGGCTGCCGGAACTCGTCGGCGACCTCGCCGCGCTACCGGACGTCGAGGATGTCGCACTCACGACCAACGGCGTGCTGCTCGCGCGCCTCGCCGAGGAGCTGAAGGCGCAGGGCCTCGGGCGCGTCACCGTGAGCCTCGACTCGCTCGACCCGGCGGTGTTCCGGACGATGTCGGGCGGCTTCGGCGACCCGGCGGAGATCCTCGAGGGTGTGCAAGCGGCGCTCGCCGCGGGCCTCGTCCCGGTCAAGATCAACTGCGTCGTGCAGCGCGGCGTCAACGATCACACGGTGCTGCCGCTGGTCGAGCAGTTCCGCGGCACGCCGGTCGTCGTGCGGTTCATCGAGTACATGGACGTCGGGACCCGCAATCACTGGGATCGCGCCCGCGTCGTGCCATCCCGCGAGCTGCACGCGACGATTCACGCGCGCTGGCCGCTGGTGCCGCTGGCCGCCGGCTACCGCGGCGAGGTGGCGGAGCGCTACGCGTTCGCCGACGGACGCGGCGAGATCGGCTTCATCTCCTCCGTCAGCCAGCCGTTCTGCGGTGCCTGCACCCGCGCCCGCCTGTCGTCCGAAGGGGTGCTCTATACGTGCCTGTTCGCGACGCACGGGCTCGACTTACGAACTCCGCTGCGCGCGGGCGCGAATGATGCCACGCTCGTCGACCTCATCCGGACGGCCTGGCTCGGCCGCAGCGATCGCTACAGCGAGAGCCGGGCCGGCACGCGCGCCTCGGGCACCGAACACAAGATTGAGATGTACTACATCGGGGGCTGATGAGCACGCTCACGCACCTCAGCGGCGACGGCAGCCCGGCCATGGTCGACGTCGGCGCCAAGGAGGTCACGGCGCGCAGCGCCGTTGCCGAGTCGCGCGTGCGGCTACCCGCGCCGGTCGCGGCGGTGCTGCGCGAGGCCGGGTACGCGACCGCCAAGGGCCCGGTCTTTCAGACCGCGATCATCGCGGGCACGATGGCCGCAAAGCGCACCCACGACCTGATCCCGTTCTGCCACCCGCTCGGCCTGGAGCGGTGCCACATCGACATCGAGGCGCAGGGCGATGAGGTCGTCATCCGCTGCGAGGTCGGGGTCCACCATCGCACCGGCGTCGAGATGGAAGCGCTGACCGGTGCGAGCGTCGCGGCGCTGACGGTCTACGACATGTGCAAGGCGCTGTCGCACGACATCGTGATCGCCGAGACCCGGCTGCTCGCAAAACACGGTGGCAAGACCGACCACGGAGAATCCGGTGGCCGCTGAAGGCGGGCTCGCGGGCCTCGTGCTCGCCGGCGGGCGCAGCACCCGGATGCAGCGCGACAAGGCGGCGCTGCCCTTCGGCGGCGAGACCCAGCTCGCGCGCGCGGTCCGGCTGGTCGGCCGTCATGCGCCCGAGACCTTCGTGTCGGTCCGCGCCGATCAGACCACCGAGGCAGAGCGCGCCCGCTGGCCGCAGGTCATCGACCGGCTGGCGGACGCAGGTCCCGTCGCGGGCATCCTGGCGGCGCTCGAGACCCGGCCGGACCGTGCCTGGCTCGTGGTCGCGGTCGACCTGCCGCTGCTCGACGCGGCCACGCTCGAGCATCTGATCGCGCTGCGCGATCCGACGGCGCTCGCCACCGCCTATCGGAGCAGCGAGGACGGGCTGCCAGAGCCCCTGTGCGCGATCTGGGAGGCGCGCAGCCGGGAACCGCTCGCGGCCTACGTGGCCGGCGGTCACAGCTGCCCGCGGAAATTCCTGCTGACGCACCCCGCGCGGCTCCTCGACCTCGCCGTTCCGGGTGCACTCGCCAACGTCAATACGCCGGCCGACTACGCGGCGGCCCTTGCCGCCGCCGACGGCACCGCACCATGAGCACGATCGAGGTCCGGTACTACGCGGTGCTCCGCGAACAGGCGGGCGTCAGCCAGGAGCGCGTCGTGACCGGCGCGACGACGGCGGCCGCGCTCTATGAGGAGCTGCGCGCGCGGCACGGCCTCACGCTCGGACGCGCCCAGCTGCGGGTGGCGATCGATGGGGAGTTCGCCGACTGGCAGGCGCCGCTCGCCGACGGCTCGATGGTCGTGTTCATTCCGCCGGTCGCGGGTGGCTGAGATGGCCGGCTTCGAGTTCAGCGACCGGCCGCTCGACACCGCAGCGCTGCGTGCGGCGCTCGAGGACCGCGCGTCGGGTGGTTACGCGAGCTTCGAAGGCTGGGTGCGTGACCACAACGACGGCCGGGCCGTCACTCGCCTCGAGTACGAGGCGTATGCGGAGCTCGCAACCAAGGAAGGCGAGCGGATCGTCAGCGAGGCGATCCGCCGCTTCGGCGTCCGCCGCGCCCGCTGCGCCCACCGGGTCGGAGCACTTGCACTCGGCGAGCTCGCCGTGTGGGTGGGTGTCAGCAGCGCCCACCGCGGCGAGGCCTTGGCGGCCTGCCGCTACATCATCGACGAGGTCAAGCACCGCGTTCCGATCTGGAAGAAGGAGTACTACGCGGACGGCAATTCGGGCTGGGTCAACTGCGAGCGCTGCGCCGCCCCGCCCGATCATTCCGATCATGGCGAGGCACACGGGAACTCCGGCAGCCCCGGGAGCTCTGCCCATCCGGAGGGCCAGCCGCGACCGGACTACTCCCGTCAGGTCGTGCTTGCGCAGGTGGGCGTGGCGGGACAGGCGCGGCTGCGTGCGGCGAAGGTGCTGGTGATCGGCGCGGGCGGACTGGGTGTGCCGGTCCTGACGTACCTCGCCGGCGCGGGCCTCGGCACCCTCGGCGTCGTCGATGCCGACGTGCTCGAGCCCTCCAACCTGCACCGGCAGACGCTCTATGAGCTTGCCGACGTCGGCCGGCCCAAGGCGCTGCTCGCAGCCGAGCGGCTGCGCGCGCTCAACCCCGAGGTCGACGTGCGTGCGTACGTGGAGCGCGCGGATGCGGCCAGCCTGCAGGTGCTCGCGCAAGGCTACGACGCGCTCGTCGACTGCAGCGACAACTTCACGACGCGCTTCGCGGTCAACGACGCCGCCGTGCGGCTCGGCAAGCCCGCAGTGCTCGCGAGCGTCTACCAGTATGAGGGCCAGCTGCAGGTCGTGAGGCCCGGTGGGGCGTGCCTGCGATGCGTGTGGCCCGAAGCGACGCGCGACGGCCTGGTCGGCAACTGCGCCGAGGCCGGAGTGCTGGGACCCGTACCCGGAGTGCTCGGCAGCCTGCAGGCGCTCGAGGTGCTGAAGCTGGTGCTCGGGATGCCAACGCCCGCCGAACACGCGGTCGTGCTCGTCGACCTCGGAACGCTCGAGATGCGTCGCATCACGGCGCGCCGCGCGCCGGAGTGCGCGGGCCGCAGCTGCGCACGGCTGCCGCCGGCGACGGCAGCCGCCCCGCTCCAGGATCTCGAGCTGCCGGCCCCGGCGCTGGCCGCGGCGGTGGCCGACGGGTTCACGGTGATCGACGTGCGCGACGCGCGCGAGCGGGCCGAGCGGCCTGCGCCATGCCCCCACCGGCACATCCCGTTCGATCGCCTGCTCGAGGACCCGCGACAGCTCGATGCCTCCGGCCGCTATCTGGTGCTGTGCGCCCGCGGGCAGCGCTCCAGGGCCGCGGCCGAGGCGTTGCGCCGCGCCGGAATTCGCGACGCCTGGTCCTTGCGAGGCGGCCTCGCAGCAGTGGGCGCCGACCTGACCCCCGCCTGAACCGGCCCCTGCGCCGGGCCTCGGGCGGCGCACGCGCGGCGATCAGACCGGCCGGACCTGGCCGCTGCCGCGCACGACGTACTTGTAGCTCGTCAGCTGCTCGACGCCGACGGGCCCGCGGGCGTGAAACTTGTCGGTCGAGATGCCGATCTCCGCCCCCATGCCGAACTCGCCGCCGTCGGCGAACTGGGTCGAGGCGTTGTGCAGCACGATGGCGCTGTCGACGGCACCCAGAAAGCGTTCGGCCGTGGCCGCATTGTCGGTAATGATCGACTCGGTGTGCGCTGATCCATAGCGGGCGATGTGCGCGATCGCGCCGTCCACCCCGTCGACGAGGCGTGCCGCGATGATCGCGTCCAGGTACTCCGTGTACCAGTCCTCCTCGCTCGCCGGCCGCACCCGCCGATCGACCGCGCGGCAGGCCTCGTCACCGCGCACCTCGCAACCGGCCTCGAGCAGTGCCCGAACCAGCGGCGCAAGGTGCGTCGCTGCGGCGGCGCGGTCAACGAGCAGTGTCTCGGCCGCACCGCACACGCCGGTGCGTCGCAGCTTGGCATTGAGCACGATCTCGCGAGCCATGCGCAGATCCGCGTCGCGATCGACGTAGACGTGGCAGTTCCCGTCGAGGTGGCCGATCACAGGTACCCGCGCCTCCCGCTGCACCCGTTCGATCAGGCTGCGACCGCCACGCGGCACGAGAACATCAATGTAGTCGGCCATGCCGGAGAGCATGTATCCGACGGCCTCACGGTCCGTCGTGGGCACGAGCTGGATCGCCGCGACCGGCAGCCCCGCGGCCTCGAGTCCTGCCTCGAGGCACGCATGGATAGCCCGGCTCGAGTGCAAGCTCTCCGAGCCGCACCGCAGGATGACGGCGTTGCCGGACTTCAGGCACAGGGCGCCGGCATCGGCGGTCACGGTCGGGCGACTCTCGTAGATGATGCCGACGACGCCAAGCGGGACGCGCACGCGCTGGAACCGCAGGCCGTTGGGCCGCGACCATTCCGCGGTGACCGCACCGATCGGGTCCGGCAGTTCGGCGATTTGCTCGAGGCCCAGAGCTGTCGCCTCGATGCGCGTGGCGTCGAGCCGCAGCCGATCGAGCAACGCAGTGCCGCGGCCGCGTGCGGCGGTCACGTCGCGGGCGTTGGCCTCGAGTATCGCCGCTGCCCGGGTCCGCAGCGTCGCCGCCGCCGTCGCGAGCGCCGCATCCTTGGTGCGCCGCGGTGTGCTGGCAAGGACCCGCGCCGCCGCCACCGCCTCCCGGCCGAGCCGTTCCATGATCTCGCCGAGCGATGCGTTGCTGCCGGCTTGATCGGACGTCATGTGTTCATCCCCCCGGGCTCCCGGAGCATCACCAGATCGTCGCGGTGTATCAGTTCCTCGCGTCCCCGATAGCCGAGCAGCGCCTCGATCTCAGTGCTGCGCCGGCCGGCGATCCGCGCCGCGTCTTCCCAGGAATAGGCCGTGAGTCCGCGGGCGACCTCGCGCCCGGCGGCGATCACGCTGACGGTGTCGCCGCGTTCGAAGCGGCCGCTGATGCGGGTCACGCCCGCCGGCAGCAGGCTCTTGCCGCGACCGAGGGCCGCGGCGGCCCCGTCGTCGACGAACAGCCGGCCGCGGGGCTTGAGCGTGCCGGCGATCCACTGCTTGCGAACGGCCACCGGTGTCGCGACCGGCACGAACCACGTGCAGCGCTCCCCGTCCTCGATCGCCTTGAGCGGATGCATCCGATGGCCGCTCGCGATGCACAGGCTGCAGCCCGCGCCGACGGCGATCTGCGCGGCCGCAATCTTGGTCATCATTCCACCCGCACCCAGTCCGGAGGCAGGCCCGCCCGCCATGGCCTCGATCTCCGCGGTGATTCGGCGCACCTCAGGCACCAGGGCCGCGCCGGGGTCGCGGCCCGGGTCGGCGGTGTACAGCCCGTCGACGTCCGAGAGCAGCACCAGGCACTCGGCACTCGCCATCTGCGCGACGCGGGCTGCCAGCCGGTCGTTGTCGCCGTAGCGGATCTCCGCCGTCGCGACGGTATCGTTCTCGTTGATCACCGGGACGGCGCCAAGCGACAGCAGTGTGTGCAGGGTCGCACGCGCATTGAGGTAGCGCTGCCGCTCCTCGGTATCCTCGAGCGTCAGCAGCAGCTGCGCGACGGCGAGCCCACGCGCCTCGAGGACTTCCTGCCAGGCATGCGCGAGCCGGATCTGGCCGACGGCCGCGGCGGCCTGGCTCTCCTCGAGACGCAGACGGCGGCCGGCGAGCCCGAGATGCCGCCGACCCATGGCGATCGCACCGGAACTGACGACGAGCACCTGCTGGCCGCGCGTCGTCGCGCGCGCCAGGTCATCCGCCAGGCTCTCGAGCCAGACGCGATTGAGCCGGCCGCTGTTCGCATCGACCAACAGCGCCGAGCCGACCTTGACGATCAGGCGGCGCGCATCGCGGAGCCGGCGCGCACGGGCACGGAATTCTGCTGCGGACATGGGATTTCGGGCTGGCGGCGTCGGGCCGCGCACGGCTGATCACTATACCGTTAAGCGCCGGCGGGCGGGCGGCGCATCGGTGTTTGCCGCAGCGCAAGTGTGCATTTCCGTATGGGGGTCGATCCGGGCCGTCGGCTAGGCTCTAGGCGCTGCGGGAAAGCGGCTACGCGGCAGCATTTCCTCACCTTGCAAGCGGACAGCACATGGAACGCGTGGAAACCTATAACGACACCGTGGTGCGGCAATTCGCGCTGATGACCGTCGTCTGGGGCATCGTCGGGATGCTGGTCGGAGTCGTGATCGCGAGCCAGCTGCTGTTTCCGGCCTTGAACTTCGATATCCCGTGGCTCAGCTACGGGCGGCTCCGGCCGCTGCACACGAACGCCGTGATCTTCGCCTTCGGCGGTAGCGCGCTGTTCGCGACCTCGTACTACGTTGTGCAGCGCACCTGTCACGCGCGGCTGTTCGCCGGGCCACTGGCCACGTTCACGTTCTGGGGCTGGAATGCGATCATCGTCGCGGCGGCCATCACGCTGCCGCTCGGCATCACCCGCGCCAAGGAGTACGCCGAGCTCGAGTGGCCGATCGGGATCGCGATCGCGGTCGTGTGGATCGCCTACGCAGTCGTGTTCTTCGGCACGCTCGCCACGCGCAAGGTCAAGCACATCTACGTCGCGAACTGGTTCTTCGCCTCGTACATCATCACCGTCGCGGTGCTGCACATCGTCAACAGCGCCGAGATTCCGGTGTCGCTGTGGAAGTCCTATTCGGCGTACCCGGGCGTCGTGGACGCAATGGTGGAATGGTGGTACGGCCACAACGCGGTCGGCTTCTTCCTGACCGCCGGTTTCCTCGGAATCATGTACTACTTCGTGCCGAAACAGGCCGGCCGCCCGATCTACTCGTACCGGCTGTCAGTTGTGCATTTCTGGGCCCTGATCTCGCTTTACATGTGGGCCGGGCCGCACCACCTGATCTACAGCTCGCTCCCCGACTGGGCGCAGTCGCTCGGCATGGTGTTCTCGCTGATGCTGATCGCGCCGTCTTGGGGCGGCATGATCAACGGCATCATGACGCTGTCGGGCGCGTGGCATAAGCTGCGCACGGACCCGATCATGAAGTTCCTCATCGTGTCGCTGTCGTTCTACGGCATGTCGACCTTTGAGGGGCCGATGATGTCGATCAAGACCGTCAACGCGCTCTCGCACAACACGGACTGGACGATCGGCCACGTGCACTCGGGAGCACTCGGCTGGGTCGCGATGGTAACGATCGGTGCGCTCTACGTGCTGATCCCCCGCCTCTATGGCCGCACCTCGATGTACAGCACCAAGCTCATCGACGTGCATTTCTGGACCACGACCGTCGGCATCGTGCTGTACGTGGCCGCGATGTGGATCGCAGGCGTGATGCAGGGGCTGATGTGGCGTGCGACGAACCCCGACGGCACGCTGACGTACACGTTCGTCGAGGCCTTGAAGGCCACCTACCCGTTCTATGCCGTGCGGCTGGCGGGCGGCGTGCTGGTGTTCGCGGGCATGTTCATCATGGCCTACAACGTCTGGAAGACCGTGACGGCCGCGAGCGCCACGACCGCGGACCAGCCGGTGCTGCAACCCGCCTCCGCCTGAGCGCCCGGCGACCGACCAGGAAGGCCCGCCCATGAATCATGAAAGAGTCGAAAAGAACGTCGGCCTGCTCGGCGTGCTGACGGCGCTCGTCATCAGCGTGGGCGGACTGGTCGAGATCGTGCCGCTGTATTTCGCCGGCGAGGTGACCGAGGCCGCGCCGGGGGTCAAGCCTTACACCGCGCTGCAGGTGGAGGGCCGCGACGTCTACCTGCGCGAGGGGTGCTATCTGTGCCACACGCAGATGATCAGGCCGCTGCGTGCCGAGACCGAGCGCTACGGCCATTACTCGCTGGCCGGCGAGGCGGTGTACGACCACCCGTTCCAGTTCGGCTCGAAACGCACCGGGCCAGACATTGCGCGCGTCGGCGGGCGTTACTCCGATGAGTGGCACCGCGTGCACCTCAACAACCCGCGCGACGTCGTGCCGGAATCCAACATGCCCGGGTTCCCGTGGCTTGCGGTGAACAAGGTGGACGCGACGGGCACGGCCGCCAAGATGCGCGCGCTCAGAATCGTGGGCGTGCCCTACACCGACGCCGAGATCGCCGGCGCGAAGGCCGAGGTCGAAGGCAGGACCGAGCAGGATGCGCTGATCGCCTACCTGCAAGGCCTCGGAATCGCCTCCAAGACGTGGAAGCGCTGACCATGAACCCGACCGTGTTCGGCTGGGTCGCCGGTATCACGACCCTGATGTCGATGCTCGCATTCGTGGGCGTCATCGCCTGGAGCTTCAGCCGGCGGCGACGGGCTGATTTCGAGTCCGCGGCCCGTCTGCCGCTGGAAGAGGACGGGGCACGCACGCCGGGAGCTCAGCGATGAACGGGTTCTGGAGCTGGTGGGTCGCGGTCCTGACGATTGCCAACGTCGCCGTGCTGCTGTGGCTGTTCCTCGGATCGGAGCGGCGCAAGCCTGGCGAGCAGCGACCCGGCGCCGAGACGACCGGGCACGTCTGGGACGGCGACCTGCGCGAGTACAACAACCCGCTGCCGCGCTGGTGGCTGTTCGTCTTCTACTTCACGGTTGCCTTCGCGGTGGTCTACCTCGTGCTGTTTCCGGGGCTGGCAGTATTCCATGGCACGCTTGGCTGGTCGCAGGCGAGCCAGTGGCAGGAACAGACCGACCAGGCCAACGCACTCACCGCCCGTGAGTTCGCGCGTTTCGACAACGTGCCGCTGGCAGACCTCGCCAGGGATTCGGCGGCACTGAAGATCGGCAAAAACCTGTTCGGTGCAAATTGCTCGACATGCCACGGCTCCGATGCGCGTGGTGCCAAGGGCTTCCCGAACCTGACCTCGCCGAATCTGACGTGGGGCCGCGAGCCTGAGCAGGTTCTGGCGACGATCAGCGGCGGGCGCCAGGGCGTGATGCCCGCCTGGAAGGACGTGCTCGGCGCCGACGGCATCGAGGCCGTCGCGAATTACGTCTACAGCCTGTCGGGCCGGCCGGCACCCGAGGCGGCACTCGTGGCGGCGGGCCAGGAGAAGTTCGCCACTCTGTGCGTCGCGTGCCACGGCCCAGACGGCAAGGGCAGTATTGCGCTTGGAGCGCCAAACCTGACGGACACCATCTGGATCTACGGCGGCTCGCTCGCGGACATCAAGGAGACGATCTCGAACGGCCGGAGCAACCGCATGCCGGCACACCTCGAGCTCCTCGGCGAACAGAAGGTGAGACTGCTCGCGGCCTTTGTCCTGAGCCTCGCCCCGATCCCTGCGGCAGCGGGGGAGGCCCCGGCCGCGGCGCCTCCGGATCCGAATGGCTCCGGCACCTGACCGCGATACGGGACCTCCGCCAACCGGAGAGCCCACCGAGGGCGCGCCGGACTCCGCACCGGCATCGGCCTGGAGCCGCGCCCGCCAGGATCTGGCGATCGTGCTGTGGCCGTCGTTCCTGGCCGGGGCGGCCGCCACGATGTTCTTCTTCGCGGTCTTCGATCCGGTCGCGCTCGGCGAGGGCACTGTCCTTGCCGGCCTGCTGGCGAGCCATAACGCCGGATACGCGCTCGGATTCTTCTTTTTCTGGCTGGTTGCCGCGGTGTCGAGCGCACTGTCGATCTATCTCGCCCGGACCCAGCACACGCAGCGCACTCGCGACGTGGCACCCTGGCTGCGGGACAAGCCGTGAACGCCCGGCTGGGCGTAGCAGGCGGCGCGCCGCCGCCGTTGCCGTCACCCGCTGACGGCGGTTCCTTCTACGCCAAACACACCAAGGTGTACCCGCGCGAGGTCGAAGGCCGGTTCGACACGCTGCGCCGCATCGCGGTATTCGTGCTGCTCGGACTTTTCTACCTGCTGCCGTGGCTCACGTGGGATGGCCGCCAGGCGGTGCTGTTCGACCTGCCGGCCCGCAAGTTCTGGCTGTTTGGTCTGGTGCTGTGGCCCCAGGACTTCATCTACCTGACGTGGATCCTGGTGCTCGCAGGCCTGTCGCTGTTCTTCGTCACGGCACTTGCCGGCCGCGTGTTCTGCGGCTACGCCTGCCCGCAGACGGTCTGGACCGAGGCGTTCGTCTGGATCGAGCACATGGCCGAAGGCGACCGCGCACAGCGCATCAAGCTCGACCGCGCCCGCTGGAGCGTCACCAAGCTCGTGCGCAAGGCGTTCAAGCAAGCGGCGTGGCTCGTGCTCGCGCTCTGGACCGGGCTCAGCTTCGTCGGTTTCTTCGCTCCGGTCGGGCCACTGACGCGCGACTTCCTGACACTGTCGCTGAGCGGCTGGCCGCTGTTCTGGACGCTGTTCTACGGTGCCGCGACCTACGCCAACGCAGGCTACATGCGCGAGCAGGTCTGCAAGTACATGTGCCCCTACGCGCGCTTTCAGAGCGCGATGTTCGACCGGGACAGTCTGATCATCACGTACGACGCGGCCCGCGGCGAGCCGCGTGGCTCGCGCGGCCGCCACGTCGACTACAAAGCCCAAGGGCTCGGCGACTGCATCGAGTGCACGCTGTGCGTACAGGCCTGCCCGACGGGTATCGACATCCGCGAGGGCCTGCAATACGAATGCATCGCCTGCGCCGCCTGTATCGATGCCTGCGACTCCGTGATGGACAAGGTCGGCTACCCACGCGGCCTGGTGCGGTACACGACTCAGAATGCGCTCGACGGTAGGCCATCGCGGCTGCTGCGACCGCGCACGCTGGTATACGCGACGCTGTTGTCGGTGATCTTTGTGGCAGGCCTCGGCGGCCTGCTGACGCGCAACATCGTCGGGCTCGACGTCATCCGCGACCGCAACGCGCTGTACCGCGAAACCGAGGACAATCAGATCGAGAACGTCTACACCCTGCGAATCCTCAACAAGGACCAGGCGGCGCACACGTTCGCGCTGGCCGTGACCGGCATCGCCGGCGCCCGGATCCGGGAAGGCCGGGCGAGCTGGCACGTCGAGGGCGGAGAGGTCTATTCGGTCGCGGTCCGGGTATCGGTGCCGGCCGGCACGATCCGCGGCGGGCGAACGATCCGTTTCGAGCTCATGGCCACCGACGCACCGGCCGTGCGGGTGGTCGAGAAGGCCCGCTTCATCGCGCCGTGAGGCGCAAGGACAGTCATGCCGCACTCCCGCACCCCACCGACCCCACTCGAGCGTCCCTGGCACCACGAGCCCATCGTGTGGCTCGTGATCACGCTGCCGCTGCTGGCGGTGATCGGCGCCGTCACCAGCGCCGTGCTTGCCGCGCGCGGCGCCGATCCGGAGGTCGCCGACGCACTCGGCCAGCCCGGACCGGCGATCCACCGGGACCTCACCGGCGACCAGCTCGCCGCACGCGGCGGAGTCGAGATTCAACTGCGCAGCGCTGATGGCACACTCGAAGCGTGGTTGTCGCGGCCGGCCGCGGGCGGGGCAGCGATGCCGGCCAGTCTCGTCGCTGTTTTCTCGCACGCGACTCGCGTCGGGCTCGACCAGCGGGTCAACCTCGAGACAACAGCGACCGGCAGCTATACCGCCAAGCTGCCGCCCCTCGCGCCAGGCCACTGGTCCGTCGAGATCTTTCCGCCCGACCGTGCCTGGCGGCTGATGGGTGAGTTCATCGATGCGCCGGGATCTCTGACGTTGCGACCGAGACCGGGTTCATGACCGAGGCCGGCGGCACGCCCTGCTTTCACTGTGGCGAGCCGCTCCTGCCCGGCGTTCGCTTCGCGGTCACCGTCGACGGCCGCGGGCAGACCGTCTGTTGCATCGGCTGCCGGGCCGCCGCCGAGCTGATCGACGAGGCCGGGCTCGGCGACTACTACCGCTATCGCTCGGCGCCCGGCCCGCGCCCGGTGGCGGGAGATGAGGACCTGTGGTCGACGTATGACCGACCGGACGTGCAGCGCCCGCTGCTCGGTCATGAAGGCGAGCACTCGGTCGTCAACCTGCTGGTCGAGGGACTGCGCTGCGCGGCCTGCGGCTGGCTGATCGGCCAGCGGCTCGCGCAGCTGCCGGGCGTCGCGCGCTCGAGCGTCAACCCCGCCACGGCGCGCGCGCAGATTGCGTTCGACCCGGCACGCACGTCGCTCGGGACGCTGCTGCGGGCGACCGCCGCGCTCGGCTACCGGCCGCACGTGCTCGGCGCGACGGACACGCTGGCCGTCGCGACCCGCGAGCGCCGCGCGGCCCTGAAGCGCCTTGCAGTCGCGGGCTTCGGCATGATGCAGGTGATGATGATCGCCGTCGCACTCTATGTCGGCGCAGTCGACGGAATGGACCCGGTGATCCGCCAGTACCTGCGCATCGTCAGCCTCGTGGTCACGACCCCGGTGCTCGTCTATGCAGGTCGCCCTTTTTTCGCCGGCGCCTACCACTCCCTCAGCGCGCGCCAGGTCGGCATGGACGTGCCGGTGGCCCTTGGTATCGGCCTTGCATGGATCGCGAGCGCGTGGAACACGCTCGCCGGGCGCGGCGAGGTGTATTTCGACTCGGTCGTCATGTTCATCTTCCTGCTGCTGCTGGGTCGCTACGTGGAAATGCTTGCGCGCCATCGCGCCGGCTCGACTGGCGAGGCGCTGCTGCACCTCGTGCCGGCCACGGCCCTGAGGCTCGGCGCGGGCGGGCGCGAGCGCGTGCCGGTCGCGACTCTGGCGACCGGAGATCGCGTGCTGGTACCCGTCGGTGAGTGCTTTCCGGCCGACGGCATCGTCGAGCGCGGCACGACCGAAGCGGACGAGGCGCTGCTGACCGGCGAATCCCTGCCGGTCGGCAAGCCGGCGGGCGCGGGCGTCATCGCCGGGGCCGTCAATACCGGGGCACCCGTCGAGGTTCGGCTGACCGCGGTCGGCCAGTCGACGGTGCTCGCAGGAATCGTGCGCCTGCTCGAGCGCGCTCAGACCGAGCGGCCGCGCCTCGCCCGGCTCGCCGACCGGGCGGCGAGCTGGTTCGTGTCGCGCATCATCATCGGGGCGGCGCTCGTTGCCGGGGCGTGGCTGCTGGTCGACCCGTCGAGAGCATTTGAGGCGACGCTCGCGGTGCTGGTCGTCACCTGCCCATGCGCGCTGTCGCTCGCGACGCCGACCGCCATTACTGCCGCGACCGCCTGCCTCGCCCGCCACGGGTTGCTGGTGACCCGGGCCGACGCGCTCGAGGCGCTCGCCACCGCCGACACGGTGGTGTTCGACAAGACCGGCACACTGACACTCGGCCGTCCGCAGCTGACCGCGGTCGAGGCGCTCGCCGGCACGCCTGAATCGGCACTCGAGATCGCGGCCGCGCTGGAGCTCAGTTCCGAACATCCGCTGTCGCAAGCGTTCGAGCGGGTCCCTGCGACGCCGGCCGAGTCGGTGGCCGTGCATCCCGGGCAGGGTATCGAAGGGCGTGTCCGCGGCACGCTGTACAGGATCGGCGCCAGTGCATTCGTGGCCCAACTGGCGGGCCCGCGGCCGACGGGTCTGCCCGAGAGGGGTGTGCACCTCGGCTCCAAGGACTGCTGGACGGCGCGTTTCGAGCTCGGTGACACCGTGCGTCCCGCAGCGCGCGCCGTGGTCCGCGAGCTGTCGGCGCTGGGTCTGCGCCCGCTGATTGCGAGCGGCGATCACGCGGCGGCGGTCGAGCCGGTCGCCCGGGCCCTGGGCATCGACCGCTGGCACGCGCGACTCTTGCCGGCCGACAAGCTCTCGCTGGTTGGCTCGCTGCGCACTCAGGGCGCGCGGGTGCTCGCGGTCGGTGACGGCATCAACGACGCTCCGACGCTGCGCGCGGCCTCGGTATCCCTGGCGCTCGGCTCGGGCTCCGCCCTCGCCCAGGCGAGCGCGGATCTCGTCGCCCTGAGTGGCGATCTCGCAACCCTGCCGCTCGCGGTGCGCACTGCGCGCCGCACCGTGGCCATCGTGCGCCAGAATCTCGTCTGGTCGGCTGCCTACAACCTGGTGGCGCTGCCGGTCGCGGCCCTCGGCCTCATGCCGCCGTGGCTCGCGGCGGTGGGCATGTCGGCGAGTTCGCTGCTCGTTGTCCTGAACGCGCTCAGGCTGACGCGGCTGCCGCGCGCGCCGCGCACGCCCGCCGCGGTGCCGCAGCTGTCCGGCCCCGCGGCCGCGGTATGACCATCATCTTCGTACTGATACCGCTCGGCCTGGTACTGGTCGGCTTCGCCCTGTGGGCGTTCTTCTGGGCGGTGGGCGACGGCCAGTTCGACGACCTCGAATCGCCCGGCTGGTCGGTGCTCGCTGACGAGCCGCCCCGCACGCCGCCCGCGGACGATCCATGATCGCCGCGCCGCTGACCATCGGCGCTGCACTCGCCGCCGGCTTCGCCGGCAGCGCGCATTGTGCGGTCATGTGCGGCGGCATCGCGAGCGCGGCCGGCGCGAGCTTCGGGGCAGGCGCCCGGCGGCCGCTCGGCGCAGCGCTCGCATTCAACGGCGCGCGGCTCGCGTGCTACGCCGCCGTCGGCGCGGCCCTCGCGGCGACATTGGGCTCGCTCGCGAGCGCGGCCCCGATTCCGCAGCTGGCGCTCGGGGCGCGCCTGCTCGCCGCGCTGCTGCTCGCCGGCCTCGCGGTCCGGCTGGTGACGGGCCGAGACCTGCTCGGCGCCGAACGGCTCGGATATCTTGCCTGGTCACGGCTGCGACCCGCGTTCGGCCACGCCGCGCGTCTGCCGCCGCTGCTGCGTCCGGCCGCCCTCGGCGCACTGTGGGGATTCATGCCCTGTGGCCTTGTGTATTCGGTGCTGCTCGTCGCCGCCGCCACGGGGCGCCCGCTGACGGGGGCGCTGACGATGCTCGCCTTCGGTGCGGGGACGCTGCCGGCGATGGTCGGCCTGACGCTGGGTGCCTCGACGCTGGGCGGAGTGCTCGGACGGCCGGCGGCGCGATGCACGGCCGGCATCCTGATTCTGGCCGCCGCCGCATGGACCGTCGCGGGGGCAGTCATCCACCCGGCGACCCATGCCATGCACGGCACCGGACCCGAGGCCGTTCTCGGCGCCCGCCCCTGATGCGTGGCCAGCAGCGCCGGCACCGGGCGGCCGCGGACACCTGGGTCGGTTTGCCTGGGGCTACCCGAACCCCTACACTTCTGCGCGGCTCGCGGCTCGCGTGTTGCACACCACGCCGTCGCCGGCGATCGTCCTTACGAACCGTCCATCGAGGATCGAGTCAGTGGGCAGAGAGTACGAGCCGGTCGCCGGCAAGTGGTACCGCGACCTGGAAGAAGAAGAATCATTCCTTGTTCTGTCCGTGGACGAGGATCAGGCCCTGGTGGAGATCCAGCACCTCGATGGCGACATCGAGGAAATGGATCTCGACACGTGGGCGGAAATGGACGTTGAGCCCACCGAGGAACCCGAGGGCTGGTCCGGATCCACCGACGAGGACGAGGACGAGGACGACGACGAGGACTGGGACGACGACGAGGACGAGGACGACGATGATGACTGGGACGATGACGAGGACGACGATCACGACCGCGACGATTACTGAGTCGCAACGCCCGCTCCGCGCCGGTCGCGCGGCAACACGTCCGCCGGGCAGCCGTCCGCTGTCGATCACAACCACCGAGCCCCGTGGACAGCAGTCCGCACCGATCTGCACCCGCTGAGGCGCCGACCGACCGATCGACGCTCGAGCTGCGTGCAGTTCTCGATGCGGCGGTCGACGGCGTGATCGTGATCGACGACCAGGGCCGCATCGAGACGTTCAGCCGGTCTGCCGAACGCCTGTTCGGGTACCGCGCGCACGAAATCCTGGGACAGAACGTCAGCGTGCTGATGCCCGAGCCGCATCGGTCGAACCACGACTCTTTCCTGAGGGCGTACCAGACCACGGGACAGGCGCGGATCATCGGCATCGGCCGCGAGGTCGTCGCGATGCGGCGCGACGGTACGCTGTTCCCCGCCGAGCTTGCGGTCGGCAAGGTCGCGGGCTCAGTGCCGGCGCGCTTCGTCGGATTCGTTCACGACATCACCGTCCGCAAAGCGGCCGACGAGGCGCTGCGCCGCGAGCGGGATCGCGCGCAGCTGTATCTGGATCTCGCCGAGGTCATGCTGCTGGCGCTCGATGCGGCTGGCCGCATCTCGCTGATCAACCGCAAGGGCTGCGAGATCCTCGGTTACACCGAGCCCGAACTCATCGGGCGCGATTGGTTCGAGCAGTGCGTGCCGCAGTCGCAGCGCGCAGCCGGTCGCGCCAGCTTGCGTGCGGCGCTCGCGGGCGAGGCTGACCCGGCGAGCTACGCGGAGGACGGGGTCCTGACCAGCAAGGGCGACATCAAACTCATCGCCTGGCGCACGACACCCGTCAGCGACGAACTCGGCCGCCTGGTCGGCGTGCTGAGATCGGGAGAGGATGTCACCGACCGGCGCCGCGCCGAGCAGGAGCTGCAGAAGAGCGAATCGCTGCTGAAGGTCGCGCAGGCGATCGCAAACCTCGGCACCTACGAGGTGCACACTCCGGACGGGCCCTCACACTGGTCCGAACAGGTGTACCGCATCGTTGGGCGCGACCCTGCCGAGGGCCCGGTTCCGCCGGGCGATTTTGCGCAGCAGTTCGTGCACGCCGATGATCGCGCGCAATACATCAGGGAGTTCCAGCGCGCGATCCACGAGACCGGCCGATTGGACCTCGAGTACCGGCTGGTACGCCGCGACGGCACCACCCGCCACGTCCATTCGCTGGCCCAGATGCAGACCAGCGCCGACGGTCAGTCGCTCATCATTACCGGGACGATTCACGACATCACCGACCGCAGGCTGGTCGACGAGGAGACGCGGCAGGGCCAGGAGCGCCTGACGCATGTCGCGCGGCTGTCGATCATGGGCGAGATGGCGACCGGGCTCGCGCACGAGATCAACCAGCCGCTGACCGCGATCGCAACCTATGCGCAGGCGGCGCTGCGGATGGCGGCCGCCGGTGCCGAGGTGGCCGAGATCACGGATGCCCTGACGCAGATCACGGCCCAGGCGCTGCGCGCCGGCGAGGTCATCCGCCGGCTGCGTGCGTTCGTCAAGAACCGCGCCGCACGGACCGAATCGGTCGACCTGAACCGCCTGATCGAGGATCTGCGCCTCCTTGCCGAGCCCGACGCGCGGGTCAATGACATGCGCCTGACGCTCGACCTGGCCGCGGCCGTGCCGACGGTCGCGGCCGATCCCATCCAGATCCAGCAGGTGCTTCTGAACCTCGTCCGCAATGCGATCGACGCGACGCTGGAGGCCCCCACGGCCCCCCGCGAGATCCTGGTACGGACCCGGGTGGGCCCGGAGGCGGTCGAGGTTGAGGTGGTTGACCGCGGCAGCGGCGTCGATCCGGCCATCGCGGAGCATCTGTTCAACCCGTTTTTCACGACCAAGGCGGCGGGCACGGGCCTCGGGCTCGCAATATCGCGCTCGATTATTCGCGCGCACCGCGGCAAACTTGGGCATCGGCCGACGCCAGGGGGCGGGACGACGTTCTATTTCACGCTCCCGCCGTTGCCTGGAGGCTGAGATGAAAGAAAAGCCCGCGACCGTGTTTGTCGTCGACGACGACGATGCCGTCCGAACCTCGCTGCGACTGCTGCTGAAGTCCGTCGGCCTGCCGGTCGAGACGTTCGCCTCCGCGCAGGAGTTCCTCGATGCATTCGACGCCGAGCGCGCCGGCTGCCTCGTGCTCGACATCCGCATGCCGGGCATGAGCGGACTCGAGCTCCAACAGCGGCTCAACGAGATACACGCAATCATTCCGATCGTGTTCATCACCGGCCACGGTGACGTGCCGATGGCAGTCGAAGCGATGCAGCACGGCGCCGTCGACTTCATCCAGAAGCCGTTCCGTGACCAGGACCTGATCGATCGCATCAACCAGGCGCTCGAGAAAGACCGCGAAAACCGCGCCGGCCTCAAGGAGCGCGACGCGATCCGGCGCCGGATGCAGCAGCTGACGCCCCGCGAGCGGGAGGTGCTCAACCTCGTGACGCAGGGCAAGGCCAACAAGGTCATCGCCGGCGACCTCAACGTCAGCCAGCGCACCGTGGAAATCCACCGTGCCCGGGTGATGGAGAAAATGGGCGCCTCGTCCCTTGCCTATCTCGTGCGGATGGTGATCGAGGCAGAACGCGTCAGCTAGCTAGCGCTTTTGCGCTAAGTAAATGCACGGATACTGCGCCGTCGGAGGGGCATTGATACTCGGCCGGACTGTTACCCATGGGCCGTGCGCCCGCCCTTCGCGTACGCCTTATGTCCGCCTGTCCCGTCGACACCCCGCCAGGGGCCGCCCGTCTGGTCTGCGTCGTCGACGCGGACCCCGAGGTGCGGCGCAAGGTGCAGACCCTGCTGACCGCGCTCGGTGCGGAGACCCGTGGCTATGCGACCGCGCGCGAGTTTCTAGCGACGCTCGCGACGGAGGTTCCGGTGTGCGTGGTGGCTGATGCCCGCCTGCCGGACCTGTCGGGGCTCGAGCTGCTCGAGCAGGTGCGTGCGCGGGGCCTGAAGATCCCGACGATCCTGCTGTCGACCGATGCGGAGATCACGGCCGCGGTGACGGCGATGCGCGCCGGCGCGATCGATTTCATCGAGAAGCCGTACATCGACCGGGCCCTTGTGACCCACGTGGCTCCGATTCTCGGTCTCGATGACCGGCACTGCTGAATCCTCTGCGGCGCGTGCCGCGGAACTGCGCGCGAGCTGGTTCCACGAGCGCGAGTCGGCCTGGCTCTACCGGCGTCTCGCCGCCGCCGAACCCGATGCCCGCAAGCAGCAGCTGTTCACTGCGCTCGCCGCAGCCGCCGACGAGCAGGCGGGCACGTGGGCCAAACATTTCAACGAGCCCGTGCCGCCGTTCGTCCCGAGCGTGCGGGCGCGGCTGGTTGCCGGGCTCACCGACCGGCTGGGGCCGCGGCGCATGCGCGGCGCGCTGATCGCGCTCAAGCTCCGTGGCCTGTCCGTGTACAACGCCCCTGCCACGGCAGGGCACGCGATGCCGACGACGGTCGAGGACATCGGCCGGCGGCATCGCGGCGTCGGCGGTGGCAACCTGCGGGCCGCGGTGTTCGGCGTCAACGACGGCCTGCTGTCGAATGCGAGCCTGATTCTCGGCGTCGCTGGCGCCGGCGTCGATGCGCGGTACGTGCTGACGAGCGGCGTCGCGGGGCTCTTGGCCGGCGCGCTGTCGATGGCGGCGGGCGAATACGTGTCGGTGCGGTCGCAGCGCGAGATGTACGAATATCAGATCGGGCTCGAGCGCGACGAGCTTGCCGAATACCCGGAGGAAGAAGCCGAGGAACTGGCGCTGATCTACGCGGCCCGCGGCATGGGCATCGACGCCGCACGCGAACTCGCGCACGGCATGATCCGCGACCCGGAGCACGCTCTCGACGCGCTGGCGCGTGAGGAGCTCGGGCTCAACCCGCACGACCTCGGCTCGCCGTGGGGTGCGGCAAGCTTCTCGTTCGTGTCCTTCGCCATCGGCGCGTTGCTGCCGCTGATGCCATTTCTCGCCGGGGCGACGCGCGCGACGGGGACGCTGTGGGCAGCGGGACTCACGCTGGTCGCACTGTTCGGCATCGGACTCGCGCTCAGCTTGTTCACCGGGCGCAACGCGCTGCGCGGCGGCCTGCGGATGATGGGGATTGGCCTGCTCGCGGGCGGCGCCACCTTCGCGATCGGACGCCTGCTCGGCGCCGTGATCGGCTGAGGGGCCTCAGAGCTCGGCGCGCGGATCGAACGGTAGATCCTTGCGCATCTGTTCGTAGAACGCGCGAGCCCGATCGCTGTCCGCGGGCGGCAGCACGATCTTGAAGATCACGTACTGATCGCCGGCCGGATCGCCGGGCAGCCCCCGGCCCCGCAGCCGCAGCTTCTGGCCGGCCCGGGCGCCCGCCGGAACGCGCAGCTCCACCGCTCCCCCGAGCGTCGGCGTCGAGACCGTTGCGCCGAGCGCTGCTTCCCAGGGCGCGATCGGCAGCTCGAGCGTCACGTCCCGGCCCTCGGCCCGGTACAGCCGGTGCGGCAGGAACTGCACTTCGAGGAGCAGATCGCCCGCGACGGCCCCGCCGCCCCCGCCGCCCGCACCCTGGCCTGCGAGCCGGATGATCTGGCCCGCGGTGACCCCGGCCGGGACCTGGACCTTGAGCGTGCGCTCACGCAGCGCCACGTGACCGTCCTCGCCCAGTTCAGGGTGCTGCAGCGAGATCTGGCGGCTCACCCCGCTGAAGGCTTCCTCGAGCGTCAGATCCAGGCGCGCCCGGTGGTCCTCGCCGCGGCCCCGGAAGCCGCGGCCGTCATCGGCCCCGATGTCGCCGAACGGGCTCCCGGAGCCGAACAGGCTTGAGAAGAAATCGCTGAAGCCGGCATCCGCAGCCGCACCGCGCCGGCCGCGCGGTCGTGCGCCGAACTCGAAGTTCCGCGCCCAGTCGGGCGGCGGACGGAACTGCTGGCCGCCGCGGAAGTCCGAGCCGAGCTGGTCGTAGGCGGCACGCTTCTCGGGATCTTTCAGGACTTCGTAGGCTTCCTGGATCTCCTTGAAGCGCGCCTCGGCGTTCTTCTCCTTGCTGACGTCCGGGTGAAAGCGCCGCGCCAGCTTGCGGTAGGCACGCTTGATCTCGTCAGCGGTTGCGGCCCGCGGGACATCGAGAAGCTTGTAGTAGTCGCGGTATTCCATCCGGTCTCGGCCTGTGGCAAATGCAAAGTCCTGCGGCGCACATGGAGGACGGCGCCTCGATTTTCAACCCCCGCCGCGGCCAGGTACAGACGGTGCGGCCGCAGGACGGGGCATCGGCCGCATAGCCGCCACCCCCGGGCCCGCCAGTCCGCTCGACACGACGCGCCGGGCCGAAGGCTTCGAGTGCAGCCCCCGGATCGGGCCGTCGGGGTGGCCGGATTAACGGAGCTTCATGCGCCAACGCCGCGTGCTGGCCGCGCTCGGCCCCGGGCGCTATGCTTGAAGTTTATTCTCTGGCGATGCCCGATGAACCGCGATCTGGATGCAAGGCACCAGGCCCGCGCCTGGACGCTGCTGCTGGTCGCGTGCGGCGTCGTGTGGTTCGGCGTGCTCGGCCTGCGTCCGCTGTTCAATCCGGATGAGGGCCGCTATGCGCAGATCCCGGCCGAGATGCTCGCCTCGGGCGACTACACGGTTCCGCACCTGAATGGCCTTGTCTACCTCGAGAAGCCGCCGCTGCAGTACTGGGCGACGGCGCTCTCGCTGCGGGCCTTCGGCCACAACGAGTGGGCGGCACGACTGTTTACGGCTGCCAGCGCGGCGGCCGCGCTGCTGTTCGTCTACCTGCTCGGCGAACGCGCCTTCAGCCGCGAGCGCGGCCTGATGGCCGCGGCGATGACGGCGAGCATGCTGCTGTACGTGTTCATGGGGCAGCTGATCACGCTCGACATGGCACTCGCCTGCTTCCTGACGATCGCGGTCGCGGCCTTCGGGCTCGCCCAGCTGGATCGCGAGGCGGCGCCACGCCGCACGCGGGCCTGGATGCTGGCCTGCTGGGCGGCGATGGCCGCGGCGACCCTGACGAAAGGCCTCGTCGGGTTCGCGATCCCCGGAGCGGTGCTGGTTCTGTACACGCTCTGGCAGCGCGACTTCGACGCCTGGCGGCACCTGCATATCGGGAAGGGGCTTGCGCTGTTCGCGGCGCTCGTGGCGCCCTGGCTGGTGCTGGTCGAGCGAGCCGAGCCGGGCGCCCTCAACTTCCTGATCGTCCGTGAGCACTTTCAGCGTTACCTGACACGAATGCACGATCGCTACCAGCCGTGGTGGTACTTCCTGCTGATCCTCGCGCTCGGTTCGCTGCCGTGGCTGCCGCAGGTCGCGCGGGCCCTCGTGGGTGGCTGGCGCGCCACCGCGCCGCGCGGCCGCTTCGACCTGTCCCGCGTGCTGTGGGTCAGCGCCGCGTTCACCTTGGTGTTCTTCTCCTTGTCCGACTCGAAGCTCGCGCCCTACATCGTGCCGGTGCTGCCACCGCTCGCGCTGCTCGGGTCCGGGCACGGGCCCGGCGGGTCGGCCGATCTGAGACTGAGTGCCCTGCTGCAGGTCCTGTGTGGCCTCTCGCTCGCGGTCGGGATCGTCGTGTACGGGCGCCGGACGCTGACCGGGGATCCGGCCGCCACGTTCGCGGCGCTGCGGCCGTGGCTCGTCGTCGTCGCCGCGACGCTGGTCGCCTTCGGGGCCGCGGCCTGGCGGCTGCAGCAGCGGCGCTTCAGTGCCGGCGCCCGCACGGTCGCCGCGGGGGGCTTCGCGGTTGCCCTGACGCTGATCGCGGGCGGGGCCAGCGCCATCAGCGCGCGCTACTCGGCCAAAGAGCTGCTCGCGGCCGCGGGCCCGCTCACCCCGGCTGCCCCGCTGTTCACGGTCGACACCTTCGACTGGACGCTTCCATTCTACGCACGGCGCCTTGTCGTGCCGGTCATCTGGCGCGGTGAGCTCGACTACGGTCTTAGGCTCGCGCCGGACAAGGGCCTCGCGACGCTGGCCGAGTTCGAGGCACGCTGGCGCGCGAGCCCCGCCGCCTACGCACTGGTGCCGCACGCCACCCATGCGACGCTCCTGCAGGATGGCCTCGAGATGCGCGTGCTGGCCCAGGATTTCGACAACGTGCTGGTCAGCCGGCGGTAACACAATGCCAGACTTTCTGCCGTTCACCCGCCCGACGATCGACGAGGCGACCATCGCCGACGTCGTCGCAGTGCTACGCTCCGGCTGGATCACCTCCGGACCCAAGGTGCTCGAGCTCGAGCGCGGGCTCGCCGCGTATCTCGGTGGCGGACGCCAGGTACGCGTCATGACCTCGGCGACCGGCGGTCTCGAGATGGCGCTGAAGGCGCTCGGCGTAGGTCCCGGCGATCAGGTGATCGTGCCGGCCATGAGCTTCGCGGCCTCCGCCAACGTCGTCATGCGCCTCGCGGCCCAGCCGGTGTTCGTCGACGTCGAGCTGCGCTCGCGCAACGCGACCGCCGCGGCAATCGCCGCCGCCGTGACGCCGCGCACCCGTGCGATCATGCCAGTGCATTTCGCGGGCCTGGCGGCCGACATGGACGCCATCAACGCGCTGGCGCGCGAGCACGGCCTCAGGGTCGTCGAAGATGCAGCGCACGCCATAGGCACCCGCTACCACGGCCGCCTGATCGGCAGTTTCGGCGACATTGCCTGCTTCAGCTTCCACGCCAACAAGAACATGACGTCCGTTGAGGGCGGCGCGCTCAGCTACGCCGATAACACCCTGACGCTGCCGATCGGCCGCGAGCGATTTCACGGCATCAGCAAGGATGCGGCGGGCAACGTC
Organism: Steroidobacteraceae bacterium; assembly: GCA_035604595.1. Classification (GTDB taxonomy): domain Bacteria; phylum Pseudomonadota; class Gammaproteobacteria; order Steroidobacterales; family Steroidobacteraceae; genus CAIKZZ01. The sequence goes on along the minus strand of DATNIE010000017.1, from coordinate 7,839 downwards.
GATGTCTACGACGCGGGCGGCAAGTACAACCTGACGGACGTGGCGGCCGCGGTCGGGATCGGCCAGCTGCGGTCGCTCGAGCGCTCGAACGCTCAGCGGCGCGCGCTCGCGCGCCACTATTTTGCGCGGCTCGGGGAGCGACTCGAGCCTGACGTGCTGCCGCTTTCGGGGGATGAGGGCCACAGCTGGCACCTGTTTGCCGTACTGGTCCCGTTCGGCCGGCTCGGCTACTCGCGCGACGAATTCGTGGCGCGGATGCGCGAGCGCGGCATCGGGCTCGGGATCCACTACCCGTCCATACCGGGGCTCACCTACTATCGGCAGTTGGGCCACGATCCGCGCGCCTTCCCGAACGCCGCCCGGATCGGGGCCGAGACGGTGACGCTGCCGCTGTTTCCGGCGATGACAACCGGAGACGTCGACCGCGTCTGCGACGCCGTGCTCGACCTCGTTGCGCGCTGAGGGCAAGACCGTGAACGACTCCGCCCCGATCCTGTCCGTCGTCATTCCCGTCTACAACGAGGAAGAAGTGCTGCCGGCGCTGTTCAAGCGCCTGTACGCGGCGCTCGACGGGCTGCAGCGGCGCTACGAGGTGCTGTTCATCAACGACGGAAGCCGCGACGGCTCGGTGGCGCTGCTGCGCGAACAGTTTGCGCGCCGCCCGGCCGAGACGCGCGTGATCCTGCTGCAGGTCAATTTCGGCCAGCATGCCGCGATCCTCGCGGGCTTCGCCCGTGCGCGCGGCCGCTATGTCGTGACGCTCGATGCCGATCTGCAGAATCCCCCCGAGGAGGTCGCCAAACTGCTCGCGCAGCTTGAGGCCGGGCACGACTACGTCGGCACCTGGCGTGGCAACCGCCAGGACATGTGGTGGCGCCGCACCGCCTCCCGGTTCGTCAACCTGATCCGCGAGCGCGCGACGCCCATCAAGATGGCGGATCACGGCTGCATGCTGCGCGGTTACGCCCGCACCGTCGTCGATGCGATCAACGCGACCCGCGAGAACGTCACTTTCATCCCGGCTCTCGCCTCGCTCTACGCCGCGAACCCCATCGAGATCGAGGTCAAGCACGACGAGCGCGTCGCCGGCGCCTCGAAGTACTCCCTGTACCGGCTTATCCGCCTGACCTTCGACCTGATGACGGGGTTCTCGACCGTGCCGCTGCAGGCGTTCTCGCTCGTCGGGCTCGGCGTGTCGCTGCTGTCCGGCGCGCTGGTCGTCTACCTGGTCGTCCGGCGGCTGGTGCAGGGACCCGAGGTCGAGGGAGTGTTCACGTTGTTTGCCATCGTATTCTTCTTCCTCGGCATCGCGCTGTTCGGGATCGGCCTGCTCGGCGAGTACATCGGCCGGATTTACCTGCAGGTGCGGCAGCGACCGCGCTACATCATCGGCGCGGTGCTCGAATCGATCCCCGACGCGTCGCCGTCGCCCGCGAGCGATGCCGTCGAGCGCCGCAAATTGCTGGACCAGCAGTCATGACCGTCGCCACTGCCGTCGTCTTCGCGTACTCCGAGGTCGGGGCCCGCTGCCTCGGTGCGCTGTTCGAGGCGGACGTGGCGGTGCCGCTAGTGGTCACGCACGAGGACGACCCGAACGAGCAGCGCTGGTTCGCGAGCGTCGCCGAGGTCGCGCGCGGCGCCGGCAGCCGGGTGGCGACGCCGGCCGACCCGGCCGACCCCGCGCTCGGCCGCGAGCTCGCGGCGCTGCGACCGGATTTCATATTCTCCTTCTACTACCGGCGCATGTTGCCGGCGGACGTGCTCGGCTCGGCCCGGCGCGGGGCGCTCAACATTCACGGCTCGATGCTGCCGAAGTACCGCGGCCGCGCGCCGATCAACTGGGCTGTGCTCAACGGCGAGACCGAGACGGGCGCGAGCCTGCACTATATGACCGCCAAACCCGACGCCGGTGCGCTGGTCGACCAGCAGCGCGTCCCGATCGGCCCCGACGACACGGCCTTCGACGTCTCCCAGCGGGTGGCGGACGCGGCCGTGACCGTGCTGCGGCGCAGCCTGCCGGCGCTCATTGCCGGCACCGCCTCGGCGCGGCCGCTCGACCTCGCGCACGGCTCCTACTTCGGCGGCCGCACCCCTGCCGACGGCGAGTTCAGCTGGGACTGGCCCGCCGCCCGCATCCACAACCTCGTGCGTGCCGTGGCGCCGCCGTTTCCGGGCGCCTTCGCGCGGCTCGGTGAGTCGCTGATCCGCGTGCACCGCACGCGGCGGCGGCCCAGCACCGCGCCCGCCGGCGGCACCGGACCGCACCTGTACGCCGAGGGACCCGCGCTGATCGCCGAGTGCGGCGACGGCGGGCGGCTTGAACTCACCGAGGCCTACCTCGACGACGAACGGCTGGACGGCCGGAGCTTCGTCGCCACTTTCGGGCCCGACCCCGTGCCCGCTCGCCCGCAGCCGCGGGCTCAAGCAAGAGCAACAAGCCCATGAAGAAGATCCTGATCCTCGGCGTCAATGGCTTCATCGGCCATCATCTGAGCCGCACGATCCTCGCCGATACCGACTGGCAGATCTGGGGCATGGACATGCAGGACGACCGCGTCCGGCCGTTCATCGGCAGCCCGCGTTTCCATTTCTTCGAAGGCGACATCACCATCAATCACGAATGGGTCGAATACCACATCCGCAAGTGCGACGTGATCCTGCCGCTGGTGGCGATCGCGACGCCCGCGACCTATGTGCGCGAGCCGCTGCGCGTGTTCGAGCTCGACTTCGAGGCCAACCTGCCGCTGATCCGGCAGTGTGTGAAGTACAAAAAGCGCGTGATCTTCCCGTCGACCTCCGAGGTGTACGGCATGTGCCCGGACGGCGAGTTCCACCCGCAGCGGTCGAACCTGGTGCTCGGCCCCATCGAGAAGCAGCGCTGGATCTACTCCTGCAGCAAGCAGCTGATGGACCGGATCATCTGGGCCTACGGGCAACGCGACGGGCTCGATTTCACGCTGATCCGGCCATTCAACTGGGTCGGATCGGGGCTCGACTCGCTGGCGACGGCCAAAGAAGGCTCGAGCCGCGTCGCCACGCAATTCCTCGCGCACATCGCGCGCGGCGAGGACATCAGCCTCGTCGACGGCGGCCGGCAGCGCCGCTGCTTCACGCACATCAACGACGGGATCGACGCCGTGATGCGTATCATCAGGAACTCGAATGGGATCGGCACCGGCAAGATCTACAACATCGGCAACCCCGCCAACGACGTGTCGATACGCGAACTCGCCGAGCGGATGATCGAGATCGGCAAGCAGCACCCGGCGTACGCGAAGCAGGCCCAGAGCGTCAAGATCCGCGAAGTCGGCTCGGCCGAGTTCTACGGCAAGGGCTATGAGGACGTGCAGAGCCGCGTGCCCTGGATCGCAAACACGATGACAGACCTCGGCTGGGCACCGCACGCGGGCATGGACGAGATCCTGAGCGCGGTGTTCGACGCCTACGCGGCCGAGGTCACCGCTGCCGCACAGCTGATCGACACCAGCCCGCGCGGCACCGCCTGAGGGGCCCGACCGCGCGATGCAGCGCGTCTGCCGACCGGACCATGGACATCGCCCTCAAGGTCGACGTCGACACCTACCGCGGTACGCTCAAGGGCGTGCCACGGCTCGTGTCGGCCCTGAACGCGCGTGGCATCGCCGCGAGCTTCTACTTCAGCTTGGGACCCGATCACACGGGGCGGGCGCTGCGCCGCGTGTTCCGACCCGGATTCCTGGCCAAGGTGCAGCGCACTTCGGTCGTCAGCCACTATGGCCTGCGGACGCTGCTGTACGGCGTGCTGCTGCCCGGGCCGCACATCGCACGGCGCGCCCGGGGCGTGCTGGCCGCGACGGCGGCCGCCGGTCACGAAACGGGCATTCACTGCTACGACCACGTCTACTGGCAGGATAACGCCGCGACCCGCGACGCCGCCTGGACGCGCCGCCAGGTCGAGCTGGCGGTGGACGCCTACCGCGAAGCATTCGGCGCCGCGCCCCGGGCCCACTGCGCCGCCGGCTGGCAGGTGAACGAACACCTCTTTGCGCTCGAGGACGAACTCGAGCTCGACTACGCGAGTGACTCGCGCGGCAGCCACCCATTTCTTCCCGCGCTCGGCAGCTACCAGGCGCGCTGCCCGCAGTTGCCCACCACCCTTCCGACGCTCGATGAACTCGTGGGCGTCGACGATCTGGACGTGGCGGGTGCGATCGACAGGCTCCTCGACCTGACCGCCGCGCCACCCGCCGCCGGAGCCCACGTGTTCACGCTGCATGCCGAGCTCGAAGGCCAGCGGTTCGCGGCTGAGTTCCTGCGGCTCGTCGACACGTGGCGGGCGCGCGGCCACCGCCTCGTCACGCTCGCCGAGCTGCGCCGCCAGGTTGCTGGCACACGGCTGCCACGGCATGCCGTCGTGCGCGGCGAGGTGCCCGGGCGCAGCGGGACGCTCGCGCTCCAGGGGCCGCCGCTCTAGGGCTGTTCGGCGAGCCGGCGCAGCTCGGCGCGGTCGAGCAGCATCGCGAGCAGCGCGCCGACCGTACGGTGGGCCTCGATCGGATGGCGCAGCGGGCGCTCGGTGTAGACCCGATAATGGTTGCGCCGACCGGTGCGCTCGCGGGCGACGATCCCGGCCGCCTCGAGATCCGCCACGATCTTCTGCACGGCGCGCTCAGTGACACCCACCGCCTGGGCCACGTCGCGCAGCCGGGCGTCCGGGTCCTGCGAAAGGAATACCAGCACGTGGCCGTGGTTGCTGAGGAACGTCCAGGGACGGGAACCCGGCCCGTCCGCAGACCCGGGCAACCGCCTATCGCCCGCCCATCGCGTCACGATTCCCCCGCCCGTCGTCGGGATCAGTGAATTCTGGTTCGTATTCCGATCTTCGTCATTCGGCGTTCCAGAGTCAATCCTCGCAGCAGGGCAGCCCCCCGCTTGAATTGCCCTCGCCAAGCCCCATACCCGCGTACCGCCGGTTTGCGATACTGCCGGTCAACCAAGAGGCTGAGCCCTACATGACCCGCATCCTGCTGCTGCTTGCAACCAATTTCGCGGTGCTGTTTCTCGCCACGATCACGCTCAACCTGCTGGGCGTCGGTCCCTGGCTCGGCGCCCGTGGCATCGACTTCGGCTCGCTGCTGATCTTCGGCGCAGTGCTTGGCTTTGGCGGCGCGTTCTTCTCGCTCGCGATCTCGAAGTGGATGGCGAAGCGTGCGATGGGCGTCGAGGTGATCACGACGCCGCGCAACGACACCGAGGCGTGGCTGGTTGCCACGATCCGCCGGCACGCGGCCGCGGCCGGCGTCGGTATGCCGGAGGTGGGCATCTTCGAGTCGCCGGAGCCCAACGCCTTCGCGACCGGTGCGAACCGCAATGCGGCGCTGGTCGCGGTCAGCAGCGGGCTGCTCGCCCGCATGGGGCGCGCCGAGGCGGAAGCGGTCATGGGCCACGAGATCACGCACGTGGCGAACGGCGACATGGTGACGCTGACGCTGATCCAGGGCGTCGTCAATACGTTCGTGTTCGTCCTGTCGCGGGTAATCGGCAACCTCGTCGATCGCGTGCTGTTCCGCGGCGGCCAGGACAACCGCGGCCCAGGCCCGGCGTTCTGGATCACCACGATCGTCGCCCAGCTCGTACTGAGCGTGTTCGCGACGATGATCGTGATGTGGTTCTCGCGGCGCCGCGAGTTTCGGGCCGATGCGGGCGGCGCGCGGCTCAGCGGCCGCCCGGCGATGATCGGCGCACTCGAGGCCTTGCAGCGCGTGCAGTCCGAGGGTCTGCCCAAGACCATGCAGGCGTTCGGCATCGCCGGCCCGGACCGGGTGACCGGCTTGCGGCGGCTGTTCATGAGCCATCCGCCGCTCGCAGAGCGCATCGAGGCGCTGCGCCACGCCGGCTGAGGCGAGGTTGCCCGTGTCGGGCGAGGATGTGCCCCCCGCGAGTGCGGCGGCCGCGCCGGCCGCCGCGCTGTCATCCGCCGTGCGCCGCTCGACCGCTTTGTAGCGGTTTCACTGCGCCGACATCGGGCCGCATTGCGCCACGACGCTGCGCGACTGGCGGCGCGACTTCCACACCCGCCGGGGCGAGATGCGCCCGCTCGGCCATCCCGAGACGTTTCTGCGCCTGTGGGACTATTATCTGAGCTACTGCGAAGGTGGCTTCATCGAGCGCCAACTCGGGGACGTGCACATGCTGTTGACGAAGCCGGGCTGCCGGCGGGCCCCGCTCGCCGCATGACCTCGCGCACGGCGCTCGCCGCGATCAAGGCGGCGCTCGGTCCGGGTGGCTGGCTCGAGGCGCCGGGCGATGTCGCCCCCTACCTCACGGACTTCCGCGGCCTCTATCGCGGCGCGACGCCGCTGGTCGCGCGGCCCGACACCGTCGAGAAGGTCGCGGCCGTCGTGCGCCTCTGCGCGACCGAAGGCATCGGGATCGTGCCGCACGGCGGCAATACCAGCTACTGCGGTGGCGCGACGCCGCGCGAAAGCGGCACGGAAATCGTGCTCAGCCTCGGCCGCCTCAATCGGATCCGCTCGGTGGACGCGGCGGGCTATGCGCTGACAGTGGATGCCGGCTGCACGCTCGCGGCCGCGCAGGCGGCCGCGATCGCCGCGGGCCGGCGTTTTCCGCTGTCGCTGGGCTCCGAGGGCACGTGTCAGATCGGCGGCAACCTGTCCACCAACGCCGGCGGCACAGCCGTGCTGCGCTACGGGATGGTGCGCGAGCTGGTACTCGGCCTCGAGGTCGTGCTGCCGAACGGACGTGTGCTCGACCAGCTGCGCAGCCTCAGGAAGGACAATACCGGCTACGACGTCAAGCAGCTGTTCATCGGCGCCGAGGGCACGCTCGGCGTGATCACCGCCGCATGCCTGAAGCTGTTCCCGCTGCCGGACGATTACCTGACGGCGCTCGTCGCGATCGACGGCGTTGCCGCCGCGGTGACGCTGCTCGGACGGATACGCGACGCGTTCGGCGATTCGATCGAAGGATTCGAGTACGTACCGCGAATCGCGCATGAGCTGGCGCTCGCCCACGTTCCCGGCGTCATAACCCCGTTTACGCACCCGTACCCGGCCTTCGCGCTCATCGAGCTCGCAACGCCCAGGTCCCTGCCGGAGCTCGCGTCACGCTTCGAGGAGTTCCTGGCGGGCGAGGTGGACGCGCAGCGCGCCCGCGATGCGGTCGTCGCGAAATCCGGTGCGCAGCGTGATGCCCTGTGGTTTCTGCGCGAGCACATCCCGGAGGCCCAGACCCGCGAGGGCGCATCGATCAAGCATGATGTCGCGCTGCCGGTCGCGCGGCTCGCGGACTTCGTCGCCGCGGCCGAACGGCGTGTGGCCGCGCTCGCCCCCGGGGCCCGCATCGTCGGCTACGGGCACGTGGGCGACGGCAATCTGCACTTCAACCTGAGCCCCCCGCCCGGCGTCGCGCGCGACTCCGCGGAGCAGGCGGCCTTTCTGACGCTCGCACCGGCCGTCAACCGCGCGATCCACGACCTCGTGGCCGAGCTTGGCGGTAGCTTCACCGCCGAACACGGCATCGGCCGCCTGAAGGTCGCCGAGCTCGAGCGCTACGAGGATCCCGCGGCGCTTGCGGTCATGCGCAGTATCAAGGCGGCGCTCGACCCGCATGGCATCATGAACCCGGGCAAGGTGCTGCGGGGCTGACGGCCCGGGGAGCGCGACGATGGGATCGGATTCGCAGATCGACGTGGCGAGGTTCTGAGGCGTGCGCAGTTTAACGCCCGAGGACCTGCCCGTTGTGACGGCGCGGCTCGCGCTGCGCGACTTCGTCCCGGGTGACCTCGCCGACCTCGAGCGACTGGCGGGCGACCGGCGAGTGCGCGAACACGCGCCGAGC
>DATNIE010000016.1:0-23354 GCA_035604595.1 Steroidobacteraceae bacterium | reverse complement strand
CGGCGTCAAATGCAGGCACCGGCACCAGCTCGGCGATGATGGGCTTTGGCGTCGGCCATTCTTCGGTATCCGGGGCCGTGCCTGAGCCAGCGGACGCGCCAGCATTCGGGGTTGCACAACCTTGATTCGTTCGTTGGGCCTCGGCGAGGATTCGCTCGAAATCGCCGCGCTCGGCTGCCTCTTTTCCCCCGAGGCGCACCTGTTCGAGTTGATCGGCGAGCAATTGCTCGCGGCGAGTGCGCTCTGCCTCTTGCAGTGGCTCGCTCATCGTTGCGAACCCGCCTCAATGAGGGCGCGAATATCCTCGGCTCGCCACGCCGTGATTCGCGGCCCCAGGTGCCTGACGGGTTGCGGATAACGGCCCGACCGCACACCTGCCCACCACGTCGATTTGCAGACCGGGATGATGGGCGGGATCGGAGGGTCGGCGCGCTTGTCGCCGATGATTTGCCAGAGCCGAACGAGTCCGGATTCCGGGAGGGTAGTTGCCATTGCCATGCATTCCGTTGGCCGGTCCCGGCCTTCCGCACACATGGCTGGCTATTTAACCGCACGGATTCAGAAAGAAAACTGCTCCACGCACCTGTGGAGCAGTCCCTAGTCTGTGGGTGGGCGTGACTTGGTCCTATACCGTTGAAGCGCGTCAACGAACCACGGGGCCGGACCGCTGATGATCGGCAGGGCGGGGGTGATCGACTCTGGAATAGTCCATATCTTGGAGCGGTCAAGTATCGGCAGCCTAGGCTTTGCGCGCTTCGGTACAAATGCGCAACCGAAATCCTGAAGCGTGCGGGCTAAGCCCAAGAACTCGCGGACAATCTCTGTGCTGGAAAAGCTCTCTTGCAGTCGAGGATTTGTCGAGCGGCTCCGAAGCCCCAGCGCGCCCCACAAATGCGCGACCGCGCCGAAGTCCTCGAAACATGCCCGAATTGCCGTGTCACTCCGCGGCATCGGCGAGCCATCGCCGTAGCGGCCCTCTTGCGCGACTGCTTGGATTACCCAGATCGCTTTGCGGACACTCGGCTCCGACTCTAGGCCCGGGAAAAAACGCATTAAATATAGGAGGCTTAAGTAGTCGCCTGCGATAAACGCTCGCTTCGCGGTGTCGGCTTCCTGCCGACACATGTCCTGAAAGCTTGGCGCTGCTAGTAGTTCGCGCAGGGTTCCCGGGCTGACAGACACCTCATTGAGGTCTGCGGGGATCGATTTCAGGTGCATGTCGGTGAATCGCACCGCGTAGCACGCATCGCGCATTCGCTGATCCGTCGGAAAATGCATCACTGCTTGGATCCAACCGGGATCCAGCGGGTCGTTGTGCAATTTCAGCTCGGGCATGGGTCAAGAATCGAGCGAGCGGGCGGGCACTATCCGGCGCGCTTTATCGGAGTCACGTTCGACCCAGCCTTGAGCACGCCAAGGTAGTCGGCCCATTGCTGCATCATCTTGCGGCGCTCCGACAGGAACGCTGTGCGGTTGTAGGCGCGCCCATTCGGATCTTTCACCGCATGACCCAACTGGTGCTCGATGTACTCGGGGCGCACCTTCAGCACTTCATCGAGAATTGTCCGAGCCATCGCCCGGAAGCCGTGCCCGGACATTGAATCTTTCGAGACGCCTACGCTGCGGAGCGCCGACAAGATTGCGTTGTCACTCATCGGGCGGGACGGGCTACGCGCTCCGGGGAACACGTAGACGCCGTTCCCGGTCAGCGGGTGCAGCTCGCGCAGGATCTCGACGGCCTGCTTGCAGAGCGGAACGATGTGCGGGGTGTCAGTCTTGCTCGCGATGTAACGCCACTCGGCGGACGCTAGGTCGATGTCCGCCCAGCGGGCGTGGCGTAGCTCGCCGGGACGGGTGAATACCAGCGGGGCCAGCCGCAAGGCGCAACGGACCGTCAGCGTGCCGTGATAGCCGTCTATCGCTGTCAGCAGCTCGGCCACGCGGTTCGGGTCTGTGACCGCCGCGAAGTGCTCGCCTTTCGCCGAGGGCAGGGCACCGCGAAGATCGCCGGACGGGTCGCGCTCCGCCCGTGCTGTGGCAACCGCGTACCGGAAAACCTGCCCGCAGTTCGACAGCGCCCTGTGCGCGGTCTCAATGGCTCCGCGGCTCTCGATGCGCCGAAGCACGGCCAGCAGCTCGGGGGGCGTCACCTCGGCAACCGGGCGACCGCCAATCCACGGGAAAACGTCACGCTCGAAGCGCCGCAGAATTCGACCGCGGTGGGCCGGAACCCAGGCATCGGAGTTCTTGGCGTACCACTCGCGGGCGACCGCCTCGAAGCTGTTAGCCGCTCGCTCAACGGTCGCCGACTTGAGGGCCTTCCGATGCACGCCGGGGTCGATGCCCTGCGCCAGCAGTTGCCGGGCTTGGTCCCGCTTGTCGCGTGCCCCCTCGATGCGCTGCCCGCTCTTGCCCTTTCGCCCCGCCAACGGGACGACCGGGTAGACGCCGAGCGACAGTCGTTTTTCCTTTCCCGCAAACCGGTATTTGAAGCGCCACCACTTGCCACCGGTCGGCGCGATTTCGAGATATAGCCCGCCACTGTCGAATAGCCGGATCGGCTTCTTGCGGGGCTTGATGGTGCGGATCGAGGTATCAGTGAGGGGCATGGGGGCAACTCTCGGGGTGGGTCACGACTTGCCCCCAAGGTTGCCCCCAGCTGCACCCGGATGTCAATGGACACTGTTGCCCCCGGCTGGCCTGCCTTAGTCACAAAAAAGCCCGCTTTTCTGCGGGCTTCTGGATCCAGCTGTATCTAGCTGGACCGTGAATTGGTGGAGGCGGGGGGAATTGAACCCCCGTCCGCGAGCACTACGCTACAGGACCTACATGCTTATCCGGTCTATTGTTCTCACCGCGGGCTACCCGATCGGCAGGGAAAACCCGAAGCCAGCTCCGTCCTGTTTAACGTGGCACTACCCGGAACACGCGCGCCACGCGATCCTGTGATTGCGACCCCGTCTCAACCCGCACAGGCACGGAGAAGAGCGGAGTAGGCGGGGCTTAAGCCGCCAGAGCGTAGCTGTTGTCGTTCGCAGCTAGAATTTGCAAATGGTTTTACGAGGAACCTGCACCTCGGCATGCACCTGGAGTTTCGCAACCCACGTCGAACCCGATCGCCCCCAAGAGCAGTCGCAGCATAGCCGAGTTTGCGCCGCGCTGCCGCATCTCGCTCACAGTTTCACGACGCACAGCCCGACGCCGCTGCGACGGAGCCTGCATCTTGTATCTTGGGGTACAGTGCGCGCCCTTCAACGCCTCGCGGGGAGCAATCGATGATTCAGCGCATTGAGACGGGCCCGCGAATGTCGCAGGCCGTCGTGCATGGCAAGACCGTCTACGTCGCGGGCCAGGTCGCGACCGACCCGACGGCCGACGTGACCGGCCAGACGCGCCAGGTTCTCGCCAGTATCGACCGGCTGCTGGCCGCGGCCGGCACCGACAAGACGCGGCTGCTCGCCGCCACGATCTACCTCGCCGACATGACAACGTTCGGTGCGATGAACACGGTGTGGGAGGCCTGGGTCGCGCACGGCGCGACGCCCGCGCGCGCGACGCTCGGGGCGCCGCTCGCAGGCCCCGCCTACAAGGTCGAGATCGTCGTCACCGCCGCTTTGCCCTGAGCGCCGCTCCGGAGAACACTCAGCGGTTGCGCGCCCGCAGCGCGCGGCCTTTCTCTCGCTGCCAGTCACGGTCCTTCTCGGAGGCGCGCTTGTCGTGCTGCTTCTTTCCACGCGCAAGCCCGATCTCGAGCTTGGCCCGCCCGTCCTTCCAGTACATCGACAGCGGTACGACCGTGTAACCCTTGCGCTCGGTCGCACCGACCAGGTGATCGATCTCGCGACGCTTCAGCAGGAGCTTGCGGGTGCGGGTGGGATCGGCGACGACGTGTGTCGAGGCTGAGGCGAGCGGCGCGATGTGACTCCCGAGGAGCCACGCCTCGTCGTCCTTGAGGAGCACGTAGCCCTCGGCGAGCTGGAGTCTCCCGGCCCTGAGCGCCTTGACCTCCCAGCCCCTGAGCGCGAGTCCCGCCTCGTAGCGCTCGTCGATGAAGTAGTCGTGGCGTGCGCGCCGGTTCAGGGCGATCGCGCCTTCGTGCGTGTCTTTGTCGGCCATGATCGTCGCCCCGGTCGGACGTCCATTGTAGCCCGCGTTGTCCATCGCGGCCGGAGCCTCCAGAATGGATTCCAGGCCGTTCTGGGAAGTCCCTGCGCATGCGCGAAGTCCGCCGCAACGCTCTGGTGCCGCACACGCCCGCACAGATGTACGCGCTCGTCAATGACGTTGCGCGCTACCCGGACTTCGTTCCGTGGTGCCCGGCCACGCGCATCCATGCCGAGACCGCCAATACCATTACGGCGACGGTTGAGATCGAGCGCGCAGGCGTCAGGATCGGGCTCACGACCCGCAACACGATGCGGCCGGGCGAGCGCATCGAGATGACGCTCATTGACGGGCCGCTCAGGAGCTTCGGCGGCACGTGGGATTTCATTCCGATCCGGGCCGCCGCTGCGCCGGCCGCTGCGGGCGAGGTCCGCGGCTGTCGCGTCGAGCTCGCGGTCAGCTTCGAGTTCAGGAATGCGGCCTTGAGTTTGGTGCTGGGGCCGGTGTTCGAGTCGAGCTGGGACTCACTCGTCGACGCCTTCGTCCGCCGCGCCCGCGAGGTCTACCGTGGCTGACGGCCGCATCAAGGTCGCGGTCGCCTATGCCGAGCGCGACCGGCAGACGCTGATTGACCTCGAGGTGCCGGAAGGGACGACCGCGGAGGAAGCGGTCACGCGCGCCCAGATCCGCCGCGCACACCCGGGAATCCCCGCCGACGCCGCGCTCGGAATCCACGGCCGGCTCGTCAAGCCCGGGCAGGTGCTGGCGGCGGGGGACAGGGTGGAGCTCTATCGGCCGCTGCCGGCCGATCCGAAGGAGACGCGCCGCAGGCTCGCGCGGGAGGGCCGCACGATGGGCCGGAAAAGGCCCTAGGCACCCGGCGAGGACGGCACCTTCGGGTCCTTGAACTGACCGCTCGGGCGCTCGATCCGGGCCACCTTCTCGTCCGCGAAGTACACGACCACGAGGCGCCGGTCGACCTTCTGGCTGCGGCCGGTCTTGAAGTAGTAGAGGTAGTCCCAGCGGTCCGGATGGAACGAGTCGGCCAGCATCGGCGTGCCGAGCAGGAACCTGACTTGGCTGCGTGTCATGCCGACGGTCACCTGGTCGACGTCCTTGGCCTCGAGGAAGTTGCCCTGCTGGATGTTGATGCGGTAAACGCAACCGCTCGTACAAACACTGATTGCGCCCAGGAGCGAGGCGCAGATAAGGAGCGGGAGCCGGAAGCGCTGGGCCATTGGATGTTGCGGGCCGGGTTGGTGCGGCGCGAAGCGAGGTGGATAATGGCCGATCATACCGGATCGCGCCCCACCGCGAGAGATCCGGTCGCCGGACACGCACGCACACCCGAGGAAGCCACACCGTGGAAAGCCAGGACCTGCGCCGCGCGGGACTCAAGGTGACGATGCCGAGGGTCAAGATTCTCGACATCCTGGCGGGCTCCGCCACCCGTCACCTGAGCGCCGAGGACATCTACAAGCAGCTGCTCGTGTCGCACGAGGACATTGGTCTTGCGACCGTCTACCGGGTGCTGACCCAGTTCGAGGCCGCCGGCCTCGTGACGCGGCACCACTTCGAGGGCAGTACCGCGGTGTTCGAACTCAACCGCGGCGAGCATCACGACCACGTCGTGTGCGTCGACTGCGGAAAGGTCGAGGAGTTCGCGGACCCTGGGATCGAGTCGCTGCAGGCGGCCGCCGCCAAGCGCCTGGGCTTCGCGATCGCCGATCACGCGCTGATCCTCTACGGGCACTGCCGCCGCGACAACTGCCCGAATCGGACGCGCCGCGAGCCCTGACGGCTAGCGGCGCCTGCGGCGCTCGGCAGGCGCCGACCGCGAGCCGGCGCTCGCGAGCATCTCGCGCGCGTGCTCGCGCGCCTTGTCGGTCACCTCGACGCCGCCCAGCATCCGGGCGAGTTCCTCGATGCGCTCATCGCTCGCGAGGGGGGTGAGCGCGGTGCGGCTCGAGCGGCCAGCGGTCAGCTTTGCGACCCGGACGTGATGGTCTGCCTGCCCGGCGACCTGCGGCAGGTGGGTGACGCACAGCACCTGGCCGCGACGTGCGAGCGCGTGCAGCTGGCGTCCGACGATCTCGGCGACCGCCCCTCCAATCCCCGCGTCGACCTCATCGAAGATCATGCAAACGAGGTCCTGGTCCTCGTGCGCCGCGGCCACCTGCACGGCGAGGCTAATCCGCGACAGCTCCCCGCCCGAGGCGACCCGCGCGATCGGCCGCGGCGGCTGGCCGGGGTTTGCGCTCACCAGGAACTCGATCACATCAACCCCGTGCGGATCGATCGGGGCATCGGCCGGGGACTCGATGCGCACCTCGAACACCCCGCCCGGCATGCCGAGCACGCGCATCAGCTCCGTGACGGCGCGGCCGAGCGCCTCGCCGGCAGCGCCGCGGGCGACCGAGAGGGCACGGGCCGCCGTCCCGTAGTGCCGGGCAAGCGATGCGCGCTCGCGCTCGAGGTCGGCGAGCTGCGTCCCGGACGTCTCGAGGCTCGCCACCTCGGCCTTCAGATAGTCCAGCTGCGCGCCGAGATCGGCCGCTGGGACGCGGTGCTTGCGCGCCAGCTGCTCGATCGAGGCGATGCGCTGCTCGACGAACTCCTGGCGGCGGGGATCGACCTCGAGCGACTCGAGATAACTCCCGAGCTCGCGGCCGGCTTCCCGGAGCGGAATCAGCGCTTCCTCGATCAGCGCCCCGACCGGTGCGAGGCGGGGATCGACGTCGATGGCGCCTCGCAGCGCGGCTCCCGCGCGCCCGACCTTGGCGAGCGCATCCTCACCCTCGCCCTCGTAGAGCAGCGCAAGGGCCTGCTGCGCCGCTTCCCCGAGCCGGCCCCGGTGCGCGAGGCGCTGTGCTTCGGCGGCGAGATCGGCGGCCTCGCCCGGTGCGAGCGCGAGCGCCTCGAGCTCCTTGAGCTGGTACCTGAGGAGCTCGAGCCGCGACTCCCGGTCGCTCGCCGCGGCGGTCAGCTCCGTGAGTCGCGCATCGACCGTGCGCCAGGCCATCGCGAGCTGCTCGACGGGCGCGGTGAGACTCGCGTGATGCCCGTGCTCATCGAGCAGTCGCCGCTGGCTGTCGCGCCTCGTCAGCGTCAGGAATTCCTGCTGGCCGTGAATGTCGATCAGGAGGTCACCGAGCGCGCGGACCTGCTGCAGCGGCTGCGGCTGGCCGTTCACATACGCCCGCGAGCGTCCGTCGGCGCCAACGACCCGCCGCAGCATCAGCTCCCCGTCCGCATCGAGCGCTTGCTCGGCGAGCCAGTGGCTCGCCGCGGCGTTGCCGGTGACATCGAAAGTGGCGGTGATCTCGGCGCGCTCGGCGCCCTGGCGTACGACATCGGGAGCGGCGCGCCCGCCGATTGCCAGAATGACGGCATCGACGAGGATCGACTTGCCGGCGCCGGTCTCGCCGGTCAGCGCCGTGAGCCCGCCGGTGAGTTCCAGTTCGACGGCATCGATGATCGCGAAGTCCCGGATCTGCAGATGGGTGAGCATACTTACGGTTCCGCGTGCCCGTGACGGGCGCCGCGGCCCCAGTGGAGCTTGGAGCGCAGGATCCGGTAGAAGTCGTAGCCCGGCGGGTGGAGCAGCGTGATATGCGAATCGGCCCTGCGCACCAGCAGCCGGCTCTCGGTTTGCAGTTCGCCGAGCACGACGCCGTCGGTCGTGACCTGGGCCCTGACCGGCGCCTGCGCGACGACGCGCACCTCGATCTGCGAGCGTGCGTTCACGACGATCGGCCGGTCGGACAGCGTGTGCGGGCAGATCGGCACGAGCACCAGCGCATCGAGGTTGGGCTCGACGATCGGTCCGCCGCAGGACATCGCGTAGCCGGTGGATCCGGTCGCGGTCGCGACCACGAGGCCATCGCCCCCGTGGGTGTTGACGTAACGGCCGTCGATCCACGTCTCAAAATCGAGCATCCGGCCGGTCTGCCATTTCTGCAGCACGACATCGTTGAGTGCCCGCGCGTGGCGCTCCGGGGCGCCCGGCCCTGCGATGCGCGCCTCGAGTACGTGCCTGACGTCGCGGCTGTACTGGCCTCCCAGCACCTCCTCGAAGCGCTCGAGCATCTCCGCGGCGCTGACATCGGCGAGGAACCCGAGCCTTCCGCGGTTGATGCCGAGCAGCGGCACATCCGTCCCGTGCGCGAGGCGCGCCGCGTGCAGCAGCGTCCCATCACCACCGACCGACACCAGCAGTTCCGCACCGGCGCTCAATTCGGCCTCGTGGATCCTCTCGACGGCGCTGCGAAATTCCACGGGGCATTCGGCGTCGATCAGCACGCGCACGCCGCGCCGCGATGCGTGTTCGGCGAGCGAGAGCATCGCATCGGCGACGAGCGGATCGACGAATCGGCCGATCAGCGCGATGGTCTTGAAGGGTGCGTTCATCGAGGTGGGGGACGTTAGCACGCGGCTTTCGGGCCCAACCACCCAGACGCGCTTTGGCGGCGAATCCGGCGATTTTCCCGCGCGCCGGGCCGTGCCGCGGCCTCCGTGCTCCGGTCGCCTTGACACCCCGCGCGGCGCGTCGCTAGATTGCCGGTGCGAGCATTGAAAAGCTTTCCCGTACAGAGGCTTATTTCAGCATGACCGATGAACTGCGTGGCGCCCCGGGTGGTGAATCGCGCCCGCAGGGCGCCCTCTCGGAGCGTGCGCAGCGGTTGCTGACGGCGCTCGTTGCCGCCTACATCCGCGACGGCCAGCCCGTCGGGTCGAGGAGCCTCACGCGCGAGTCGGGGCTGCAGCTGAGCTCGGCGACCGTGCGCAACGTGATGGCCGACCTCGAGGAGTTCGGCTTCGTGAGCTCCCCGCACACCTCGGCCGGACGCGTGCCGACCGACAAGGGCTACCGGTTCTTCGTCGACACGCTGCTCAAGATCCACCCCGCGGGCGGGGCCGACCAGGAGATGCTGAGCGCGCTCGAGCGGCGTTTCCTCACCTCGGCCGAGGACCCGCGCGCACTCGTCGCCTCGGCCTCGCACCTGCTGTCGAGTTTCACCCAGCTCGCCGGGCTCGTGACCGTTCCACGCCACGCGCACGCGGCGGTGACCCAGTTCGAGTTCCTGGGGCTGTCCGACAACCGGGTGCTCGCGATCCTGGTCGTCAACGGCCGCGAGGTGCAGAACCGGATATTGCAGCTCGACCGCGCGTTCGGCGGCGAGGAGCTCAGGCGCGCCGCCAATTTCCTCAACGATCAGTTCCGCGGGCGGGAGCTCGCCGACGTGCGCCTGCAACTGCTCGCGCAGCTGCAGGAGACCCGGGCTCACATGAACCAGCTGATGCTCGATGCGATCAGCATGGCGCAGCAGATGTTCGCTCCGCCCGACGACGTCGACCTGGCGGCCGACGTCGTGATCGCCGGCGAGACGAACCTGATGGGCTTTGCCGAGCTCTCGAACGTCGAGAAGCTGAAGCGCCTGTTCGATGCCTTCAACGAGAAACGCGACATATTGCATCTGCTCGACCAGTGCCTCAGGGCCGACCGCGTGCAGATCTTCATCGGCCACGAGTCCGGCTACCAGATCCTCGACGACCTGTCGATCGTCACAGCCCCCTACACGGTCGACAACGAGGTCGTCGGAGTGCTCGGGGTGATCGGCCCCACCCGGATGGCCTACGAGCGGGTGATCCCGATCGTCGACCTGACCGCGAGGCTGCTGGGGTCCGCGCTCAACCAGGGCCGCTGACCGCCCTTGAAGTCGTGCCTTCCCGCCTCCATCCTCCGCGCGGGCGGCGTGTCTGCGGCCGCCCGTGCTCGCGGAGGTTTGGATGAGTGACCCCAGTGTCCCCGCCGGCGATCGTGCCGGAGCCGGTGCCGCAACCGATCCGGAAGCGACGACCGTCCTTGCCGACGACCCATTCCAGGGGGAGGTCGCGGCCCTCGAGGCGGCCCTGGCTGCGGCCAACGCGAAGGCCGCGCAGAACTACGACCAGTACGTGCGCGCGCTCGCCGAGTTCGACAACTACCGCCGGCGCGCCGCCCGCGACCTGGATGCGGCCCAGCGCTACGCCCTCGAGCGCTTCGCCCAGGAGCTGCTGCCGGCGCTCGACGGCTTCGAGCTCGCCCTCGCCAATGCCGCGGCCCCCGACGTCAAGAGCCTGATCGAGGGGCAGGCGGCGACCCACCGGCTGCTCATGAAAGCCTTCGAGAAGGCCGGAATCGCGGAGCTCGACCCGACGGGCCAGCCGTTCAACCCCGAGCAGCACGAGGCCATGGTGGCCCAGCCGACGGCCGATCAGCCGCCGAACACGGTCCTTCAGACCGTCCAGAAGGGCTACCTGCTGAACGGCCGGGTACTGCGCCCGGCCCGGGTGATCGTCTCCAGGGCCCCCGACGCTTGAGAACCACGCCCGGGGGCCACATTTAGGCTGGCAGAGAATTCGAATCCGCATCGAGGAGTATTCACATGGCGAAAGTCATTGGCATCGACCTCGGCACGACCAACTCGTGCGTGGCGATCATGGAGGGCGGCAAGCCCAAGGTCATCGAGAACAGCGAGGGTGACCGGACGACCCCGTCCATCGTCGCCTTCACCAAGGACGACGAAGTGCTGGTCGGCCAGTCGGCCAAGCGCCAGGCGGTCACGAACCCGCAGAACACGCTGTATGCGGTCAAGCGGCTGATCGGCCGGAAGTTCGCCGACGACGTCGTGCAGAAGGACGTCGGCCTCGTGCCGTTCAAGATCGTCAAGGCCGACAACGGCGATGCCTGGGTTGGGACGCAGGGCAAGTCGATGGCGCCTCCCGAGGTCTCCGCCCGCGTGCTGATGAAGATGAAGAAGACCGCCGAGGATTACCTCGGCGAGGCCGTCACCGAGGCCGTGATCACCGTTCCCGCCTACTTCAACGACTCGCAGCGCCAGGCGACCAAGGATGCCGGCCGCATCGCCGGTCTTAACGTCAAGCGCATCATCAACGAGCCGACGGCAGCGGCGCTCGCCTATGGCCTCGACAAGGCCGGCGGCGACCGCAAGATCGCGGTCTACGACCTGGGTGGCGGCACCTTCGACATCTCCATCATTGAGATCGCCGAGGTCGACGGCGAGCGCCAGTTCGAGGTGCTGTCGACGAACGGCGATACATTCCTCGGCGGTGAGGACTTCGACCGCCGGGTCATCGACTACATCGCCGATGAGTTCCGCAAGGAATCGGGCGTCGACGTGCGCAAGGACCCGCTCGCGATGCAGCGCCTGAAGGAGGCTGCCGAGAAGACCAAGATCGAGCTCTCCTCGAGCCAGCAGACCGACATCAACCTGCCGTACATCACCGCGGACGCCGCGGGCCCGAAACACCTCAACGTCAAGATGACGCGCGCCAAGCTCGAATCACTCGTCGAGGACCTCGTGACCCGGACGATTGGTCCGTGCCGGATCGCGGTCAAGGACGCCGGGCTCGCGCTCACCGAGATTGCCGAGGTCATCCTGGTCGGCGGCCAGACCCGCATGCCTCTCGTCCAGAAGGCGGTCAAGGACTTCTTCGGCAAGGAGCCGCGCAAGGACGTCAATCCCGACGAGGCCGTCGCGGTGGGCGCCGCGATCCAGGCGGGCGTCCTGTCCGGTGAGGTGAAGGACGTGCTGCTGCTCGATGTGACGCCGCTGTCGCTCGGGATAGAGACCCTGGGCGGCGTGCTCACCAAGCTCATCGAGAAGAACACGACGATCCCGACCAAGGCGACCCAGGTGTTCTCGACGGCCGACGACAACCAGCCGGCGGTCACGATTCACGTGCTGCAGGGCGAGCGCGACCGGGCACAGGACAACAAGTCGCTCGGCCGTTTCGACCTGTCGGATATTCCACCGGCGCCGCGCGGCGTGCCGCAGGTCGAGGTCACCTTCGACATCGACGCCAACGGCATCCTGCACGTCTCCGCCAAGGACAAGGGCACGGGCAAGGAGCAGAAGATCATCATCAAGGCCTCCTCGGGTCTGACGGAGGATGAGATCAAGCGGATGGTCAAGGATGCCGAGGCGCACGCGGCCGACGACAAGAAGTTCCGCGAGCTCGTCGATACGCGCAACAAAGCCGACGCCCTCGTCCACCAGATCGACAAGTCGCTGAAGGATCTCGGCGAGAAGGTTGCGGGCGAGGACCGCGCCAAGATCGAGTCGGCGCTCGGCGATCTCAAGAAGGCCATGAGCGCGGACGACAAGGACATCATCGACCGCAAGGCCGAGGCACTGTCGGCTGCCGCGGGCACGGTGCTGCAGAAAGCGGCCGCGGCGGGCGCCGAAGCGGGCGCGGCCGCAGGACAGGCGAAGGGCAAGGGCGAGGATGTGCTCGACGCCGAGTTCGAGGAAGTGAAGAACAAGGACCGCAAAGCCTGACGGGCCCGCGGTCGGCGCGAATGGAACGTCAACCGCCGCCGGCGTGACTGCCGGCGGCGGTTCGCACGTTGGGTTCCGGGGCGGGGTGCATGGCCAAACGCGACTACTACGTGGTGCTCGAGGTCGGGCGGACGGCCTCCGACGCCGAGATCAAGAAGGCGTATCGGCGCCTCGCGATGAAGCACCACCCGGACCGGAATCCCGGAGACGCCGCCGCCGAGGAGTCCTTCAAGGAAGCGAAGGAAGCCTACGAGATCCTGACCGACCCCCAGAAGCGCGCAGCCTATGACCAGTTCGGCCACGCCGGCGTCGAGGCGGGCCGCGGCGGGGCGGGCGTCGACCCGGGGGCGGTGTTCGGCGACATCTTCGGGGAGGTGTTCGGCGACATCTTCGGGGGCGCGCGGCGCGGCGGGCGGCAGGTGTTCCGCGGCGCGGACCTGCGCTACGAGCTCGAGCTCAACCTCGAGCAGGCGGTCTTCGGCCACACCTCCGAAATTGAGATCGCAACCCTCGCCGAGTGCGCCACCTGCGGCGGGAGTGGCGCGGCGAAGGGCACGACCCCGACGCGCTGCGGGACCTGCGGCGGTGCCGGGCAGGTCCGGATGCAGCAGGGGTTCTTTGCGGTCCAGCAGACCTGTCCCCGCTGCAAGGGGCGCGGCACGGTGATCGAGGCGCCCTGCGATGCGTGCTTTGGCCAGGGCAGGGTCCGCAAAGCGCGGACGCTCTCCGTCAAGGTGCCAGCCGGTGTCGACTCGGGGGACCGGATCCGCCTGTCGGGGGAGGGCGAGGCGGGCCGGAACGGCGGGCCGCCGGGTGATCTGTACGTCGAGATCGCGGTCCATCCGCATGCGATCTTCCAGCGCGAGGGCGCGGACCTGTCCTGCGAGGTGCCGATTCCGTTCACGACCGCGGCCCTCGGGGGCGAGATCGAAGTGCCAACGCTTGGCGCGCACGCGACGCTCAAGATCCCGGGCGGGACCCAGTCCGGGAAGGTATTTCGCCTGCGCGACAAGGGCGTGCGTCCGGTCCGCGGAGGGTCGACCGGCGACCTCTACTGCCGGATCGTCGTCGAGACCCCGGTCAGCCTCTCGGCCGACCAGAAGGACCTGCTCCGCAAGCTCGCCGAGGCGCTCGGCAAGGATCCGAAGCGGCATAATCCGCGCGAGGACTCCTGGCTCGCGGGCGTCAAGAGGTTCTTCGAGACCAGCCGCCAGTGACCGACACGCGCCCCGTCGACCCCTCGCACACGACCGCCGGCCCGGTCCGGGTGGCGCTCTTTGGCGCAACCGGCCGGATGGGCCGGAGCCTGATCCGTGCGATCCACGACAGTACCGAGTTCGAGCTCGTCGGCGCGCTCGCATCCGCCGAGAGCCCCGCGCTCGGCCAGGACGCCGGCGATGTCGGCGGCCTCAACCGGCGGTTCGGGACGTGCGTCACGGCCGACCGGGTGGTGGCTCTCGAGCGCGCCGAGGTCGTGCTCGACTTCACGCTGCCTCTGGCGACGCTCTCAAACGTCGCTGCCTGTCGCGAGCGCGGCATCGCACTCGTGATGGGCACGACCGGGCTTCTCCCCGAGGCCCACGCGGCGCTCGAGGCGGCCGCAGCCCGGATCGCCGTGCTCAAAGCGCCCAACACCAGCCTCGGAATCAATCTGCTCGCCCGGCTGGTCGAGCAGGCCGCGGCGGCACTGCCCGCCGAATACGACATCGAGATCCTCGATGCCCACCACCGGTACAAGGTCGACGCTCCGTCCGGGACCGCCCTGCGCCTCGGCGAGGCCGCCGCTGCGGGTCGCGGCAGCGACCTGCGCAACCTCGCGGCCGACCACCGCAGCGGGCCCGTAGGTCCCCGCCGCGAAGGCTCAATCGGCTTCGCGATCGTCCGGGGCGGGGACATCGTCGGCGAGCACACGGTCCTCTACGCAGGTCCCGGCGAGCGGCTCGAGCTCACCCACCGCGCCCACGACCGGATGACCTTCGCCTACGGGGCCCTGCGAGCCGCTGACTGGCTGCGGGGGAGGGCCCCCGGCCAGTACACGATGGCGGACGTGCTCGGCCTCGGCTGAACGACGGCTCAGGCTGGTGCGGGCGGGGCGGCTGCCGTAAAATAGCCCTCCGGTCGAATTCATCGTTCTACGGACTGAAGCGGGCGGAGTCTTGTCAGGCTCCACCCGCTTTGCGCATGTAGAGCCCGGTTGCCGATCGCGGCGGCGCCCTGCGCCGCGACGCCACGGGAGAGAGTCTCTTGACGATGCCCGCAGTACTCGCCCTGGAAGACGGAACGGTCTTCCAGGGCATTTCGATCGGGGCCAAGGGCAATTCCACCGGCGAGGTCGTCTTCAACACCGCGATGACGGGCTACCAGGAGATCCTGACGGATCCGTCCTACAGCCGTCAGATCGTGACGCTGACGTACCCGCACATCGGCAACTACGGCACGACGCCCGAGGACCTCGAGGCGGGTTCGATCCACGCCGCGGGCCTCGTGATCCGCGACCTGCCGCTCCTCTACAGCAGCTGGCGGGCGACAGACTCGCTGCAGACCTTTCTGCAGCGGGGCAAGCTCGTCGCGATCGCCGGCATCGATACCCGCAAGCTCACGCGGATCCTGCGCGAGAAGGGCGCGCAGTCGGGCTGCATCATGACCGGGGACACGGTCACCTTCTCCGCTGCGGTACGCGCGGCGAAGAAGTTCCCGGGCCTCAAAGGCATGGACCTCGCCAAGGTCGTCACGACTAAGCGCCAGTACCGGTGGAACGACGGCAGCGGCTGGAACGGGGAGGCGATGCGCGCCGCGCACCCCTCGCACCGCCTGCAGGTCGTCGCCTACGACTTCGGCATCAAACGCAACATCCTGCGACTGCTCGCCGACCACGGCTGCTGCGCCACCGTCGTGCCGGCGAAGACCCCGGCCGACAAGGTGCTGGCGATGCAGCCGGACGGGATCTTCCTGTCGAACGGACCTGGCGATCCGGAGCCCTGCGATTACGCGATCGAGGCGATCCAGGAGTTCCTGAAGACCGACATCCCGGTGTTCGGCATCTGCCTCGGCCACCAGCTGCTCGGGCTTGCCACCGGCGCGCGCACGGTCAAGATGAAGTTCGGCCATCACGGCGCCAACCACCCGGTGCAGGACCTCCTGACCGGCCGGGTGCTGATCACGAGCCAGAACCATGGCTTCGCAGTCGACGAGGCGACGCTGCCGGCGCATGTCCGCGCGACGCACCGCTCGCTGTTCGACGGCTCCCTCCAGGGGCTCGAGCTCATCGACCGCGCGGCATTCAGCTTCCAGGGGCACCCCGAGGCGAGTCCGGGCCCGCACGACATGGCGGGCCTCTTCGAGCGCTTCGTGCAGCTGATGGGCCGTCACCTCCACACCCGGCACAGCGGGCGCGAGCCGCGAGTGGCGAGTGCGCGGCCAGGCGTGGCGGGGGCCTGAGGCTCGCCCGACGGCCATGCCCAAACGCACCGACCTCAAGAGCATCCTGATCATCGGGGCGGGCCCCATCGTGATCGGCCAGGCCTGCGAGTTCGACTACTCGGGCGCGCAGGCCTGCAAGTCGTTGCGGGAGGAGGGTTACCGGGTCGTGCTCGTCAACTCCAATCCGGCGACGATCATGACCGACCCCGAGATGGCGGACTCGGTCTACATCGAGCCGGTGCACTGGCGGACCGTCGCCCGGATCATCGAGCGGGAGCGGCCGGACGCTTTGCTCCCGACGATGGGCGGCCAGACGGCGCTCAACTGCGCGCTCGACCTGGTGCGCGAGGGAGTGCTCGCCGAGTACGGCGTCAAGCTGATCGGGGCGTCGCGCGAGGCGATCGACATGGCGGAGGATCGCGAGCTCTTTCGCAACGCGATGCACCAGATCGGGCTCGAGACACCACGCTCGCGCCTCGCCCACAGCCTGGAGGAGGCCCTCGCGGTACAGGCCGAGATCGGCTTCCCGACGGTGATCCGGCCATCGTTCACGCTCGGCGGCAGCGGCGGGGGCATCGCCTACAACCGCGAGGAGTTCGAGGTGATCGTCGCGCGCGGCCTCGACGCCTCGCCGACCAGCGAGGTGCTGCTCGAGGAGTCGGTGCTCGGCTGGAAGGAGTTCGAGATGGAGGTGGTCCGCGACTCGGCGGACAACTGCATCATCATCTGCTCGATCGAGAACCTCGACCCGATGGGGGTGCACACCGGGGACTCAATCACCGTCGCGCCGGCGCAGACGCTGACCGACAAGGAGTACCAGCGGCTGCGCGACGCCTCGATCGCCGTACTCCGGAAGATCGGCGTCGACACCGGCGGCTCGAACGTGCAGTTCGCGATCGACCCGAAGAACGGTCGCATGCTGCTGATCGAGATGAATCCGCGCGTGTCGCGCTCCTCGGCGCTCGCCTCGAAGGCCACGGGCTTCCCGATCGCCAAGGTCGCCGCCAAGCTCGCGGTCGGCTACACGCTCGATGAGCTTCGCAACGAGATCACCGGCGGGGCGACGCCGGCCTCGTTTGAGCCGGCGATCGACTACGTCGTGACCAAGATCCCGCGCTTCACGTTCGAGAAATTTCCCGGCGCGAACACCCGGCTGACGACCCAGATGAAGTCGGTCGGGGAGGCGATGGCGATCGGGCGGACGTTCCAGGAGTCGCTGCAAAAGGCGCTCCGCAGCCTCGAGACGGGCCTCACCGGACTTGACGAGCAAGTGTCACTGCCCCTGAGCGACGAGGACGTATCCGCGCTCAGCCAGGAGCTGCGCCACCCCGGTGCGAACCGGTTGCTGTATGCGGCGGATGCATTTCGCGCCGGCTGGAGCCTCGCGCGATTGCACGAGCTCACCAACATCGATCCGTGGTTCCTCGCGCAGGTCGAGGACCTCGTCCAGGAGGAGGCGCGGGTGCGGGACGGCGGGCTCGCCGAGCTCGAGCACGGGAGACTGAGGGTTCTCAAGCGCAAGGGCTTCTCGGATGCGCGGCTCGCGCGCCTGATCGGCGTCGAGGAGGTCGTGATCAGCAAGCGCCGCCACGCCTATGGACTGCTGCCGGTCTACAAGCGTGTCGATACCTGCGCCGCGGAGTTCGCGACCTCGACCGCGTACCTGTACTCGACCTACGAGGAGGAGTGCGAGGCGAACCCGACCGGCCGGCGCAAGATCATGATCCTCGGCGGCGGCCCGAACCGCATCGGCCAGGGGATCGAGTTCGACTACTGCTGCGTGCACGCGGCGCTCGCGCTCCGGGAGGATGGGTTCGAGACGATCATGGTCAACTGCAACCCCGAGACCGTTTCGACCGACTACGACACCTCGGATCGGCTGTATTTCGAGCCGCTGACCTTCGAGGACGTGATGGAGATCATCGCCAAGGAGAAACCCGAGGGCGTGATCGTGCAGTTCGGCGGCCAGACGCCGCTGAAGCTCTCGAGAGCGCTGGCTGCGGCCGGCGCGCCGATCATCGGCACGACGCCCGACTCGATCGACGTCGCCGAGGACCGGGAGAGGTTCCAGCAGCTGATTCACACGCTCGGGCTCAAGCAGCCGGCCAATGCGACCGCACGCACCGAGGAGCAGGCCGTGCGGCTGGCCCGCGAGGTCGGCTATCCGCTGATCGTGCGTCCCTCCTACGTGCTCGGCGGGCGGGCGATGGAGGTCGTGTTCACGGAGGACGACCTTCGGAACTACATGACCGAGGCGGTGAAGGTCTCGAACGACAGCCCGGTGCTGCTCGACCGCTTCCTCGACCTCGCAACCGAAGTCGACGTCGATGCGGTCTGCGACGGCAAGGACGTGCTGATCGGGGGCATCATGGAGCACATCGAGCAGGCGGGCGTCCACTCCGGCGATTCCTCGTGCTCGCTGCCGCCGTACGCGCTGACGCCGGCGCTGCAGGCTGAACTTCGCGACCAGACGCGCAAGATGGCGCACGCCCTCAACGTGATCGGGCTCATGAACGTGCAGTTTGCGATCCAGAACGGGGTCGTCTACGTGCTCGAGGTGAACCCGCGCGCCTCGCGGACCGTACCGTTCGTGTCGAAGGCGACGGGCGTGCAGCTTGCGAAGATTGCCGCGCGCGTGATGGTCGGCCGCACGCTCGCCGAGCAGGGGACGCTCGAGGAGCGGGTGCCGGCGTACTACTCGGTCAAGGAGGCGGTGTTCCCGTTCTCGAAGTTCCCGGAGGCGGACCCGATCCTGGGGCCCGAGATGAAATCGACCGGCGAGGTGATGGGGACCGGCCGCACGTTCGGCGAGGCCTACGCCAAGGCGCAGAGCGGCTCGGGGGTCGTGCTGCCGCAGCGCGGCGTGTGCCTGCTGTCGGTGCGCGACCGCGACAAGCCGGCGGCCGTCGCGCTCGCGCGCGAGCTGATGACGCGTGGATTTGAGATCGTCGCCACCGAGGGAACGGCGCGGGCGCTCGAGCAGGCCGGAATCGAGTGCCGGCGTGCCTTGAAGGTGCGCGAGGGCCGGCCGCACATCGTCGACATGATCAAGAACGACGAGATCGACCTGATCGTGAACACCACCGAAGGCAAGCAGGCGGTCCGTGAGTCGCGCTCGATCCGCAAGGAAGCGGTCGCCCGGAAAGTCACCTACTACACGACGCTGCCCGCCGCGCGCGCGACCTGCGATGCGCTCGACCACCTCGCCGAGGTCGAGGTGAACCGGCTGCAGGACCTGCACAAGGAGTTGCTCGCGTGAGACGTTCACCGATTACGGTCCGCGGCGCGGAGCGCATGCGGGCGGAGCTGAAGCGCCTGAAGTCGGAAGACCGGCCGGCGGTCATCAAGGCGATCGCGGAAGCCCGCGGTCACGG
The DNA here is from genome assembly GCA_035604595.1 of Steroidobacteraceae bacterium. Classification (GTDB taxonomy): domain Bacteria; phylum Pseudomonadota; class Gammaproteobacteria; order Steroidobacterales; family Steroidobacteraceae; genus CAIKZZ01. The sequence goes on along the minus strand of DATNIE010000016.1, from coordinate 4,111 downwards.
CGACCTCGCCGAGAATGCCGAGTATCACGCGGCGCGCGAGCACCAGGGATTCATCGAAATGCGGATCAAGGAGCTCGAGTTGCGGCTCGCCAACTCCGAGGTCATCGAGATCTCGAAGCTGCCGCAGACCGGCAAGGTCGTGTTCGGCGCCACCGTCGAGCTCGAGGCGCAGGACGACGGCGCTCGCGTCAAGTACAGCATCGTCGGGGAGGACGAGGCCGATATCCGCCAGGGACTGATTGCGATCACCTCGCCCATCGCCCGGGCGCTCGTCGGCAAGCAGCAGGGCGATATCGTCGAGGTGCAGGCCCCGGGCGGCGTGCGGAGTTACGAGGTCGTCAAGGTCCTCTACCAGTGAGGCTCGCGCGCCGCTTGCTGCTCGCGCTGTGGGCGGGTTTGCTCGTCACGGTCGGCGGGCTCGTCGCCCCGACGCTGTTCGCGATCCTGCCCGACCGGGGGCTCGCCGGTTTCATCGCCGGTGAGCTCTTCCGGCGTACGACGCTCGTGTCGCTCGTCCTCGCCGGCGCGCTGCTGGTGTTGGCATGCGTGCCCGACGCGGGCGGCGCTGCGCTCGCGCGCCGCGCCTCGGGCGCGCGGATGCTGCCCCCCGCGGCATTTCTCGCGCTCAGCGAGTACGCCGTCCGCCCGCTGCTCGAGGCGGCGCGCGCGACCGGCGACGCCGGCAGCCCCGCGTTTGCTGCCTGGCACGGGCTCGCGGCGCTGCTGTACAGCGCTGCGACGCTGTGGACGGTCGCGCTGCTGGTCGCGGAGCTGAAGGGCCGGGGCTGAAGGCTCTCGCGCGGCGGCGCGCCTGTCAGTCCGGCAGCACGATCCGGGTCAGCGTCGGGTTCGGCCGGAAGAAGAGCGCGACGTTGCCGATCCGCTGCACGAGCGTGCTCGAGGTGCGCGTCGCGAGCTGGTCGAAGGCCAGGTCGCGGACCGCGCGATCATCGACCCGGGCCCTCGCCTTGACGAGCTCGTGGTCGCGCAGCGCGCGCTCGAGCTCGGCCGCGACGCCGTCGGTGAGTCCTGCCTGCCCAAGCGTCACGAGCGGGTGCAGCGCGTGGCCGAGACGCCGCAAATGCTTCTTTTGCCGTTCGTTGAGCTGCACCACGGCATTATAGGGACCGTCCGCGCCGCCCCGGCGCCCTGAAGACGAGCATGACGAAACGCAGCAAATCGAGCGCGCGCTGGCTTCACGAACACGCCACCGATCCGTACGTCAAGCGCGCCCAGCAGCGGGGGCTGCGCTCCCGGGCGGCATTCAAGCTTGAGGAACTCGATGCCACCGAGCGGCTCATACAGCCTGGGATGGTCATCGTCGATCTGGGCGCCGCCCCCGGCGGCTGGAGCGAATACGCGGCCAAGGTATTGAAAGGTAAAGGAACTATTGTCGCGCTCGACCTCCTGCCGATGAATCCGGTCCGGGGGGTCGAGTTCATCCAGGGCGACTTCCGGGAGGGCGCGCCGCTCGCGGCCCTGAAGGCCGCCCTGCAAGGCCGACCGGTGGATCTTGTGATGTCGGACATGGCCCCCAACATGAGCGGCATCGATGCTGTCGACCAGCCGCGCGCGCTCCATCTCGCCGAACTCGCACTCGAGTTCAGCCGCGAGGTGCTGCGGCCCGGAGGCACGTTCATTGCAAAGATTTTTCAGGGCGCCGGCTTCGATGAGTTCCTGCGCAGCGTGCGCCGCGAGTTCGACAAGGTCCGTATGAAGAAACCACCCGCATCGCGGGCGCGAAGTGCCGAGATGTATCTGCTGGCGACCGGCCGGCGTATCCTGTAACGTCATTTTGTGACGTCACAATTGCGCCCCGTCAGGAGCGTTTCTTGAACGATTTGACGAAGAACATCATCCTCTGGGTTGTCATCGCGGTGGTGCTGCTGGCGGTGTTCTCGAACTTTGGAACGCGGCCCGGCGGCAGTGCCGAGATCCAGTACTCGCAGTTCCTGAGCGAGGTCGAGAACAACTCGATCAGAACCGCGCAGATCAAGGGCGAGTCGATCAGCGGGACGCGGGTCAGCGGCGATCCGTTCGTGACCTACAGCCCGGAAACCGACAACACCGAGCTGATCACGTTCCTCAAGAAGCACAACGTCGTGTTCGGCGCCGCGCCACCCGAGCGGCAGTCGTTCCTGATGCAGCTGTTCGTCTCCTCGTTCCCGATCCTGCTGTTGATCGGCGTATGGGTCTATTTCATGCGCCAGATGCAGGGCGGGGCCGGCGGCCGCGGCGCGATGAGCTTCGGCAAGAGCCGCGCAAGGCTGCTGAACGAGGACCAGGTCAACGTCACCTTCGCCGACGTCGCTGGCGTCGAGGAGGCGAAGGATGAGGTCAAGGAGATCGTCGACTTCCTGAAGGACCCCGGCAAGTTCCAGAAGCTGGGCGGCAAGATCCCCAAGGGCGTACTGATGGTCGGCAGTCCGGGCACGGGTAAGACGCTGCTCGCGCGCGCGATCGCGGGCGAGGCGAAAGTACCGTTCTTCACGATCTCGGGCTCGGACTTCGTCGAGATGTTCGTCGGCGTCGGCGCCTCGCGCGTGCGCGACATGTTCGAGCAGGCGAAGAAGCACGCGCCGTGCATCATCTTTATCGACGAGATCGACGCGGTCGGCCGCCACCGCGGCGCGGGCCTCGGCGGCGGTCACGACGAGCGCGAGCAGACGCTGAATCAGCTGCTGGTCGAGATGGACGGCTTCGAGGGCAACGAGGGCGTCATCGTCATCGCCGCCACCAACCGCCCGGACGTGCTCGACCCGGCGCTGCTGCGTCCCGGGCGCTTCGACCGGCAGGTGGTCGTGCCGCTGCCGGACGTGCGCGGCCGCGAGCAGATCCTGAAAGTCCACATGCGCAAGGTCCCGGTCGCCGACGACGTGAAGCCCTCGCTGATCGCGCGCGGCACCCCCGGATTCTCCGGCGCCGACCTCGCGAATCTGGTCAACGAGGCGGCCCTCTTTGCCGCCCGCGCCAATCGCCGGGTCGTGTCGATGGATGAATTCGAGCGGGCCAAGGACAAGATCATGATGGGCGCGGAGCGGCGCTCGATGGTGATGACGGAGGCCGAGAAGCGCCTGACCGCCTACCACGAGGCCGGGCACGCGATCGTAGGTCTGACCGTCCCGGAGCACGATCCCGTCTACAAGGTCACGATCATCCCGCGCGGCCGCTCGCTCGGCGTGACGATGTTCCTGCCCGAGCAGGACCGCTACAGCCTGTCGAAGCGCCGCCTCGAGAGCAGCATCGCGACGCTGTTCGGCGGGCGCGTCGCCGAGGAGCTGGTGTTTGGCAAGGAGTCCATCACCACCGGGGCCTCCAACGACATCGAGCGGGCCACCGAGCTCGCCCGCAACATGGTCACGAAGTGGGGCCTGTCGGACCGGCTGGGGCCACAGACCTACAGCGAGGAGGCGGGCGAGGTGTTCCTCGGCCGCAGCGTCACGCAGCACAAGCAGGTGTCGGACGTCACGGCGCACGTCATTGACGAGGAGGTGCGCCAGGTCATCGACTCGAACTACAAGCGGGCCAAAGGCATTCTCGAGGCGCACTTGAATGAGCTGCACAAGATGGCCGAGGCGCTGATGCGCTACGAGACCATCGATGAGGGGCAGATCAAGGACATCATGGCAGGCAAGGAGCCGCAGCCCCCGGCCGACTGGGACGAGGCGTCGATGACGCCGCCCGGCCCGCCGCCGGCGGAGGCCGACAAGAAGCCGGGCCTCCCGGGCGTTGGCACGCCGGCGGGGCAGCACTGAAAACGGGCGCCGCGGCAGGCCTGCACCTGCGCTGCCGCTCGCGACTCATCGACCTCAATGCGCCGGTCGTGATGGGCGTTCTCAACGTGACTCCGGACTCGTTCGCGGATGGCGGGCGCTACACGGCGCGCGCCGCCGCACTCGCCGCTGCGCGGCGTATGGCCGCCGAGGGTGCGGCGCTCATCGACGTCGGCGGGGAATCGACGCGGCCGGGATCGCATCCGCCACCCCTCGCCGACGAGCTCGCCCGGGTCGTGCCGGTCGTCCGGGCGATCGCGGCCGAACTCGACGTCCTCGTCTCGGTCGACACGAGCCGCGCCGAGGTGATCGAGGCCGCGGTCGCCGCCGGTGCCTCG
>DATNIE010000015.1:0-6151 GCA_035604595.1 Steroidobacteraceae bacterium | reverse complement strand
TCGCATCCGCCACCCCTCGCCGACGAGCTCGCCCGGGTCGTGCCGGTCGTCCGGGCGATCGCGGCCGAACTCGACGTCCTCGTCTCGGTCGACACGAGCCGCGCCGAGGTGATCGAGGCCGCGGTCGCCGCCGGTGCCTCGGTGGTCAATGACGTGCGCGGACTGCGCGACCCGGAAGCGCTCGCCGCCGCCGCGGGGCTTGGGGTGGGGGTGTGCGTGATGCACATGCAGGGGCAGCCCGCGACGATGCAGACGGCGCCGGCGTACGACGATGTAGTGGCCGAGGTGCGCGCGTGGCTGGAATCGCGCATCGACGCCTGCCGGGCGGCCGGGATCGCGCGGGATGCGATCGCGGTGGACCCCGGATTCGGTTTCGGCAAGACCGCCGCACACAACATCGCGCTCCTAAACTCGCTCGAGGCGTTCACGACGCTGGATGTACCGCTCCTCGTCGGGCTCTCGCGCAAGTCGCTCGCAGGAGCCTTGACCGGACGACCGGTCGCGGAGCGCCTCGCGGGGAGCCTTGCGCTCGCGGCGATCGCTGCGAGCCGCGGCGCGTCGATCATCCGGGCCCACGATGTTGCCGAGACCGTCGATGCGGTCAGAATCGGGGCGGCCCTGAGACGCAGGCCGCCGGGAGAGGCGCAATGAGCAGGAAATTCTTCGGCACCGACGGCGTGCGGGGCAAGGTCGGGGCGGAGCCGATGACGGTGGAGTTCGCGCTCAGGCTCGCGAGCGCCGCCGCCCGGGCGCTCGCGCCCGCGGGCGGCTCGGTGTTGATCGGCAAGGACACCCGGCTCTCCGGTTACATGTTCGAGGCCGCGCTCGAGGCGGGGTTCGTCGCCGCCGGTGTCAACGTGTACCTGACCGGGCCCCTTCCGACGCCGGGCGTCGCGTACATGACGCAGCGCTTCGGCTGCGACTTCGGGGTCGTAATCAGCGCCTCGCACAACCCGTACGACGATAACGGCATCAAGTTCTTCGACGGCTCCGGCGGCAAGCTGTCCGATGCGCTCGAGGGCGAGATCGAGCGGCACCTCGGCCAATCCCCGACGACCGTCGAGTCCGGCCGGCTCGGCCGTGCCGTGCGGGTCGACCGGTCGCGCAGCCACTACCAGGACTTCTGCGCCGCGACGCTGCCGAAGGGCATGCGACTCGATGGGCTGAAGATAGTGATCGATTGCGCGAACGGCGCCGCCTACAAGGTCGCACCGCGCGTGCTGGCGGACCTCGGGGCCGAGATCGTGCCGATCGGCTGCTCGCCGAACGGGCGCAACATCAATGACGGCTGCGGCTCGATGCAGCCAGGACTCCTGCAGCTGACGGTGCCGGGCGTGCGGGCCGATGCCGGGATCGGACTCGACGGAGACGGCGATCGCCTCGTGATGGTCGATCACCTCGGCCGCATCGTCGACGGCGACCAGTTGCTGTACGTGATCGCACGGGGGCGGCACGAGCATGGCGGGCTCAAGGGCCCGGTCGTCGGGACCGTCATGAGTAACCTCGGGCTCGAGCGCGCCCTCGGCGCGCTCGGGATTGCGTTCCGGCGCGCGGCGGTCGGTGACCGCTACGTGCTCGAAATGCTCCGGGAGACGGGCGGCGTGCTGGGCGGGGAGACCTCCGGGCATCTCCTGTGCCTCGACAAGACGACCACCGGTGACGGGCTCGTGAGTGGGCTGCAGGTGCTCGCGATCATGAAGCGCACGGGTGCGAAGCTCGCCGAGCTCGTGACTCACATGCACCTCTATCCCCAGGTGCTGCTCAACGTCCGCGTCGGCAAGCTCATCGACGTCAGCAAGGCGCCTTCGATCCGCGATGCGGTGGCCGCGGCAGAGGCGCGCCTGACCGGCACCGGACGGGTGGTGCTGAGACCCTCAGGGACGGAGCCCGTGATCCGGGTCATGGTGGAGGGGCTCGATGAGGCGCAGGTGCGCACCGAGGCGGAGGGTCTCGCCGAGGTCGTCAGGGCCGCCGCCGCGGTGTAATCCGCAATCCGTTGATTTTGCGGGGACCCATAGGTATCCTCGCGCGCCTTTTGTAAGGACACCGCGATGCGCCGACCACTGGTCGCCGGCAACTGGAAGATGCACGGGTCGCGCGCGGACAACGCCCGGCTGATCGAGGCGCTGATCGAGGCGAGCGACAGCGCGCCGTGCGAGGTGGTCGTTTGTCCGCCGTTCGTGTACCTGTGGGAGACCGGTCGCCAGCTCAAGGGCTCCGCGATCGCGCTCGGCGCGCAGGACGTGTGCGCCGAGACGCACGGGGCCTTCACCGGCGAGGTGTCGGCGGCGATGCTGAAGGACGTCGGCTGCCGCTACGGCATCGTCGGCCACTCCGAACGGCGCGCGCTCTACCGCGAAGACGATGCGCTCGTCGCGCGCAAGTTCGTCGCCGCCCAGACGGGCGGACTCGTGCCGATCCTGTGCGTCGGCGAGACGCTCGAGGAGCGCGAGGGCGGGCAGACGCGCGCGATCGTCGCGCGCCAGCTCGATGCAGTGCTCGCGGTCGCCGGCGTCGCCGCCTTCGCGACCGCCGTGATTGCCTACGAGCCCGTCTGGGCGATCGGGACAGGCAAGAACGCGACGCCGGAGCAGGCGCAGGACGTCCACCGGTTCATCCGCGACCGGATGGTCGCGCAGGATGCTACAATTGGGGAGGCGGTGCGGCTGCTGTACGGCGGCAGCGTCAAGGCCGCCAATGCCGCAGAGCTGTTCGGCAAGCCCGACGTCGACGGCGGGCTCGTGGGCGGCGCCTCGCTCAAGGCCGATGAGTTCGTGAGGATCTGCGCTGCGGCCGCCTGATCGGCCCCGCGGATGACGGAATAATGCTGCAACAAATACTGCTCACCATTCACCTGCTGCTGTCGGCTTCGATCATCGGCCTCGTGCTGCTGCAGCGGGGCAAGGGCGCCGATGCCGGGGCGGGCTTCGGCTCCGGTGCCTCGGGCACCGTGTTCGGGGCGCGCGGCTCCTCGACGTTCTTCTCGAAGACGACCGCGGTGCTCGCGACGTGCTTTTTCGTCACGAGCCTCGCGCTCGCCTACATGGCGAGCCACCGGGCGGGTGCCGGCGCGCCGAAGAGTCTGCTCGACCAGGTGCCCGTCACGGTGCCTGCGCCCGTGACGACGACCGTGACGAGAGTGCCGGCACCTTCGAGCACCTCCGACCTGCCGTCCGTACCACCGAATGCGCCGGCCGGTGCGCCCGCGGGTGCGCCGACCGAGGCACCGCCGAGCCCGCCGCCCGCGAAGTAGGACCGCAGGACCGGAACCGACCGTTTTCGTTGCCGACGTGGCGGAATTGGTAGACGCACTAGCTTGAGGTGCTAGCACCGTAAGGTGTGCCGGTTCGAATCCGGCCGTCGGCACCACTGAAATCCGGCGAGTTCTCCGGTCGCGCGAGAGTGACGCGACCCACGCCCGCGTCTAGAATACGGCAGTTGCGGTGGGCCCCGGCAATCGGGCGCCGAGCCATGGGTGATGCTCTCACACTACCTGCCGATCCTGATTTTCCTCATCATCGCAGCCGGTCTCGGCGGGCTGCTGATTGTCCTCGGCCTGGTGCTGGGTCCGCGGCATCCGAATGCCGTGAAGCTCTCCCCCTACGAGTGCGGCTTCGAGGCGTTCGAGGACTCGCGCCTGAAGTTCGACGTGCGCTATTACCTGGTCGCGATCCTGTTCATCCTCTTCGATCTTGAGATCGCCTTCCTGTTTCCGTGGGCCGTGTCGATTAACGTCGTCGGCAGGTTCGGGATCGTGTCGATGCTGGTGTTCCTGGCACTTCTGACCGTCGGCTTCGTCTACGAGTGGAAGAAGGGAGCGCTCGAATGGGACTAGTCGCCGAGGTCGACGCGGGTCTTACGCACAAGGGCTTTGTGACCGCGCGGCTCGACGACCTGATGAACTGGGCCCGGACGGGCTCGCTGTGGCCGATGACGTTCGGGCTCGCCTGCTGCGCCGTCGAGATGATGCACGCGGGCGCGGCGCGCTACGACCTCGATCGCTTCGGCGTCGTGTTCCGGGGGAGCCCGCGTCAGTCCGACGTGATGATCGTCGCCGGGACGCTCGTCAACAAGATGGCACCGGCGCTGCGCAAGGTCTACGACCAGATGCCCGAGCCGCGCTGGGTGATCTCGATGGGCTCGTGCGCCAACGGCGGCGGCTACTATCACTACTCGTATTCGGTAGTCCGCGGCTGCGACCGGATCGTACCGGTCGACGTGTACGTGCCGGGCTGCCCGCCGTCGGCCGAGGCGCTGATGTACGGGATCCTGCAGCTGCAGCAGAAGATCCGCCGCACGAGCACGATTGCCAGATGAGCGCGGCCCCGAGTGACGGTCCGGATGACGGCGAGCGGAGCTGAAGCGGATGTCGAATGCCATTGAGACTCTGGCAGCAAGCCTCGCCGCGCGGTTCGGGGAGCGCATCACGCGCCTGCCGGCCGTGGCCGGGGAGCTGACGGTCGAAGTGGCGACGGCGGATCTCAAGGCCGTGTGCACTGCGCTGCGCGACGATCCGGACCTCGGATTTGAGGTGCTCGCCGACCTCTCTGGCATCGATTACCTCGACTACGGCCGCGAGGAGTGGCAGACCCAACGAGCCACGGCCACGGGGTTCAGCCGCGGCGTCTCGCGCCGCGACGGCGAGGCGAACGAGCCCGCGACGGATGCGGCGGGCGAGGGGAGCCACACGCGTCGCTTCGCGGTCGTCTACCACCTGCTGTCGATCGCCCACAACCGGCGCCTGAGGCTTCGCGTCTATTGCGAGCCCGGCGAGCCGCCGCTCGCCGACTCGGTCGTCGACATCTGGCCGGGCGCGAACTGGTTCGAGCGCGAGGTCTTCGACCTGTTCGGCATCCTGTTCCGCGGCCACCCGGACTTACGGCGGATCCTGACCGACTATGGCTTCATCGGGCATCCATTCCGCAAGGATTTTCCGCTGTCAGGCCACGTCGAGGTCCGTTACGACCCGGAGAAGCAGCGAGTCGTCTATCAGCCGGTCAGCATCGAGCCGCGCGTCCTCGTGCCGCGCGTGATCCGCCGCGATCACCGCTACGCGCCGGGGCTCACCGCAAGCCCGCCCGTTCCGGCACCCGCGCCGGCAAAGCCGAATGCCTGACATCCACAACTTCACGCTGAATTTCGGACCGCAGCACCCGGCGGCGCACGGCGTACTGCGCCTCGTGCTCGAGCTCGAGGGTGAGGTCGTCCAGAAAGCCGACCCGCACATCGGCCTTCTGCATCGGGGAACCGAGAAGCTTGCCGAGTCCAAGCCCTTCAACCAGAGCATCGGCTACATGGACCGCCTGGACTATGTGTCGATGATGTGCAACGAGCACGCGTATGTGATGGCGATCGAGAAGCTGCTGGGGGTGGAGATTCCGCTCCGCGCCCAGTACATCCGCGTGATGTTCGATGAAATCACCCGGATCCTGAATCACCTGATGTGGCTCGGCGCCCATGGCATGGACATCGGCGCGCTGACGGTATTCCTGTACTGTTTTCGCGAGCGCGAGGACCTGATGGACTGCTACGAGGCGGTCTCCGGCACGCGCATGCACGCGACCTACTACCGCCCGGGCGGGGTGTACCGCGATCTGCCAGAGGCGATGCCGATCTACCAGCCCTCGAAGTTCCGCTCGCGCAAGGAGATCGACCGGCTGAACGAGGCGCGCGCGGGGAGCCTGTTGGACTTCATCCAGGACTTCACCGACCGGTTTCCAAAATGCGTCGACGAGTACGAGACCCTGCTGACCGACAACCGCATCTGGAAGCAGCGCACCGTCAACATCGGGATCCTCAGCCCCGAGCGTGCCAAAGCATTGTCGGCGTCGGGACCGGTGCTGCGCGGCTCGGGCGTCGTCTGGGACCTCAGGAAGTTCCAGCCTTACGAGGTCTACGACAAGGTCGACTTCGACATCCCGGTCGGCGTCAACGGCGACTGCTACGACCGCTACCTCGTGCGCGTCGAGGAGCTCAGGCAGTCGAACCGCATCATCCGCCAGTGCGTCGCCTGGCTGAAGGCGAATGCCGGCCCGGTGATGCTCGCCGATCACAAGATCACGCCGCCGCGGCGCGTCGAGATGAAGGAAGACATGGAATCGCTGATCCACCACTTCAAGCTGTTCACCGAGGGCTACTCCGTGCCGGAAGG
>DATNIE010000014.1:0-38059 GCA_035604595.1 Steroidobacteraceae bacterium | reverse complement strand
GCTCGCGAGGAGCTCGACGAGGCCGAGGCCTGTGCCGAGCGCCGCACCATAGGCGGCGGTTGCTGCGGCCGGGGCGCCGGCGAGGATCTCAGCGGCGAGCTGCCACTGCGCGCCGTGCGAGCGATACAGCAACGCCTCGAGCTCGGCGAGCGTCGCGGGCGCGAAGCCCGCGAGCGCGAGGTCCGCGCTCGCGAGCCGCTCGTGCAGCAGCGCGTAGTCGGGGCCGGGGCCGGCCGCCGCGCGCAGTATCCGGGTGAGCGGATGCTCCGGGCGCCCGGCTTGCAGGCGATCGATCTCGGCGCGCCACCAGCCGAGCTTCGCGTGGGCGACCGCGTGTTCTAGCCCTGGGCGCGCCGCGAGCGCGAGCTCACCGTCGATGGCCGCCAGCGCCTCGAGCGCGGGCCGCGCGCGGCCGGCGAAGATCGCGCTCAAGCTCACAGCGAGCGGCAGCGGTCGTACGGCGCAGGCGGAATCGGCCATCGGCGATGCTCCTCAGCGCGTGGCCGGCGCGAGCCAGTCGAGCAGGTCCGCCGGCCGGTCGACGATGCCGTCCGGTCGCCACGCAGCCGGGTCCTCGCCCAGCGCGAGGTAGCCGAAGCGCACTGCGACGGTCTGCATGCCGGCGGCGCGGCCCGCGACGATGTCGCGCTCGGTATCGCCGGCGTAGACGCAATGGCCCGGCTCGCATCCGGCGAGCTTCGCGGCGTGCAGCAGCGGTGCCGGGTGGGGCTTGCGCTCGGGCAGCGTGTCGCCGGCGACGACGCACGCAACGCGGCTCGCGAGCCCGAGCGCGGCCAGCAGCGGGGTCGTGAGCCAGCCGGGCTTGTTGGTCACGATGCCCCACGGAATGCCGGCCGACTCGAGTGACTGCAGCACGAACGGAAAGCCCGGGAACAGCTTCGTCTCGGTCGCGAGGTCGGCGCGATACAGCTCGAGGAACCGCAGGCGCAGCCGCTCGAGCTCCGCCGGTGCCGCGCCGCCGAAGGCGAGTCGCACCAGCGCCGCGCCGCCGTGCGAAACGTGCGGGCGGATCGTCTCGAACGGCAGATCGGCGCGTCCTTGCTCGCGCCGCAGCCGGTTGAGTGCGCCAGCCATGTCGGGTGCGGTGTCGAGCAGCGTGCCGTCGAGGTCGAGCAGCAGCGCGCGGCCGCGCGCCGCCGATCTCACAGTGCGCCCGCCGCGGGGCGCCGCAGGTGCATCAGGTAGTTGACACCGACGTCGGCGGCGAGAGCGAACTCGCGGGTCAGCGGATCGATCACGATGCCCGTGAGGTCGGCGATCTCGAGCCCGGCGCCGCGCGCGGCGCGGCCGAGCTCGGCCGGCCGGATGAAACGCGCGTACTCGTGCGTGCCGCGCGGGATGGCGCCGGTCAGGTACTCGGCGGCGACGATCGCGATCGCGAAGGCCTTGAGGTTGCGGTTGATCGTCGACACGAACACATCGCCGCCCGGGCGCACGAGCCGCGCCAGAGCCCCGATCGCGCTCGACGGATCCGGCACGTGTTCGAGCATCTCCATGCAGGTGACGACGTCGAACGCGGCTGGCCGCTCGGCGGCGAGCGCCTCGGCGCTGATGCACCGGTAGTCGATCGCAAGGCCCGTCTCGAGCGCGTGCAGCGCCGCGGTCTCGAGCGCGCGAGCGCTGAGATCAACGCCGCACACGCGGGCGCCCTCGCGCGCGAGCGCCTCGGTCAGAATCCCGCCGCCGCAGCCGACATCGAGTACCCGCGCGCCCTCGAGCGCCGTCTCGCGCTTGAGGTACGCGAGCCGCACGGGGTTCAGCCGGTGCAGCGGCGCGAACTCGCCTCGCTCGTCCCACCAGCGGGCGGCGAGGGCATCGAAGCGGCCGATCTCGGCGGGGTCGACGTTGTGTGCGGGGTCGGTCATCGCGCTCCACGGGGTGCTCGGCGCGGGCTGCTCAGGCGCCCTGCGCATGGGGTGCCGAGTATACGCGTCCGGCGCGCCCAAATGCCTGAAAAACCTGCGGAAGGACTGCCTCTCTATGATACGATTCTGGCCTCCAAATCCCTGCGTAGACCCCGTCGTTCATGGCCGAAATCGCGCGCGAAATCCTGCACGTCAACCTCGAAGACGAGATGCGCCGGTCGTATCTCGACTATGCAATGAGCGTGATCGTCGGCCGGGCGCTGCCGGACGTCCGCGACGGCCTAAAGCCCGTGCACCGGCGCGTGCTGTATGCGATGCACGAGCTCGGCAATGAGTGGAACAAGGCCTACAAGAAGTCGGCGCGCGTGGTCGGCGATGTGATCGGCAAGTACCACCCGCACGGCGACACCGCCGTGTACGACGCAATGGTCCGGATGGCGCAGCCGTTCTCGATGCGCTACCTGCTGGTCGACGGCCAGGGCAACTTCGGCTCGGTCGACGGCGACATGCCGGCGGCGATGCGCTACACGGAAGTCCGCATGTCGAAGCTCGCCCACGAGCTGCTCGCCGACATCGACAAGGAGACCGTCGACTTCGCCCCGAACTACGACGAATCCGAGCGCGAGCCGGCGGTGCTGCCGACGCGCGTCCCGAATCTGCTGATCAACGGCTCCTCCGGGATCGCGGTCGGCATGGCGACCAACATCCCGCCGCACAACCTCGGCGAGATCGTCGACGCCTGCATCGCGCTGATCGATGATCCGGGGCTGACGCTCGCGGCGCTGATGCAGCTGGTGCCGGGGCCGGATTTCCCGACGGCCGGGATCATCAACGGCGCCGCCGAGATCGTCGCGGCCTACAAGGGCGGTCGCGGCCGCGTCTACGTCCGGGCGCGCACCCAGGTCGAGGAGCTCGACCGCGGCCGCCAGCAGATCGTCGTCACCGAGCTCCCGTACCAGGTCAACAAGGCGCGCCTCCTCGAGCGCATCGCGGACCTGGTGCGCGAGAAGGTCATCGAGGGCATCGCCGGCGACGGACTGCGCGATGAGTCCGACAAGGACGGACTGAGGGTCGTGATCGAGCTCAAGCGCGGCGAAGTGCCCGACGTCGTGCTCAACAATCTGTACAAGCACACGCCGCTCGAGACAGTGTTCGGCATCAACATGGTCGGTCTCGTCGACGGCCAGCCGCGCCTGCTCGGCCTCAAGGACCTGCTCGACGCGTTCCTCCGCCACCGGCGCGAGGTCGTGACCCGGCGCACGATCTACGATCTTAAGAAAGCCCGCGAGCGCGGCCACGTGCTCGAGGGCCAGGCGGTGGCGCTCGCCAGCATCGATGAGGTGATTGCCGTCATCAAGGCGGCACTCACGCCGCCCGAGGCGAAGCTTGCGCTGATGGCGCGCAGCTGGGCGCCGGGCTCGGTGCCGGAGATGCTGGCCCGCGCGCCGGACGTCAGCGCCCGACCCGACGGCCTCGCGCCGGAGCTCGGCCTGCACGGCGGCCGCTACCGGTTGTCCGACGTGCAGGCGCAGGCGATCCTGGACCTCAGGCTCCACCGCCTGACCGGCCTCGAGCGCGACAAGATCGTGGCGGAGTACTCCGAGATCCTGTCGCGCATCGCCGACCTCGGCGACATCGTGGCGCGCCCGGAGCGCCTGCTCGAGGTGATCCGCGGCGAGCTGCTGGCGGTCAAGGCCGAGTTCGCCGATCCGCGGCGCACCGAGATCAACGTCGATCACTCGGACCTGACGATCGAGGACCTGATCGAGGACCAGCCGGTGGTCGTGACGCTGTCCCGCGACGGCTACGCCAAGACCCAGCCGGTCACCGAGTACCGCCGCCAGAACCGCGGCGGGCGCGGCCGGGCCGCGACCGACATGAAGGAAGAGGACCTGATCGACCGGCTGTTCGTCGCGAACACGCACGACACGCTGCTGTGTTTCTCGAACCGCGGACGGGTGTACTGGCTGCGCGTCTACCAGCTGCCCTTGGCGGGCCGCGGCGGGCGCGGCAAGCCGATCGTGAACCTGCTGCCGCTCGAGGAAGGCGAGCGGATCAATGCGATGCTGCCGATCCGCGAGTACCCCGAGGACCGCTTCGTGTTCATGGCGACGAGCCAGGGCACGGTCAAGAAGACGCCGCTCGAGGCGTTCTCCCGGCCGCGCGCCGCCGGCATCATCGCGGTGACGCTCGATCCCGGAGACCGGCTGGTTGGCGTCGACATCACCGACGGTGGCAAAGAGATCATGCTGTGCACCTCGGGCGGCAAGGCAATCCGCTTCCCGGAGGACGACGTGCGGCCGATGGGCCGCGAGGCCGCGGGCGTGCGCGGCATTGCGCTCACCGAGGAGCACGAGGTCAACTCGCTGATCGTGCTGCGCGAGGGCCCGATCCTGACCGCCTCCGAGAACGGCTATGGCAAGCTGACCGAGCCTTTGGAGTTCCCGCTGCACGGCCGCGGCGGGCAGGGCGTGATCGCGCTGCAGCTCTCGGAGCGCAACGGGCGGATGGTCGGGGCACTGCAGGTGCTGCCGAGCGACGACGTGCTGCTGATCAGCCAGGGCGGCACGCTGGTGCGCACCGCCGTCAGCCAGGTCTCGGTGCTCGGGCGCAACACTCAGGGCGTGCGCCTGATGCGCCTCGACGAGGCCGACCTGCTCGTCGGACTCGCGCGCGTCCAGCATTTCAATGGCGTGGACGAGCCGCTCGAGGATGAGCCGCTCCCGGAGGTCCCGGGGCCCGACGCCGGCGACCCGACGATCGCCTGACAGCGCTGACGCAGTGCACAAACGCGGCCGAGCCGGTACCATCGGCACCCGGCCGCTGCGGCCGGACTGCGGAGTGCCGATGCGCGTTTACAATTTTGCGGCGGGCCCGGCGATGCTGCCGCTCGAGGTGCTGGAGCAGGCGCGCGATGAGCTGACCGACTGGCAAGGCTCGGGCGCGTCGGTCATGGAAATCAGTCATCGCAGCCGCGCCTTCGGCGTGGTCGCCGCAGCGGCCGAGCGCGACCTTCGCGACCTGCTCGGCATCCCGCCCAGCTACAAGGTGCTGTTCGTGCAGGGCGGGGCGACGCTGCAGTTCGCGGCGGTCCCGATGAACCTCGCACCGGCGGGCGGCACGGTCGACTACGTCAACACCGGTGCGTGGTCGACCAAGGCGATCGGCGAGGCACGGCGCTACGCGACCGTCAACGTGATCGCCGACGGCAAGGATGCCGGGTACTTCGCGATCCCCCCGCACACAACCTGGCGGCCGACCGCGGGCGCGGCGTACCTGCACTACACGCCGAACGAGACGATCTCCGGCGTCGAGTTCCACTGGGTCCCGGACTCGCAGGTGCCGCTCGTCGCCGACATGTCCTCGACGATCCTGTCGCGCCCGATCGACGTCAGCCGCTTCGGTCTCATCTACGCCGGCGCGCAGAAGAACGTCGGCCCCGCGGGTCTAACGGT
Source organism: Steroidobacteraceae bacterium (assembly GCA_035604595.1). Classification (GTDB taxonomy): domain Bacteria; phylum Pseudomonadota; class Gammaproteobacteria; order Steroidobacterales; family Steroidobacteraceae; genus CAIKZZ01. The sequence goes on along the minus strand of DATNIE010000014.1, from coordinate 32,718 downwards.
TGTGATCGTCCGCGAGGACCTGCTGGGGCGCGCCCGTCCCGGCACGCCGACGGTGCTCGACTACCGGGCGATTGCAGCCGAGGGCTCGCTGCTGAATACCCCGCCGACCTTCGCCTGGTACCTCGCCGGGCTCGTGTTCAAGTGGCTGAAGGGGCAGGGCGGCCTCGCCGTCATTGCCGAGCGCAACCGCGCCAAGGCCGAGCTGCTCTACGGCTACATCGACGCCTCGGGCTGGTACACGAACCCGATTGCGAGCGATGCGCGCTCGTGGATGAACGTGACGTTTCGCCTGCCCGACCCGGGGCTCGACAAGGCGTTCGCCTCCGAGGCCGCCCGCCAGGGCCTGACCAACCTTGAGGGGCACCGCTCGGTCGGCGGCATGCGGGCGAGCCTGTATAACGCGATGCCGCTCGCCGGCGTCGAGGCGCTGGTCGCATTCATGCGCGACTTCGCGGCTCGCCGCGGCTGAGAGCACGGAGCCGGCCGATGAGTTTTCGGATCCTGATTCTCAACAACATCTCGGAGCGCGGGCTCGAGCGCTTGCCGCGCGACCGTTTTGAGGTTGCCTCCGGCATCGCCGCCCCCGACGCGGTGCTGGTGCGCTCCGCCGACATGCACTCGATGGCGCTGCCACCGAGTGTGCTCGCGGTCGCGCGTGCCGGGGCCGGCACCAACAACATCCCGGTGGCGGAGCTGACGCGGCGCGGCGTCCCGGTGTTCAACGCGCCGGGCGCCAACGCGAACGCGGTCAAGGAGCTCGTGGTCACAGGGCTGCTGCTCGCGGCGCGCAATGTCTGCCCGGCCTGGGAGTTCGTCCGCGGCCTGAAGGGCGACCAGCAGGCGCTCGAGCGCTCGGTCGAGGAAGGCAAGAAGCGCTTCGTCGGCTACGAGCTGCCGGGCCGCACGCTCGGCGTCGTCGGCCTCGGCGCGATCGGCGTCGAGGTGGCGAATGTCGCGCACGCGCTCGGGATGAAGGTGCTCGGACATGACCCGCAGATCACCGTCAAGCGCGCCTGGCAGCTGTCCTCCGGCGTCGAGCAGGCGCTGTCGGTCGACGATCTGTTCGCAAGGTCCGACGTCGTGACGTTGCACGTGCCCGCGATCGAGGCGACCCGCGGGCTCGTCAGTGCCGCCCGCATCCGCCTGATGCGGCCGGGCGGGGCGCTGCTGAACTTCTCGCGCGCGGAGATCGTCAACGAGGCCGACGTCCTCGCCGCGCTCGATGCCGGGCAGCTGTCGGCCTACGTCTCGGACTTCCCGACGCCGGCGACCACGGCTCACCCCAAGGTCGTCGCACTGCCGCACCTCGGCGCATCGACCGCCGAGGCTGAGGAAAACTGCGCGGTCATGGCGGTCGAGACGCTGCGCGAGTTTCTGGAGAGCGGCAACCTGCGCAACTCGGTCAACTTCCCGGAGGCGGTGCTGCCGCGGCTGCCGGCGACCTACCGGCTCGCCATCGCCAACGCCAACGTGCCCAACATGGTCGGCCAGATCTCGACGGCGCTCGCCAGCGCTGGGCTCAACATCGCCGACCTTTTGAACCAGTCGCGGGGCGAGATCGCCTACACCATCATCGACACCGACGCGCCGGTACCCGCCGCGATCGTCACCCGGCTGCGGGCGATCGACGGCGTGCTCAACGCCCGTCTGCTCTGAGGCCACGATGCCACGTACACCGCGCCGCAAGCAGCCCCGCGCCGCCCCGCCGGCGACCGGGCTTGCCGGCATCCGCACCGAGATCGACCGGATCGACGCGCAGCTACAACAGCTGCTGAACGCCCGCGCGCGCATCGCCCAGGCCGTCGGCACGACCAAGCGCGCGGCCGGACCGGCGACCGCCGAGTTCTACCGGCCGGAGCGCGAGGCGGAGGTGCTGCGCGGCGTCATCGCGAGAAACCGCGGGCCGCTGTCCAACGAGGAGATGGTCCGGCTGTTCCGCGAGATCATGTCGGCCTGCCTCGCGCAGCAGGAGCCGCTCAAGATCGCCTTCCTCGGGCCCGAGGGCACGTTCACGCAGCAGGCGGTCCTGAAGCACTTCGGCCACTCCGTCAGGGCGTTGCCGCTGCCGGCGATCGACGAGGTGTTCCGCGAGGTCGAGTCGGGGGTCGCGGACTTCGGCGTGGTGCCGATCGAGAACTCGACCGAGGGCACCGTCAGCCACACCGCCGACATGTTCCTGCTGTCGCCGCTCAAGATCTGCGGCGAAATCGAGCTGCGCGTCCACCAGCACCTGATCGGCCGCGTCGAATCGCTCGAGCGCATCGAGCGCATCTGCTCGCACCAGCAGTCGCTGGCGCAGTGCCGCGGCTGGCTCAGCGAGCACCTGCCGCACGTCGAACGCATCGCGGTGGCGAGTAACGCCGAGGCCGCGCGTCGCGCGCGCGACGAGGACGGCACGGCCGCGATCGCCGGCGAGGCCGCGGCCGAGGTCTACGGGCTCAAGATCCTGGTACCCGAGATCGAGGACCGGCCGGACAACGCGACCCGCTTCCTGGTCGTCGGTCGCAAGCTCCTCGAGCCCTCGGGGCGCGACCGCACGACGCTGCTACTGTCGGGGCCCGACACCGCCGGGCCGGGGGCGCTGCTGCGGCTGCTCGAGCCGTTCGCCCGTCACGGCGTCAGCATGACGCGGCTCGAATCGCGGCCGTCGCGCCGCAAGAAGTGGGACTACGTGTTCTTCGTCGACGTCGAGGGCCATGCGGGCGATGCGCCAGTCGCCAAGGCGCTCGAGGAGATCAAGAACCGCGCCTCGCTGTGCAAGCTGCTCGGCTCCTACCCGCGGGCGGTGCTGTGAGCGGCGCGGTATTCCGGGTGGCCGCCGGCGGCTGCGTTCGCGGCGAGATCGAGGTGCCGGGTGACAAGTCGGTGTCGCACCGCGCGCTGCTGCTCGGCGGCATCGCCGAGGGCACGACCGAGGTCGAGGGCTTCCTCGAGAGCGAGGACTGTCTTGCGACCTTAAATGCGATGCGCGCGATGGGGGTCGCGGTCGAGCGCCCATCGCCCGGCCGCGTGGTCATCGATGGCGTTGGCCTGCACGGCCTCCAAGCGCCGCCCGGGCCGCTCGCGATGGGCAACGCGGGCACCGCGATGCGGCTCTCGATGGGCTTGCTCGCCGGCCAGGCCTTCGACGCAACGTTGAGCGGCGATGCCAGCTTGAGCAGCCGGCCGATGGAGCGGGTCGCGGCGCCGCTGCGCCTGATGGGCGCGCGCATCGACACCACCGACGGCCATGCACCGGTGCGGATCCACGGGCGGGCGCAACTCACCGCCATCGACTACGACCTCGCCGTGCCGAGCGCGCAGGTGAAGTCGGCGATCCTGCTCGCCGGCCTGTATGCCGCCGGCGTCACGGCCGTGACCGAGCACGCGGTGACCCGCGATCACACAGAGCGGATGCTGCGCGCGTTCGGCGTTGCGGTGGACCGCACCGGGGAGCGCGTGTCGATTGCGGGCGGGCAGCGCCTGCACGGCGGCCCGATCCGCGTACCCGGGGACATCTCCTCGGCGGCCTTCTTTCTCGTCGCCGCCGCGCTCGCCGCCGAGGGCACGTTTGTGATCCGGGACGTCGGCGTCAATCCCACCCGCACCGGCGTCATCGACATCCTCACGCTCATGGGCGCCGACATCCGCGTGACGAACCTGCGCCTCGCGGGTGATGAGCCGGTCGCGGATCTGGAGCTGCGGGCGGGGGAACTGAAGGGCATCGAGGTGCCGCGCGCGCTGGTGCCGCGCGCGATCGACGAGTTCCCGGTGCTGTTCGTCGCGGCCGCCGCCGCCCGCGGCACGACGCTCGTGTCGGGAGCCGCCGAGCTGCGCGTCAAGGAGAGCGACCGCATCGCGGTGATGGCAGCGGGCCTGCGCACGCTAGGCATTGAGGCCGACCAGCGGCCGGACGGCCTGCGGATCGTCGGCGGCCAGCTCGGCAGCGGAGCGGTCGACAGCCACGGCGACCACCGGGTCGCGATGGCGTTCGCGATCGCCGCGCTCAAGGCCCGGGGGGCCCTCGAGATCCGCGACGTCGCCAACGTCGCGACCTCGTTCCCCGGTTTCGCGTCGATCGCGCGTCATGCCGGGCTCGCGATCGAAGAGGTCCGGTGACTCGGGCACCCGTGATTGCGATCGACGGCCCGAGCGGCTCGGGGAAGGGGACGGTCGCCCAGCGGGTCGCCGCGGCGCTCGGCTGGCACGTGCTCGACAGCGGCGCGCTCTATCGGCTGGCGGGACTCGCCGGCGCACGGGCCGGGCTCGCGCCCGACGATCAGGCGGGCCATGCGCGCATCGCCGCGACGATGGACGTCCGGTTCGGCTCAGGTCCCGGCGGGGAGCCGACGGTCCTGCTCGGCGGCGCGGACGTGACGGCGGCGATCCGCTCGGAGACCGCCGGCAATCGCGCGTCGCATGTCGCGGGCTTTCCCGCGGTGCGCGCCGCACTCGCGGGGCGCCAGCGCGAGTTCGCCCGCCCGCCAGGGCTCGTGGCCGACGGCCGCGACATGGGCTCGGTGATTTTCCCGGCTGCGGTACTCAAGGTGTATTTGACGGCGAGTGTCGCGGAGCGGGCGCAGCGGCGATTGAAGCAGCTGCGCGCACAGGGGATCGAGGTCGACCTCGCGGCGCTCACACAGGAGATCGCAGCGCGGGACCACCGGGATACGACCCGGCCGGTGGCGCCGCTGATCGCGGCCCCGGGTGCGATCGTGCTTGACTCGACGCGGCTCACCCCGGAGGCGGTTGTGGGGCGGATACTCGAGCTCGCGCGCGAGCGGGGAGTCGGCGCCTGACCGGCGGATCGCGGCCGCGGGCTGCGCCATAAGCAGTTGAATGATAAGGGCCTTGGTGGTAGTCTCGCCGCCCTTTCGTGGGAAATGGCGGGGAGGGACTCGCGGCAACCACCGCTTCGGTGGCGCCAGGCGGGATCGGCCCACGGGATTTTCCTCGATTCGACGGGACTTCGACACCGAGGCGGTCATCGCGCGCGGCCTTCACCGCCCGCGCGCACGGCAGCGGGCGGGCGCAGTCTGGGCCGGCGTCTCCGGCCAGGGTGGGGCCGGCGCTCGCGCGGGCCCTTGGGTGTAGGCAACGACCCCGCGAGGTCCATCGTCCGGCAGCGCCGGCGGGCCTCAGGGACTAGATCAAGAGGGACGCATAGGTCCCTGATGAGAAACACAAAATGACTGAAAGTTTTGCCCAGCTGTTTGAGGAGAGCCTGGCCAATCAGCGGTTTCGTCCGGGCCAGATCCTCAACGGCTTGGTCATCGAGGTCGGACAGGACTACGTCATCGTCAACGCCGGACTCAAGTCCGAAGCGGTGATCTCGATCGACCAGTTCAAGAATGAGAAAGGCGAGGTCGAGGTCAAGGCGGGCGATGAGGTGGAAGTTGCCCTCGACTCGGTCGAGGACGGTTCCGGCGAGACGCGCCTGTCGCGCGAGAAGGCCAAACGCGCCCGCACCTGGACCCGCCTTGAAACGGCATTCAATGAGGCACAGGTCGTCACCGGCATCATCAACGGCCGCGTCAAGGGCGGCTTCACGGTCGAGATCGAGAACGTCCGCGCGTTTCTGCCCGGCTCGCTCGTCGATGTGCGCCCGGTGCGCGATCCCTCGTACCTCGAGGGCAAGGTCCTCGAGTTCAAGGTCATCAAGCTCGACCAGAAGCGCAACAACGTGGTCGTCTCGCGCCGCGCGGTCGTCGAGCAAGAGTACAGCGCGGAACGCTCTGCGCTGCTCGACAACCTGCAGGAAGGCTCGGTCGTCAAGGGCGTCGTCAAGAACCTGACCGACTACGGCGCGTTCGTCGACCTCGGCGGCATCGACGGACTGCTGCATATCACCGACATGGCCTGGAAGCGCGTCAAGCACCCGTCGGAGGTCGTCAAGGTGGGCGACGAGATCGACGTGCGCATCCTCAAGTTCGACCGCGAGCGGCAGCGCGTGTCGCTCGGCATCAAGCAGCTCGGCGCCGATCCCTGGCAGAACATCGCCCGGCGCTACCCGGCGAACACGCGGCTGTGGGGCAAGGTCACCAACATCGCCGACTACGGCTGCTTCGTCGAGATCGAGGAGGGCGTCGAGGGCCTGGTGCACGTCTCGGAGATGGACTGGACCAACAAGAACGTGAACCCGGCGAAGGTGGTGCACGTCAGCCAGGAAGTCGAGGTGATGGTGCTCGACATCGACGAGGAGCGCCGCCGCATCAGCCTTGGCCTCAAGCAGTGCAAGCCAAATCCCTGGAAGGAGTTCGCCGAGAACTACAACCGCGACGACCGCGTCTCGGGCCAGATCAAGTCGATCACCGATTTCGGCATCTTCATCGGCCTGACCGGCAACATCGACGGGCTGGTGCACCTGTCGGACATCTCCTGGGACGTGCCGGGCGAGGAAGCCGTGCGCAACTACCAGAAGGGCCAGCAGGTTGACGCGGTGGTGCTGTCGATCGACCCCGAGCGCGAGCGCATCTCGCTCGGCATCAAGCAGCTCGCCAAGGATCCGTTCTCGGCGTTCATCGCCCAGAACCCGAAGGGCAGCATCGTCACCGGCAAGGTCCGTGAGGTCGACGCCAAGGGCGCGATCATCGACCTGGGCGGCGGCGTCGAGGGTTACCTGCGCGCCTCCGAGCTCGCCCGCGACCGCGTCGAGGACGCGCGCACCGTGCTCAAGGAGGGCGACGAGGTCGAAGCGAAGTTCACCGGCGTCGATCGCAAGTCGCGCGCCATCGCGCTGTCGATCAAGGCCAAGGAAGTCCACGAGGAGCAGGAAGCCATGCAGGCTTACCGGACCGACACGCCGACCGGCACCAGCCTCGGCGATCTGCTGAAGGAGCAGATGACCGATCGCGAAGACGAAGAATGAGGATGGGCGGCGGGCGGCGCAGTGCGCCGCTCGCGCCGTGCCCCGGCCCACTGTAACGCACGTCTTGGGACACCCCGCATGACCAAGTCGGAACTGATCGAGATCATCACCGCGAAGCAGAAGCACCTGCCGTCGAAGGACGTCGAGCTCGCGGTCAAGCAGATCCTTGAGATCATGAGCGATGCGCTTGCGACGGGCGAGCGCATCGAGATCCGCGGCTTCGGCAGCTTCGCGCTGCACTTCCGGCCGCCGCGCCAGGGGCGCAACCCGAAGACCGGCGAGGCGGTGGCACTGTCCGGCAAGCACGTGCCGCACTTCAAGCCCGGCAAGGATCTGCGCGAGCGGGTCAACGACGGCCAGCATTTCCCGATCCGCGAGTAGCCGGCCGCGCGGCGCGCTCACTCGACGCCCGTGCTAGATTGCGGCGCAGACCTCGAGGGGTTGCGCCATGACCCGCCGTCTCGTTGCTGCCATCCTGTTCGCGCTGCTCGCGCTCGTCTGCGCGGGCTTCGTGCGGCTCAACAGCGTTCCGACCCGGGTTGACCTGTACTTCGCGACCCTGGCCGCGACCGCGGGCCAGGCACTGGTGGTGGCGTTCATCGCCGGCTGGCTGGTCGGCGTCTCCGGGGCGCTCGCGTACGCCGTGAAGCTGGCGCGCGAGCGCGCCGCGCTCGCACGCGCGCTGAAGCTCGCCGAGGGCGAGGTCCGCACGCTCCGGGCCACCCAGCCCGCGCATGCGCGCTAGCTGGGTCGAAGGCGCGCTGATTCTCACCGGCGCGGTCGTCGGCTGGTACGTGACGCGCCGCTGGCGCATCGGCACGACGCCAACCCCGGCGCGGCCGCCGTCGAGCGATTACCTGGCAGGCCTCAATTATCTCGTCAATGAGCAGCCCGACCGCGCGGTCGAGGCATTTCTCAGGGCGTTCGCAGCGGATCGCGACACCGTCGAGACGCAGTTTGCGCTCGGCGCGCTGTTCCGGCGCCGCGGCGAGGTGGACCGGGCGATCCGCATCCACCAGAACCTGATGACGCGCACCGAGCTCGATCCCGTCCACCGCGAGCAGGCGAGCTATGCGCTCGCGCAGGACTACCTGCGCGCCGGGGTGTACGACCGTGCCGAGAAGCTGCTGCTGACGCTATCGGAGGCCGGCGCGTACCGGATCGCGGCATTGCGCGACCTCAGCAAGGTCTACGAGACCGAGCGCGACTGGGAGCGGGCGATCGAGATTCACCGCGAGCTCGCGCGTGTCGCCAATCCGCCGCAGCCGGCGGCGATCGCGCACTACTGGTGCGAGCTCGCGACGCTCGCGATGCAGCAGCAGGACTACGCGACCGCGACGCGCCACCTGCGGGCGGCGCGCGCCGAGCAGCGCCGCTTTCCGCGCGGTGCGCTGCTGCAGGCGGATCTCGCGATCGCGCTCGACGACCCGGGGCGGGCGCTGCGGCTGCTGAAGCCTGTCGCCGTGCGCCAGCCGGCGCTCGCCGCGGAAGTGCTGCCGCGCCTCGTCAACGCACTGCGCGCCGCCGGACGCGAGCGCGAGCTCGCCGCGACGCTTGCCGAGCTCGCGCGCGCGGGGCGGGAGGTGGCCGACGCGCTCGCCTATGCGGCCATCCTTGCCGGCCAGCTCGATACCCCGGAGCTGCTGGCGCTCGCGCGCGACTACGTCAGCCGCGAGCCGACGGTAGCCGAGATGGTCGAGGCGCTGCTGCCGCCCGGGACCGCGCCCGACGATGCCGTGCTGCGGCGGCTGTGCGCGGCGCTCAAGCGCCAGGCGCTGCGCGCGCCGCGGTTCCGCTGCGGCGAATGCGGGTTCTCGAGCACGGGATTCTTCTGGCAGTGCCCGGGCTGCAAGAGCTGGGACACGCTCAAGCCGCTGTCGCCGACCGAACTCGTCGCGCCGCTCGCGACCAGACGCGCCCGCTAACGGCGCCGCGGCGCGGCGCGCGCCTGCCGGAGAGGCCGCTCGGGTATGATCGGCGCAGCGTCTGGAAGGTTTCGCCATGCCGTCGAAGACAACGCCCGTCCGCACCGTCGTATTCCCGGTCGCCGGCCGCGGCACGCGCTTCCTGCCCGCGACCAAGGCGAGTCCGAAGGAGATGCTGCCGATCGTCGACAAGCCGCTGATCCAGTACGCTGCGGAGGAGGCGCTCGCCGCCGGCGCCACCCAGCTCGTGTTCGTCACCGGCAGCAGCAAGCGGGCGATCGAGGATCACTTCGACTCCGCCCCGGAACTCGAGGCGGCGCTCGAGGCGCAGGGCAAGGGCGAGCTGCTCGAGTCGCTGCGCAGCATCGTGCCGTCCTCGGCGACCTGCATCTACATCCGCCAGCCCGCGCCGCTCGGACTCGGCCACGCGGTGCTCTGTGCGCGTCCGGTCGTCGGCCAAGAGCCATTTTTCGTCCACCTCGCTGACGACCTGATCGACGCCAAGGTGCCGTGCCTCAAGCAGATGGCGGCGGTCTACGCCGAGTACGGCGGCAGCGTGCTCGGCGTGCAGACGGTGGAGCGGCGCGAGACCGATCGCTACGGTATCGTCGCGACCGAGCCGATCAGCGCGCGCGTGTCACGGGTCCGGCAGATCATCGAGAAGCCCTCGCCGGCGCAGGCGCCGTCGACCCTCGCCGTCGTCGGTCGCTATCTGCTGAGCCCGACGGTGTTCGACAAGCTCGAGAAGGTGGGCCGCGGCGCCGGCGGTGAGATCCAGCTGACCGACGGCATCGCCGCGCTGCTGCTCGAGGAAAATGTCTACGCCTACGCCTTCGAGGGCAAGCGGTACGACTGTGGCAGCAAACTCGGTTACCTCGAAGCGACCGTCGAGTACGGCCTCAAGCACCCCCAGCTCGGCGAGGAGTTCGCGAACATTCTCGCGCGGCTGCTGGGCGATCGGCTGCGCCGCCACTGACCGGCCGGCCGGCGGATCACGCCAACAGCTCGGCGGCCTTTTCCGCGATCATGATGATCGGCGCATTGGTGTTGCCGCTGACGAGCCGCGGCATCACCGAGGCATCGACCACCGACAGTCCTGCGAGTCCCCGGACCCGCAGCGTCGGGTCGACGACGGCGCCGGCGTCGGTGCCCATCCGGCAGGTGCCGGAAGGGTGATAGATGGTCTCGGCCTTGGCGCGGATCGCCGCCAACAGGTCGGCGTCCGACTGCGCTGCGGATCCCGGATACACCTCGACGCCGCGGTGCGGCGTGAACGGTGCCGCCGCGAGGATCTGTCGCGACACGCGGATGCCCTCGATCAGCGTCGCCGCATCGCCGGGTGCTGACAGGTAGTTCGCGTGGATGCGCGGCGGCGCGGCCGGGTCGGTCGAGGCGAGGCGAATCGTGCCGCGGCTCGCCGGCCTGAGCACGCAGGCGTGCAGCGTGAAGCCGTGCCCCGGCATCCGGTTGCGGCCATGATCGTCGAGCTGCGCCGGCACGAAATGCAGCTGCACGTCGGCGCGATCGTCCGTTGCGAGGCGGGTCCGGACGAAACCGCCCGCCTCGGCGACGTTGGAGCTGCCCGGGCCGTTGTGCGTCAGGTAGTAGCGCAGCCCGACCAGCGCCTCCTCGAGCAGCGAGAAGTCATAGCTGATTGGCCGCAGCGCCTTGTACAGCGTGCAGAAGTCGAGGTGGTCCTGCAGGTTCGCGCCGACCCCGGGCAGGTCGAGCCGCACGCTGATCCCCAGGCGCTCGAGCTCGGCCGCCGGCCCGACGCCGGACAGCAGCAGCAGCTGGGGTGAGTTGATCGCACCGCCCGCGAGCGTGACTGCGCCGGCGTGGACGGTGTGGCGGGCGCCGCGGTGCGAGTACTCCGCGCCCGTGACCCGCGTGCCGTCGAACAGCAGGCGCGTTGCGAGCGCGCGCGTCTTGAGAGTGAAATTCGGTCGGCCGAGCGCCGGATGCAGATAGGCGGCCGCCGCGCTGCAGCGCCGGCCCTGCCGCTGCGTGACCTGGTACCAGCCAACGCCTGTCTGCTGCGCGCCATTGAAGTCGGGGTTGTCGGGGTAGCCAGCCGCGCGCGCGGCGTCCAGGAACACCTGCGACAGCGGATTCTTGTATCTGAGGTCCGCGACGCTCAGCGGCCCGCCGACCCCGTGGAACGAGTCGGCGCCGCGCGCCTGGTCCTCGGCGCGGCGGAAGAACGGCAGGACCTGCTCCCAGCCCCAGCCGCTCGCGCCGAGCGCCACCCAGCCGTCGTAGTCCTCGCGCTGGCCGCGCGTGTAGCACATCGCGTTGATCGAGCTCGACCCACCGAGCACCCGGCCGCGGGGCCACCACAGCCGCCGGCCGTTCAGCTCGGGCTCGGGCTCGGTGTAGTAGTCCCAGTTGAGCGACAGGATCGACACCAGCCTGGCGATCCCGGCCGGCATGTGGATGAACGGATGCCAGTCGCGGCCACCCGCCTCGAGCAGCACGACTCGTCGGGCCGGATCGGCCGACAGCCGGTGGGCGAGCACCGAGCCCGCCGAGCCCGCGCCGATGATCAGATGGTCGACGGTCATCATCAGGGTCCTCCCCGGAACGGGTCCGGTTCGCCGGCGTACAGCCGCTCGAGCAACTCGGTCTCTCGCGCCTTGACCGTTGCCATGAATTCTCCCGCACCGCCGAGCTGGCGGAAAGCGTGGTAGCCGCACTCGAGGAAATCCTGAAGCGCGCCGAATCCCGCCGCCCGGGCCGGCGCACGTGACAGCGTGAGCAGCGCGCCGACGGCTCGTCGGGCGAGCCAGCGGTCGAGCGCCTCGCCGATGTCGACGATCATCTCGATCTGGCGCACTCGCTCCGGGCGCCGGCCGAGAGCCCGGTAGGCACGCCCGTAACTGTCGGCGGTGATCGGCTCGGCCTGCGCAAGCAACCGCGCGAGCCCGGCGTCGAGCGTCTGCGTCAGGAGCTCGAGTGCCACCGCCTGCTCGAGCACCGCGAGCGCCGCTGCCGGCAGGGCCCGCTCAAACGCCCCCGCGGCCCGCGCGAGCTGCTTATCGCGCGGCCCGGGATCGAGATTGCCGTAAAGCTCGCTGAGGAAGAACTCGGCCGCCGCGCGGTAGCGCTCGCTGGCCACGAGATCCCGGTAGGTCGCGGCGAGACGTGCGCGCTGGAAGTCCCGCAGGCGTGGCAGTGCGGTGCGTAGCACCGGATCCGCGGCCTCGGCGGACCGCTGTGCGCGATTGTCCGCGAGCAGCTCGGCGAGGCGCGGCACGGTCGGTGCTGCCCGCTAGAGCAGCGCTTCGAGCTCGTCGAGGCTCGCCGCCAGCCGGCCCGTCATCAATCCGAAGCGGCGCTGCCGCTCGTGCACCGCGCCGCGGAAGGTGCGCGTGCCGTCCGCGAGAACCGCCGGTCGCAGCCGCAACCCGTGACGGGCGAGCAGCGGCGCGAGCTGGCGCGCGTGTCGCGCGAGGTCGCGGCGCGTCCGCTGGTAGCTGTGCTCGACGAGCCGGCGCCGGTCGGAGTACTTGAACACGTTGACGAAAAACATCTCCTCGTCGGAGCGGTCCGGCTGGAACAGCAGCATGTCGCTCCTCGGGAAACGGCCGCGGTAGGCGGCGACTCCGACCTGCATGCGCGAGGAAATGAGCGCGCGAAACGTCTGGTTGAGCACATGCGGCAGCCCGAAACGGGCGAGGTCGGTGCTGCGGTGGCCGCTCGCGTAGCCGTCGAAGGCCACGAGCGGGTTCACGCAGATGACGAGGCTGGCGCCTTTCTCGAGCGCGACCGAGGCGTGCATGGTCCGCAGCAGCGCACCGTCGACGTAGGTATGACCCTCGATGTCAACCGGTGGGTACAGGCCGGGCAGCGCCGTGCTCGCGCGGATCGCGAGCGAGATCGGCACGTGGTCGAGGGGTGGCGCGCCGAACCGGGCCTCGGTACCGCCGTCGAGATCGGTAGCGATCACGTACAGCGGATGCGGGAGCTTGCGGAAGTCATTGGTCCGTCCATGCTGCGACAGCAACCGCGCCAGGAAGTCGGTGAACGGGCGGTTGTCGAGGATCCCGGTCGGCAGCAGGCGTCCGAGCGGCTCGAGCGCTGCGGCCCACGCCCCGTCGCGCGGGGCATTGAGGTACTGGCGTAACACCGCAGTGATCAGCCCCGGCGCGCCGCGCACGCGCTCGAAGTACTCGCGGAACGCTGGCTGCAGGAACAGCCCCGGGGACACCGGATACTCGAGGGCCGCGTTCTCGATGAACACGACCCCCATGTCGGCGGTGTCGAAGCCATTGACGAGCCCTGCGGCGATCATGGCGCCGGAGCTGACGCCGACGTAAGTGTCGAGGTTCGTGAGGTCCAGCCCCTCGCACGCCTCGCCAAGCGCGTGCAGGACCCCGAGCTCGTAGAACGCGCCCAGTGGACCCCCGCCGGCGAGCGCGAGGCCAAGACGCGGCGTCGCGTAGCGCCGGGGCCGCGGCGCCGGCTGCAGCGTCAGCACCGGAACTCGTTAGGCCGCGGCTCGCGCCGGCGCGACCCGCTTCGTTGCCGGCCGACGGCGCGCGACCTTCTGCCGCGCCTTGGCGAGGGAGGCGACGTTGCTGTTGAGCGTGTCGATCCGCTTCGTCAGGGCCTTGACCTCCGCGGCGGTTGGCACGCCGACCTGGTGCAACACGCGCTGGACGCGACCCTGGAACAGCTTCTCGAGGTTGTCCCAGGTCTCGGTCGCCTGGTCGCGAGTGCCCTGCATCCGCTCCGCCACGGCGCTCTGCACCGTCGCGATCGCCTCGCGCAGCGACTTCTCGGCATGCGTACGGCTGCGGTCGATGAACTCGGCGCCGTCGACGATCAGCGTCTCGAACGCGCGCGGGCCGTCCTTCTGCGCCTGCGCCAGCGCTCCCATGCCGGCGAGCCAGATCTGGTGGACGGCATCGACGAGCGTGACGTCGGTCTTGCGTGTGATGCGGCGCGGCTTTCTGCCACGAGTGCTCTTGCGGGTCTTTCTTACTGCCATTGCCATCTCCTTGCGCGGCATGCGGTCTGCCGCAGCGCCTCAGATCCACCTCTGTCCATCGGCATTATCGTCGCGCAGCCGCGAAAACCGATTCCGTAGTTGCCGTAGCGAGGCGCAGGGCCTCCCGCCGCGAGTCCAACGTGATCTCAGCCGCTTCCCGTGCGCAGCGGCCGTGGCCGGGCACACCGGCGGCAATCACGCCGCAGGAGTTGGCGCAGCGCCTTAGGTCGGCTCCGGCGATGATCGAGCCCGAGGAAACCGGGGCGCGCGCATGTGGGCGATTCCGAGCACCGTGAGCAGCAGCAGGCGCTCGAACTCCTCGGCAAAGCCGTCGGCGATTGCGTGCGGCGAGGGCACGAGGCCACGGTCGGCGATGACGCCGAATTGCAGTTCGCCGGCATAGCTGAACAGGCTGATGCCGAGCCCGATCGTGCCGCTCTGTGGCACGCAGAAGTGCATCTCGCTGATCAGGCGGTCGCACAGATAGATGGGCCGCGGCGGCCCGGGAACGTTGGTGATCACCGCCGAGGCCTTGCCGCTCAGCATGTCGATGACCAGGGTTTCCACGGCCGCTGGCAGGTGGCCGAGCGCAGTGAGCGTCACGAACGCGGCAGCCGCCTGAGGCGAGCCCTTCAGTGTCCGCATCGCCTCGCGCACGGCATACAATCGCTTGAGCGGATGGGCAATGCCGATCGGCAGCGGCAGCACGACGAGGCCGAAACGGTTGCCGAGCGAGGCCGGCTCGTCGGCGAGCCTGAGGTTGACCGGCAGTGTCGCCCGCAACGTGCGTCCCTTGGTGTCGCAGCCGCGGCGGCGAAGGTAGCTGCCGAGGGCGCCGGCAATCACCGCCATCAGCACGTCATTCAGCGTGCAGCCGAGCGCATGGGCGACGGTGCGCAGCTCGTGCACCGGCAACGGCTTGCTCCACGCAACGGACTTCAGGGCACCGAGCGGGCCCTTGATCGGGCTAGGCGGATCGTCCGGCAGGGCGGCGACGCTGGCAAGTTCCGCGGCCATGCCGGCTAGGTGGCGCGCATCGCCGATGGCCTCGCGCGGATGCAGCACCTGCTTCAATCCCGCCTCGACGAGTGAGCTGCCACCGGCGATCGCCCCGCCGAGCCAGGTGGCGGCTGGCGCAATCAGCGATGACAGCCACGGCGCGAGGGCGGCGTCCGCCTGGTGCGGATCCTCGGCCGTCGGCTCTGGAGGCGCGAGCGGCGCACCGGGCTCGGCGGTCGTCAAGCCGAGGATCAGCTGCACAAGCGCGATGCCGTCCGCGTAGCAGTGGTGAATGCGCTCGATGATGGCGCTCCCCTTGCCATAGCGGGGAACGAGATCGAAGCGCCACATCGGTCGGCGCGGATCCAATCCCTGACTCGCGAGTTCCGAGACCAGCTGCTCGAGGGCGGCCTGGGAGCCGTCGCCGGGCAGGGACAGCGTCCCGACGTGAGCATCGAGTTCGAAATACGGATCCTCGACCCAGGTTCCGCCGACCGCTTCCTCGACCGGGACCGCCCGGAAGCGCTCGTGGATCAGCCAGCGCTCGGCGACCAGGCGCTTCAGTTCGCCGAGCGTCAGGCGCCCGGCGAGCACAATGACCCCGACGATCACCATTGAATTGGTGCGCCGTTCCATCCTCAGGTAGGCGGCGTCGGCCCCGGCCATCCGCCGGCGCGCGGGGATCACGACCCTGCTCCCCGGCCGGGCCGGTGGCAAGCGCAGGTCGGCGCGCCCCGATAGAGGCTTGCCACGAGCCCAGGAGCCTCCGGGTGCGCTAACCTGTGAAAATTGTGGGCGGGGGGAGCGGGGCCATGCGCTATTTCGTGACCGGCGGCACCGGCTTCATCGGCAGGCGCCTGATCGCGGCGCTTGGGCAGCGAGGCACGGTCCATGTGCTCGTGCGGCCCGGTTCGCAGGGCCGCTTCGAGGCGCTCAGGCAAAGCGCGGGTGTTGATCCGTCCCACCTTGTGGCCGTCGAGGGCGACCTCGCACGCGAAGGTCTCGGAATCCCGGCGGCGACGGTCGCGGCACTGAAAGGGCAGATCGACCATGTCTTTCACCTCGGCGCTGTCTACGACCTGACGGCGAGCGATGCCGTGACTAGCGCTGCCAACGTCGCCGGCACGCGGCACGTGCTCGATTTTGCCGCGGCGGTACAGGGCCGATGCTTCCATCACATGAGTTCGATCGTGGCGGCCGGACTGTACCCGGGCACGTTCACCGAGGCCATGTTCGAGGAGGCGACCGGGCTTGAGCATCCGTATTTTCGTACCAAACACGAGGCCGAGCGCCTGGTCCGCGCCGATACGCGCGTTCCGTGGCGCATCTACCGGCCGGCGATGGTCGTCGGCGATTCGACGACCGGCGTGATCGACAAGATCGACGGCCCGTACTACCTGTTCAAGCTGCTGCAGAAGCTGCGCACCGGCTGGCCGAGCTGGCTGCCGGTCATCGGCTTCGAGGGCGGCTGGATCAACTTGGTGCCGGTGGATTTCGTGGTGCACGCGCTCGTCCACCTCGCGCACCTGCCCGGCCACGACGGTGAGTGCTTCCACCTGACCGATCCGCGCCCGCGGCGGCTCGGTGAGACGCTCAACGTGTTCGCCAGGGCGGCGCACGCGCCGCAGGCATCGATTCGGCTCGAGCCGCACCTGCTCGAGCAGCTGCCACCGGCCGTGACGTCCGCGGCGATCGGGTCGGAGCCGCTGATGCGCATTCTCGATGAGCTGCTCGCCGGCCTCAGGGTGCCGCGCGAGGTGCTCGAGTTCCTCAACTACCCGACGCGCTTCGATTGCAAGGCGACGGAGGCCCTGCTGGCGCCGGCCGGCATTCGCGTGCCGCCGCTCGAGGACTACGCATGGCGGTTGTGGGACTACTGGGAGCGGCACCTCGATCCCGACCTGTCGCTCGACCGGAGCCTCGGCGGGGCGGTGCGCGGCAAGATCGTGCTGATCACGGGCAGCTCCTCCGGCATCGGCCGGGCGACCGCGCTGCGGATCGCGGACTCGGGCGGGACGGTGCTGCTCGTCGCCCGCAACGTCGAGCGGCTCGCCGAGGTGCGCGAGGCGGTCGTGGCGCAGGGCGGGATCGCGCACAGCTATCCCTGCGATCTGACGGACCCGGCCGCATGCGCGGCGCTGGTCACGCGGATCCTCGCCGAGCACGGCCGGGTCGACGTGCTGATCAACAATGCCGGTCGGTCGATCCGCCGCGGCGTCGCGCTCTCCTATGACCGCTTCCACGACTATGAGCGCACGATGCAGCTCAACTACTTCGCCGCCGTGCGCCTGACGCTCGCGCTGCTGCCGAGCATGGTGGCCCGCGGCCAGGGCCACATCATCAGCATCTCCTCGATCGGCGTGCTGGTCAACGCGCCGCGGTTCTCGGCCTACGTCGCCTCCAAAGCCGCGCTCGAGGGGTTCACCCGCTGCGCGGCCGCGGAGTTCGCCGACCAGGGCGTGGCATTCACGGTCATCAACATGCCATTGGTCCGGACCCCGATGATCGCGCCGACGCGGATGTACGAGAAGATGCCGACGATCGGGGCCGACGACGCGGCGGATCTGATCGCCGAGGCGATTATCCGGCGCCCGCAGCGGCTCGCGACGCGCCTCGGGCTGTTCGCCCAGTGGGTGTCCCTGCTGGCGCCGAAGCTCGGTGCGCTGACGATGAGCACCGCCTACCGCATGTTCCCGGAGTCGGCGAAACCCGACAGCCCCGAGGCACGGCCGACGCGGGAGGCCCTAGCGTTCGCACGGCTGCTACGCGGCGTGCACTGGTAGCCGGCGCGCTCTCCGGGGGCGGCGCCGACGCGGCCGGTCAGCCGCCGGCGCCGAAACTCTCGGTCGTGTACCGGTAGGCGCGAATCCGCGACGACCAGAAGCCCGGCGACCAGCCCGCTTTCTGTTTCAGATGTCCCACGAACAGCTGCGGCTCCGGCAACTGCTCCCAGACGGCGGGCAGGAAGGTCGCGCGGGTGGCGTCGAGTTCGAGCACGAGGCCATCGGTGTGTGGGCGCAGCGTCGCGAGCAGCTCCCGCTCGCTGTCGACCGGCACGGGCTCGAGCGGACTGAGGACCGAGATCTGCAGATCGACACCCGGGTACTCGGCACGCGCCAGCGGCGGAAAGCGCGGATCCGAGAATGCCGAGGCCCAGGCATTGTGCCAGACGTCCGCGGCGACCGACCGCGTCGCATACAGCGTTCCGCAGCAGCCGCGCAGCATTCCCTGAATCTTCAGAGTCGTAAAACTCGCGCGCTCGACGCTGAGCGCAGGATCGATCCCGGGGTCGGACCAGGGCGCCAACCGCCGCTCCGCGAGTCCACGCTCGATCGACTCGCGGCCGAGTTCGAGGAGCCTCTGCCGTTGTCCGCTGTCAAGCGTCATGGAGAGCAAATGCGCCGTAGCCGACGACGCGGGCGCGGTCGCCGGAGGTGTCACCGGAATTCAAGTGGGCGATCTCATCGACCGCGAGGCCAAGCTCGCGGGCCCGGGCCATCAGTCCGTTGATCGCGACCGCGCCGCACGCTTGCTCTCCCGACAGGCGACTGTGGCGGGCGACGATCGCCGCCGCCGTCTGCGCATCGAGCTGCTGGGCTGAACCGTACGGGTGATAGTGGCTGAGGTCGGAACTCGCCAGCACCAGTGTTTCGGGACCGCCCCAGACGTCGGTCAGCACCGACGCAACATACTGCGGGGAGGCGACCCCTGCCAGCAGCGGGATCAGGGTGAACTCGTCCAGCACCGTTTGCAGGAACGGCAACTGCACCTCGATGCAGTGCTCCAGTTCATGCGGCGCATCCGACACGAGAACATCGCCCCGGGCCGCGAGCCTCGCCTTGCCGGCAACATCGATGCGGATCTCCCCGAGCGGTGTCGCGAACGCGTCCGCCTCGGGCAACGCTATGCCTTGGAAATACGCCCGGTGGCTGGGACCGATGATCACGACCTTCGAGATTTCGCTGCGTCTGGTCACGAGCCGCACATAGGCAGCGGCTGCGACGCTCCCGGAGTAGACATAGCCGGCGTGCGGCACGATCAGCGCCTTCGCCGGCGGGGCCGGATGTGCATCGGCCGAGGCGTGCCCAAGCAGTGCGGCCAGCGCTGCCCGCAGGTCGGAGGCCGCGGCCGGGTAAAATGCGCCGGCGACTGCCGGTTCCCGTACTCTTGCATTCGGCGGATGTCGACCCATCATTGTCCTTATATAGAGCCACCTCAGCCGATGTTCAACCCCAGCCACCCGACCCGCTACTGGCACCGCCTCGATGACGGGCGCGTGCAATGCGATGTCTGCCCGCGCGCCTGCAAGATGCACGACGGGCAGCGGGGGCTGTGCTTCGTTCGCGGCGTCGAGGCTGGCGAGGTGCGCCTGTACACCTACGGGCGCTCGAGCGGCTTCTGTGTCGATCCGATCGAGAAAAAGCCGCTGAACCACTTCCTGCCTGGGACGCCAGTGCTGTCATTCGGCACGGCAGGCTGCAACCTCGCATGCAAGTTCTGTCAGAACTGGGACATGAGCAAGTCGCGGGAGATGGACACGCTCGCCGATCGGGCAACGCCCGAGATGCTGGCCGAGGCGGCCGAACGCCTCGGCTGCGCCAGCGTCGCCTACACCTACAACGATCCGACGATCTTCATGGAGTATGCGGACGATGTCGCGGACGCCTGTCATGCGCGCGGCATCAAGAGCGTCGCGGTCACCGCCGGATACATGTGCCCGGCGCCGCGCGCTGAGTTCTATACGCACATGGATGCCGCGAACGTCGACCTGAAGGCGTTCACGGAGCGCTTCTATCGCAAGGTCTGTGGCGGGGAACTGGGCGCCGTGCTCAACACGCTCGAGTACCTCAGGCACGAAACCAAGGTCTGGTTCGAGATCACGACGCTCGTAATCCCCGGCGAGAACGACTCGGATGCCGAGCTGGATGCGATGACGCAGTGGATCATGACCAAACTCGGTCCCGACGTGCCGCTGCACTTCTCGGCCTTTCACCCCGACTGGAAGATGCTCGACACGCCACCCACGCCGCCCGCCACACTCACGCGGGCACGCGCGATCGCGATGCGTAACGGCCTGCGCTTCGTGTACACGGGCAACGTGCACGACCGGCAGGGCGCGAGCACCTACTGTCAGGGGTGCGGCGCGCGCGTGATCGAGCGCGACTGGTACGAGCTGGGCGAGTGGCAGCTCGATGCGTCCGGCGCGTGCTTGCTCTGCGGCACGGCTCTGCCGGGAGTGTTCAGCGGTCCGCCGGGGAACTGGGGCGGCAAGCGTCTGCCCGTGCGTTTGACGCGCGAGCCGAGCCTGGCGGTCGGCCACTGACCATCAGCGCGACGCGCCGCGCGCAGGCGTTGCGTCATAGCCGAACTACCTATCGAGATGACCTTCGATATAGTTCGCAACTCATTGAATCGATTGGCTCCCCGGGTAGGACTCGAACCTACGACCCAGCGATTAACAGTCGCTTGCTCTACCGACTGAGCTACCGGGGAACGGCAGAACGGATGCCATCGTCCGAAGGCGGCGCATTGTCCGGACCGACCTCGGCGAAGTCAAGGCAAGCGACCGGATTTGCTGGAAAATCCGCGTAGTGGGTGGGTCACGCGAGAGCCTTGCACAGCCGCTCGAGCGCCGTTTCGAGCGTGCGCATCGAGCAGGCGAACGACAGCCGCACGTGGCCTGGGGCGCCGAATCCCGAGCCCGGCACGACCGCGACGAGCGCCTCGGTGATCAGGCGTTCGGCGAACGCGTTGTCGTCGGCAACGCCCATCCGTGCCATCGCCTGCTTGACGTTGGCGAACGCATAGAACGTCCCGAATCCCGGCAGGCACGATACGCCGCGCAGCTCGTTGAGCCCTTTGACGATGAAGTCGTGTCGCTGCTTGAACGCAGCGTTCATCTCGGTGACGCAGGACTGGTCGCCGTTCAGCGCGGCGGTCGCGGCCTTCTGGCTGATCGAGCTCGGGTTCGAGGTCGACTGGCCCTGGATCGTGCTCATCGCCGCAATCACTTCCGGCGGTCCGCCGCAGTACCCGATGCGCCAGCCGGTCATCGCGTAGCTCTTCGACACGCCATTGATCGTGACCGTGCGACCGTAGAGGTCCGGGCAGGCGGTCACGAGGCTGCAGAACGGCTCCGGACCCCACCAGATGTGCTCGTACATGTCGTCGGTGCCGATGACGATCACCGGGTGCCGGGCGAGCACCGCTCCGAGCCCCTGGAGCTCCGCCTTGGTGTAGGCGGCGCCAGTCGGGTTCGAAGGGCTGTTCAGGATCACGAGCCGCGTCCTCGCGGTGATCGCGGCCTCGAGCTGGGCGGGCGTGATCTTGTAACCCTGGTTCGCGCCCGCATCAATGATGACCGGTACGCCATCGGCGAGCAGCACGATGTCCGGGTACGAGACCCAGTATGGGGCCGGGATCACGACCTCATCGCCCGGATCGACGATCGCAAAGACCAGGTTGAAGATCGTGTGTTTGGCGCCGGCCGAGACCAGCACCTGCGGCCGGGTGTAGTTGAGGCCATTGTCGCGCTTGAACTTGGCGATAATGGCGTCCTTGAGTTCGGGCGTGCCGTCGACGTTGGTGTAGCGGGTGAAGCCGCCCCTGATCGCCGCGATCCCGGCCTCGGCGATGTGCGTGGGCGTGTCGAAATCGGGCTCGCCGGCGCCGAGGCTGATGACGTCCCTGCCCTCGGACCTGAGCTTCGCGGCCCGGGCGGTGACGGCCATGGTGAGTGAGGGCTTGACGCGCTGGACGCGTTTCGAGACGGCGATGGGCACGGTGGTTCCGTTGCAGTGCAAAAGTCGGCGAATTCTCTAGGAAATTGGAACGGGTATCAATGCACATAGCGACTCCGATGAGCCTGCTTCCGGAACCGGACGCCCGGCAGTTCATCCTGGAGGCCGACTACGCGCCGGCCGGTGATCAGCAGCAGGCGATCGAACAGCTGCTTGGTAACCTGAGTGCGGGTCTGCGCTATCAGACCCTGCTCGGCGTCACGGGCTCGGGCAAGACCTTCACGATCGCCAATGTCATCGAGCGGCTGCAGCGCCCGACGATCGTGCTGGCGCACAACAAGACACTGGCGGCGCAGCTGTACGGCGAGTTCAAGGAGTTCTTCCCCGGCAACGCGGTCGAGTACTTCGTCTCCTACTACGACTACTACCAGCCGGAGGCCTACGTTCCGTCCTCGGACACCTACATCGAGAAGGACGCGTCGATCAACGCCCACATCGAGCAGATGCGGCTCTCCGCCACCAAGGCACTGCTCGAGCGCCGCGACTCGATCATTGTGGCAACGGTCTCGGCGATCTACGGCCTCGGCGACCCGCAGGCATATCTGTCGATGGTGCTGCACCTGTCGCGGGGTGACCGTATCGACCAGCGCAAGCTGCTGCACCGCCTCACGGACATGCAGTACACGCGCAACGAGGTCGACCTGGTGCCGGGCACCTACCGGGTCCGTGGCGATGTGATCGACATCTTTCCCGCCGAGTCCGAGCGCGAGGCGGTCCGGGTGCAGCTGTTCGACGATGAGATCGACGCTCTGCTGTTTTTCGATCCGCTGACCGGCGAGGTACTGCGAAAAGTGCCCCGCCTGACGGTGTTCCCATCGAGCCACTACGTGACGCCCAAGGAGCGCCTGGTCGGTGCACTCGACGACATCAAGGAGGAACTGCACGGCAGGCTCCTTGCGCTGCGTGCCGCATCGAAGCTTGTCGAGGCCCAGCGGCTCGAACAACGCACGCTGTTCGACCTCGAGATGATGAACGAGGTCGGATATTGCGCCGGCATCGAGAACTACTCCCGCTACCTGTCCGGGCGCAGCGCCGGCGAGCCACCGCCGTGCCTGTTCGACTATCTGCCGGACGGTGCGCTGCTCGTGGTCGACGAGAGCCACGTGACGGTGCCGCAGCTCGGCGCCATGTACCGCGGCGACCGTTCGCGCAAGGAGACGCTGGTCGAGTACGGCTTTCGGCTGCCGTCGGCGCTCGACAACCGGCCGCTTAGATTCGACGAATGGGAGACGCTCGCGCCGCAGATGATCTTCGTATCGGCGACGCCGGGGCCGTACGAGCTCAAGCACTCGCCGGGCGCCGTCGTCGAACAGGTCGTGCGGCCGACCGGCCTCGTCGACCCGGAGGTCGAGGTGCGGCCCGTCCGCACGCAGGTCGACGACGTGCTGTCCGAGATCCATGCGGTCGTCAGGCGAGGCGAGCGCGTGCTGATCACGACGCTGACGAAGCGCATGGCGGAGGATCTAACCGACTATCTTCACGAGCACGGCGTCAAGGTGCGTTACCTGCACTCCGACATCGAGACGGTCGAGCGGGTGGAGATCATCCGTGATCTGCGGCTCGGCAAGTTCGACGTCGTGGTCGGGATCAACCTGCTGCGCGAGGGGCTCGATCTTCCGGAGGTGTCGCTGATCGCGATCCTGGATGCCGACAAGGAAGGGTTCCTGAGGTCGGAGGGATCGCTGATCCAGACGATCGGCCGCGCCGCCCGCAACGTCAACGGTCGCGCGATTCTCTACGCGGACGTGGTCACCGGCTCGATGCGGCGGGCGATGGACGAGACCGGCCGGCGGCGCGCGCGACAGGTCGCCTACAACGCCGCCCACGGCATCACGCCCGTCGGCATCAAGAAGGCCGTGCAGGACGTGATGGAAGGAGCGCGGTCGGGGGAGGAGCGCGGCCGGCGCCTCGACGGCGGCGCGCTTGCCGAGCTCAGCCCCGAGCAGGTCATCAAGCGGATCAGGAAGCTCGAGGTCGAGATGTACAAGCACGCCCGCAATCTCGAGTTCGAGGCCGCGGCCCAGGTGCGGGACCAGATCGCCGAGCTGCGCCAGGCGGAGCTCGGTCTCAGCGGTCGCGGCGCCCGCTAAAGAGGCTGGCCCGGCCCGGACGCCCAATGTGCGCGGCGTAAGCCGCTGCGCCGATATCAGGCCGCTGGCAGTTCCGGGGACTGCGGCGCCGCCGGAAAAGCCGCGCTCGCTCCCCGCACGACCGGCGGATCGATCCCCTCGCCTCACCAGTTGTTCACACGCGGCGGAGCGCGGCCTCATGCTAGGATCCGCTCCCCCGGATCGCACCACGGTGCATCCGGCGGATAACGCAAACACTTACACAATCTTTCGAGGGGATCTCATGAAGTCAAAATGGATTATCAGCGGCCTGTTGTCGGCCGCCGTGTGGACATTCGCCGGTCCGGTGCTCGCGGATGACCTGCCGTTCAAGGAAGGTCCGGTGACTGACGTGACTTCCGTACGGAC
Organism: Steroidobacteraceae bacterium; assembly: GCA_035604595.1. Taxonomy (GTDB): domain Bacteria; phylum Pseudomonadota; class Gammaproteobacteria; order Steroidobacterales; family Steroidobacteraceae; genus CAIKZZ01. Next base: position 8,677 of record DATNIE010000014.1, on the reverse strand, counting down.
CAAGCCCGGCAAGTTCTTCGAATACTGGGCATTCCTCGCCAAGGACTTCAAGGCCGACATGGACGAGGCCAAGAAGCAGGGGCTCGTCGTGTCATACAGTGTGCAGGCAGCGATTCCGCGCAGCCCGCACGATCCCGACCTCTATCTGGTCGTAACCTATCCGAACATGGCGGCGTTCGACACACTCAACGAGAAGATGAACGCCATCGCAAAGAAACTGCGCGCCACGAGCCCGCAGCAAGAGGACAAGGCGTCGGGGGATCGCGAGTCGCTGCGCGAGATCCTTGGCGACCAGATTATCCGCGAGTTGCAGTTCAAGTAGCAGCGCGGCCGTTTGGCCGGCGCCCGGGCGCGCGTGCGTCAGGGCGCCGGCATCTCGGCGGCGAGCGCCTGGCCCGCGACCGTGCCGTCGAGTCGCGCGCGGGCATCCGCGACGCCGTCCGGCCAGCGCGCCGTCAACCGTCCCGCCATTCCGCGCGCGGTCCTGAAGCGAATGCGCGCCAGTGCCTCGCCGTGATCCGGCGTCCACGCTACCGTCCCTGACACCCACAAGTCCTCGGCCCAGCGGAGCTTGGCGAGCCGTGCGGTGCGCCGGCCGCCGGCACCGGTCGTCACGGTGAATTTCCCGCCGCGCAGCCCGACGCCGCGACCGCTCGAGTTGGCCGCGAGCCGCGGCAACAGATCGCCCACCGTATGGACGGCCGCGGCCGCGGCCACGAGTCCGTCGCGCGCGGCGCGGTTTCCCGGGCGGGCCCTGGCGGCCGTCGCGCGCGCAAAGCCGCGGACAAACGGGGGCGCGAGGCGCACCGCCGGAACCTCGGCGGCGCAGCGCGCGTCGGGACCGTTTGCCGCGTCGGGGTTCGCGATGAACGCCTGCACCAGCTGTGCGCCGCAGTCGCTGCGGGCGCCCCACAGCGCACCCACGTGGAACCCGTTGGCAATCACGATCTGGCGGGCGCGTGGAAACTGCGCGGCGGCGGCGGCACCGTCCGCGACGGTCGTCATGTTGTCGATCTCGCCCGACAGCACGAGGACGGGCACGGGGGGAAACACCGCGTCATCGGCCACGACGTGGGAGGCGGGGTGCGCCTGATCTGCGACCGGCCAGTCAACGCACTCGTCGAGGAAGGCGTAGTCGAGAGGCATCGCCCGGAACTCGTCGATCGAGAACGGCGCGTACGTGTCGGGAGCCGTCGCCCGTCGCGCGGCGAGCGCGCGATCGCGGTCGGCGCGGCGCGCGTCCGGAGCCAGGCGCATGTCGAAGATCTGCGGCCCATCCTGGCACCAGAGTGCCGCCGCAAGCCCCTCGCTGAACTTCTGCGGGTCGCGGGTCGGGTCGCGCGAGTCGACGTTGGCGATGGTCTCGGCCATCAGCCGCAGCAACGGCAGACGATCACCGGATGCAAACGCACGGGCCGCCGCATCCGTCTCGCGGAGCGTCGCCTCGGGCGGTGCTGCGCCGAACATCACGATCGCCAGGACACCCGCGTTGGCGGTGAAGCGCTGAAGGTTGCCGTCGTAGTCGGTGGCGCTCGCGCGAAACGGGCGGGCGCGCAGTTCCCGCAGCGCCGGGGCGATGTGGTCGATCGACGTGCCCGGTACCGCGCGGCACCAGGCGGAGCGCTCGCAGGCGCGATTGAACTTGTCGCGCATGGCCGGGGCATAGCTGGGGTACCACGGGATATCGGTCCCTGCGAGCGGGTAGGCCCCGTCCAGAACCAGCGAACGCAGCCGTGCGCCGTGGCGGACCGCGAACACCTGGGCGAAGAACGTGCCCTCCGAGTCGCCGTACAGGTCGATCGTCGCGATCCCGAGCGCATCGAGGATCGCGACCAGATCATCGCCCGCGTACGCGGTGCTGTAGAGGGGAGCGGTCGGTCCGAGGTCCGCACCGCACGTGCCGATGGCCTCGACCGTCAGGACGGGGTCGCGCTGCAGTCCCGGGCAATCGATCGCGCCCGAGCGGCCGGTGCCCCGGTTGTCCACCAGCAAGACGTCGCGGTCCCCGCGCAGCGGTGCGAACAGCGTCAGATACGCTTCGCGCGAGTCCGTCGTGGAGTAACCGGGCCCGCCCACGCTCCCGACGAGTGTGCCGATGGCAGGTCCGGTTAGGCGGTGCGCGTAATACTCGAAGTAGACGGACACCGTGCCCGGTACCAGACCGAGCGGGTCGAGCGGGCGCTCGAGCGCGCCGCAATAGGCGCCGGCGGGCTCGCACGCGTGCAGCTCAAGCGTGCCCACCCGTAGCGCCGCCGGCGTCCCCAAAGCGGCACCCATGGCCGCGCCCGCCGTCGCGAGGGTCGCGACCACGAGCCATCGCATCATGCTGTCAGCCCGCAGCGCCGGCGCTCCCCGGCGGACCGGTACGCTGATCGTCTGTGGCGCCCCGCGCGGCCCGACGCCCGCAGCGGCGGTCCGCAGACGCAGGCTGACCGGGCGCGGTTCACGGGTCCCGTCTCGCAGCACGCCCGGGCCGCGTCGGGGCGGCCAGCAATTGCGCGCAGCCGGCCCGAGTCGGCGCCGTCGCCACGCTGCGAGCCCATTGCATGCGGATTTCCCCTCGCCGTCGCGAAGCACTATTCTGCTGCGAATCGCTGGCCGATGCCAGACGCCTACCGACGGGGAGATCGCATGCCGAGGATCCAGAGACTGCTGATCGCCGCCTGCCTCGCGCTGCTCGTGTGCCCGGGCGCGTTCGCCGGCAAGACGCGGAACGTGATCCTGGTCATCACCGACGGCGTGCGCTGGCAGGAGGTGTTCACCGGCGCCGACCCGACGCTGCTCAATGACAAGGAGGGCGGCAGCTGGACGCCGGTGGCGGAGCTCAAGCAGAAGTACTGGGACGACGATCCCACGGTGCGCCGCAAGCTCCTGTTCCCCTTCTTGTGGGGCACGGTCGCGACCCACGGGCAGCTGTTCGGCAACCAGGACGCAGGCAGCGTCGCGCACGTCACCAACGCGATGTGGTTCTCGTATCCCGGCTACAACGAGATGGCGAGCGGCGTCGACGATCCGCGCATCGATTCGAACGAATTCGGGCCCAACCCGAACGTCACGGTCTTCGAGTGGCTCAACACGATTCCGGAGTTCGCCGGCAAGGTGGAGATCTTTGGTACCTGGAGCGCGTTCGCCGACATCTTCAACGTCACGCGCAGCAAGCTGCCGATCCGTGCGGGTGCGACGCTGGTCGATGCCTCGGACCTGAGCCCGCGCGGCAGGCTGATGACCGAGCTCTACCAGACGACGACCCGGCTCGAGGGCACCGATCCGTTCGATTCGTTTCTCCATGTTGCGCTGCGCGATCACTTGAAGACGCACCGGCCGCGCGTACTGTTCGTCGGCTACGGCGATACCGACACGTGGGGCCACGTTGGTCGCTACGACGCGTTGCTCGAGACGGTGCACTCGTTCGACGGGTTCGTCGCGGACCTCTGGAAGCAGCTGCAGTCGATCCCCGCGTACAAGGACAAGACCACACTGATCATCTCCACCGATCACGGGCGGGGCAGCGGACCTGTCGAGTGGAAGGACCACGGCGTCGAGGAAAAAGGTTCGGAGAACATCTGGATCGCGGTCATGGGACCCGACACGCCGCCGCTCGGCGAGCGGCACAACGTGGCGCCGGTGACGCAGTCGCAGATTGCCGCCACGATCGCCGCTGTCGTCGGCCAGGACTTCAGGGCGTTCAAGCCGGCGGCGGCACCATCGCTGCTCGAGGCGCTGAGCGGGCGCTGACAGCGCCGCGGCTCAGTGGGGTGGGGGCTCGACGCGCGCGTCCGGCGCCGCGCCGGGGGCGCCCGGCGCGTCGCGATGGTACGGCAGCCACGCGTAGATCTGGGGCGATGTCTGCGGATAGGTCAGGAACTCCTCGCGCTCCTCGACGATACGATCGAGGCGTCGGCGGGACAGCCGCCAGAGCGCGAACAGCGTGAACGCGAGGCTCAGCACGACCGCATAGATGAAGAAGGCGCTCGGCGTCGTGAGCTGTATCGCGAGCGTCCCGGTCGTGGGTCCGATCGCCGCGCCGAGCGCCCACACGAACAGCAGTGTCGAGGATAGCGCGACGTAGTCGGCCATGGCCGATCGGTCATTGGCGTGCGCAACACCTACGGCGTACAGGCTCTCGGCGAAACCGCCGAACGCTGCGAACAGCACAGCGAGCAGCAGAAACGGCGTCTGGCGGTCGACGGTCGCGAGCGCGGCGGCGACCGCGAGTGTGCCCGCGCCGAGGCCGATCAGGGCGTACAGCCGATCAATCTTGTCCGAGATGTAGCCGATCGGCCACTGCAGGAAAAGCCCGCCGAGGGAGACGCACGCCATGAGCATGATGATATGGCCCTGGTCGAACCCGATCCGCTCGCCGAACAAAGGACCCACGGTCGTGAACGCTGTCAGGATCAGGCCGTTTAATAGACAGGCCAGCACGCTGACCGGCGAAGTGCGTAGTGCCTTCAGGATTTGCAGACGGACGCGGTGGGGCAAGACAGGCGCGCGCACGTCGATGCCGGCCATCGGCACCAGCGCGAGCGTGGTCGCGATCGCCGCGATGAACAGCATCTCGGGACCCTTGACGTCGAGGTTCTTGCCCAGCAGCTGGCCGATGCCGAAGAACAGGCCGTACACAAGCACGTAAAGCGTCAGCAGGCGGCCGCGCTGCTCGTTCGGCACGAGTGCATTCAGCCAGCTCTCGACGATGACGGACAGGCCCGCGGCGTTGGCACCGAGGAGAAAGCGTAAAACCGCGAGCGTCGCGACACCGTCGGCGAAATGCATGCCGAGGATCGCGACGGCCTTCATGCCGGCGAAAGCAGCGTAGGCGCGCTCGAGGCCGACCGGCGCGATGATCCGGTGCGCGTGCAGGCAGCCCACCAGGAATCCGAGCGCTTCGGCCGTCGCGATCAGACCGATGACTCCGGGAGAGAGACCCATCGCCGAAAAGCGCAGGGGCAGCAGCGTGCCGAGGACGCCTGCTCCGAGCATGATGAGCGCGGTGCTGATCAATGGCGGCGCGACCCGCCACGGGAGCGCGGTGGCGGGGCTGGGGGACGCTGCGGGCGCAACGATCGTCATGGGGCTCTTTTTATCGCAGATCCGCAACGGTCGCGACAGAAAAAAGGCGCCGCCCGCGACGCCGACGTCATCTGCGAGGCCCCGTTCGACCGTGGTGCTGCCTTTCGAGGAACAGCGCCTGCTGCAGGCCCGCGCTGGCGACGGCGGCAGGACGCCGACGATCCTGCCAGCGATGAACGGCCCGTGACCGGGCGGCCGGGTGCGGCGCGGCGCAGTGTCGGCCAATCAAGTACGATGGCGTGCCGAACCAACCGCAGCGGACCGAGGCGATGGGCAAAGGACGGCTCGAAGCGTTCAGCGATGGCGTCATCGCGATCATCATTACGATCATGGTGCTCGAGCTCAAGGTGCCGCACGGCACCGAACTCGCGGACCTGAGACCGCTCGGGCCCGTACTGCTCAGTTACGTGCTCAGCTTTGTGTTCGTCGGCATTTACTGGAACAACCACCACCACATGCTGCACGCGGTGCACCAGGTCAGCGGCGCAGTGCTGTGGGCCAACCTGCACCTGCTGTTCTGGCTGTCACTGGTTCCGTTCGTGACTCGCTGGCTCGGCGAGGACGGGCTCGCGGCCACACCTGTCGCGCTCTACGGTGTCGTTCTGCTGATGGCGGGCATTGCCTACACAATCCTGCAGAAGACGCTCGTGACGCGCCACGGCGGCGACTCGCTGCTGGCGCGGGCAGTGGGGCGCGACCTGAAGGGCAAGGCATCGATCGCCCTGTACGCGATAGCGATCGTCGCCGCCTTGGCGAAGCCCGTTGTGGCCGTCGTACTGTACGTGGCGGTCGCGATCATGTGGCTCGTGCCCGACCGGCGGATCGAAGCGGCTATCGCCGATTGATCCGGAGTCGGCCAGGCCCCGGGTGCTTGCCCTCAGGTGCAGTTCGGCGGCGGTCAGGAGAGGCCCAATGCCAGCAGCAACGCGGATCGCGCGCCCCGACTTGTCGTCCAGGCCATTGCAGATGGTCGCTGAGCGGCTGATGGGCGCGAGCCAGCGGGCGCTGTTCCGGGCCTGGACCGAGCAGTTTGGTCTGTGGTTTGCGGCTCCGGACACCGTGCTGATGGTGCCGCAGATTGATACTGCATTTTTCTTCGAGACTCACTACAACGGGCAGCGCCATGCGCATTACGGCCGATTCATCACGCTCAGCCCAGATCAGCTCGTCGAACTGACCTGGGTCACCGCAGCCGGAACCCAAGGCGCCGAGACGTTGGTGACGGTTGAACTCGCTCCGCGCGGGCAAGGTACGCTGTTGCGCCTGACCCACGCCGGTTTCCCGGATGCGCAGACGCTGCGGCGACACGAGGACGCGTGGCCGCGGGTGCTTGAGAATCTTGACCGGGTACTCGGCGGCCACGGCCGCTAGGCCCTGCGGGCCGTCGGGCAGCGCAAGGCGACGGATTGCGGCGCTGCACCGGACCTTTCAGTAAGGAGATTGTCGTGCCAGATACTTTTCGGGCTTCGCGCGACGTCATCATCCGGACGGATGCATTCCACGAAGCCATCCGATTTTATGAGTCGGTGCTTGGCCTGCCGATCGTGAATCGCAGCGACTCGCTCGTCGGCTTCGACGCGGGGGCATTCCGGCTGTACGTTGAAAAAGGGTCGCGGCACGGAGCCGTATTCGACTTTCTGGTTCCGGACCTTCGGCGCGCCAAGCATTCGCTGACATCAGCCGGTTGCACGGTCCTGGAAGAGGACGCGTCTGTCCCGCGCTGCTACATTCGCGACCCTTTCGGCCTGGTATTCAACATCGAGCAGAGCGGCTCAGCGAAGTAAGCATGGAGCGGGAGCCAGGGCCGTGTCGGGCTGGCACCCGCCCCACTTGTCGCGCGCTAAGGTTGCTTCTCGAAGACGAATGTAACGGTCGTCCCGTGCACCGGATCAGTGTCGACGTTCTTGATCGTCTTACCGTCAGCAGCAACCGTCCACATTACGACGTCGAAGATCTTGCCCCGACGACGGTCGGTTTCCTCAATCTGGGTGTCGTTGATCTTCTTCAGCGTGATCATCGTATTGCCGGGATCGCCAACGGCGGGGTACTCCTTGCCGTCGAACTTCGCGTCGGTCGTCTGCCCGTTCCACATCATCTTGAGACCATTGGGCGTCGACTGCAGCACGACGATCCGCGCGACGTCCGACATGTCGGAGATGCTGTCCGGCTGCCAGGATCCCGAGATCGCGTGCGCCCCGGCAGCACTCTTCGCCACCCGCTTCTCGGTGAAAGTGCCGCTAAACGGCTTCTCGCCAACGTAGCTCGTGAACTTGCCGGCGAGCTTGGAGCCGTCCGCCGATACCGTCAGCGTCGCCGTCGACATGACTTTGCCGGCCTTCTTGTCGGTCAGCTCAATCGATGACGCACTTAATACTTTCACTGACTGGTGATCCAGGTAGTCGTGCTCGGGCACCGGCTGATCCGTGCCGTCGGCCTTGATTTTGTAGGGCGGTGCGCAGCTTCTGCAGTCATAGGTGCCGTTGCTTAACTCGTAAACGTCCGGCTTGCCCGAAAACTGCATCGAATCGAGCCGCTGCTTCCAGGTTCCGTCGAACGGGCTCTTGGCGACCGCAAGCGCCGGTAAGAGTAGCGCCAGGGCGATGAGTCTTTTCATTGCTGTCTCCTGCGTTGCTTTTTTGTGAATCGCACGCCCGGTGATCTCATGTTTTTCGAGGGCATCGGGTTGCGTCGCACGAGTCTACACCGGTCCCGCGAAATGCCGCGGGGTGAGCCCCATGACGCACCGCGCCATCCGCGCTGCCGGCGGATCGGCCCTAAAAGACTGGCACGTGCGGTCAATTCCAGCCAGCGTCCCGCGACCGACCCTTGAGCCTCACTAGTCCGGCAGCGTGACTCCTGAGCCTCCCATTTCCTTCGGCATATCCTTCATTTTTGGCTTGCCATCGCGGATGCGCAGCACGGTTTCCTGGTAGTGCACGTGCACGCCCGGCTCAAAGGTCAGCTTCGGAATCATCGCGGCGTACACATCCACTAGACCCATGGTCGGATGATCCGTGAACAGATGTCCGCCGCACCGCTTGCACCACTTGCGATAGCTGATCGGCGTCTTGTTGTACGTGCCAATGCTCGCGGCACCGTGCGTGACCTTCAACGCGGCCGGTTTCCATAGCGTGAAAGCGTTGACCGGTCCTGCTGACCAATGGCGGCACGATTCGCAATGACAGTACCCCATTGCGGCCGGCTGGCCTGACACCTCGAACTGCACCTCGCCGCAAAAGCAGCTGCCCTTGTAGGTTCCTTCGTTGCCCATGGCTCCCCCTAATAGATGTTGATGAGTACGGATGCTGCGCTAGATCGCACCGTTACACACGTTTGTCCCGCGGGGCTTCGAGTGTCAATTCCGGTCCATGATCCCGCCGTGCGTGCGACCGGCTGCGCGGGATCCATTCTCATTTTATATGGAATACCGTCTCCGAATCGACCCTGAGAATGCGCGTGCCGGATAGTCTTACAGTGTCATTAATATCATGGCATTATTCATGTATCTTCGTCCAGAGGGTGAAGGTACATGGAGCTGCAACGGGAGTTTGATACGTACGTGGAGCGACTGGCGGCGACGCTGGGTCATGCGGACCGGGTCGGGCCG
>DATNIE010000013.1:0-129692 GCA_035604595.1 Steroidobacteraceae bacterium | reverse complement strand
AGGTCACCGGCCGGAACGTGCGTATGCTGCCTGGCGAGTTCGGCGAACCATTCGATGTCGGTGTGATTCTGCGCATCGAGCAGTGCTTGCATGGATTCGCGGTAAGGCGCGGACAGCACCGAGATCCAGCTCGAGACAATGGCGGCGGTGTTACCGTCGTGATCGAGCCAGACGGGAGTTGGGCTGAAATCCAGCCCCGTGACCCGATACTGGGTTAACGCGGTCTTCCCCCCACCGGCAAGCGTCACCGTCATCGATCCAGCCGCAGCGATGCGCGCCTCGCCGGATGGCAGCAGTGGTAGTCGATGCTCCGGTGCCTTCAGCAGCGCACGTGCCAGGACGCCTAGAAACTCGGGTGGTGCATTGGTCGGAACGTAGAACGCTTCTGCGGCGATGGATTGGGCACCATGTTCTGACCGGTTCCGCCAATACGCTCGGCCGCCGCTGCGGCGGAACGTCTCGGCGAATGCGGCCTTCATGTAGTCGTTGCCTTGCCCAGAGTACGCTGTGGGCACACCGGCGGCGTCGAGCGTCCAGTTCGCGACGATATGATCTCCGCGGCCACGATCGTTGTAGGAATACTCTGCGAACGCTTGGGCGTCGCCCCGCGCCGTGACCGTTTGCAGGCCCACGACCTTGCCAAACATCACAACTTGATCGTCCCGATCGGAGGAGGCGGCCAACGCTGCAGCAGCGAATAGCAGCGTTCCCAGCATTGAGACAAGCGCGCGTATCATCGGTAGTCCTCGAACTTAACAGCTCGCCGTCGCAGTCGCCCGGCTGCTGCCGGGCTCCCGGTGCGCACTACGTCCACACCTCAGTGAATAGTCGTGCAAAATTCTGCCCGAGGACTTTGTCAATTGAGCCGGATGTCCATCCTCGGCGCGCCAAATCATCCGCCAGCACTCTGAATCGCCGCGGTCCGTTGTACTCCGGGATCACAGTAAACACATCCGGCGCCTCGCCCGGGGCCGATATGCCGGACTTGATCCGGTCCTCAACAGATTTGCGAATGTAGTCCGCATACGCCTGATTCAGTTCTACGCCGGAAATGGTTCCATCCGTTCCGAGGCCGACGTGATCCTCACCACACACGTTCACAGCATGCTCGAGGTGACGGATCAAGTCTTCCGCGTGCGGTTGTCCCGATACTCTGAGGAATGGCATGAAGTAGATGCCGGCCACTCCACCGCGATCCGCAAGCGCTCTGAGTGAGCTGTCGGCCGTATTCCGTGGCAAATCGGCAAGCGCGCGACAGCCGGTGTGCGTGATCGCCGCTGGCACGGTCGAGGCGGCAATTCCGTCCGAGATCGTGCGCGGACCGGCGTGGCTAAGGTCAAGCAGCATGTGCAGTCGATTCATCTCGGCTACAAACTCGTGACCCAATCGGCTCAAACCCCCATCAGCTGTTTCCAGGCAGCCGTCGCCCAGCAGATTGCGCCGGTTGTAGGTCGGTTGAGAGACACGGACACCCAGGTTGTAAAATGTCGTCAGTCGCGTCAGATCTCCGTCGAGCATGCAGGTGTCCTGAAAGCCAAAGATCAGACCCATCCGGTCGGTTGACTTGGCCTCGGTCAGGTCTTTGGCGCGGAGCACCTTCAGGAACACGTCGGGGTGAGCGGCGAGTTCGCGCTCCATGTTGGCAATGTCGGCGACGGTCTTGGCGAAGCGATTCGGACCATTACCGACCTCACCGACCGTTACATTCACGGCTGTAACGCCAGATGCCCGTATGTCCGCGATGAACTTCGGGGACAGCGGAGCATCGTCTGGCACACCGGGTTCGAAGCCTCCAGGTCCACCGAGTGCGTCAATGATCATTGCGCGGGCGTATTGTTGGTCGCTATAGCCGGCGGTTGACGCGGCAGCGCTCGAATGCCAGCGACAGAGAAATCCCGCGCATAAGGCTTGGATCGCTTCGCGGCGGGTCAGCACGTTGTTGCCACGGCTATGTGGAGAGGTGACAGGCCATGGTACCGAATGTCTCCTTTAGGAGGGGCTTCTTTACAACCCGGGTGGCTGCTATAGGCCGGAGGTTGCCTGTCGGTCTGATTGCGGGGGTTAACCTGTTGCCGGCGAGGTGACCGTCTACGAATTTCTCCAAAGTTGTCCAAGCCCGCTAAGCTTGAACGTCATTGTGTTGGCGGCGCATCGTGCCCGCCCAAGACCCGTGACGGAGACTTCACGTGCAATACATTCTAATGCTGTATGCGAACGAGAGTGGCTGGTCCAAGTTGGCGCCGGCGGAGCAAAAACGGGCAGCTGCGGCCTATGAGGCGTACACCGAGGCGTTGAAGAAGGCCGGTGCCTTTAAGGGGGGAAGTCGCCTCCAGCCGGTTGCGGCTGCAACGACCGTGCGCATCGTCAACGGCAAATCGCAGGTTCTGGACGGGCCCTATGCCGAGTCGAAAGAGCAATTGGGCGGTTACTACCTGATCGACGTACCCGATCTCGATGCGGCGATGTCCTGGGCGGCGCGGTGCCCGGCCGCAAGCCACGGCATCGTGGAGGTGCGTCCGCTGTTTGTCGCTCCCGGTTAACCTCTACCAAGGCGTGAGTGCATGAGCGGCCGCGATGTTGACACGCGTGCACGCGCCACTGCCGATGCGGTTGCGCGCCGCAGCTACGGGAAGCTCGTCGCATTTCTTGCGGCGCGCACACGCGATGTGGCGGCAGCCGAGGATGCGCTGTCGGAGGCATTCGCGTCGGCGCTGACAGATTGGCCAGAGAATGGCTGTCCGCTGAACCCTGAAGCGTGGCTGCTGACCGTGGCTCGCCGCAAGGCCATTGATATCGCCCGGCGGCGCCGCAGCGGCGAGGCAGCGGCCGCGCAACGGCAGCTCCTCGCTGAGGAGTTCGTCGCCGCGGCGGAGGGCGAGGCGATCCCGGACCAGCGTCTGGCGCTGATGTTCGCGTGCGGACATCCGGCTCTCGAGACCGGAATCCGTGCGCCGTTGATGCTTCAGGTTGTCCTTGGATTGGATGCGAAAACGATCGCCTCGGCATTCCTAACGTCTCCGGCGACCATGGGCAAGCGCCTGGTCCGGGCGAAGAGCAAGATCCGGCAAGCGGGCATTCCGTTCCGCGTGCCGGAGCGAGAGGAGCTGCCCGGCCGGCTCGACACCGTACTGGATGCCATCTACGCCGCGTTCACCGAGAGCTGGACAGATCCGGGCGGGACCGATGTCGTCCGCCGCGATCTCGCTGAAGAGACCATTTATCTGGCGACGCTGCTGGCGGACCTGCTGCCAGCAGAGCCGGAGGCGCTGGGGCTGCTTGCACTCATGCTGCACGCAGAGGCTCGGCGCCGGGCGCGGCGCAATGCCGAGGGGGAGTATGTGCCGCTCGCCGAGCAGGATCCGGCGCTTTGGAACTCGCAGCTGATCGATGCGGCCGAGGCGCTACTTCGGCGCGCGAGCGCGTTAGGCCGTATCGGGCGGTATCAACTCGAGGGTGCGTTGCAATCAGCGCACGTGTACCGTCGTCGCACGGGGCTTGCGAATTGGCCGGAGGTGGTTCAGCTATACGACGCATTGCTGGCGCTGTCTGGCTCTCCGGTCGTCGCCATCAATCGAGCGCTGGCGATCCGCGAGCTGCATGGCGCAGCCGCGGCTTTGGAGGCAATGCAAGAGCTGGTCCCTGACATGCGGCTGAATGACTACCAGCCGTACTGGGCTGCGCGCGCAGAGCTGCTGGCGACGACAGGCGCAATTGGCGCAGCTCATCACGCATATGAGGTCGCGATCGGTCTGGAACGCGACGTCGCCGTTCGCCGGTTCTTGCAGCGACGACAGTCGATGCTAACGCCAGATTGATCGCCGTCCTCGCAACACACCGCTGCTGCTGACAGGCGACGAGCGGTCGGTCCCGGACAGCACCGCCGACGTTTCGAGTCTAGGCACACCGCGAACGCGGCGGCCACCGAGGAAATCGAAGACTCGAAGACCGACGGCGTAAACGCAGCGTATCGGGGCGGACTTTCGCGCGACGCCAACGCGTCGCCCGGCAGTTTGAAATCTCCCGGCCACGGCCAAGTCGCGCGCGGTTGCGCTTAACAGATCCAACGTCGGACGCATCTGCAGATTTGCTGTCCAGGTCGGTTCACTTTGCGAAGAACCGGCTTCGCAAATCCGCCGGTAACGGTGAAGCCGCGGCAGGCCACCTGGGAACGATTCCAAAGAATCTTCGATCTGTCCGCGTCGCTTATTCCTTCGCAGGCGCGTGACAGCACGCCGATTTCGATGCAACATGACCCCAACATATGTTAGAGAGTCTCTGACTTGCTGACGTTGGAGAGGATCAGCAGGAGCACTCGGCGCACAGCAGGCATAACTTTGTGCGATGACAGGTGAGTCACAGCGCGCTCAGCACACCTCGCGGCGGACACTATGCTACGTTCGGGTCGGATGATGTCGGAGCCCGGGCTGCCGAGCGATCGGAGTCTGAGACGTGACTCATTACAGACGCATACGAGCTCTGCTCTTTGATCTCGACGGTACGTTGGTCGACACCGAGACTCACACCGGCGGGACCATTGAAGCGGTCGTTGCGCGCCATGGCATCACCGGCTTCACGCTACCGCCCGTTGAGACACGTGGCCGCACCTGGCAGCACGTCGCCGAGCTCATCCGAACGCGGACTCCGATGGACCTGCCGACCGCCGCGCTGGTTGCCGAGTTACTCGCGCACTGGAACGCGGCCACGACCGACGTGAAAGCGATACCCGGTGCACCCGAGGCGCTGCGAGCTGCCGCAGCCCACAAGCTGAAGCTCGCCGTCGTCTCCTCGAGTCCGCGTGCGGTGATCGGACGATTTCTCGAAAAGCTCGGGGTTGCCGATCTGGTTGATGAGCGCGCACGCATCGGCGCGGATGATGTGCGCAACGGCAAGCCCGACCCGGAAGGTTTTCTGATGGCGGCACGGGCGCTCGAGGTCGATCCAGAAGAGGCGCTTGTGTTCGAGGACAGTCGCGCAGGCTTGCTTGCGGCACGAGCAGCCGGTATGCGTTCAATGTTCGTCACGTGTTGTGCGGACGATGTCGGGGAGAATGCCGCGCTCGCCTCGGCCTTTGTTAGGGATTACCGAGCGCTGCCGGCGTCTTTCTGGGATCAGCTGATTCGCGGAAGCGACGATCTTGCCGGCAGATCGTTCACGTGAACGCCGCACATTCGGCGCTGCTGCGCCGCTACCGGGTGCAACTGTTCACCGCGACCTGGCTGTCGTACTTCGGCTTCTATCTCGTTCGCAAGACCTACGCGATCCTGAAGAGGCCGCTGAAGGAACAGTTCGGCCTCGACGACGTCCACGTCGCCTACCCGTGGACCATTTATCTGATGACCTACATGCTGGGTCAGTTTCTCGCGGCGTGGCTCGGTCGGCGCATGCAAAGCCGGACCGTGCTGATGTGGGGAATGGTCGTCGCAGCGGCCTGCAACATCGAGCTGGGCTGGCTCGTCGATTCGCACCGAGCGAGCGCCTACCTGTGGATGTGCATCACGATGGGCATTCACGGATTTGCGCAAGCAACCGGGTGGCCGCACAACGTGGCCTTGTTCGCGAATTGGACGCGCCGCTCCGAGCGCGGAACGCTGTTCGGCATCTGGGGAACCTGCTACCAGTTGGGCGGGATCGCCGGCAAGGCGCTCGCCGCATTCCTGCTCGGCTGGCTCGGCATGGCATGGTCATACTTTGGTTCGAGCATCGCGCTGCTGGCGATCACCGGGCTTTTCGCGTTCTGGGCGCGCGAGCGACCGCAGTCGGTCGGTCTGTCGCTCGAGGACGAAGCTGAGGCCGACGTTCCGGCCGCTGATGAAGGCGGCACTACTGGCTCTCAGCCGCTGCCGGTCGGTTGGATCGGATCGATCGTGGCAATGGGCGTGATCTATTTCGGCTTCAAGTTTCTCCGCTATGCACTCGACAGCTGGTCCGCGCTGATACTCAGCGAGCAGTTTGGTATGTCCGCGACCCGGGCCGGATACTGGTCCGCCGCATTCGACTGGATCGGATTCCTTGGCGTGATCGCCGGCGGCGTCTGGTCGGATCGAATCGGGGGTGCACGCCGTACGCCGGTGATCTTTTGGATGACGCTCGGATGTCTTGGATTCACGTCGCTGATGTGGTTCGTCGGATTGTCGTCGGTGACGTTTTTCATAGTACTGCTCGGTCTGATCGGTTTCACCGCAATGGGCCCAGACTCGCTGCTGTCTGGGGCCTGCGCGATGGATGCGGGAAGCCGCCGCCAGGCCGCGCTCGCCGCCGGCATCATCAACGGACTCGGCTCGGTCGGCCCGATTGTCCAGGAACCGGTGATCGGCTGGCTGAAGCAAACCGCCGGAGTGAATGCCGTCTTCTTGCTCTTGGTAGGCGTGGTGTTTCTGACCACCGTCGGCACTTGGCTGCTGGCTCGCTTCGAGCGCGGCCGACTGTAACGATGCGCCGAGCACCCGTGCGATGGTAATGACTTGATCGGCACGCAAAGGATCGCGGTGCTGACCATCCGAGAGCGAGCCCTTGCTGCCGGTCACGAACGGCGGAGTCCGGGCGTCGACGACCAGAGCATCCGGCCTTCGGACCCGGGACTGCGGCAGTGCTCTTTCGCGCGGCTTGCGTTCGCGTTCCTGTCATCACGGCACCAATTCGCGCTCGACAGACCAGGCTTTCCCTGTCCGCAGTGAGTCAATCGTGGCTACGCTCGGTCGCTTGCACAGGCGCCGCAGATGGAGGAGCTTTAAAGGTTAATGGCGACACTCTACGACCGGATAGGGCGCGGGTACTCCAGCCGACGACAGACCGATCCGCGGATCGCGGCGGCGATTGCAAGTACCATTGATGGCTGCGCGTCAATCCTGAACGTTGGCGCTGGGGCTGGCTCATATGAGCCACCGTCTCGAAGCGTGATTGCAGTTGAGCCGTCTCGCACGATGATCGCGCAGCGTCCCGCAGGCGCCGCTCCCGTGGTGCAAGCTCGCGCGGAGGCGCTACCGTTCCAGGACAGTAGCTTTGATGCGGTCCTCGGCGTGCTGACGGTGCATCATTGGACGGATCAAGCCAAGGGCTTCTCGGAATGCGCGCGCGTAGCGCGGTCCCGGGTAGTCTTTCTGACCATCGACTTCAACGTGTACGCGCGCTATTGGCTATTCGACTACCTTCCGGAGTTGCTGCGGGCTGACCGTCGGATCTTTCCTAGCCTGGAGCGATTCGCCGAAGCTTTTGGATCAATAGAAATACTAGAGGTCCCGATTCCGGCAGACTGTCGCGACGGGTTCCTAGGGGCTCATTGGAAGCGGCCGCGTGCGCATCTCGATCCGCTCGTCCGTGAGGGCATTTCGACGTTCTCAAGAATTGGCAACGTCGATCCCCAGCTCGCACGGCTGGAAAAGGACGTCGCCTCAGGCGCTTGGGGCCGTCGCTACTCAGGGCTGCAGGATCTCGACGCAATCGATCTTGGTTACCGATTGGTGATCGCCCGCAGTCGTGTAGACCGCTAACGCCTGTAGCGACCACCAGCCGACGACCGGCTGCTCTCGACTAGGCGATCTACCACGGCCAGGATCCGCAGTTGACCACATGGCAGCGGTCGGCCCGTGTTCCCGGACGGCTGGCCGCGTCCGGACCAAAATCATTGAGCACCGGAGCGAGAACCCGAACCGATCAGGCGGTCGAGGGACCGGACGCCGCGCACCTGCGACCGTGCCGTCCGATCTCAGCAGTCTTGCGCTTAAGCAATCGTGGCGCACCCCGACGGGCGAAGGATGCGTTGAGCCGACGGCGGGTTAGACGCGAGAGTGTTTGCAGGGCGACGCGGACGCCAAACGAGCTCTCCTCCGCAGTTCGGGCACGCATTGCCCAGAATCGAATCGGCACAGCGTGCACAGAAGGTGCACTCGAACGAGCAGATACGGGCCTCGGTCGAGTCCGGCGGCAGGTCTTGGTCACAGCATTCGCAGTTCGGTCGTAGTTGCAGCATCCGGTGTCTCCTCACGCCACCCGAAGCGGGGCCCTGCAGCTTACGGCATGGCCCCTCGTACGTTCCACGCCGGCGCGCCTACTCGCCGACAGTTTTGAGGGACGAAAATCGGTTCGAGCCGCGGCGTCGGGTACCCCCGTCGGGCAGTGTGCTGCCTGCGCGAGTCGGCCTGACATTCGCAGGCGCGACTCCCGACGCGTTGGTCGTCACCGACAGCTCTTCCGCAGGCATTCCGACTGACCGAATGGCGGAACTTGCCCGGCACGCGCCGTCGGGGTCGAAGGCCGATTCACCTCGATCCGGAGCGTCAGAACGCGCCCATTCCTCGCCGGGGAAGTGCGTGCGGTGCCCGGACGCAGGTCTGCTACGGGCCGAGCAGTTGTCTAATCACGACCGGCCCGTTTTCCCAGAAGATCAGCAGCACGCCCATCAGCGAACCGCCGGCAATGATCCCCGCGGCGACCGGATAGTTGTACAGCTCAGCCTTCGCCGGCCGCGCGCGCTCCATGCACCACCCGGTGATCGCGCCGAGGAAGAACAGAAAGCCGTAATACCAGTGGAAAGTCCAAGACAGGCCGACCCCTGCTGCCGACGGCATCCACTTGGCGTACTTTGGAAACCACCGCGGCACGAGCGTCAGCAGCAGGCCGACCAAGCCGCCGATGGCTATCGACCAGACCTTGACCGGCTCAAGAGATTCGAGCCCCTTGCTGAGTGCGATCGCGACGGCTCGCCACGACTGGGCGGCCGGGGCCGGGAACTGGTCCGATCCAAGCACGGACGCCGTGGGGACCATGACCTGGAATGCGAGTACGGTGCACAGCGTGCCGATGAATATGCCGGCAAATTGCGCCAGGAACTGCTTCCTTGGATGGGCGCCGAGCAGATAACCGCTTTTCAGATCGGTCAGCAGGTCGGCCGCTGAAATCGCTGCACTCGCGGTGATGTTGGCGCTCATCAGGTTGACGTTCATGTTGCCGGGGCTGAGAGCGCCAAAGGTGAGCTGCGTGACCTTGCCCATCGCACCTGTCGGAGTCGTGTCCGTCTCGCCGGTGACGCGGCAGGCGACGAGGGCCAGGAAGAACGACAGCACCACAGCGATCGTGCTCTGCCAGAACGGCATGCCGAAACTGACCTTGGCGAGCCATGCTAATGCCGCGAGCGACACCAGCTGACCGGCGAAAAACCAGGATGTCGGTGTCTCAATCGCATCGATCCCTGTCGGACTCGACGCCCGATCTCGGAACAGGCTGCGAAGCCCGCGAAAAGCGCGCGCAATAGTTCGCCACTCCAGCCCGAATGCCAGCAAACCGTTCACGACCATGCAGGACACCCCGCCCCACAGCGTCCACTGGATGATGTCCCGGTAGCTGTGGCCAGTGATGACCCCGTGTGCCTGCATGTAAGGCACGAATACGCACCAGCAGAGCGTGCCTCCCACCAGGATGCTCGCGGCGGACCGCAGGCCCATCAGCACGCCGGCGGCCATGAAGATCGGGTCCCATACGAACGCGACCGTGCGGCTCGTCCAGGCCGGTCCGACCAGGGCCAGGTTGAGCTTGCCGACGAGATCACCGAGGCCGAACGGCGCAAGCTTCACGCTGACGAGTCGCAGTCCGTCGGTCCAGAACTGGCTGACCGCGGCCGCGATCGCGGCGTAGGTGAGGGCTCGGGCCGACTGCCGGGCTCGATCCCCCCGGGAGTACAGCGCGCTCAGCGTCTCGGCCGTGGCGATTCCGGTGGGAAAGCGCAGCTGCTCGACGTTGATCATCTGCCGCTTCATCGGGATCGCCATCGTCACGCCGAGCACACCGAGGAACAGTACCCAGGCGAGTGTCAGCCCGACGGGCAAAGCGTGATTGTTGATCATGAAGTAGGCGGCGAATGCGGATACCAGGGTCGTGCCGGTCGAATACCCGGCGGCACTCGCCGTTGACTGCATGCAGTTGTTTTCGAGAATGGTCATCGGAGTCTTGGCGATGCCCAACCTGAGCAACACCGACCACAGGCCGTACGACACGATGCAGGCGGTGATCGTGACGCCGAATCCCCAGCCGGCCTTGAGGCCGATGTACAGATTGGTGAGCGATAGGACTCCCCCGAGCAGCGAGCCGACCAGGATTGCGCGCGTCGTCAGCTGAGGCATCACGTCGCCGCGGCCCCGGTAGACCTGCTCAAACCACTGCCGCTCGATCTGTTCGGCAGTTCCGCGGAAGCCGGCAACGGGTAGGGGGCGGTCGATGCCCGCGTCCTCGATTCTGGCCACAGTATCGGCGTAGGCCTTAGCCATGCGTGTCCCCGGCAACGATCGCCATGTGAGGTTAGCGCAGCGGCCCGCCGCGTGTTGGACAATGGAGCGTCATTGTGACGCCTGCCGCAGCAGCCGGTGTCGGCAGAGAGGCGCGCTCGATTGGCCCTCCGCCTCACCAACCTGGCTGACTGTCGACCCGACCTGCAGGGAGTCGATTCACCTTCGCGAACGGAGCCGGGCTAGACTTGCAGGGCAAGCGAGGCAATCGGTGGCCTCGCCGCGCTCGTCAAGGGCCAATTCCTCGTCGCCGTTCGAAGCCGGAGCAGGAGAGCTGCATGATTCGCCGTCTGCACCACAATGCGTACCGCTGCCGAGATTCGGAGCAGACGCGACAGTTTTACCAGGACTTTCTCGGACTGCCGCTCGCCGGAACGCTCGAGATCAAGGAGACCAAAAGCGGTCGCAAGACCGGAACGCTGCACACGTTCTACGAGCTTGGGGATGGCTCGTACCTGGCATTCTTCGAAGCCCCCGACATGCCGTTCGAATTCAAGGCGCAGCACGACTACGATCTGCACATCGCGCTCGAGGTCGACACGCGGACCCTTGACGGCATGTTCGCCAAGGGCAAGGCGGCCGGTATCGAGACGCGGGGTGTCTCGGATCACGGATTCATCCATTCGATCTACTTTCGCGATCCCAACGGTTACGTCATCGAACTTGCCGCGAAAACGCCCGATCACGACACCGCAATGGATCCGGCGAAAAACGGCGCACGGGAGAAGCTCGATCGCTGGACGTCCGACAAACGACGGCGGACCGCAGCGCTCGCCTGAGCCAGGGGACGCGGACCGGGTCGCCGTACCGGAATGCGCCGCATGTCGGAACAGCCCATGCAGAAGATCGCCCAGACATCGAACCGCGGACGTGATGCGCCCGTGCAGGTATCTCGTTCCGCCCCGGGCGTCGGGCAGGCCGGTCGGGAAGGGGGGAGCGGATACGACCTGGATCCGAGGTCCTACGCAAACTACTGCGATCGGAACTCGCTGTTTGAGGTGCTCGCGACTCGAAGGCTCAGCCACGCGCGTCGTTTCGAGCGCACGGAACCTGCGTCATGAGCCGGGTGCCGGAGCGCATGCCACGGCACCCCCTATGGCGGGCCGTGCCTGACCGTTTTCCCGGTCGGGAAAACAACGAAGTCGCTAACCAGCTGTGCTGGAATTCACCGGGCGCGAGGCGCGCGTTGCGACTCTCTCATGCGTGTGCCCGCGTCAATACGGCGGCGATCGACGTGCCTCGCTGAGGTCACAGCACCGCCGATGCCCCGTCCTGCACCACCGCACGCCCGGCCCGATCTGCTCGCCCAGCCCAGCCGGGCAGCGGCGATCGCAATCGCGCCCGAGGTCCTGCTCCTCAAGCACCACGCGATAACAGCGCCGCTCGTGGCTGCGATCGAGCGCATTTCGCGCGAAGCTCCTTTCCGGAGACTCCATACGCCCGGCGGCGGACAGATGTCGGTGGCGATGACCAACTGCGGCACGGTCGGTTGGCACAGTGACACGCGCGGATATCGGTACCTCGACCGGGATCCCGAGTCCGGTCGGCCGTGGCCGCCGATGCCGCCGGCATTCCTGTCGCTCGCGAGCCACGCTGCGGCGATGGCTGGATTTCCGGGCTTCGAACCGGATTGCTGTCTCGTGAATCGTTACGCGATCGGCAGCCAGATGGGCGCACACCGCGACTACGACGAACTCGACATGCGCCACGCAATCGTATCGGTGTCAATCGGGCTGCCCGCCGTGTTTGTATGGTACGGCGCGCGGCGCAAGGGGCTTGCGATACCAGTACTCGTCGAGGATGGTGACGTGGTCGTATTCGGTGGAGCGGCGCGCGCGGGCTATCACGGTGTGCGGCGTCTTGCGGCGCGTCCGGAAGCGGCTTGCGACGCCGTGCGTTATAACCTGACGTTCAGGCGGGCCCGCTAGCACGGATTCCCGCTGAGCACGCCCCGACGTCGCGTCCAGACGCGGGTGCCTGCCTATGACCGCCCGCCCGGAACCAGAGGCACCGACCGGGAGCCACTTGGTGTGGTCTGCGGTGCCGTCGCCGGCAATCCCTGCTCTGTCGCCTCGTCCGACCCGCGAACGCGGTAGCATCCGGGAATGCCCCCCGTCCGTACCGAACTGGTGCCGCATCCGAGCAATCCCCACCCCGCCCCCGACATCCGGGTCGCCGCGTCCGTCGAGCGCACAGCGCGCGGCTGTGACTTCCGCTACGAGGTTGCCGGACGGGTCGCCGACGTCCTCTGGCCCGCCGCCGGCGCACCGCAACGCCGCGAGGGCTTGTGGCGCCACACGTGTTTCGAGGCGTTTTGCGCGGTGCCCCACGGCAGCACCTACTACGAGTTCAATTTCTCGCCGTCGGCAGCGTGGGCGGTGTACCGCTTCGGCGGGTACCGCGAGCGTCTCGCCGACCCCGAGCTCACGTCCGCGCCGGCGATCCACCTGCGACGCGGCGATTTCGAATCGCGCCTCGACGTGACGCTCGACATCGCCGGCCTGCCGCGCATTGCGCCGGCCAGGCCGCTCGATGTTGGACTCGGCGCGGTGATCGAGAGCCTTGACGGCGGGATTCACTACTACGCGCTCGCCCATCCGGCCGAGGTAGCGGATTTTCACGATCGGCGCGGTTTCGTACTGACGCTCGGCGGCTACGGCGGGCCGGCCTCGTGAAGTTCGGGATCGACAGGTTGCTGGAGAGCGCTGCGCTGCGTGCGCCGCTCACCGGAAAAAAGCTGGCGCTGCTGGCGCACCCGGCCTCCGTGACACGCGACCTTAGGCACTCGCTCGATGCGCTCGCCGCGCTCCCGGGGCTCAAGCTGACGGCGGCCTTTGGGCCGCAGCACGGGCTCCGGGGCGAAAAGCAGGACAACATGGTCGAGTCCGCCGACTACCGCGACCCGAAACACGGGATTCCCGTATTCAGCCTGTATGGCGCGGTGCGCCGCCCGACCGCGGCAATGCTGGAGACGTTCGATGTGTTGCTCGTCGACCTGCAGGACCTCGGTTGCAGGATTTACACGTTCCTGACAACGCTCCGGTACGTCCTCGAGGACGCCGCGCGAGCCGGGAAATCGGTCTGGGTCCTCGATCGCCCGAATCCGGTCGGCCGCCCGGTCGAGGGGCTGACGCTTGAGGCCGGCTGGGAGAGCTTCGTCGGCGCCGGACCGCTCCCGATGCGTCACGGGCTTACGCTCGGGGAGGCGGGCCGCTGGTTCATCCGCCAGCTCAAGCTCGACCTCGACTACACCGTCATCGAACTTGCGGGCTGGCAACCCGATGCAGCGCCCGGCTATGGCTGGCCGCTCGGCGAGCGTGCCTGGGTGAACCCGAGCCCGAATGCACCCAACCTCTCGATGGCGCGGTGCTACGCCGGGACGGTGCTGCTCGAGGGCACAACGCTGTCTGAGGGCCGGGGGACGACCCGGCCGCTCGAGCTGTTTGGCGCACCCGGCCTCGATGCCGGGGCATGGCTCGCGGCAATGCACACACTGGCTCCGGCGTGGCTGTCGGGCTGCCGGATTCGGCCCTGCTGGTTCGAACCGACATTCCACAAGCATGCCGGGAGCTTGTGCGCGGGTCTGCAGGTGCACGTCGACGATCCCGCGTATGCGCACCTCGCGTTTCGTCCGTGGCGGCTTGTTGCTGCCGCATTGAAGGCGCTTCGCCATGTGCGCCCCGACTACCCGCTGTGGCGCGACGTGCATTACGAGTACGAGCGCGACCGGCGCGCGATAGACCTGATCAACGGCGGTCCTGCGTTGCGCCAATGGGTCGACGACCCGGCGGCGACTGCAGCCGACCTCGAGGCACACGTGTCGCGCGACGAGGCAGCCTGGCTCACTGAGCGCGCCGGCGTCCTGTTGTATGCCTGACATCCGGCCGGGACGCGACACTGTGCGAAACGAGACGGGCGAACAGCAGGGACGCGGGGGCCGGCGGCTCTTTGTGCAGTCGTGGCTCCCGGACGGTGAGGCGCAGGCGGCGGTCGTCCTCGCCCACGGGCTCGCCGAGCACAGCGGCCGGTACGGCGAGCTCGTGATGCGCCTGACTGCCAGGCAGCTCGCGGTCTATGCGCTCGATCACCGCGGGCACGGCCGTTCGACCGGCGCGCGGGCCTACATCGAATCCTTCGACTGGCTGATCGAGGACCTCGTACAGCGGGTCCGCGCGGCGCGGGCGCAGCATCCGGGCCGGCGCCTGTTCGTGATTGGTCACAGTCTCGGCGGCGCGGTGGCGCTGCTTGCGGCGCTCGATCATCCGCAACTCGTCGATAGACTGGTGCTGTCCGCACCGGCCGTCGGCGCCGATCCGGAGCTTCCTCGCGGGCGACTCGTGGTTGCGCGGCTGCTATCGACGCTGGCACCGATCGTCGGCGTCCTGCGGCTGCCGGCGGCCGCGATCAGCCGCGATCCATTCATCGTTCGTAACTATGAGAACGATCCGCTCGTCTACCGGGGGCTAATTCCGGCGCGGACCGTCGTCGAACTGCTGGGCGCGATGCAGCGCATCGGCAAGCGGGCACCAGAGCTGCGCGTGCCGACGCTGGTTCTGCACGGGACTGCCGATGCGCTGGTTCCGCTCAAGTTCACACGGCCGATCTACGAGCGACTGGGCGCTCCGGATCTGACCATCAAGCTGTATCAGGGTCTCTTCCACGAGCTCTTCAACGAGCCCGAGCGCGATCAGGTCTTTGCGGACCTCGAGGCGTGGCTCGACGCTCACGCCTAGTTGCCGGAGCGGCCCGGCGCCGCCGTCCGCGTTTCTGCATCGCCGACGATGCGAGCGGCCAGCTGCCGGCTTGCCCGGCAGCAGTCGTTCATTGCGACGCCGTGGTAGGCGTTACCGGTGAGATCGAGTCCGGGAAGCGCGGCGGCTGCGGCATCGATGGCCGCGACATTGGCGAGGTGTCCCGGCCCGTAGTTCGGGATGCCGCGTTCCCAGCGCCGCACGAATACGACATCGGGATCGGCATCGATGCCGAGTGTGCCGCGGATTCCGGCCCGGGCTAGCGTGATCAGATCCGGGTCCGGCAGCAGCGCAAGCTCGGGATTGCGTTGGCCCCCGAGCATCGCGCGCAGGATCTTGCCGCCGGGCGGAACCCGGTCCGGAAACACGCTTCCGTCCCACAGGATGCCGAGCACGGGCTGGCGTGCGGCCGCAGTCGTCAACAGCCCGAAGCCGTCGAGCGGGTGGGCGAGGGCCCGGTAGCCGAAGCCGACCACCGCAACGGGCGAGTACTCGATCCGCGCGAGCCGCGCAGCGAATGCCGCATCGAGGCCGGCGACGAGCCCGGCGGTGACGTGGGCGGGAGTTGCGAGGATGACCCGGTCGACCTCGAGGCCGGCGCCGTCCGTGTGAATCGCATAGCGCGGTCCGGCTCGACCGACCGCGACGACCCTGGAATCGAAGCGGTATTCTGCATGCACCAAGTGCCGCAGGTGCTCGATGAAAGTGCTGACGCCGCCGCGAAAGCTCATCAGTACCCCGCCGGGGCCGGCCTCGCGCCGGCGGCGCGCCAGCATGCCGCGAAACAGGCCACCGTGCTCGCGCTCGAGCGCGACTATCAGCGGGAATGCAGCGGCCACCGAGAGCCTTGCCGGTGTTGAGGCGTAAATACCGGCGGTCATTGCGTCCAGGAATACATCGGTGAACTCTCGGCCGAGTCGCCGGCGACCGAACTCCTCGAGCGTCTCGTCGGCACCATCACGCCTGCGCGGGACGAGCAGCTCCGCCAGCACCCGCAGCTTCCCGCGCCCTGTGAGCAGCGGCGTCGCGATGAACGCGCGCGGCGACTCTGGCATCAGATGCAGGGCGTCCGTGTAGAGGAAGCGTTTGCGCGCGAGTGCCGAACTCTCCATCAGCAGCGGATCCGCTCCCGCGGCGCGGACGAGATCGAGGCTGTCGGGTTTGTTGGTCAGAAAACCATTGCAGCCGGCCTCAAAGCGAAAGCCCGCGATCTCCTCGGTATGCAGCGCACCACCCGGGCCGCCCGCAGACTCGAATATCACCAGCTGCCAGTCAGGCCGCGCCCTTTGCAGCCAGAACGCCGTCGCAAGGCCGCTGATACCCGCACCGACGATGCCGATTCGCACGCGACGTTCCCTTTATACGAAGGTCATCATTGTGGCTGTGCCGCGCCCGCCGATTGATACGCGAATGCAGCGCCACAGGTAGACGGAAGCTGCAGCGCCTTCGCCGCGGGCACTGCCGGCCTTCGGCGCCGTCTGCACCGCGGTCTTATGGGTCGCTCTGCGCGGCGTCCGCAGTCGCCGGAACCGGGAAGCCGCGCCGGCGCATCAGCGCGGCGACGCCTGGATCGCGGCCGCGAAACGCGCGGTAGGCCTCGGCCGGGTCACGCGTGTTGCCGACCGAGAAGACATTGTCACGCAGTCGCGCCGCGACCGCGGGGTCGTACGGGCCACCCGCTTCGGTGAAGGCTTCCCAGGCGTCTTCGGACAGCGTGTCCGCCCACAGGTAACTGTAATAGGCGGCCGAATAGCCATCGCCGGCGAAGACGTGGTGGAACTGCGGAATCCGGTGCCGCATCACGATCTCATGCGGCATGCCGAGCGATGCAAGCGTGTCGCGCTCGAACGCGTGCGGGTCGATCGGCTGATCGCCGGCGAGGTGCAGGCGCATGTCGACGAGCGCGGCCGCGAGGTACTCGACGGTCGTGAAGCCCTGATTGAAGGTCTCGGTGCGCCGAATCTTTGCGATCAGCTCCTCGGGGATGGGCTTGCCGGTCTGGTAGTGGAGAGCGAAGCGGCCAAGGACTTCTGGAGTCGCGAGCCAGTGCTCAAGGAGCTGCGACGGGAACTCGACGTAATCGCGCGGGACGGCCGTACCGGCGAGCGAGGGGTAGGTAACGGTCGACGACAGGCCGTGGAGCGCATGACCAAACTCGTGAAACAGGCCCGTCGCGTCGCCCCAGCTGATCAGGATTGGCTGGCCCGGGCGGCCCCGCACGAAGTTTGTGTTGTTCGACACGATCGCCGTGACCCGCCCATCGAGACGCTGTTCGCTTCGATACTCGCTCATCCACGCGCCAGACTCCTTGTACTGGCGCGCGTAGGGGTCGAAGTACCACAGGCCCACGTGGCGACCGTTCGCGTCGGTCACTTCGAACACCCTGATGTCCGGATGCGCGACGGGAACACGGCCCGCCGGCAGCGGCGAGAACTTGAAGCCAAACAGCCGGCCGGCGACCCAGAACATGCCCTCGCGCAGCTTTTCGAGCTGGAGGTAAGGCTTGACCTCGTTGAAGTCGAGGTCGTATTTGGCCTTGCGAACCCTCTCGGCGTAGAAGCGGTAGTCCCACGGCTCGATCGTGATCCGGCCACCACCCGGCGCGGCGCCCTCCCGATCGGCCATCGCCTGCATGTCGGCGATTTCCTCACGCGCCCGTGCGACTGCGGCGGGCCAGACGACGTCCATCAGCCGGAGCGCCCGCTCCGGCGTCTTCGCCATCGAATTCTCCAGCCGCCAGTGCGCGTGGCTCGGAAAGCCGAGCAGCCTCGCGCGCTCGGCGCGCAACCTCAGGATCTGGGTGACGGTGGCGTTGTTGTCGTGCGCATCGCCGTTGTCGCCGCGGCTGACGAAGGTGCGCCATACCGTCTCGCGCAGGTCGCGGCGCGTCGAATTCTCGAGGAACGGTTCGACGCTCGAGCGGGTATTGAGCACTGCGCCGCGCGCTTTGATGCCGCGCGATGCGGCCGCGGCAGACAGCGCCTGCTGCCCCGCCTCCGGGAGCCCCGCGAAATCCTCATCGCTGTTGAGCTCGAGCCAGTGATCGTTCTCGTCGGCCAGCAGGTTCTGCGAGAATTTCGTGTACAGGCTCGCCAGCTGCTGGTTGAGCTCCGACAGCCGCGTCTTGGAGCCTGGATCGAGCTGCGCGCCTGCCCGCACGAAGTTCGTGTAGTAGAGCCACGCGAGTCGCTGCTGCTCGGCACTGAGGCGGCTCGTCGCGCGTGCGGCGTAAACCGCGGCGATGCGCTTGAAGAGCTTCTCGTTCTGCGTGATTCGGTCGAAATGTGCGGCCAGCAGCGGGGCGGTCTCGGTGGCGATGGCCTGCACGTCTTTGCCGTTCAGCGTCGAGGTGTAGACCCGGAAGATCCGGCTGACGCGGTCGAGCATCCGGCCGGACATCTCGAGGGCTGCAAGCGTGTTGTCGAAAGTTGGCGCCGCAGGGTTGGTCGCGATGCGTTCGTCCTCGGTAGTCTCCTCGGCCATCGCGGCGAGCAAAGCCGGCTTTAGATCCGCGACCCGTACCTTGTCGAACGGCGGCACGCCGCCGTAGGGGCCGCGCCACGGCGCGAGCAGCGGGTTGATCGTGGGGGCCGCGTCGCCGTGCGCGGCGGCGTTGGCGGGCGGGATCAGGCTCATGGCGGTCATCGTCAGCAGCGACTGCAGCAGCGCCCGCAGCAGCAACCCGTTCATCGTGCGCTCGAGCGGTGGAGACGGAGGCCCCGCATCATACCCGCACGAGTAGCCCTTCCAGCAACCAGCCCTTGAGCCATCCGGCTGCCTTCAGTGCGGCGCCGTCGCCGTATGGTTCGGCGAGCGACCCGCACAGGTCGCCGAACGTGGCGCCCCCGAGCAGCTGGTCGAGCGCGCGGGCCTCGGCGACCTCGAGCGAGCGGAACTCGGTCGTCAACAACCGGCGCCAGATCAGCCACTCGACCGGGTCAGTTGCGCCCGCGGCAACCGGCTGGGCGATGGATTGTGGTGCCTGTGTGGGCTCGGTCGCATCGCGCGGGCGGACCGCGCGCCAGACGGCGACTGCGTTCGTCAGCGTCCGCTGGCGCCGTGCACTCGGGACTGCGCGAAACCTGAGCTCTGGCCAGTCGGCCGGAGCGATGCTGGCAATGTCCGCGGCGACCGTTGGCGCGGCATTCGCAGCGTCGAACGCCGCGGCCAGCGCCCACTCGAATGCAGCGAGTTCGGCGAGCATCTCATCCTCGATCCCCTCGGCGCGTTCACGGAGGAACGCGCTGAGTTCGCTGCCGTAGTCCCGGATTGAGCGGTGCACTGACGGTGTCGCGGCGATGAATGCCTGCACGCGGGCGTCAAATGCGTCCGCACCGAGCCAGGCGTGCAGGGCCGGGTAGTGGATCGCGAGTGCCTCAGCGAGCCTCAGCCGGTACGCCTCCGTGTAGATCTGCCACCGTTCGGCCGCCGGCGGCTCAACCGCCGCGGCGAGTGAGTCTGGCAGCGCCCCTCCGGAGAGGACGTGTGCCTGGACCGCCCGTTCGAGGTCGGCGAGGCGCATCAGGCCGCCTCGAGGCGGGCATCGCGGGCGACGGCGCGCGCATGCTCGAGTTCGGTGACGAGCTCGGCGAGCGGCGGGATGTGGTCGTCGCGCTCGAGCAGGGTGCTGACCGGGCCGAAGCGGCGCACGGTATGGGCGTACAAGTCCCATACCTCGTCCCTGACCGGGGCGTCGTGCGTATCGATGCAGTGCGTGCCATGGTCCTGGTGGCCCGCCAGATGAAACTGCTGGACCGCCTCGAGCGGCACGCCGTCGATGAAGTCGGTGGCATTGAAGCCGTGATTGCGGCTGCTGACGTAGACGTTGTTGACATCGAGCAACAGGCGGCAGCCGGTGCGGCGCACGAGTGCCGTCAGGAACTCCCATTCGCTCATTGCCGAGCTCGTGTAGCTGACGTAGCTCGACACGTTCTCAAGCACGAGTGGACGGCCGAGCCGCTCCTGGACGTGCTCGATCCGCGGTGCGACGTGCGCAACAGCCTCCGGCGTGTACGGCAGCGGCAGCAAATCGTGCAGGTTTCGGCCATCCGTGCCGGTCCAGCACAAGTGATCGGAAATCCACTCAGGCGCGCAGCGCAGCGCGAGGTCACGGACCCGTCCGAGGTAGTCCTCATCGAGAGGTGCCGTGCTGCCGATCGACAGCGACACGCCGTGCATGGCAACGGGATAGCGCGCGCGGACTGCGTCGAGGAAATGCAGCGGCCCGCCACCGCCAACCAGGTAGTTCTCGGTGATGACCTCGAACCAGTCGACCGCCGGGGCGGTCTCCAGAATCGCGGTGTAGTGGACCGGCCTCAGGCCGAGTCCAAATCCGAGCGAGTGTTGCATGCGATTCCTGCCGTCCAACCACCATCCCGGCGTGCCCGGGGAACACCCTCACGCAGGGTCCGGCGGTCGCATTTCAGAGCCTGCACCGGGGCCAGCGGCCAAGGCAAGTCCGTCGATCGATCCGTCGCGCGGACGGCGCGTAGATGGTCGGGCCCACGAACGCAGACCCGGCCGAGGGGACCTTTGTTACACGTGCGCACTGGCGGCAGTCGCCGATGCTGCATCGCAGCAGCGACCGCGTCCGTGTACGATGCTCCCCCAGCCTTGAGCCGACTCTCTGTAATAAGTGACGCAACGGCCCGGTCCCCCTTGATGAGCGACTCGACGGACACTGCGCGCCGGCACGCACGCTTTGATGCGCTGTGCGGCACCCTGCGGCCGGACCTCTACCGGTTCGCATTCTGGCTGGCGCGCGACCGGGCCGTTGCCGAGGACGTCGTGCAGGACACGCTGTTGCGCGCCTGGCGCTCGCTCGACGGCCTCGGCGAGGACGCCGCGGTGCGGCCGTGGCTGCTCACGATCGCGCGCCGCGAATTCGCCCGCCGCTTCGAGCGCAAGCGCTTCGAGACTGTGGACGTCGAGGAGCTCGCGGCCGTCGAGGATCCGGCGCTCGGGGCCGCCGACGCCCATGAGCTGACGGAGCTGCGCGAGGCGCTGTTCGCGCTCGAGGATGACTACCGCGAGCCGCTGGTGCTGCAGGTGCTGATGGGATACTCGACGGAGGAAATCGCGCGGCACATGGACCTGAAGCCGGGTGCGGTCCTGACACGGCTGTTTCGCGCCCGCCAGAAGCTGCGTACCGCGCTCGCGGGCGGTGGGGACGCGCAGTGAACTGCGAGCGTGTCCGCGAATCCCTGGATGCCGAGCCGGCCGGGCGCACGCCAGCGATCGCCGCGCACCTGGCGGTGTGCCCTGAATGCGCGCGCCATGCGGCCGAGCTCGCCGCGTTCGACGCCAAGCTGCGCCGGGCGCTCGAGATCCCAGTCCCGACGCGAGCGCCCCCGGCAGTCGACCAGATACCGGTCGAGCTCGCTGCGCGGCGGACTGCCGCGCGGCGTTCGCGCCGCGTGCCCGGATGGTTCGCCCTCGCCGCGAGCGCCATCGTGGCCGCGGTGCTCGTTGCGGCCATCACGACGATCTATCCGCGGCGGGCGCTCGCCTCTGCAGTCGTCGCGCACATGGCCCTCGAGCCCGAGGCCTGGGCTGTGACTGACGTCAAAGTGCCAGACTCGGCACTCGCCTACGTGCTCAACCGCTCGGGCGTGCGGCTCGAACCCGGCGTGCCGCAGATCACCTACGCCCACAGCTGCTGGTTCCGCGGCTGGTTCGTGCCGCACCTCGTCGTTCAGACCACCGCCGGGCCGATGACAGTCATGGTGCTTCGCCATGAGCACGTGTCGCGGGATACCGCGATCGACGAGGGCGGATATCGGGGCGTCATCGTGCCGGCGGGGCGCGGGGCGCTCGCGGTACTGTCGCGCGGCGCCGCCGACGCGGGCCCGATTGATGCGGTCGCGGCGCGGGTCGCAGCTGCAGTCCGGTTCGTCGACTGAGTCGGGCGCCGGCATGCCGGCGACGAGGACGAGGCCAGCGGCCAGGCGGCAGCGTGCGGTAGCGCAACGCCGAAGATTGTCGCGTCGCTCGAGGATCGTGCTGCCCGGGCATGCGGGGGACGCAAGGACGCTCACGTGGTGCATTGGGCTCTCACGCTGACTCAGTCATCGGTGGCAGCGGGGGTCGGCACTGCACTCATCATCCGCGCGCGCCGCCAGCCGCCCCACCGGTAGTAGCCGAGCGCGAGCAACGCTGCGACGCAGGAGGCGAGCGGAAAGCTCCACCAGATCGCATCTGCCCCAAAGCGCGGAATCAATGCCACTGCGAACGGGATGCGTATCCCCCACAGTGCGATAAACAGCGCCACGAGCGGCGGCACGACGGCGCCGGTCGAGCGGACGACGCCGAACAGCACCATCGAGATGCCGAAGAACACGAACGACCACGCGCTCGTCAGGTTGATGTGGCCGGCGATCGCGAGCGCCCGCCCCGGCGGCAGGAATAGACCCAGCGCGGTCGTGTTGAGGGCGAGCAGGATGAGCACCAGCGCACCGGTCAGTACGCAGTGGAACGTGACACCTGCGCGGGCGATCCGCGCCACGCGGTCCCAGCGGCCGGCACCGACGTTCTGGGCCGCCATCGACGAAACCGCCGCGGCGATGGCGAACGGAGGCATCTGCAGGTAGTTGCACAGCTGCCACGTCGCTCCGTAAGCGGCCGTTGTGTCCGTTCCGAAGCGGTTGACGAGCGTGATCAGTGCGACCGCATTCGCAGAAATCACCAGCAGCTGCAGACCCATCGGCAGGCCTTTCTTCAGCAGCGTCGCGACGATGGCCCCGTCGAGCCGCAGGTAGGCGAGCTCCCGGCCCCTGAGGCACAGCGGATTGCGTTTGCGGTACAGGAACACGATCAGCGCCACGAGGCTGATCGCGTTGGCGATCAGGGTCGCGAGTGCGGAGCCGGCAATGCCGAGGCGGGGGACCGGACCCAGGCCGAAGATCAGCAGCGGGTTTAGGGCGATGTCGAGACCGACCGACAGCACCAGGAACTTGAACGGCGTCTTGGAGTCCCCGGCGCCGCGCAGCACCGCCATGACGTACGTATAGAGATACAGAAACGGGATCGCGACGAAGATGATCCGCAGATAAGCGTGCGCGAAAGGCAAGGCGTCGGGGGGTGTGTGCATCGCGGCAAGCAGGCGTGAGGCGCCGAGCCAGCCGGCGACCGCGATCAAGGTCGCGACCACCGCGAAGAATGTCGCGCTCGTGCCGACAACGCGGCGCGCCGCGTCGAGCCGCTGCGCGCCGATGTACTGGGCGACCAGTATCGTCGCGGCCAGCGATACCCCAAACACGCCGCCGAGCAGCAGGAACATGATCGTGTTGGCGATGGCCGTCGCCGTCAGCGCGGCCTCGCCCAGGAAGCGGCCGACCCAGACCGAATTGACCGACCCATTGAGCGCCTGCAGCACATTGCCGAGCAGGATCGGGATTGCGAAGGTGATCAGCGTCCGGGCGATAGGACCTTCGGTGAGCGATGTGGGGCCGCTCTTCATGCGGCGCCGTCGACCTGCAGCACGCTCTTGCCGACCGTACGCCCGGACTGTAGTTCCGCGAGTGCGGTACGGACCGCGGCGAACGGATGCTGCGCGCCGATATGCGGTGGATCTAAGTCGAGCGCCGCGAGCGCGGCGTAGGCTTCCGGCACGCGCTCGACGCTCTCCCACAGCCAGATCAGGTTGAAGGCCAGCAGTCCGCGGTTCCTGGAAATCATCGCGAGCGGATCGAGCCGCGGGCGTCTGAGCCAGTGCCACGCGAGGCGCGGCCAGCAGGGCCGCGCGCCCGGCGAGATGAAGTCGGCTGCACCAAACAGCACGTAGCGGCCTTCCGGCGCCAGGCGCTCGAAGCAGGGCGCGAACCATTCGCCGAGCACCGCGTCGAACACGACGTCGAATCCCACCGCGCCGAGAGCCGCGAGCGCCGCATCGAGGCGTGCGGCGAAGAGCCCGCGTTCGCGCAGCACGAGGCTCGAGCGCGGCAGCGAGAGGTGTCGGTGCAAGAACTCGATCTTGGCGGAGCTCCCGACCACGGCGACCGGCCGGCCGCCGAGCCGCTGCAGGATCGCGAGGGCCTGCAGGCCGACGCCGCCGGCGGCCGACTGGACGAGGACGGCGCTGCCTGCACGGACCTCGCCGAGGCGCATGAGGCCCCACCACGCAGTCAGCGTCTGCACCGGAAACGCCGCGGCCTGCTCGAAGGACCAGCCCGTCGGGATCGGCTGGAGGTAACGGATGTCGGCGTTGAGCCGGGTCGCATAGCCGCCGAAGCGGGTCAGAACGCTGACGCGGTCCCCGATCAGCAGTCGCCCGTTCCGCCCGGGCAGCGGAGCCCCCAGAGCCTCGATGACACCGGCGGCCTCGAGTCCCGGCACGAAACTGCCGCGGGGCGTCGCCGAATAAAGCCCCAGGCAGGCCAAGGCGTCGGCGAAATTGAGGCCCACAGCGCGCACCGCGACCTGTGCCTCGCCCGCCGCCGGCGGGGGAAGGTCTTCCTCAGTCAGACGCAGCCGGTCGAGCGAGCCGGCCCGGTCGATCCGCCATACGGTCCGTAGGCTTCGCATGGGATCATAGTAGCCGCATGAGCGACGTCCGCGCTGGCTCCGAGGCCCCTGTCGATCCGTTCCGCTGGTGGCGCTGGCTGGCCCCGCTGTTCTCGGTCGTCGTCTTCGCGCTGGTCGCGTGGATACTCCACCACGTACTCAGCGGCTACCACCTGCGCGATGTGTTCGCGGCGCTGAAAGCGATTCCGCGCTCGGCGGTTCTTGCCGCCTGCGCGCTCACCTTTGCGAGCTACTGCATGCTGACGCTGTACGACTGGCTCGGCGTTGAGTACGTGCAGAAGCCGGTGTCTTATCCTCGCACGGCGCTGACCTCGTTCATCGCCTACGCCTTTGGCAATAATCTTAGCCTCGCCGCGTTCACGGGCGGCGCGGTGCGCTACCGGCTGTACTCGGCGCAGGGCCTGACGGCGGTCGACGTGGCGACGATCGTGTCGATGTGCGCTTTGACGACCGCGATCGGAATCAGCATGCTCGCCGGAACTGCGCTGCTCGTCGCGGCACCCGGTGGCGGCGCGCTTCACGTCGGTCACTTCTGGTCGAAGCTGATCGGCGCGCTGCTGGTTGCCTGGGTCGCGGGCTATGTGCTGTGGGCGGGCCTCGCCCGCGCGCCGCTCGCGATCGGGCCGTGGGCGCTGCGGCCGCCGGGCGCGCGCCTCGCGATTGCGCAAGTGCTGGTCGCGGTCGTCGACCTGACGCTCGCCTCGGGTGTGCTGTACGTCCTGCTGCCGGCAGCCGCGACCACCGGCTTCGTGACTTTCACGGGGCTGTACGCCGTCGCGGTCGTTGCCGGGATCCTCAGCCAGGTCCCGGGTGGGCTCGGAGTCATCGAGGCGCTGATCTCGCTCGCGCTGCCTGCGGTACCCGCGCCGCAGCTGCTCGGAGCCCTGCTCGCGTATCGCGGCATCTATTACCTGGCGCCGCTGCTGATTGCAGCGCTCGCGTTCGTGGCCCACGAGTTCTACCGCCAGCGGCCGCGGCTCGTGCGCGCCGGCGGCTTCGCGGGCTCAGTGCTCGGGCCGCTGCTGACGCCGGTGGCGCCGCAGCTGATCGGCGTGCTCGTGTTCCTCGCGGGAGCGGTGCTGCTGGTGTCGGGAGCGACCCCCGCGGTCGATGCGCGGATCGGCAAGCTCGTCGACATTGTGCCGCTGCCTCTGCTGGAGCTGTCGCACCTCGCCGGCAGCGTCATCGGCGTCGGACTGCTGGTGCTGGCGCGAGGACTGTTCCGCCGGCTCGCGGCGGCCTACCAGCTGACATTCTGGCTGCTGGTCGCCGGGATTGCCGCCTCTGTCCTGAAGGGCCTCGACGTCGAGGAGGCGGCCTACCTCGGCCTGGTGTTGCTCGTGATGTGGCTCGCGCGCCGCGCCTTCCACCGTCCGTCGACGATCATGAGCCAGCGTTTCACGCCGGGCTGGATCGCCAGCGTCGCAATCATGGTCGCCCTGTCGGTCTGGATCGGAGTACTCGCGCACCGGCACGTTCCGTACTCGCACGACCTGTGGTGGACCTTCGCACTCAAGGGCGATGCACCGCGGATGCTCAGGGCCTCGTTCGCCGTCGTTGTCGCGGTCGCGGCCTTCATGGCCGTGAACCTGATGAAGCCCGCACCCCCCGAGCCGCACGACCCGGCGCAGCTCGACCTCGACCGGGCGCGAGTCGCGATCGCCCGGTCGGACTCGAGCCTCGCGAATGCCGCGCTCGCCGGCGACAAGCGGCTGCTGTTTCACCCGGCCGGCGATGCGTTCGTCATGTACCAGGTGAGCGGCGCCAGCTGGGTCGCGCTCGGAGATCCGGTCGGCGCTCCCGAGCGCGACGAGGAGCTCGTGTGGGCATTTCGTGAACTTGTCGACCGGCGCGGCGGCCGCACGGTGTTCTACGAAGTGAGTGACCGGGCGCTGCCGCTCTACATCGATCTCGGACTGTCGCTTTTGAAGCTCGGCGAGGAAGCCAAGGTTGCGCTCGCGGATTTTCATCTCGAGGGCAGCGCGCGAGCGGATCTGCGCCATGCGCGGCGCCGGGCCCAGCGCGATGGCGCCCGCTTCGAGGTCGTGGCCAAGGCGGGCGTTCCGCCGCTGCTGCCGAGGCTGAAGGCCATTTCGGATGCGTGGCTCGACGACAGGGTCACCGCCGAGAAAGGCTTTTCGCTCGGGGCGTTCAGCGAGCGGTACCTGAGTGAGTTTCCGGTCGCGATCGTCAAGAGCGAAGGCGACATCGTCGCCTTCGCAAATCTCTGGGGCACCGAGGCGTGCGAGGAGTTGTCGGTCGACCTGATGCGCTTCCTTCCGGATGCGCCGCGCAGCTCGATGGATTTCCTGTTCATCGAGCTGATGCTGTGGGGGCGCGCCCAGGGCTATCGGACGTTCAACCTCGGCATGGCGCCGCTCGCCGGCCTCGAGAACCGCGCGCTCGCGCCGCTCTGGCACCGGCTCGGGAGCTTCCTCTATCGCCACGGTGAATCGTTCTATAACTTCGAGGGGCTGCGACGCTTCAAGTCCAAGTTCGACCCGGTCTGGGAGCCTCGCTACCTGGCCTCGCCCGGGGGCCTGCACCTGCCGCGCGTGCTGCTCGACGTCTCGTCGCTGATCGCCGGCGGCATCAAGGAGCTGATTGTAAAATGAGCGCGTCCGGATGGTGGCTGATGCTGATCGCACGGGCGGCCCCGGCCGTCGTCGCATGGTTGGTGCTCGCGCCCGCAGCGGCGGGGGCCGCAGAGCGTGGCCCGACGCCCGGCACTGGCGGCGATGCCCCTGCGCCGGTGATCCCCGGCGAGCAGAAACTGCGCTACGGCCCCTTTGGCGAGGTGACGGTATACCGGCCGCACAGCCATCCGACGAGCGTAGCGCTGTTCGTCTCGGGCGACGGCGGCTGGAACCTCGGGGTCGTCGACATGGCGCGCCACCTGACGGACATGGGCGCGCTCGTCGTCGGCATCGACATTCGCAGCTATCTGAAAGCCGTCAACGCGCCTGCCAGCAGCTGCCGGAACTTCGCGGTCGACTTCGAGGGCCTCGCGCACGAGGTCGAGCAGCGCGTCAAGCTTCCGGACTACCTGCCGCCCGTGCTGGTCGGGTATTCCTCGGGGGCGACGCTTGTCTATGCGACGGTCGTGCAGTCCCCGAAGGGCACATTCGCGGGTGCGATGAGCCTGGGTTTCTGTCCGGACCTCGCAGTCACGCAGTCGATCTGCAAGGGCAGCGGGCTTGCTTTCCAGGTCGACCACGGGACCTCGCCCGCCCGGCCCGTGGACCAGGGAGTCGTGTTCGCGGCGGCGAGAGGCAACGTCACGCCATGGGTCGCGTTCCAGGGCGACCTGGATCAGGTCTGCGATCCCGGCGCGACCCGCGAGTTCGTCGCCTCGGTCGCCAATGCCCAACTCGTGTGGCTGCCGAAAGTCGGGCACGGGTTCTCGGTGGAGCGCAACTGGCGGCCGCAGTTCAAGGCCGCGTACGCGACGCTGACCGCACGGGCACGGCCTGCACCGGCGACTATTCCTGACGTGCGGGACCTGCCAATCGTCGAGGTGCCAGCCACCGCGCAGCCCGTCGCGGCGGAACGCGGACTGTTCGCGGTTCTGCTGACAGGCGACGGCGGCTGGGCCGGGCTCGACCAGGACATATCGGCAGCGCTTGCCGCGCGAGGCATCCCGGTCGTCGGCCTCAACACGCTGAAGTACTTCTGGAACGGGCGCACGCCGGCCGCGGCAGCCAAGGATCTCGAACGCCTGATCCGCCGCTACAGCGCCGCGTGGCAGCAACCGAACGCCCTGCTGGTCGGATACTCGTTCGGAGCGGACGTGCTGCCGTTTCTCTACACGCGCCTGCCGGATGATGTACGTGCCCGGGTCCGGACCGTGAGCCTGCTCGGGCTCAGCGACTCGGCGAGCTTCGAGTTCCATGTGTCGGACTGGATCCCCGGTAGCGGTGACGGCGACCGGCCGGTTGCGCCGGAGGTGGCGCGCATGGGCGAGGCGAGCGTGCTCTGTCTCTATGGCGCCGACGAGCACGACTCGCCATGTCCGCGACTCGCGAGCGCGAAGGTCACGGCGGTCGCGCTCGGCGGCGGACACCATTTCGACGGGGACTACGCGTCCGTTGTGCGCCGGATCGTCGACTACGCCCACCGCTGAATGGCCCGACGCGCCGGGTGCAGTAGAGGCTAGGGAATTTCCCCTTGCCCCGCGCCCCACCGGGCGGCAACGGACCCTACGCGGGATAGCTCGGCGCGCGCCGGGCTGCGAGCGCGCGTTCGAACACGCGGCCGACCTTGAGCAGCAGCGCCTCACGCCAGCGCGGCGCGACGAAGGCGGCGCCAACCGGGAGGCCGCTGACGCGGGTTGCCGGAACGGTCATGCTCGGATAACCGCCGACCGCGGCCGCGGAGGCGATCGAGGGCCAGCCGCCACTCGCGTCCGAGCGATCGCCCCAGATGAGATCGAGCGCTTCGGCCGGGCCGTTGCAGGGGACCATCAGCACATCGACCGAGTGGTCGCGAAACACGAGAGCCAGCCCCGCGGTGTCGGTGAGCGCCGTGAGCTCCTCGAGCGTCTTGATGTAGGCAGGCGTATCGAGCCCGCCGCGCTTGTCAGCGTCCTCAAAGAGCTCCTGGCCGAAATACACGAGCTCCTCGGAGGCATGCGCGTCGTTGAAGGCGATCAGATCGCGCAGCGAGCGGTACGGGACTAGCCCGTGCAAGCCTTCCAGGTAGGCACTGATGGCGGCCTTGAAGTCATAGAGAAGAACCTCGGACTCGCGATCGCCGAAGTCGCCGAGCCCTTTCGGCAGCTCGATCGGAACCAGCGTCGCGCCGGCCTCCTCGAGCGCCTTCGGCCACGCGGCGCTCTCGCGCGCGACGACGGGGTGGGCATTGGTTGCGGGCACGACGCCGACCCGCAGGCCCCGCGCGCTGAATGAATCAAGGTCGTGCGGTGAAACTGTCGCATCAAGCGGCCGCTCGGCAAGCACGGCAAGCAAGAGCGCTGCATCCGTGACGCTACGCGCGATCGGGCCCGCGGTGTCCTGGCGCGGTGACAGCGGCACGATCCCACGGCCACTCACGAGGCCCACCGTCGGCTTCAGTCCAACGAGTCCGTTGACGGACGACGGCGCCAGGATCGAGCCGTCGGTCTCGCTGCCGATGGCCGCCGCGCACAGGCTGGCGGCGGTCGCGACCGCGGAGCCCGAGCTCGACCCGGACGGATTGCGATCCGTCGCATAAGCGTTGCGGGTCTGGCCGCCAACGGCGCTCCAGCCGCTGATCGAATGGCTCGAGCGGAAATTGGCCCATTCACTCAGGTTGGTCTTGCCGAGCACGATCGCCCCGGCGGCGCGCAGCCGCGCGACCAGCGGCGCGTCGGCCGCGTGCCGTGCTCCGGCGAGCGCCAGCGACCCGGCCGTGGTCGCGAGCGGGTCGTTCGACTCGATGTTGTCTTTGAGCAGCAGCGGTATGCCGTGCAGGGGCCCTCGACTGCGACCCGCGCGACGTTCAGCATCGAGCGCGCGCGCGGCCGTCAGGGCGTCGGGGTTTTGGGCGAGCACCGCGCGCAGCGCCGGTCCGCGCCGGTCTAGCCGTTCGATGCGCGCGAAATAGCCGAGAGTAAGACTTGCAGAGGTGATCTCGCCGCTCGTCAGCGCCGCCTGCAGCTCCCCGAGTGACTTCTCGGCGACGTCAAAGGCGGCGGCGCGCTCGACTTCGTCATCCGCGGCAGTCGATTCCGGCGCCGTGTGCTGCGCGGCGGCGATCAGGCCCGGAGCGAATGCCGTCGCGGCGCCGAGTGTTGCCACGAACTCGCGTCTGCGCATCGTGATTGCTCCCCGCCCGAAGAGCCACAGTCGAAGTATAAGCTCCGGGTCGAGGCTGACCCTACGTCAGGAACGCTCCCGCATCCCGCCCGGAAGGTCCGGTTGTAAAGCCCGTCGGGAGACACCGGCACCATAGCGGTCCGAGTTCAGATGCGCCGCGAGAAAGGCGGGCGAGGCGGTCGGTTGTCCGGCAGGCAGATCCTCGGACGAGGTGGCCGCAGTCCGGGTAAACAAAAGCCCCGCAGATCGTTGGGCCGGCGGGGCGGGGAATGCCGGATGTGCGGCTGAGGTCGACACCGTGGCCGAAGGGCGGGAAGCCTGGGCGCCCGGCCCTCGAGCCCCTCAGGTCAGCGCGGCTGGGTCCTGCGCGACTCGAGCGAGAGGACGGTCGCCTCCCGCTCGGCCCAGGCAGTGTTCGACGCCACTCACTAGAACTTGTAGGTCACGCCGACGGTGTAGAACCGCCCGACGGCGCCGGCCTGGTGCAGCGCGGCGTCATACGCCGAACCGCCGCCACCACCGTAGGTCGCGACGTCGAGCGGCGGTGGCGTGTTGAAGACATTCAGGACCGACGCGTGGAGTTGGACCTGATTGCCAATCGCGTAGCGCGCGTACAGGTCGACGTCCGTGAAACTGTCGACGGTGCAGAGCGAGCTCGGAAAGTTGGCACCAGACAGGAACCGTGGGCCGTACTCGAGCGATAGACCGGCCGCCAGCGCCTGGGCGCAAGTATTCTGGTTGGACGACGGATCGGTCACGTTGAAGCTGCCGATGTAGTTCACGGTCCCAGTCAGCGACGCTGGTCCACGATCCCAGGTGAGTGACAACGCGGCGCGGTCCTTCGGATTACCGGTATCGCCGGAGACACCACTCGGGCCGTGGGTGCCGGCCAGCTGGTATGTAATGCCGTATGCGATAAGATCGAACTGGATGATATGCGTGTAGTTCAATTCCGCGGTCAGACGCCCGGCTTCCGGCGTGTCCCAGAGGCGGGCTTTCATGTCGATGTCGACGCCGCTGGTCTTGTCCTGCGTCGCGTTCACGTACGGGTAAGGCTGATACAGCAGCAATCCAACCGGCGTTGTTGCAGTGCTGATCGTCCCGTTTGGATTGACGAATGGCAGCGGCATCGGGTTGCCTCGGACCGGGGGCGGCAGAACGAACGTCGAAGACACGAGGCCTCCGGCCTCGAACGCGCTGATGATGTCTTGATTGATCTTGATCAGGTAGTAGTCCCCGGACACGTTGAATGACTTGGACGGTTCGAAAATGAGTCCGACCGTCAGGTTGGTCGACTTTTCCGGCTGCAACGCGGGATTTGGAAGCCCGGCACCCACCAAGGCGATCGCGCACTGGCTCGGGAAATTGCCCGGCGCGTTCGGGTTCGCGGGATGCGGGCAGAGAATCGGGTCCGGGACTGCCGCGGCCCCGAAGGTCCCGCCGGATTCGCCGGATTCGGCCACGTTCGGCGCACGGAAGCCTTCGCCCCAGGTGCCGCGGAATGTCAGCTCAGGGATCGGCGTGTATTTCACCCCGAACTTCGGCGTCGTCGACGAGCCGTAGGTGTTGTAGTGGTCGTAGCGAAACGCGGCGTTGAGCTCGAGCTGCTTGGCCAGCGGCATGTTGAGTTCAACGAACGCCGCGGTGTCGTCCTGTCCGCCGATTGCAAAGGTGACGTTGCCATACTGCACTCCCGAGGCAACCGTCGGCGGGGCAGTGTTATTCAACAGCTTCTGGAAGAATTCGACGCCGGCACCGAGTGACAGCGGTCCGCCGGGCAGCTGCCAAAGCTCGCGCGACCCGTGCACGTTGACGAAATTGAGCACGCTCGAGGCAGTCGCCTCGGCCGGCGGCGCGAACAGCGCCGCGGCAGTCGCGGCATTGGTGTCGGCATTCTGGCCGACCAGGTAACCGTTGTTCAACGCGGCCTGCAAGGCCAACGGCTCGAGTCCGCCGAGCTGCACGGAGGTCGTTTTCGCATACATCATGCCGCCCGACGCACTGAGATCCCAGCCGGCCGCGGCGCCGTTGACTTCGGCGACCAGTCGGTAGGTGTTCGTCTCGAAATTCTGCGTCAGCATGCCCAGCTCGTGAAAGCTGTAGATGAGATCCGCAGGAACTCCGAAGGGGTTGCCCGGATAATTCGCCGGAACGGTGATGGGCGAGAACGGGAACGGCACGACCTTTGGCGCCTGTCCGGGCACCCAGCCGATATTCGAGATTCCGCCGGCCGGCAGATTGGTGTTGAAATAACCGCTTCCCAGACCAACCGTCAGCGGCGGGAACACCTGGTCGGACGTGCTGCGGAAGGACGATGCCGTCACCGTCGCCTGCCAGTTGCTGGCCAGATTCTTCGTGAACTTGGCGACGACGTTGAAGTTGGAGTCCTCCGGCTGGATCTCTATTCCGTTCTCCGAGTACGTGCATTGGTTAGCCGCTTGAAGCGCGGCGTTGCATCCTGGCAGAAACGCATAGGGCTGGCCGGAGGCCGTATTTGGATTGATCAGGTAGCCTGTCGTGCTATAGGGATACGGAACGAACGGATTGTTCGCCGCTCCCGGCGTCGTATTGGCGCCGCCCACACTCGTCCAGTCAGTGTTGGTAAACGCCCCGTGGCGGTCGGCCACCAGAATATTGTCCTGATGGCGCCACTCGAACGTCACAAACATGTTGTAGCCGTCATTGGCGAGATCGCCGGTACCGGCGATCCCCGACAGGCGCGTCATGTTACCGCCGCCCTCCTGCGTAGTACCCGCCTCGGCAGTGAACTCGGAGCCGACATAGGTCTTCTTCAAGATGATGTTGACGACACCGGCAATCGCGTCGGAGCCATACTCGGCCGAGGCGCCATCCTTCAGTACCTCGACGCGATCGATCGCACTGAACGGGATCGAGCTGACGTCGACGAAACTGCGCTGCCCGTCATCGGACAGCGGGTAGGCCACCATCCGGTGGCCGTCGATCAACGTCAGCGTGCCGCCGACCGTCAGGCCGCGCAGCGCAACGCCGGAACCGCCGCCAGCGAACGCGTTGTTAAAGGACTGGCTCAATGTGCCCTGTCCATTCGCCGTCAGGTTGCGCAACACATCCGATACGTCCGTGTACCCGGATTGCTGAAGTTCGAGCGAGGTGATCAGTGAGACCGGGCTCGGAGTCTCGGTGTCGGTCCGACGCAGCATCGAACCGGTCACGACGATCGTGCCAAGGCTCTCTTCACCCGCCGGCGCCGCCGGCGGGGTCTGCGCACCCGCCACGCCGGCGACAATGGAAAGCAGCGTTCCGACGACCGGGGCGGCCAGCCGGCGATCTTGGTTGCGACTCGTCATGTGCACTCCCTGTTGTTGCGTCGTCGCCCCACCAATCGTGTGCAGGCGTCGAACTTATTCGCTGTCAGACCATGTCGAGGCGCCGTCTGGGCGCGTCGTCATGCCCTTTGTCCTGCGCTGGTGCCCGGATTATCGCTTCGAACCGACGCCGTCAATGCGTCGCGAGCAGCGCATAGCCTACCCCACGGGTGGTCCGTCCGCCACTGGCCGCGAGGCGAATGCTTCCTGTTCGATTTGCGCCACAGAGCGCGTTCCGAGCCCGCTTCAATGGCTGCGTACGCGTCCGGTCTGTCACCAAAACTGCCGGTGAATCGCGACAGGCGCTAGACGCCGCCGTACGACGAGATGCCGTACCACTCGCCGACTCCGGCAGTCAGCGAACGCACGAGATCCCGCTCCGCCGCGCTGAGAAGCGGACTCCAGATATCGAGGATCAGCACGGCCCTCGGCACGTCGCTGTCGTTCCACGCCTCGTGCTCCATCGTATCGTCGAAGACGAAGGCCTTCCCCGGCTGCCACTCGCGTCGTTCTGCGCCGACCCGAAAGCTGCAGCCGGGCGGGATGATCAGTGGCAGGTGCACGACGAGCCGGGTGTTGCTGACACCCGTGTGGGGCGGGATTCGGGTCTTGGCATCGAGAATGGAAAACACGGCGGTCGGTCCGCAGCCCGGCACGTCGCAGCGCGGCCACGCCTCGAGTGCCGCAACCGTCCGCGGGCAGCGCGCGATGTGGTCTGGAAAAGCAACGCCTTCGCGCCACAGGTAATAGACACCCCAGCGGCGCGAGTGGTTGAGTTCCTTCCACTGGTCCAGCGGTACGCCGTCGCCAATCGCAACGTAAGGCTGCAGCATCTCGGTACCGTCGGCGAGCACGCCGAGCAGCTCCGCTCGGATATCGGCCGTCGCGGCCTCGATCGAATCGAGCCACGGAAAATCACTGCGTTCGTAGAACTCGATCGCCGGCAAGCCGGGGAAGTACATGAACGAAGGCTGCTGCCGGTAAATGGGTTGCTTTTGCAGCATCGTTGCAAGGCACTTCTCGAAGCGTCCCAAAGGCTCCCCCGGATAGCGTGCTCGCATGTCCTTGAGCCGGTCCTCCAGAAATGCCTCGAGTGCCCGGTCGTTCGCCGCGACCACGTCCTTCGCTTGTTGCAGGATCGGCTTCAGCTGCTGCGGCGGCTCGAATCCCGGCGGGATCATCTGCAACGTATGGCGGAAAGTCATGGCCGCGGCGCGCGGCTGACCCTGGAGTTCCTGCAGCGACCCTTTCTGCAACAACGCGCGCACATTGCGCGGTTCGGCCGCGAGGACTTGGTCGATCGCCGCCATCTCTTCGCCGGAGCGGCCGAGCCCACGCAGTGCCGCCGCCAGGTTGAGCCGCAACGTCGAATTGGAGGGATCGATTTCCAGTGCCTGCGCAAGTACCTGGTGGGCGCCCGCCGGGTTGCCGGCGAGCAGCAGGCGCCGCGCGGTTTCATTGAGCACCGTGACATGGCGCGGGGCTTCGGCCTGTGCTTGCCGCAGCAGCCGGTCCGCATCCTGCGTGCGCCCGCCGGCGAACGCCTGTGTCGACAACTCGATCAGTTGCCGAATGCGGCGATCATCAATTTGCGACGTGTTCATCCGACTCCTTCGCTACCCGGCGCATAGCGGCGCCCCAGGTCCCCGGACGAGCGCCCGCGCCGGCAGCCGCCGTTCCCGAGCACTTTGCAGCCCCGGTCAGCCCGGAGCGACCAACCGCCATCCCGCCCGCAGTCATTGTGCAACTGCATCCGGCAGCGTGAACCAGCAATTGAATGCGATCGTGACCCGTTCGCCCTCGCCCTCGAAGGGCTTGACGTCGTGCAGCACCCACGACGGGAAGATCACCAGCTGCCCGGGCTCGAGTCGCACGTGGGCGATCGAATATCCGTAGGGCAGCTGCATCTTGGCGACCGCCGCATCCATGTGCATGGCACTGGTGATCATCGGATTGACGAAGGTCAGCAGCCCGCTGTCCTTCTTGGCGGCATCGTTTTGGCCGGGATCGACGCAATAGACCCCGCTCCAGGAGGCGTTCGGGTGATTGTGCAGGCCGAAGAAGCCGCCCCGCCGGGTGATGTGGAACCAGCAGTCGTTGTATATCTGCAGCCGCTGCAGCGTCGGACGGTCGTAGCCATTCAAACGCCCGATCACCGCGAGCAGCTGGTCCCAGCAGAACCTCTTCAGCTCCTGTATGGCGGGATCGGCCTCCCGGAACAGGTTGAAGTGGCTCTCGAACACGCCAGCGTTGCGCTGGGTCAGCGGTCGCGGATTGGCCGCGGTGCCGCCCGACTCCTGCGCGAAGATATAGCGCTTGAGCGCCGGGTTGAGCTGGGCGTGCTCGCCATAGCGGCTGAAGGCGAATGGTACGGCAAACATGCTCACGACGTCGGGCGGCGGCATGCGCGATCCTCGAGTCGCCCGCGTCGCGGGCGGCATGCGAATTGTAACGGTGTGCGGGCCGCTATGGGCGGCGCGCTATACTTTCGCCATGAACGTGGCCTCCCCAGAGGCGGCGCGCGCGGCCAGTGAGCAGCGGGTCGTCGCGCTGATGGCGAACGTCGAGCGACTCGTCGCAGAGCGACGC
This sequence comes from Steroidobacteraceae bacterium, assembly GCA_035604595.1. Taxonomy (GTDB): domain Bacteria; phylum Pseudomonadota; class Gammaproteobacteria; order Steroidobacterales; family Steroidobacteraceae; genus CAIKZZ01. Next base: position 93,417 of record DATNIE010000013.1, on the reverse strand, counting down.
GATGTGGACGCCGCGCGCCTGTTCCGCGAGGCCGAAGCGATCCTGCCGGACCACCCGCTGGTGCTCCACGAGCGCGCGCGCCGGCTGCTCCAGGGTGGTGATGCGGCGGGCGCGTATGCGTTGCTCAAAAAAGTTGTCGAACTGGCGCCGCGCCACGTGCCGTTTTGGCTGAGCCTCGCGGCTGCGCTGAGGTTGCTGATGCGGCGCGAGGAGGAACTGGCCGCACTCGAGCGTGCGCTGGCACTTGATCCGACGCACCTTGTCGTGCTGCTGCAGAAGGCCGCGCTCCTCGACCTGATGCACAAGCCGCGTGCTGCGTGCGCCATCTACGGGAACGCCGTGCAGACGCTGGCGCCCGGCACTCGGCTGGCCCCGTCGCTCGAGGCCCACGTCCAGCATGCTCGCCGACGCATCGCCGAAGGTGCCGCAGAGCTCGCCGCAGTCATCGACGGGCGGGTGGCGCCGCTGACCCAAGGCCTTTCGGTTGCCGACCGGCGACGATTCGATCGTTGCATGGACCGGCTGCTGGGCCGCAAACGCATCTACACGCCCGAGCCGACTTTCATGCTGTTCCCGTACCTTCGGAACTACGAGTTCTTCGACCGGGAGCGCGTCCCGTGGCTCGCAGCACTCGAGCCGGCGACCGACTCCATCCGCGAGGAGCTGCTCGGCGTGCTGAGCACCGATCAGGCAGGGATCCAGCCGTACATCGCCTATGACAGCGGGCTGCCACTCAACCAGTGGAAGGAGCTCAACCACTCGCGGCGCTGGGGCGCGTATTTTCTTTGGAATGAGGGGCGGCGCGAGGAAGCGCACGCCGCGCGGTGCCCCCGGACGTGCGCAGCGCTCGCTGAAACGCCGCAGGTCGACATCCCCGGCCGCGGGCCGACGGCCTTCTTCTCGATACTGGATGCGCGCACGCGAATTCCTCCACACACCGGTGTGACGAACACCCGACTCACGGTGCACCTGCCGCTGATCGTCCCGCCGGCATGCGGATTTCGCGTCGGCGGAGAGACCCGCGAATGGAAAGTGGGCACCGGCTGGGTGTTCGATGACACGATCGAGCACGAGGCGTGGAACGACTCGGACGTCCCGCGCGCGATCCTGATCTTCGATGTCTGGAACCCGGAACTCACGCCGGCCGAGCGAGATCTGGTGCGCGAGGCGATGATCGCGCTCGCGGAGTACTACGAGGCCGAAGGAAAGATTGCCGGGGTCGGGATGTGAGCGCACCGATGCATCGCAACGGTTTGCGCGGATTGAGGCTGGCGTGGTTAGCGGCGCTCGTGTGCGTCGCATGGTGCGCGTCGTGTAGCGCTGCTGAGCCGCTCGCGGGGCTGCTTGCGTGTCGGGGCATTGAGGACGCCGCCGCGCGGCTCGCCTGCTTCGACCGCGAAAGTGCCGCGCTTGCGCCGACCGTTTCCGAACCAGCACCTGCAGCGTCTGCCGCACCGGCGCTTGCACAGGCCGCCGCTCCCGGCGCGGCGGCATCGACCGCCGCACCCGCTGCTGCGGCATCGCCTCCGCCGGTAGTCGCGCCAACCCAGGAGCAGCAGTTTGGCTTGTCGGCAGGTGCAATCGCCGCGAAGGAGCGTGCTGCCGGCACGCGGCCGGCCGAGACGACCAAGATCGATGCACGGATCACGGGGCTGCAGCTGAACGCGACCGGTCGCGTCGTGTTCACGCTCGACAATGGCCAGGTCTGGCGGCAACTTCTGGTCGAGGCGGACATGCTCGCGAAATTGGGCGATGCCGTGACGATCTCGCGGGGCTGGCTCGACTCCTATTGGCTGCAGCTGCGATCGGGACGCGGCTGCAAAGTAGTGCGCGTCCGCTGACACCGGGCTGGAGTCAGTCGACGGTGATCCCGCCCGCTTCGAGGCGGGCACGGAGCGGCGCGAGCTCGGCGGCGTAGTGTCGCCATTGCTCCAGCGAGGAGTCGTACAGCGGCTGGCGCACCTGGACTGAACTTGACGTCGTCGTCGGCGCCGGATTCTGGTGGAATTCGAGGCAGGCGGGTTCGAAGGGCAGGCCCACGTATTCGAGCAGCCGTTGGACCATTGCTTCATGGTTTGTCACGACGTCCTCATACGCGAGATCAAGAATCCGGCCGGGCAACACGCGGTGCCAGTGCCCCATCAGCCGGCGGTAGCCGAGATAGTAATTGCCGAGCTCCCCCAGGTCGTAGGAATACGGATAGGCGCCGCCGAAGTCCGTCTTGTAGATCGCGTAGCAAGCGGCGAGCGGATGCCGCATCAGGTGCACGATGCGCGCCTTCGGGAACGCACGGAAGATCAGCGGGCAGTACGGGAAGTTAGCGGCTTGCTTGTCGACGAAACGCGGCCGCTCGCCGCGACGCGCGCGCGAGCGCGCCAGGTACTCGCGGGCGATCTCGGCACCGTCGAGGTCGCCGAGCGCTCCGGCGAATAGGATCGAGCTACGTGGCGCCACCGGAACCCTGCGATCGACGACGGCACTGATCGCTTCGAACAACGCCGCGAGTTCGCCGGCGGCATGCACCAGAGAGTGACTGCCGAGGATGCGTTCGACGAGCGTCGTGCCTGTCCGCGGCAGTCCGACGATGAAGATCGGAGATTCGCCCGTCGAGTCGGCGGTGATCTCTTCGACCTCCGGAAAAGCCTCGATGATCCGCCCGATGACAGCCTCTTCCTGCCGCCCGTCGAACCGAAGACGCGCGCGCTCGAGGCGGTTGGCCGCGCTCACATGCCGCCAGCTCGCGGCGTAGTCGCCGACGTCTTCGTAGGACTTCGCCAGGCCGAAGTGCAGTGCCGAAACGTCGGTCGAATCGGTCGGCGCGACGGCGAGCGCTGCCTCCATCGCGCTGATGGAATTGTCCTCGACCGATTGAAGGCGGAGTTCGACACGCTTGCGCAGCGCCTCGGCGTCCGCGGGCGCGATCGCGAGCACCGCGTCATAGTCGAGCGTCGCGAGGTCGAAATCTCCGAGGAAGCGGTATACCTCCGCGCGCTTGGCGAGGAGTGATCGATTGGCGGGCGCGGCCGCGATGGCGCGCGTGTAGATCTCGAGCGCGCGGCGGTGCTCGCCGGCATGAATCAGTAGCTCGCCGACCGCATCGAGTGCCGCCGGGGTTTCGCCAGCAGCGGTCACTGCGGCGTCGGCCGCGGCGAGCGCCTCCGCCCGGCGGCCGAGGGCGAGCAGGCACTCGCCTTGCTGCAGCAGGCACGGGAAGTCCCCAGGGGTGGCCGCCAGGCGCTGCTCGACGAGGGCGAGCGCCGCCTCTTTTTGATCGGTCAGCAGGGCGACGAAACTGCCGAGCAGCCAGCCGGTCGAGTCCAACGGCCACGCCGCCCGACAGGCCGCCGCCGCCGCGGCCGCCGCCGGCCACTCGCCTCGGCCCATCCGATTGGCGATCTCCCGTTGAAATTCAGGGAGGCTCAGGCTGGTCATCGGATCCACTCGCGCCGACGATAAACCGCCTTTTATGAGACTACGCCTCAGCCCCGTCAAGCTGGCACGCCACGCCCGTAATAGTTGTGCGCATGCAACAGGGCGCGTCGCCTGTCTGCACACCGTGTCCGGCAACCGCGGCGTCGAGGGCGAGCAATGTATCGCGTTCTCATTTCGCCCTGCCCAGGATGCTAAACGCACGCATTCTCATGGCCGTAAGCATATGATTATATTGCGTATAGGCGCCATCCGCAGTGCTGATCGGATTCGACGTTCGCGGGGCACCGCCGAAGCACGCGTCTGTGCGACCCGGTGACCTCGCGTGTTGCGGTCTTCCGACACCGTGCTATATTCGGGCCTCAGCGGCTTATACCTAGAGACGTCAATCGTCCGGTCGAGGGAGTGGGAAGCGCCTAAGGGTGGGTCGAGGACCGAGGTCCTGGCCGCCCGTTAGTCTCGCGATCGCATTCCCCGCAGCCGGGGGCATCTGTAGGCAACGCCACACTTGAAATTTTGGCAACGATCGCCTACCGGGAGCGCCATTCAATGCTTAATCATTGCGGGAACCTTCAGCTGCAGAGGGCGGTGCGCGTAGCACTCGCCAGCGCGACTTTCGCCACCATCGGTGTCGCCCACTCACAGACCCCGCCCGCATCACAGGCGCCAGCTGCCGGTGCCGCTCTCGAAGAGATCGTTGTCACAGGTTCGCGCATCGCGGTCCCGAACTCGGTCGCGATCAGCCCCGTCCTCGCCGTCACGGCCGTCGACATCCAACAGACCGGTGCGACGCGCATCGAGGACATGCTGAACACGCTGCCGCAGGTCAACGCCGCCCAGGGCACCGGTCAGTCGAACGGCGCGGACGGGACGGCGCAGGTCAACCTGCGCGGCCTCGGCGTTAACCGGACTCTCGTGCTGGTCAACGGCCGCCGACTCGGCCCGGGCGATCCGTCAACTGCCGGCGCGTCCGACCTCAACCAGGTTCCGGCGGAACTCATCGACCGCGTCGAAGTGCTGACGGGCGGCGCCTCGTCGGTGTATGGCGCCGACGCCGTCGCGGGTGTCGTGAACTTCGTCCTCAACGACCACTTTGAGGGTGTCAAGCTGATCGGCGATTACAGCTTCTATCAGCATCAGAACAGCAACAACGACGGTGAACAGACCGCGATCACAGACTTTAACGCGGCCAACGGCACTAACTTCCAGCAGGCACCCGGAAACGTCGACACAGGGTTCACCAAGGACCTGGGATTCATCGCCGGCATGAACTTTGCCGACGGCAAAGGCAACGCGACCTTCTACACGACCTACCGCAACGTCGCATCGGTGTTGCAGGCGAAGTACTCCGAAAGCGCCTGCACTCTCAATTCGGGTTACACAACGAGCGGCGGCGCTCGCAAGTGCGGTGGTTCGTCGAACTATGACCGCTTCATCGACCTCAATACGGGCAGCGACCAGTCGATCTCCCCGGGCGGCGTGCTGGTGCCGTTCAGTGGCGCATACCGATATAACTACGGTCCGCTGAACTATTACCAGCGCCCGGACGAGCGCTGGGCGACGGGCGGGTTCCTGCACTACGACATGAACGACCATGTCACGGTGTATTCGGAAATGATGTACATGAACGACCGGACGATCTCGCAGATCGCGCCGTCCGGAGCGTTTCTGGCGCCCACCTACTACACCAACTGCAACAACCCCGAGTTGTCGCCCAGCGAGCTCGCCTCGTGGTGCGGCGGCGTCGTGAGCCCGGGCCTGTCCGACCCGCTGCTGATCGGCCGCCGCAATGTCGAGGGCTCGCCGCGTGACGACGATCTAGAGCACACCTCGATCCGCATGGTCCTGGGCGCGAAGGGCAAGATCAACGACACCTGGAATTACGACGTCAGCGGCCAGCACAGCATCGTGCAACTGGTTGAGACCTATGCCGACGCATCGTTTACGAAGATTCAGGACGCCATCCAGGTCGTCAACACACCGAACGGCCCGCAGTGCGCCGTCAACGTACCCAACCTCCAGTCCTCCGGACTTGCCGCTGGCTGCGTGCCGTGGAACATCTTCGGCGGCCCGCCGGGCAGCAACACCGGCGTGACGCCCGCATCCACAAATTACATTTCGGAAATCGGAATGCAGCGCGGTCAGGTCGACCAGGACATCTTTCAGGCCGACTTTACCGGCGACTTCGGCCAGTACGGCGTGAAGGTACCGACAGCGAAATCGGGCCTGAAGGTCAACGTCGGCGTCGACTGGATGGATACGAGGTCTGAGTTTCTGCCCGACGCCGAGTTCCAGGACTACGATCTGACTGGCCAAGGCGGGCCGATTCTGCCGGTGTCGGGCGGCGTGATCGCTCGCGAGGGGTTCTTCGAAGGTCGCCTGCCGCTGATCGACGATATGCCGGGCGCGCAGTCGCTCGCCTTGGAAGGTGGCTACCGGTATTCGAGCTATAACCTGGGGTTCGACACCAACACCTACAAGCTGGGCCTCGAGTGGACCCCGGTCAGCGACATCCGACTGCGCGGCAGCTGGTCGCGCGCGGTCCGCGCCCCGAACGTCAGCGAGCTGTACTCGCCGCAGTCGGTGGCTCTGGACGGCCACACCGATCCGTGCGCGGGCCCTGCGGTCGGCGGCCTCGTGAATGGACATACCCTTGCCGCCTGCGAGCAGACCGGCGTGACCCCGGCGCAGTTCGGCAATATCTTGGTGAGCGCGGCCGCCCAGTACAACGGCCTGACAGGCGGCAACCCGAACCTGTCGCCGGAGACTGCAGTCACAACGGATTTCGGCCTTGGCTGGACACCGTCGTTCCTGCCGAATTTCCGGTTACAGGTCGACTACTACGACATCACGATCAGCCAGGTCGTCAACACGATCGGCGCCGACACGATTCTCCGCTACTGCGTTCAGCAAGACCTGTTTTGCAATGATGTCCATCGCGACCCGGCCACGGGACTCCTGTGGGGACCGTCGACCGGCTACGTGATCGATTTGCTGTCGAACGTCGGCAAGCTGGAGGAGAAGGGGGTCGACCTCGACCTTTCCTACGGGTTCGATGTCGGCGCCGCCGGCAAGATCCATATGAACTTCGTTGGCACGTACATCGATAGCTATCTCCAGACGCCGATCGCGGCAAATCCGTCGACCCAGTACGACTGTGCCGGGTACTACGGCAACACCTGCAGTAATGAAACCGGCACGGCGAACACCTCTCCGCTGCCGAGATGGCGCCATGTATTCCGGACGACCTGGCAGACGCCGTGGAGCGGGTTCGATCTGTCCGTGGCGTGGCGGTACATTGGTCCCGTGAACGTCGACTACACGAGCTCGAACGTGAACCTGGCACCCGCTGCAGGATGCACGATCGCCAATGGCTGCGTCTCGAACACCGACGTGCGCTTGAGTTCGCGCAGCTACCTCGACCTGACGGGTTCCGTGGCCCTGGCGGATCACGTGACCTTCCGGCTTGGCGTCAACAACCTGCTCGACAAGGACCCGCCGCTGATCGGTCTGACAAATTGCCCGACCGGCACCTGCAACGGCAACACCTTCCCGGGGACGTACGACGCGCTCGGACGCTATATCTTCGGCACGATCACCGCCCAGTTCTGAGCGGCAGCCGAGAAGAGAGTTGAGACGGCGGGCTTCGGCCCGCCGTTTTTTTTCGCTTCCCGGTTCGTTGCGTCCTGCGCCGTTCCGCGGGCGCGCAGGCCGCTTGCACCTGGCTCCGGCGACTCCGGTCAGTGACTGCCGGCGGCCGGGTAGTGGACACGGTCCCCCGGTTCGACTCCGAGGCGCCGGCTGGTGCCGCCGGCCACCTCGAGCACGGCCGTCACCAGCCCCATGGAGTCAATCGTCGCGAGCGACAGCGGGGTCGCGTTCTCGGCGATCCGGATCACCCGCCAGTCCGGCCCGATGAACAGCAGATCGAGCGGGATCAGCGTGTTTTTCATCCAGAACGAGGCGGTCTGTGGGCTCTCCCACAGGAACAGCATCCCGCGGTCCGGGGCGAGCTTCTTGACGAACATGAGCCCTTGATTGCGCCGCGGCTCGGTGGCCGCGATGTAGAGGTGGAAGCGGTGAACAACCCCGTGCGAGTCCACCGTGAGCTCGCCGCTCGGGAAGTGCGTCAGTGGTTCGAGCGGCGTATCGCCGGCACGCAGCGGGGTCGCGCCCAGCAGACCCGCCACACCGAGGAGCGCAAGCAGCGGGGCGCGAGCGCGTCTCACCGGTGCGGAAGGAGCGTGAGTGGCGGATCCGGTTCCCATGTCAGCTGCCCGCGAAAGTCGAACGTGGAGAGCAGTATCGCATCCCGGCCGTCGCCGACGGAGCGCGCAGGGGCGAGGCAGAAGCCGCGCGCGTCGATCCGCCAGCGGTGCGCGGGAGGGACCGCGAGAATCGCCGCCGCGACGGGTGCGGCCGCGGTCGATGCAGACGGCGCAGTGTCCGGCGCCAGCCGCGTCTGGCGGACCGCATCGAGCGTGCAGTTGCCATCGCCGCGCGTCGCGTACACCCGCCCGCCTTCGCGGATCAGAGTGACGTTGACCGGAACCGCATGCCCTGTCGCCCCCTCGGCCAGGTGCGCGACGCCAAAGACGAGCGTCAGCTGTTTGCCGTGCGTCGGGCCGCTGAACGTGACCCTAAGACCCTTGCCGTCCGGCCGGCGCATGCCGTCGCAACGCATCTCCGCCGCGCGCCAGTGCAGCTGCTGGTCGATGGCGCCGGCGAGCCGCGCATCGAGAAATGCGCCGGGCACGTCGGTGCAGCTCACGCGTCGTCCCGCGACAACAGGAGCGTGCGGGCGAGTGTGCCATGCAGCGTGCCGATCGCCCGGACCGCGTGCATGAGCACTGTCAGCAGCAACACCCCGAACAGGCCGACCGGCAGCGTCAGCGGCCACGGCATGTAGGTCCCGTCCCACTGCACGGCCGCGCCTGTATGGCCGAGGATGTGGAACAGCCCGGCCACCGGGGCGGCGATGCAGCCGAGGCTGACTGCGAGTCCGGCGACGGTGACCGTGAAGTAGGTGATGCCGAGCGGCAGCATCAGGATCATGTACAGCAACGTCGTCCAGGTGCGCCGGTCGGTCAGCATGTCCTTGATGCGCACGAAAATCGAGGCACCACGTGCCGACACGACGGGGCGACGCGGCATCCGCGCCCCCAGCAGTCCCTCGACGATCCGGCCTTCCACCAGCGACAGCAGGCGCGTGAAGCCGATGAACAGCAGGAAGAACGGCACGCCGATGATCAGGAATGCGAGCCCGAACGATATCGACAGGCCCGCGACCGTCACGGCGAAGTAAAATATTCCCGTGACCAGCGCGAGCAGCATGTAGAAGAGCGCCGTCCACGCGCGGCTGTCGGAGTAGACCGCGAAGAAACGCCCCAGGGGCGTCGCACGCGCAGGCGGTGCATGGGGCTTGGTGGCCTCGCGCACGGTCTTCTCGGTTGTCCGGTACGCCTCGGCGACCTCGTCGGGCGCGCCGTAGGTGCTTGCGATGAGCTCCAGCACGTCGGCCTCGCTCTTGCCCGGATGCTGGCCCACCTCGGCGCGCAGGTACTCCTCGGCGTCGTAGAGCGCATCCTGCACGAGCGCCGGGTCGGCGCCCTTGAGGGCCTCCCGGAGCTGGCTGAGGTACTGGTCGATCGAGCGGGGGGCTGGCCGGTTCATGGGCGGCTCACTCTTGCTGGAGAAGGGGCAGGCGCGGCGGCGAGGCCGGCGACCGTATCGACGAAATCGCGCGTGCTGTGCCAGGTCGCGAGCCAGCGCCCGAGCGTCTCCCGGCCAAAATCGGTGATCTTGTAATAGCGGCGCGGCGGGCCGGATGACGAGGGGACTACGTGGCTCGCGAGGAGTCCGTGTGCCGAGAGTGTGCGAAGCACCGGGTAGAGGGCGCCTTGCTTCATCGGGCTTCCCGCCTCGCTCAGCCCCTCCAGGCGCTTCGCGATCTGGTAGCCATACAGGTCATCGCCCGCCTTCTCGAGCACCGACAGCAGCACGAGTGCGATCAGCCCCGAGTTCAGCTCCTTCTGGAACTTTCGCACGAGGCCGTTGACGTCGAGCGCTTCCGCAGCGATCGGATCAGTGTCCTCAAGCGGTGCGTCGGGTGGCTGCATGATGGGAGTGAACTATACAGCTAACTAAGCACTAGTCAATACCTAGTAATAGTACTTGGTTCAGCCATCTGGTCTCGACTGCTCGCCGGAAAGGTCTCTGACCGGTGCTAGACTCCCCGATCGCCCGGTTCTGGGAAGCTTCTAAGTCTATGAGTCGTCAGAAGTTCACGCTCGAGGTCAACCCGGCACTTCCGCATTCGCTCGGGCGCCTGGCCGAGCTCGCGGCGAACCTCCGGTTCAGCTGGCACCGACCCACGCGCAAGCTGTTTGAGACGCTTGATGCCCGCCTCTGGGCGGGTGTCGGCGGCAATCCGCGCTTATTTCTGCGGTGCATCGATCAGCCGACACTGAATGCGGCATCCGTCTCCACCGGCTTCCTCGATGATTACCACCAGGTACTCAGGGGCTTTGATGCCTACCTCGAGGAACCGCGCCCCGAAGCGCCGTCGGAAGGCCTCGAGGCAGGCGACCTGATCGCCTATTTCTGCGCCGAGTACGGCTTTCACGAGAGCTTCCCGAACTACTCGGGCGGGCTCGGAATTCTCGCCGGTGATCACTGCAAGACCGCGAGCGACATGGGGCTCAACTTTGTCGCCGTGGGCCTGCTCTACCGCCAGGGCTACTTCATCCAGACGCTCGATACCGACGGCAACCAGGTGCCCCAGTACCGCGATTTCACGCCCGACGACCTGCCCGTCGAGTGTGCGGTCGACGCGTCGGGCAAGCCGATCAGGATCACCGTCCGCATCGATACGCGCGATGTGATCGCGCAGCTGTGGCGTGCGGCGGTCGGTCGCGTGACCGTGGTGCTGCTCGACACCAACGTCGCGGAGAACTCGGAGGCTGACCGGGCGATCACGCACAAGCTCTACGGCGGCGATCGCGAGGTCCGGATCCAGCAGGAGATGATTCTCGGCATCGGCGGCGTGCGGGCACTCCGGGCACTCGGGGTGGCGCCGACGGTCTGGCATATCAACGAGGGCCACGCGGCCTTTCTCGGGATAGAGCTCATGTGCGAGCTCATCGAGCGCGGCGCGAGCTTCGAGGCCGCCCGCGAGGCCGTGGCGGGCGCCTGCGTGTTCACGACCCACACCTCGGTCGCGGCTGGCCACGACGCCTTCCCCTCCGACGTCGTGCTGCGCCACTTCAGCGATTACGCGCGCCGGCTCCGGCTCGACTCCGCCGCGTTCCTCGCACTCGGACGCAACGGCTCGACGGGCGAGTTCAACATGACGTTCCTGGCGCTGACTTTGTCTCGCCACCGGAACGGCGTCAGCCGGATCCACGGCCAGGTGTCCTCCGAGATCTGCGCACCCGTCTGGCCGGAGGTCCCTGCAGAGGACAACCCGATCGGCTACGTGACGAACGGCGTGCACGTGCCGACGTTCATGTTCCAACGCTGGAAGGATCTGTTCGACAGCCGCTTCGGCCGAGAGTGGCGCAGCCGCATGTCGGACCCCGCGTACTGGGAAAAGATCTCCGCGTTCCCGGACTCGCTGTTCTGGGAACTCAAGCAGGGCCTCAAGACCAGCATGCTGACGCTGGTTCGCACCCGTTTGCGACAGAGCTGCCAGCGCAACCAGGTCAGCGATGCGCATTTCCATCGCCTCGCGCGCTGGATTGACCCCGACAATCCGCAGGTCCTGACGATCGGCTTCGCGCGCCGCTTCGCGACGTACAAGCGCGCGACGCTGCTGTTCCGTGACCCCGGCCTGCTCGCCTCGATCGTCTCCGATTCAGAACGCCCGGTGGTGTTCGTGTTCGCGGGCAAAGCGCACCCTGCCGACGAGCCCGGGCGGCAGATGATCCGCGAGGTCCACGCGATGGCGCAGCGGCCGGAGTTCTTGGGGCGCGTGCTGTTCATCGAGGACTACGACATGGGACTCGCGCGCACGCTGATCGCGGGCGTCGATGTCTGGCTCAACAACCCTGTCTATCCGCTCGAGGCGAGCGGCACCAGCGGCATGAAGGCGGCGATCAACGGCACCGTGAATTTGAGCGTACTCGACGGCTGGTGGGCCGAGGGCTTCGATGGCCAGAACGGCTGGGCGATTCCGTCGTCGACGGCCGACGGGAGCCGCCGCGACGACGAGGACGCGCGCTCGTTGTATGAGATCTTGCAGGACGAGGTCGTGCCGCTGTACTACGAGCGCGACCCGACGGGGCTCCCCAAGCGCTGGATCACGCGCGCCAAGCGCTCAATGGCGACGCTGCTCGGCGCCTTCAACAGCCGCCGGATGGTCGGGAACTACGTGACGGGCCTCTATCGCCCCGCAGCCGCGCACGGCCGACGGCTCGTGGCCGACGGCTGCCGGCCGGCCGAGCAACTCGCTACCTGGGGCTTGCGGGCGAGGGCGGCGTGGCCACTCGTCAGCGTGCGCGCTGCCTCGGCCCGGCCGGAGCGCGTCGGCTTCGGCGATCGCGTGCGGATGCGAGTGGCGGTGAACCTGAACGGCCTCGCGCCCGGCGACGTCCGGGTCGAGCTGCTGCTGACGCGGGAGCTGCCGGACGGGCCCTTCGAGCGGCCGCGGCTGACTTCCTTCGGTCCGGCAGCCGGCGGCGTGCGCGTCCGCGGTGGCCGCGAGGCAGCGATCGAGCTGTTCGCAGCGACCGGCGAACGGGAATCTGACGGAGCGCACGTGTTTGCGATCGAATGCACGCCACCCTGGTGCGGGCGCCTCGGCGCCGAGGTTCGGGTCGTGCCGCACCACGAGCTCCTGTCGCATCCGTATGAGCTCGGCCTGATGCGCTGGCTGTAGCTCCCCGATACACGCATGGGGCAACGGGCGCCCGACGGCGCAGTAGGGACTGTGAGGGACGCACCGCAATGGCACGCGATCTGACTGCCGACCTGGCGCTGCTGCAGGCGATCCGTGGTCTCGCACAGGGCCGCGACTTCGCGAAGGCGGCGTCGCTCGCGCGCACGGCGCTCGCGGAAGGATTCGAGCATCCGCTCCTTCTCAACGTGGCGGCGGTCAAGCTCGAGCAGGAGGGGCGGGTGCCCGAGGCGGCGAGCCTCCTGAGCCGGGCAGTCGAGCTTGCTCCCACCGATGTCGGCGTGCGCAACGCGCTCGGCCTGTGCCTGACCCGGCTCGAGCGTCACGCAGAGGCACTCGGGCACTTCGCGGCACTGCTGCGGCTGAACCCGGCACTGCCGTTCGCGCACGCCAATTACGGCGGCGCGCTCTACGCGCTCGGCGCACTGCCCGCCGCCGAGGCGAGCTATCGTCGTGCGCTCGACCTCGACCCGGCCCAGATCGTCGCGATGGCGGGTCTCGCGTCCATCGCAAGCCGGCGCGGGATGCACCGCGAGGCCCGCACCTGGAGCGAGCGGGTGCTCGCCACCACGCCGAACTATCCGGATGCGGCGATGAGCTTAGCGGCTGCGGATCTGGCCGAGGGTGCAGCCGGGAAGGCCGAGGCTCGCATCCGCTCGCTGCTCGCCGGCCCCGAGCTCGCGCCGCTCGATCGCGCCTATGCGCACGGCCTGCTCGGCGACGTGCTCGATGCGCAAGACCACCCGACCGAGGCGTTCGCCGCCTACACCGCGTGCAACGATGAGCTCAAGCGCCTCTACGCCGCACGTTTCGCCGACGGTCAGACCGCGCTCGAGTATGTGCACGCGATTCGGACTTACTTCGAGACCGCGCGGCCGGAGGACTGGAGCCCGCGGCCGCTCCGCTCCGATCCGTCCGGTGTGCAAGGGCACGTGTTCCTGCTGGGGTTTCCGCGCTCCGGCACGACGCTGCTCGAGATCATCCTCGAGGGCCACCCGCGGGTGGTGAGCCTCGAGGAGAACGAGTCGCTGATCGACGGCGTGCGGGCGTACATGCGCTCAGCGGCGGACCTCGGGCGCCTGTCGAGGGCGACTCCGGCCGAGCTGGTCCCGCTCCGCGCCGCTTACTGGAAGCGCGTCGCTGAGGCGGGCACCGAGGTCACAGGCAAGCTGTTCGTCGACAAGTACCCGCTCAATACCCTGAAGCTGCCGCTGATCGCACGGCTCTTTCCGGACGCGAAGATCCTGATCGCGCGTCGCGATCCGCGGGACGTCGTGCTGAGCTGCTTCAGACGACGGTTCCGGATGAGTGCGCCGATATACGAGCTGTTGTCTCTCGAGGGCGGGGCGCGGTACTACGATGCCGTCATGCGGCTCGCCGAGCGCCTCGAGGCAATCCTGGTGCTCGCAACCCGCGTCGTGCGCCACGAGACGCTGGTGACGGACTTCGAGACCGAGGTCAAGAGCATCTGCGCGTTCTTAGGTCTCGAGTGGACCTCGACGATGGGCGACTTCGCGGCGCGGACCGAGAATCGTGGCTCGGTCACGCCGAGCACCGCGCAGCTCGCGCGCGGCCTTGAGACGGCGGGGGTCGGGCAATGGCGGCGGTACCGGGCGCAGATGGCGCCCGTGCTTCCGCTGCTCGACCCGTGGGTGCAGCGCTTCGGCTACGAGCCATAGCCTCCGAGTCGCGCGCCGGCGCGTGCGCGGCGCGGTTGCGGCGGGCTCGATGCGCGGTAACATAGGGCCGCCATGATTTCGCCGACCGCATGACCGTCAAGGCTCCCAGCAGCAGCTCGGGTCGTTACGTCAGCCGCCTGACGAGCGGCACACTCGCCATCATCATGGCCGGCGGGCGCGGCGAGCGCCTCAAACAGCTGACGACAGGCCGCGCCAAACCCGCGATGCCCTTCGGTGGCAAGTTCCGGATCATCGACTTCGTGCTGTCCAACTGCGTGAATTCCGGAATCCGGCAGATCGCGGTCCTGACGCAGTACAAGGCGCAGTCGCTGATCGAGCACGTGCAGCGCGGCTGGGGGTATCTGCGCGGTGAGTTCGGCGAGTTCGTCGACGTCGTCCCGGCGCAGCAGCAGACCGGGCCGATCTGGTACCGCGGGACAGCGGATGCGGTCTTTCAGAACCTCGAGTACATCCGCGCCCACCGCCCGAAGCATGTGCTGGTGCTCGCCGGCGATCACATCTACAAGATGGACTACGGTCCGATGATCGCCTACCACGTCGAGAAGAATGCCGACATCACCGTCGGCGTCGTCGAGGTACCGGTCGCGAGCGCCCGCGAGTTCGGGGTACTCTCGGTCACCGAATGGAACCGGGTCGTGCAGTTCACCGAGAAGCCGGCGAACCCGGCGCCGATACCGGGCCGTGCGGACACGACTCTCGCCTCGATGGGCATTTACGTGTTCAACGCGCGCCTGCTCGAGAAGCTGCTGAGCGAGGATGCCGTACGCGAGGACTCGCAGCACGACTTCGGCCGCAACATCATCCCGGCTGCGCTGGCGCAGCTGCAGGTGTTCGCCTATGCGTTCCAGGACGTCCGGACGCGCGCCCAGGCCTATTGGCGCGACGTCGGCACGCTCGATGCCTTTTATCAGGCGAACATGGAGCTCGTGTACGTGGATCCCGAGCTCAACATCTACGACGAGGAGTGGCCGATCTGGACCTATCAGCTGCAGCGTCCGCCGGCCAAGTTCGTGCTCGACGAGGACGGGCGGCGCGGCACGGCGATCAACTCGCTGGTGGCGGGCGGCTGCATCATCTCGGGCGCTCTGGTGCGGCAGTCGCTGCTCTTCTCGGACGTGCATGTCGAGGAGCGCTCGGTGGTCCACACCTCGGTGGTGCTGCCGGAGGTCACCGTCGGCCGCGACTGCGTGATCCAGCGGGCCATACTCGACGAGGGCTGCATGGTGCCGGATGGCACGCGCATCGGCGTCGATCTCGCGGCCGACGCCGGCCGCTTCGAGGTCACGGAGCGCGGGGTCGTGCTGGTCACGCCCGAGATGCTCCGGGCACCGGGTTGACCGCGCGCACCGCGGATCCCGGCGTCGCGGCCCGCGAGACCGGCCGGCTCCGGGTCGTGCTGTGCTGGCATCTGCACCAGCCGTGCTACCGGGACCTGGCGAGCGGGGAGTTCGTCCTGCCGTGGGTGTACCTATATGCCCTGCGGGACTACGGCGAGCTGGCCCACCACTTCGAGATGGTGCCCGGCGCGACCGCGGTCGTCAGTGTCTCACCGCTCTTGCTCGAGCAGCTCGACGCCTACGTTGCAGCGCTCGCCGGATGGCTCAGCACGGGCCGGACGATCCCCGACCGGCTGCTCGCAGCGCTTGCCGACGGGGTTCCGTCGGATCCGGCGGACTGGGCGTTCCTCGTGCGTATGTGTCTCGCGGCGAGCCCCGAGCGGGCCGGCGCCGCCTCCCGGCCGTTCCGCGCGCTCCTGAAGCGCGCGCGCCGATGGTGCGCCGGGATCTCCTCAGGCGTCCGGCCCGCCGGCCCGACTGACGAATTCGATGCGGGAGACCTCGAGGACCTGGTGGTCTGGTGCCACCTGCTGTCGTGCGGTGAGTCTCTGCGTCGGGGCGATTCGCGAATTGCGGGGCTCACCACGCGGGCCGGTGGCTTCACCGCTTTCAACCGGCGCACGCTCGTCGAGGCCATCTACGACGCGCTTGGTGGCCTCGTGCCGCGATTCAGGCGGTTGCTGGGCAACGGGCAGATCGAGCTCGCGGTCTCGCCCTGGGGTCACCCGGTGGTGCCGCTGCTACTGGATGTCGGCGCACCGTGCCCGTCTGATCCCGGCGCAGTGCTGCCGGAGCAGGCCACCTATCCCGGCGGAAGTGGCCGCGCCCGCTGGCACCTCGCGCGCGCCGTTCAGGCATTTACGCGGACTTTTGGCGTGCGTCCGAGTGGCTGCTGGCCGGCGAACGGCGCGCTCGACATGGGCACCGCGGCGCTGCTCGAGACCTTCGGCTTCTCCTGGTGCGCGAGCGGCGCGGACGCGCTGCGCTCCACTCTCGAGCCCGTGACTGCTGTGCTCGATCCGTCCCCGGCGCACCGCCCGTGGGGAATCGCCGGGAACCGGCTCGGCTGCTTCTTCGGCGACGAGACCCTGGCCGCGCTCCTGACCACTGTGCCCGCGGCCGGAGCCGGCGCAGCGGTCGCGGAGGGTGTCGTTGCACGGCTCGAGGATCTCGCCCGGGGCTACGCGGGTGACCCCGCCCGGATCGTCAGCATCGTCGTCGGCGCCGAGCAGCCGTGGGCCGAGGCCAGCGACGACCGCCCCTTGTGTCTCTCGACCTTGTGCCGAAGGCTCGCCGACCATCCTCTGGTTGAGCTCACGACGTTCTCGGCAGCGCTCGCAGCGATCCCCGGGCGCCTCGCCCTAGTCGGACTCGCCGCCGGCAGCGCGCGGCGCGAGAGGTTCCGGGAGTGGATCGGGTCGACCGCCAAAGACCGCGTCTGGGAGCTGCTGTGCGAGGCGAAGCGCGTGTTCGACCAGGTCGTGGTCGAAGGCAACCTCGAGGAGGGGCGCCAGCTCGCGGCGGAATACCAGCTCGGCGTTCTCGAAGGTTCCGACTGGGCGACGTGGGTCGACGCCGGCCATGACGAGGACAGCGTCGCGAGCGTCGATGCGCTCTATCGCCGCCACCTCGGCAACCTGTATGCACTCCTTGGCGAGGCGGCGCCGTCGGACCTCGGGCTCACGATCGCCGCGCGCATGGTGGGCCCGGCGTCGCTCGCGCGCCGCGGATGAGTGCGCCGGCGTTGCAGGTGCTCGACCGGCGCCGGGCCGGCGTGCTGCTGCATGCAACCTCGCTCCCCGATGCGGTCCATGGTGCGCTCGGGCAGGCGGCGCGCAGCTTCGTCGACTGGCTGGTGGCGGGGGGATTCTCCATCTGGCAGCTGCTGCCACTTGGGCCCGTCGCCGCCGGCTGCTCGCCGTACTTCGGGTGCTCCAGCCACGCCGGGGATCCCGGGCTCGTGGATCTCGCTGCACTCGCGCAGGCGGGCCTCATTGGCAGCGAGGAGCTTGCCGGCCGCGCGCAGCACGCGCTGATCAGGCTCGCCGGGCGCCGGCTCCGCGCGCGGGGTGGCGAAGCATCCGAGACGCTCGAGGCCTTCGTCGCGCGCGAGGGAGAGTGGCTTGCCGACTACGCGCTGTTCACGGCCATCCAGACCGAGCAGCGCGGCCGTCCGTGGTGGCAGTGGCCCGAGGACCTGCGGCAGCGGCATCCCGTCGCGCTCGCGGCGGCGCGGGCCCGGCTCGCCGAGGCGATCGCCGAGGCCGAGGCGGGACAGTACTTCTTCCGCACTCAGTACGGTGCGCTCAAGGATTACGCCGCCGCCAGAGGCGTGCACCTGTTCGGTGACATCCCGATTTATCCGGCGCCCGACAGCGTCGAGGTATGGGCCCACCCCGAGCTGTTCCAGCTCGACGCGGCAGGACGGCCGACCGCGGTCGCCGGCGTCCCGCCGGATTACTTCGCCAAGGACGGCCAGCTGTGGGGTAACCCGCTGTATCGCTGGGAGGAGCATGAGCGCACGGGCTTCGCGTGGTGGATCGAGCGGCTGCGCGGCCAGTTCGAGTTGTTTGATCTGGTCCGGATCGATCACTTCCGCGGTCTCGAGTCGTACTGGGCGATTCCGGCCGGCGCGCCGACCGCCGCCGCGGGCGAATGGCGCCGTGCGCCGGGCGCCCGGCTACTTGCGCGCACGCGCGAGGTGTTCGGTGGCCGCGAGCTCATCGCCGAGGACCTCGGCGTCATCACGCCCGCGGTCGAGTGGTTGCGCGACCGGTTCGGGCTCCCTGGCATGCGCGTTGCCCAGTTCGGGTTTGATGGTGATCCGACCAACCTGCACCTGCCACACAACTGGGCGCCGCGCTCTATCGCCTACACCGGCACGCATGACAACGACACGACGGCCGGCTGGTACGCGGGCCTCGAGCTGCGCGTGGGAGAACTCGTCGCCGACTACGTGGGAGCCCCGCCGGCCGACGTCGTGCGCGCGCTCACTCGCACGGTGCTCGCCTCGGTCGCGGGCCTCGCCGTCGTGCCCATGCAGGACCTGCTGGAGCTCGGCCGCTGGGCACGGATGAACACGCCCGGCACGACCGCCGATAACTGGGCATGGAAGTTCGCCTGGCCGGACGTGCCGGAGGGTCTCACTGCGCGCTGCCTGCGCTGGAACCGGCTGTACGGGCGTGCGTGAGGCGGGTCAGCGGATGTACGCACCGGGCGACAGATGCGCGTCGCGCGCGCGCCCGGACGTGGCAAGATCGGGGGCGCCAAGGTCCCGGGAGATGCGCGTGACACGCCGCGCGACGCTGACGATGTTCGCGGCACTGACGCTCGGCGCGAGCGGTTGCGCGCTCTTCGCTCCGTCATTTGAGCGCCCGACGCTGTCGGTCGTCGGCGTCGAGGTCGAGCAGGCGCAGCTGATGGAGCAGCGGTTCCGCGTTCGGATCCGGGTGCACAACCCGAACGACCGGGCGCTTCCGGTCCGTGGCCTCAGTTTCACGATCGAGCTCGGCGGCGAGAACTTCGGGTCCGGCACGAGCGCAGAGGCCTTCTCGGTGCCGCCGCTGGGCGAGGCCGAGTTCGATACGCTCGTGACGACGAACCTCGCGACCACGCTGTTCAAGATTCTGCCGCGGCTCAAGGACAGCGCCCATCCGCTCGACTACCGGCTCGTCGGCAAGGTCACGACGGACCTCACGTTCCTGCGCTCGATTCCGTTCGATCAGCGCGGCAGCCTGCCGATCAATCAGCGCGCACCTTGAGCGTCTCGCCGATCGTGCTCATCATGAAGCGCAGGTGATCGTAATCCGGGTGCCTGATCCGGATCCATGCGTTGGCCATGTAGCCCGCCTCGACCGGCTGCGTCGGCGTCCCGGCCGAGGGCAGGTGGGAGGCGACGATCCACTCACCGAACCGGGCGTGGACCTCGTCGACACCGTCGTAGCCTGAGATCCGTCCGTCGCGGTCGGGTCTCAATGCGATCATGCCGCAGGCAAATCGCCGCGACGGACGCTGCTCCGGACGGCCGTACAGGATCGCCATCGCCCACTCGCGGTAGATGTCGAACTCGTTCGCTGCCGCATACACGTCCCACTGGCCGACGCCTGGCGGCCGGCAGCCGATTTCCGAGAAGCTGAGGCCCTTCGGTCCCGCGAACCATTCCATGTGCGTCGCCGACGTCCCGATACCCAGGGTCCTGATCACGCGGCGGGTCATGGCCTTCGCCTCGGCGTACCCGGGCGCATCGATCCGGTTGGTTGCGATGATCTGCGGCGAGATCCAGCGTTCGCGCATCGCGACGAGCACGCCCGGGTAGTAGTGCGAGATGAACTCGTGCGCCACCTCGCCCTCAATCGAGATCGTGTCGATGAAGCCCTCGTGGCCTTCGATGAACTCCTCGAGCGCGACCGAGCCGCCGCGGCCGACTCCGGCTGCAGTGAGCGCGGCGGCGAGCGCGGCTGCGGTGTCGATACGCGCCGTTCCGGCGGCACCTGCGCCGGCGCGCGGCTTGACGATCAGCGGGTAACCGACTCGGGCGGCAAACTCCCAGGCGGCCGCTTGCGTCTCGGCGCCGGCCGAGCGGGCGCACGGGACGCCTGCACTGCGCAGCGCCTCCTTCATCGCGGGCTTGTCGCGGCAGAGCCAGGCGGTCCTGACGGACGTACCGGGAATGCCGGCCGCTTCGCGCACCGCGGCCGCCGCCAGGATGTGGGCCTCGATCGTCGCCTCGAGACGGTCGATGTGGCCATGCTGCTCAACCCGGCGCACGGCCGCGAGCAGCGCACGCTCGTCGACGACCGAGGAGACCTGCTCGTAATGGGTCAGCCAGCGAGCGAGCTCCTCGTCGAGGTGCGCCAGCGGGCGTTCGCCGATGCCGATGACCCGGGCACCGGCGGCCGCGAGGCCGCGCGCGAACTCGCGCTGGTTGTGGGGAAACGCCGGCTCGATCAGGATCACGTTCATCAGGGCCGTCCTCGCCGCGTCGCGGTCAGTCCGGCCCCACCAGTCGCCGGTACTGATCGATGTAGAGTGCGCCCTGGCGCTGCCACGAGAAATCCTCTCCCATGCCGTTCGCGACCAGGCGCTGCCAGTGGCGCTTGTGCGCGAACAGTGCGACGGTCGTGATCAGGGCCCAGCGCAGCGCGCTCGCATCAAAGTGGTCGAACACGATCCCCGTCCCGGTCCCGGTCGACGGTGAGTAGGGCGTGACCGAGTCCGCGAGCCCGCCCGTCCGGCGCACGACGGGTACCGTCCCATAGCGCAGGCTGTACATCTGGTTGAGGCCGCAGGGCTCGTAGCGCGAGGGCATCACGAATGCGTCCGAGCCCGCCTCGATCCAGTGCGCGAGCTCGTCGCTGTAGCCGCAGTGGTACATCACGCGCCCCGGGAACGCGCGCTCGAGCGCGGTGAGCGCCTCCTCGAGCTCCGGCTCGCCGCTGCCGAGCGCGACGAGGTTGATGGCGCCGGAGCCGAGCAGCTCCGGCAGTACCGGGGGTAAGAGCTCGATGCCCTTCTGCGCGACCAGGCGGCTGATGAGGCCGACGAGCAGCGTACCGGGGCGGGTCTCGAGCCGCAGCCGGTCGGCGAGCGTGCGCTTGAGGGCCACCTTCCCAGCCATATGGTCGCGCGAGTAGTGGTACGGCAGATAGCTGTCGACCTTGGGATTCCACTCCTCGTAGTCGATGCCGTTCAGGATCCCGACCACCTCATCGCTGCGCACGCGCAGGAACCCGTCGAGGCCGGCCCCGTACTCCGGCGTACAGATCTCGCGGGCATAGGTCGGGCTCACCGTCGTGACGAGGTCGGCGTGCAGGACGCCGTGAAGCAATGAGTTGACCCGCCCGGCCGCCAGGTCCTGCTGGTGCAGGAGCCCGCGTGCCTCGCCGAGGCCGAGGGCAGCGACGTCGGATGCCGGGAACACGCCCTGGTAGCCGATGTTGTGGATCGTGAGCACCGAGCGCGTCGCGCTGAACAGCCGGTCCCACGCGTACAGGCTGCGCAGGAACAGCGGCCCGAACGCCGTGTGCCAGTCATTGCAGTGCAGTAGGTGGGGAGCAAACCCCATGCGCTGGCTGCATTCGAGCGCCGCTCGGGTCAGCACGATGAACCGCCGATGCTCGTCCGCGTCTGCCGTGTACACGCCCGGCCGGTCATAGAGCGCCGGACAGTCGATGAAATAGAGCGGCAGGTCCGAGCCCGGCGCGAGGCCCGTGACGACCGAGTAGCGGTACTCCTCGGCGCCGAGCGTCAGCGACAGGTTCTGCAGGAACTCGACCGGCGCTCTGTCGAACCGCTGTTCAGCGATCCGCCGGTAGAGCGGCACAAATACGCGAACGTCGTCGCCGCGCGCGTGCAGATAGCGACTTAAGGCCGTCGATACGTCCGCAAGACCACCGGTCTTGGCGAGCGGCGCGTACTCGGCGGTGACGAACAGGACTCTGTACGGCACAACTTTTCCAGTATAACCAACCCATGCGGCGGGCACGCCGCGGTACCACGGGCGTGGGCGGCGTGCGATCACCTAAAGGACGGCGAGCAGCCCGGACGCGTTGCCCGCTAGACTCGGGCTCTCGGGACGGCCGCTGCGGGGATATCGGCACATGCAGGTCCGCTTAACTGTGCTTGCGCTGCTCGGCCTCGTCGGCTCGGCCAGCCAGGGCGCGGGCCTCGACACCGGCCCGGACACGGCGGAGGCGGGCTCGATCGAGGAGATTGCGCGCGCGACGACCGAGGCGCGGTTCCTGTCGCCGTGGGTGGCCTACCTGCCTGCGTCGACTCGCGTGCCCTCGCCACGGGCATTCCTGCACCGGATCCCGGGCGCTCCGGGCGAGCTGGCTGACTCGGCTAGAGCCTTCGCGTACTGCCGTGCGCTCGCATCAGCCTCGCCGCGCGTGCGTTACTTTACGATCGGGCGCTCGGAGGAAGGGCGCGACATCGTGATGGTGGCGATCGCTGATGAGGCCGGGATCGCTGGGCTTGCGCGCCTGAAGGCCACGACCGCAGCACTGGCCGACCCCCGCCGGACCGACGCGGCTGCCGCTCAATCGCTGATCGCGAGCGGCCGCCCGATCTACTACTTCAATGCCGGACCGCACTCGGACGAGACCGGCACGACCGAGTCGATGCTGGAGCTTGCGTACCGGCTCGCGGTCTCCGAGCAGCCGATGATCCGGCGCATCCGGGAAAACCTGGTCGTGCTCATCAACCCGGTCTCGAACCCCGACGGCCGCGACAAGCAGGTCGAGTGGTACTACCGCTTCCTCAAGGGCAAGACCGACTACGCGAGTCTCCCGCGGCAGGCGCCGCCCTACTGGTCGAAGTACGCCTACGTCGACATCAATCGCGATGCGCACCAGCAGACTCACGAGACGACCAAGGCGGTGCACCGGATGTTCCACGAGTGGCATCCGACTATCGTCCACGACCTGCACGAGGCGGTGGCGCTGCTGACGAGCTGGAACGGGACCGGGCCCTACAACCCGAACATCGACCCGATCACCTACACCGAGTTCCTGGAGCTCGGCTTCCACGAGGTCGAGGCGCTGACCGCACTCGGCATGCCGGGCGTGTCGACCTGGTATTTCGGTGACGGGTTCTCGCACCTGTACTCCGATTCGGTCGCGATGAACCACAACGCGATCGGCCGGGGTTACGAGACCTTTGGTAACGGCAGCGCCGAGACGATGCTCCGGACCGCACCGCCCGATGAGACCACGCGCGAGTGGTACCGGCTCGTTCCGGCGCCGAGCACGCCGTTCCTCTGGTCAGCGCGTGATACGGTCAACTACAACGAGACCGGCGCGCTCGCGGCGCTCGATGAGGTCGCGGCGCACTCGAAGGAATTTCTCGGCAACTTCTACCGCAAGAGCTACAACTCCTGGCGCGCCGGACTCGACGGGCCGCCCTATGCGTACCTGATCCCGGACGACCAGGGAGACCCGGCGCGGGTCGCCGCGCTCGTCGCGCGATTGCTCGCCCAGCGGATCGAGGTGCACCGCGCGACGGAGCCGGTGGTGCTCGCCGACGGGTCCTTCCCGTCCGGCACCTACGTCGTCAGGCTCGACCAGCCGTACCGAAACTATGCGGTCGACCTGCTGAGCCCGCAGTCCTATCCGAAGGATGCCGGCGAGCCGTACGACGACATCTCCTGGGAGCTCCCCGCCCACTACCACCTGAGTGTTGTCCCGACGTCGGATCCCGCCGTGCGCCGCTCGGCGCTCGTTCCGCTCGCAGAGGCGCCGCGCCCGCCGGGCGGCGTGAGCGGCAGCGGCGCTGCGTTTCTGCTCGCGGACACGGGGCAGGAGGGGCTCCTCGAGGCGCGCTACCGCCTGGCGAATGCCGAGCTCGACATTGCAGAGCGCGCGTTCGACGCAGGCGGCACGAATTTCCCGGCGGGCTCCTGGATCCTCCCGTCCCGCCCGGGGCTCACCGACCGGCTCGACGATACCGGCAAGGCGCTAGGCCTTCGCTTTGTCGCGACGGGCTCGCTGCCCGATGTCCCGCGCCACGCCGCCCGCGCACCGCGCCTCGGCGTGTGGGTGCCCTGGGCGGATACCGATTCGATCGGCTGGATCCGCTACTCGTTCGATCAGCGGCATGTTCCCTACGTCTATGTCCGCGACGAGGATATCCGCGCGGGCAAGCTCCGCGACCGGTACGACGTGCTGCTCTACGGCAATGTCGATCTGGAGCTCGCCGAGCAGATCCACGGCATACCGAAGGCCTGGGGGCCGATGCCGTTCAAGAAGACGCCGACAACCCCGAGTCACGGGACGCCGGCGGCCTCCGATGACATCACCGGGGGCATCGGCTGGGAGGGCGTGGCGCGGATTCAGGAGTTCGTCGAGCAGGGCGGACTCTTGGTGACGCTGGGTAGCGGCTCGATGCTCGCGCTCGAGGGCGGAATCGTCCGCGGCGTGCGCCGCGATGCGGGCGGGGTGCCGCGCAGCAGCGCCGGCGGCGGGGCAGAGGCGGCGGCCGCCTCGCAGGCGACGGCGACGAGGACCCCCGGCGCGCACCTGCGGGTGTCCTTTGCCCGGCCGGAGCACCCGCTCGCCTACGGCTACCCCTCCCGCACGCACGTGTTCCGCCAGAACTACCCGCTGTATGCCGTCCCGCGACGCTGGCTGCGGGCGGCCTACTGCACGACTTGCCTCGACGGCCCCATCGATCCGAGCGGCGTCGTCCTCGAATGGGGCGACCGCGACGGCGCGCCGCTCCTCGTCAGTGGCCAGGCGTGGGGCGAGGCGAATCTGATCGGGCGCCCGGCGATCCTCGACATGCCGGTCGGCAAAGGACACGTCGTCGCGTTCAACTTCAATCCGCTGCACCGAGACCTCAATCGCGGCGACCAGCGGCTGCTGTGGAATGCGATCCTCAACTGGCAGGCGATCGTGGCGGGGAAGCCTTAGCCGGAGGCGCCGGCGTGCCGGAGACTGACCGGCCGCGCGGAACAGCCGGGGCAGGCGCCCCGGACGGTCTCGATCAGGCCTTACCGGTCGCCGCGCGCAGCGCCTCGGCCGTGAGGCGCGACTCGAGGTAGCGTTTGACGCGGCGCGCGTCCGCAAAGCGCGTGTGCTTGCCGACGGAGTCGAGCAACACGATCACAATGGACCGGCCCTCGATCATCGCCTTCATCACGAGGCACCGGCCCGCCTCGGCGATGTAGCCGGTCTTCTGCACGACGATGTTCCAGCTCGGGCTCGAGACGAGCGAGTCGGTGTTCCGGAACTCCACCACCTGCCGCCCGATCGCCACCAAGTACCGGCTGTCAGTCGAGTACGACTGGATCGTCGGGCTTTGCGAGGCGGCGATCACGAGCTTCGAGAGATCCTCCGGGCTCGCGACGTTGTCGCTCGAGAGGCCCGTCGGTTCGACGAAGTGCGCGCTCGTCATGCGGAGCGAACGTGCCTTCGCATTCATCGCTGCCACGCATGCCGGCAGACCGCCCGGGTAATTGCGCCCGAGCGCATTGGCCGCCCGGTTCTCGGACGACATCAACGCGAGGTGCAGCAGGTCGCCGCGGCTGAGCCGCGTGCCGACCACGAGGCGCGAGATGTTCGACTTGCCGAGCTTCTGGTCGTCGGAGGAGATCTCGAGCTCCTCGTTGAGCGGCTGGTTGGCCTCGAGGACGACGAGCGCGGTCATGAGCTTGGTGATCGAGGCGATTGGCGTTGCGAGGTCGGCGTGCCTCGCGAACAGGACCGCGGAGGTTGACTCATCGATGATCAGTGCCGCGCCGGACCTGAGCGCCGGCCCTGCGGGGCCGGTGCGCGCGCGATGGCTGGGCACGCGCCGTGCCGGGGCCTTGGCCGCATCCGCGGGCGTTCCGACCACGTCGGTCGCGGCCGGGGCGGCATGCACGTCATTGCCGTCCGCGGTGACCGCACGGCAGACCGGGCTCGTCAGCAAGAACATGGCGCCTGCGAGCGCCGCCAGCGTCGGACCAGTTCTGCTCAAACCCGGCACCTGTAGGGCATTGACCATATTGGAGTGTAGCAAAGCATAGGCGCGTGTCCACGGTCTGTGACCCAGCCGAGGATTTCTGGCTCGGCACACGGCCAGGCGGCCAGCGTCATCAGGTAGGATCGGATTGGTGTCATCGGAACGGCCGTGGACGCCGTGGTGAGGACGATGGCTCGTCGCCGAGCCAACGCAGGGCGCACGGCGGACGTCCCAGCCGAGTGCGGGCGAATGCGAGCTAGTCGGCACCACGCCGGTCGGCGCACCCCAACCGGATAGCGCGCGACGCCAGGTCCTCTTGCTGGGTAGCAAGTACCGGCGTCGCGCGGGTCGCAGTGGCACAGGCACGCGACCGCCGGTTCGGGCGTACCTCGACATTGGGCCTCGGGTGTTGACCGCACCTGCATCGGCGGTAGACTAGCGTTGTAGAAATCTTCAACAATTGGAGTGGCGATGAGCACGATCAATATCAGTGTCCCGGAGAAGGTCAAAGCGGCGTTCGACCGTGCCTTTTCCGGGCGTAACAAGAGCGCGATCATCGCTGAGCTGATGCAGCGCGCGGTAATGGAGCTGAAACAGCGGAAGCAGCGAGAGGCGCTTTTTGAGGCGCTGACGGCCCGCCGCCACGACCGGCCGCAGAGCTCCGCCGGCAGCGTGCGCAAGGCGCGAGTGGCTAGCCGACCGTGATTGCCGTGGTCGATGCCAGCGTGGTCCTCAAGTGGCTCCTCGCCGATCCTGGCCGGGAGGCCGACACCGAGCGCGCCGCAGCGCTCATGCGCGCTGTCGTCGCCGGTGAGATCGCGGTCCTGCAGCCACCTCACTGGTTGCTCGAAACCGGGGCAGTGCTCGCGCGCCTAAGTCCCGCAACAGCGGTCGAGGATGTCACGCTGCTGCGGGCGCTCGATCTCCCTGCGACCGACGAGCCGGCTGTGCTACGGCGTGCGTGCCAGCTCGCGATCGATCTCGGGCAACATCTGTTCGATACGCTCTATCACGCCGTCGCTCTGGAAACGGACGGCGGTATGTTCATCACGGCTGACGCACGGTATCTGCGAGCCGCCAGGCCGATCGGACGCATCGTTCGTCTGAGTGACTGGAAGCTATCCGGGAAACCGGTGATCGACTAGGTACTCCGCTCAAAGATTGCGTAGTACTTGCGCGCCGCTTCGAGCGTCTCCCACGTGCCAGCGAACCCCGCCGGCACGACGAAGGCGTCCCCGGCACCGAACTCGGCGACACTCCCGTCCTCACCCGTGAGGCGCACGCGGCCCGCGAGCAGGTGGCAGAACTCGTGCTCGGCGTAGCTGACGCGCCACTTGCCGGGCCGGCTCGTCCAGATGCCGCAATGGAACTGCTGCGAGGGATCCGAGTAGCGATTGTCCACTCTCGGCTGCGGCTCCCCGGCGATCAGTTTCGCCGGATCGATCGGCGCATCGACAGGCGCCGGAGCGGTGCGGAAATCAACACAGCGCATCCTCGTCATGCGAATTCCTCGATGTACTTCGGCAGCATCGCCCGCCAGGTGCCCCAGTCGTGATCCCAGTCCTGGCCCCACGGATCGACCCGGTTCGGGATCCGCTTCTGACCGAGCAGCTCGGCGAGCTGCCAGGACTCGCCGGGAGCCTCCCATTTGCCCTGGCCGGTCGGGAGCACGATGAACCGCCCGCGCAGGCGCGCGAGCTGCGGGCCCTCCCCGAGTCCGGGCAGGTAGTGGAGCGGCGAGCAGTAGTGGAAGTCGAGGTTCATGCGCCCGTGCAGGTAATTCGACAGATCGTAGGTGCCGCTCATGCCGATCGCGAGCCGAAACACGTCCGGGTGGCGGCACACGGTCGCGACCGCGTTGAAGGCGCCGATCGAGGCGCCCGCCGTCAGGATCTCGATGCCAGGCGACTGGCAGTCGTGACGGATGAGCGGGGCGAGTTCGTGGTAGACGAACGCGTCGTAGCCGTTCTGCACCCTGGAGCAGTAGTCCGGCGAGTCGGTGCCCCGGAGCCAGTGCTTGCCGGCGACGCTGTCGATCGAGTAGACCTTGACTCGGCCCGCCTCAATCAGGCCCTCGACCGCGCCGATCAGCCTGAAGCGCTCGACCTCCTCAAAATCACCGCCAGCAGTCGGGAACAGCACCAGCGGCGTTCCGAAGTGACCCCAGCGAACGACGCGTGCGGTCTCAGGCAGCCGATGCGAATCCCAGCTCCAGTACTCTTTGTGCATGGTCAGGGTCCGTGCCGGCGGGCGGCATCCTGCCGCCACTGCTGTATGCGACTGAAGAACAGCTCCGTGAACTGGTCGATCTCGTGCACCGGGTAGAGCGCCTCGACCTTGGCGCGCACCGCCTCGCGGGCGGCGGCGGTGCCGAAGAACTCGTCGGCCACCGCGTCCAGATGCTTCAAGTGTGTCGCGCAGAACTCGAGGAACCGGTCGGTCTCGAAGTGCGCCCGCGCGAGACGCGCGAAGGCCGCGAGCCGCGCGGCATAGGACCGTTCGCGCTCGGCGGCCTCGAAGAACGGCTGCCAGTCGAGGTTCTGCCGCATCCGCCGCCGCGTGGCCGCGCAGTAGAGCGACCAGCGCAAATTGGCCATCACCAGCCACGGGAAGTGGTAGTGGAGCGAGGTCACCTGCGAGTCGGGACAGGCGTTGGCGAAGTCGATCGGATGCCAGTCCTCGCCCCGGAGCAACGCCTCGCACGAGTTGAAGTCCCAGCCGAAAAAGGCGTTGATCGTCAGCGTGATCGCCTCGAGCTCCGCCTGCTGCGGAGCGGAGAGAAACTCGCGATCCATCCGGTAGCGGTCATGGAGCGGTGCCGTTGGATCGTAGTTCACGACCCGGGTCTGGGGCCCGAGGCCAATGCAGCGGACGAAGCGGTCGTAGGGAATCACGCCCGCCTGCAGGTGCATGATCTTCGTGCCGCTCGTCTCGTAGGCGGCCCGCAGGGCCGCCTCGTCGTCGATCTTTGTGACCCCGACCCAGCCGCCGCCATCATAGGGCTTCATGAACAGCGGGTAGCCGAGCCGCGCGCCGATCGCGCCGATGTCAAACAGCTGCGCGTAGCGCTCGAGCGTGGGCTTTAAGTCCGCGCTCGTCTCGTAGGATTTCGGCGGCACCATCCAGGTCTCGGGGATCTTGAGGCCGAGCCGCATCATCGCCGCATAGGTCGTGTGCTTCTCGTTGGCCTGGATCGACCAGGGGTTGTTGAAAACGTACAGGCCGTCCTTGATGACGGCCTTTTTTATCCACTCGCGGCTCGTGTGATACCAGTGGGTCAGCCGGTCGACGACGAGGTCGTAGCGGCACGGCTGCTTCAGGTCGAAAGGCTCGATCGTGACGCGCTCGGCCGCAAAGCGCAGCGTATCGCCCTGCCAGGGGATCTTGAGGTCGAGCCGCGCGAGGATCTGCTCGTAGCAGCGCGGCCAGCAGATGTCGGCCCCGAGCGAGAGCCCGATACGGCGCGTCACGTCTCCCACGGCAATCCCCCCGTCGACAAGGGCTCTATTCGTACACCATCCACAGCGGTCCGGGGAACAGGAACGTAAGCCCTGCCCGCAGCCGGTCGCGCCAGTTCTGCCAGTTGTGGCCGTCGCGCGCCTCCTCGTAGCGGACCTGCATCCGGTGCTCGGTCAGCAGCGGCACGAGCGAGCGGTTCTCGTAGATCAGCGACTCGTAGATCCCGCAGCTGACGTAGATCCGCTCGGCCGGCCGTCCCGGCCGCGCGCGGAAGGCGTTCATGAACCGGACGACCGGCTCGAACACCGGGCCGCGGCGGTTCTCGCCAATGTCGGTGAAGGCGAAGGAGCCCGACTGCAGCAGCAGCCGCCCGAAGCTGCCCGGGTGGCGCCAGGCGGCGTGCAGCGAAGCGACGCTTCCGAGGCTCGCGCCCATCGCACCGCGGGCGGCGGGATCGGGGTCGAGAGGCACGCGGGCCGCGACGGCGGGCACCAGCTCCTCGACCAGGAAATCAGCGTGCGCATCGAGACCCACGTACTCGTGCAGCCGGTCCGGCGAGTCGATCAAGGCGACGATCAGCGGCGGGATCTCGAGGCGGTGAACGAGGTTGTCGAGCACGCTCTTGAGCCCGGCGTAGCGCAGGTAGTCGGTGCCGTCGTGCAGCACGAGCAGCGGATAGCGGCGGGTACGCCTGAACCGTGCCGGCAGGTACAGCTGCACCGGACGGCGGCCGAGATGGCGCGAGTCGATCGCGAATTCCTCGAAACTGCCCGCGCGCGCGCTGCCGTCGGGCAGCGTCCATTCGGGCGGCAGGTAGCCGAATCCCTGGCACACCGAGTTGACCCCGAAGGGGTCAGCTGCACGGATCGGGTTCAGGGGATCGGTGATCCACGTGGTTGCGCCGTCGCGCTTGACCTCGAACTTGTATTCGAACCGCGATCCCGCCGGCAGGCTGAGCTTCAAGAGCCACAGGTCGCTGCCCTCGACGCGCTCGAGCGGCTGCGCGGCGGGCAGCCCCGAGATGAACATCCTGAGGAACACCCCGTCGGCCTCGCCGCGGTACAGAAAGGTCACGCCCTCCCGGTACACGAGCGGAATGTCATGCTCGGCGATGAAGGCATCCAGCGCCGCGCCGTCCGGGGGGCCGGCGGTCAGCAGCTGGGCGAGCGGGCCGCTCACGCCTGCATGTCCGCGACCCGTCCGGACCTCGCGAGGCGCCGCACGTCGCGCGCAGCGACGAGGCGTCCGCGGTGCCAGCGCAGGACGCTGCCGTGCTCGAGCGTCAGGCACTTGGCGGGAGCAAAACGGCGCGCGAACTCGCGCACCCTGCCGGCGTCATCAAGCGCGAGCCGCACATGGGCATGCGGCAGCAACACGACGCCCGGTACCAGGCCGAGGCCTTCCTCGAGGACCTCGGCGTGCGCCGCGCCCTGCGGCGGCCGGTCGTGGAACAGCACGACCCGGTCGCTGACCGCCATCGCTCCCGCCGACCAGGCGATCAGCGGTTTTCCGCGGGCGAGCGTTGCGATCCCGAACAACCGCAGCCGGTTGAGCAGTACCGCGACGTGACCGCCGGCGATCAGCACGGCCGAGGCGCGCTCGATCGCTTCGCGCAGTGTCTCGAGGTGGGGCACGAGGCTCGGCCGCCGGCCCGGCTGCCAGTGGCGGACGAAGTTCCCGTGCTCGCGTTGCGTCGCCATCAGGTGCTGCCGGTCGAGTCGGCGCACGTCACCGAGCGCGCTCAGGCGCGCGCGCCTGAGCGCCGGGGAGGCGCCGGACTCAGCGGTGAGCTCGGCGACGGCGCCCATGAGCGCGGCGAGCCGCACCCGGTAGAGGTCCTGAAGTTCCTGCAGCCGGTCCTGCCGCTCCCGGGTTGCGGATGCGAGCGTCGGATCCGCGGCGTGTACGTGCTCGGCGCGCGCATACAGGCCAAGGTCGCTGACCGGCATCGAGACGTGAGCGCGCAGCTCCTCGATCTCGCCTTCGCGCTCCTGCCAGCCGGCCGTGATCGAGACCAGCGGGCCATGGATCGTGAGGCTCTCGAGGCACTCGCGCAGGTTGGGCCGCCGGTACTGGGGCCCGAGAAGTGCGTGATCGGTCATGCGGGGATCGTCGGAGTCGCGGCCGGCGCTTGTCAAACGGGCCGGGGCGCGCAGGCGCAAGTCGGGGTTCGGACGTCCGGCCCCGCGGCGGCGCTAGCGGCGGGTGCCGGTCGCCGCGTCGGCCGGTGCCTCGGAAGGGCCGTCGCGGCCCGACTCCGCGGCGCGGGCATCCCCCGCGCCGGTGCGGATTCTCGGCATGAACGCGGCGGCCACCGACTCCTGCATGCGCGTCCAGTAGTCGAGGTTCTGCTTGGCCAGCTCGGCCATGGTCGTCATCGGGGCATTCGCCATGAGCTTCGAGATCTGCGTCTGCAGCGCTTCCTGCTGACTGGCAAAGGTCTCCACGCTCTTGTCCAGGTACCGGCTCATGAACTCCTGCATGCCGTTGCCGTAATAGCGGATGATCGATTCCAGCAACTGGGTCGACAGGATGGGCTTGCCGAACTGCTCCTGCTCGGCGATCACCTGCAGCAGGATCAGGCGCGTGATGTCCTCCCCGCTCTTGTCCTCGACGACGCTGACCTTCTCGCCCTTGACGACGAACTCGCGGATGTCATCGAGCGTCACGTGGCGCGACTGCGAGGCATCGTAGAGGCGCCGGTTGGCGTACTTCTTGATTACCCGTGCTTTCGTCATGGGCGGGGAGTTTACCCCAACGGTCGGGCCTTGCCCTGCACCGCAAAACGAGGCGAGACCACAAGAAAATGGGACGGCAGGCACGAGGCCATACCGTCCCGAGGGGGGAGGGTCTGCGGCCCCGCCGGCGATCCCGGCGGAGCCGCGGATTCGTCAGGCGGCCTTGGACGACTTGGCGCGCGCCGTGTACTCGGAAGAGGTCTGGTCGATCCACTCCGTGACGTTCGCCTGCGCCTCACCCGCGATCTTCAGCAGATCGTGCGAGCGCTGGGTCTGCTTCTCGAAGTAGGCATTGGCGAGCTCGGCCTGCTTCTTCAGCAGCTCCGGCAGGTCCTTCGCCTGGGTCGCAGCGTTGAGCGATGCGATCGAGAGGTTGAGGTAATCGCCAGCCGTCTCGTAGCCGTAGCGCGCGAAGCGCTCAGTGGTCTTGGCCGTCAGCTCCTGGAACTTCGCCATCGGCTCGGCGAGCTTGCGGGAGTTCTCGATGAAGGCATTGATTTCGGAAGCGGTCTTGGTCATGGTGGGCACTCCGGTGAACAGCTTTGTTGCGATGCAGTATAACCGATTCTTTTTGCAATGCAACAGGTTTGTGCCGGGGACGTCTTTGCCGTGACTACTGAGTGATAATATTTATCCAAACAGTAGCTTACAGCACGCTCTCGGAATAAAAGAGCGCGAGGTCGCGACGAGTCCCAGGCACGATATGTCGCGTCGCGGCGCCTTGAGAGGCTTCAGATCAATGAGTGATACCGACGCGTGGCTCACCGACTGGCGCCGCTTCACCGAGGGGCTTGCGGGTGCCGTTCCCGACGTCGGTGTCGCGACGGGACTTCCCGGGCTGCAGGCGGCGCGCGCCGCCTTCGGGCGCTTTGCCGAGGACTACGGCCGCATCGCCCAGCCCACCGCCGGGGCGGGCATTGTCGATCTCGCGCGGTTCAATTCGGAACTCCGCGCGCTCGGGGAGCGGCTGCTGCGGATGGCGGTGCCCACGTTTCCCCAGGCGGCAGGGACGGGGCCGGAATGGCTCACGGCGCTCGAAGCCTTCTCGACGGTGCTCGCCGGAATCTCGAGCGACACCGCCGCACAATTCGCCGCGCATCTCGCGGGTCCTGCGCCCCCAGCAACACTGCGGGCGGCCTTCGACTGCTGGATCGACTGTGCCGAGGCGGCATTTCAGCACGCGGCGTACTCGGATGCGTTCGTCGCCGCGCAGGCGCGCCTGCTGAACGCGTTCGTGGCCGAGCGGGCCCGCCAGCAGCAGCTCGTCGATCAGGGCGCGCGCGCGCTGGGGCTGCCGACGCGGGCCGAAGTGGACGGGCTGCACGATGCGCTGCGCGCCCTCACGCGACAACTCGCGGCCGAGACTTCGGGAGCTGCGCAGGATCCCGCGAGCCCGGCCGCTGCGCGCGCCGCACCGCGCGTGCGTCGGCCAGTCCGCAAGCCGCGGCCGTGAACCGTTCGATCCCGGACCCGGAGGCGCTCCACCGCGAGGTCACGGAGTTCCAGCGCCGCCTCGCGGCGAGCGCGGCGACGCTCGCGAGCCTGCCGCCGGTGACGCTGGCCACCGCGCCCCGCGATGCGGTGTACACGGACGGCAAAGTCACGCTCTTCCATTACCGGTCGAGTGCGAAGCCGCACGGCCTGCCGCCGCTGCTGATTGTGTTCGCCCTCGTGAACCGCCCGACCGTGCTCGACCTGCAACCCGACCGGTCGCTGATCCGCGGACTCCTCCAAGCCGGGCTCGACGTGTACCTGCTCGACTGGGGCTATCCGGACCGTGGCGACCGTCGCACGACGCTCGCGAACTACACGATGGGTTACCTGCACCGCGCGGTCGCGCACATCGGCGCGGCGCACGGACCCATCAACCTGCTCGGCGTGTGCCAGGGCGGGACGCTCTCACTGCTGTACGCGAGCCTCGAGCCAGGACGCATCCGGAAACTCGTCACGATGGTGACGCCGGTCGACTTCCAAACGCCCGACAACCTGCTGTCCAAATGGGTGCAGGGCGTCGACGTCGACCGGCTGGTCGACACCTTCGGCAACGTCCCGGGCGAGCTGCTCAATTTCACCTTCCTGTCGCTGATGCCGTTCCGCCTGACGCTGCAGAAGTACCTCGCGCTCGTCGACGGCGCCGACGACCCGCGCGAGCTTGAGAACTTCCTGCGGATGGAGCGGTGGATCTTCGACAGCCCTGACCAGGCGGGCGAGGCGTTTCGCGAATACCTCAAGTGGTTCTACCAGGAAAACCGGCTGATCCGCGGCACGACCGTCCTGGATGGCCGGGCGGCCGATCTCGGTCAGCTGTCGATGCCGGTGCTGAACGTCTACGCGACCGAAGACCATCTGGTCCCACCGTCGGCTTCGCGCGCGCTCGGCGGGCTCGTCGGAACCCGTGAGTACGAGGAGATTGCCTTCTCCGGCGGACACATCGGCATCTATGTCAGCGGCCGGGCGCGGAGCATTCCGGCGCAGATCGCCGCCTGGCTCGGCCGCCACTGAGGGTCCCGGACCGCCGGGTTTCGGTATCATCGCGACCCCTCCCACGACGGCCGAGGCGCCGGCATGGCGATCGAACAGGCGCGGGCCACGCTGCAGCAGCAGATCGGACGGGAAGTCCACTTGAGTGACTGGCTCACCATCACCCAGGCGCGGATCGACGCGTTCGCAGCGGCCACGGGCGACCGCCAGTGGATCCACGTGGACGCAGAGCGGGCGGCGTCCGAATCCCCCTGGCGCCGGACGATCGCCCACGGGTATCTGACGCTGTCGCTGTTCCCACTGCTGCGCGGCGTGGCCGAGGACGGCCAGGTGCCATATCCCGGTGTGCGGGCCGTGATCAACTATGGGATCAACACGCTCAGGTTCATGAACGCGGTCCGCGAGGGCGCACGGATCCGCGGCAGGTCGGTCCTGGTTGCGGTCGAGGAGTTCAGGGGCGGCATACAGGTGATCGAGGAGATGACGGTCGAAATCGAGGCGGAATCGAAGCCCGCCTGCGTCGCAGAAGTCCTCTTGCGGCTCTACTTCTGACCGGTGACCACATCCTGCCCGGGCGGGTGCGGTCCCCGTTGTTGTCAAGCGCGGGTAATTTATCTTTCCATATATAAAACAATAACTTAAGACGCTTGCGCGACGGCGCGATCGGGCCTCGCTGGTACAATACGGTGTACCTGGTGACCGCCTGCAACGACGTCGGGCCCCGCCCGCGCGGGCGCCGGGACCGATGAGCGAGGCGGCCGTCAGTCCACACAGGGACCCATGGCCGCCTCACCCTACCAGCAGCTCGAGGAGGAGTTCCGGCGCCTGCACGCTTTCCGCGGGGCGCTCGCGCTGCTGCGCTGGGACTCCGCTGTGATGATGCCGCGCGGCAGTGCCGATGTGCGCGGTGAGCAGCTCGCGGCGCTGGAAACAGAGTGCCACGCGATCCTGACCGCTCCCAAAGTGTCGCGGCTGATCGAGCGTGCGCAGGCGAACTCCCAGAGCCTCGAGGACTGGAAGCTGGCGAATCTGCGGGAAATGCGCCGGGAACGCGACCATGCGCTCGCGACACCGATCTCGCTGGTCTCGCGGCTTGCCAAGGCGAGCGCCCGCGCCGAACTCCACTGGCTCGAGGCGCGGCGCACGAACCGCTACGCCGACTTCGCCCCGCACCTCGCCGAGGTGGTCCAGCTGATCCGCGACCGCGCGGCGCTGCTCGGCCAGCACCTCGGCCTCGCCCCGTACGATGCGCTGGTCGACGAATTCAGCCCCGGCGTCACGAGCGCCGAGATCGACGACCTGTTCAAGTCCCTCGCCCGACGGCTGCCGACGCTGGTGCGCGAGGCGATCGAACTGCAGGCCGCGAAACCCTCGCTCCCGCTCAGCGGCAAATTCCCGGCGGCCAAGCAGCGGGCGCTGTGCGTGGACGTGCTCAAGACGGTCGGTTTCCCGTTCGACCGCGGCCGGCTCGATGAGAGCGAGCACGAGTTCACCGAGGGCATGGCCGGCGACATCCGCATCACCACGCGCTTCGAGGCGGGAGACCCGTTCCAGGGTCTGCTCGGGGCACTGCACCAGACCGGCCACGCGATGTACGACCTGGGGCTCCCGGCGCAGTGGCGCGACCAGCCGGTCGGCCGGAACCGCGGCATGGCGCTCGAGGAGAGTCAGTCGCTTCTTCTCGAGATGAAGGTCGCCCGCAGCCGGCCTTTCCTGACGTACGTGAAGCCGCTGCTCGAGAAGCACTACGGCGTCAGTGGCCCGGAGTGGGAGGTCGAGAACCTGTACCGGCACCTGACGCGGGTCCACCGCGGGCTCCTGCGAGCCGACGCCGACGAGCTGACCTACCCCGCGCACGTGCTGATGCGCTACGACCTCGAGAAGCGCCTGTTGTCCGGCGAGCTCACCGTTGCCGACCTGCCCGAGGCCTGGAACGAGGCTGCGCAGACGCGGCTCGGCATGCGCCCGCCGACCGACGTCGACGGCTGCCTGCAGGAAGTGCACTGGGCGGTCGGGCAGTTCGGGTATTTCCCGGCGTACGCGCTCGGATCCCTGATCGCGATCCAGCTCTGGGAGAAGCTGCGCAGCGCGCGCGAGAGCCTCGACGGGGAGATCGCGCGCGGCGACTTCGCCGGCCTCTTCGGCTGGCTGCGCGAGCACGTACACTCGGTGGGCGCGAAGATGACGGTGCAGGACCTCATCAAGGACGCCACCGACCGACCCCTGTCAGCGGCGCCCGCGCTGCGTTACCTTGAAGCGAAGTATCTCGAGCCACGTTGAGGCCGCCCGCGCCGATGCCGCACGCGCTGACCCTGAGTGATCCCGCGCCGATTGACACTGCCGCGGCCCGGGCGGGCGCGGCGACGCGCCCGTCGCGCAGCTTCAAGCGGCTCGGAGCCAAGCTGCGCGGCCTGGTCGGCAAGGCGATCGACGACTACGCCATGATCGGCGAGGGCGACAGGGTCATGGTGTGCCTGTCCGGCGGCAAGGACTCGTACACGCTGCTGGATCTGCTGCTGTCCCTTCAGCGCAGCGCGCCGGTCCGCTTCGAGCTCCTCGCCGTCAACCTCGACCAGAAACAGCCGGGCTTTCCCGCGCACGTGCTGCCTGAGTACCTGACCGCGCTCGGCGTTGCGTGGCACGTGATCGAGCAGGACACCTACCGGGTCGTCAAGCGGCTGATCCCGGACGGGAAGACGATGTGCAGCCTGTGCTCGCGCCTGCGTCGTGGCGCGCTCTACCGCTATGCCGCCGATCACGGCATCACCAAGATCGCGCTCGGCCACCATCGCGACGACATCCTCGAGACGCTGTTCCTCAACCTGTTCCACGGCGGGAAGCTCAAGGCGATGCCACCGAAGCTGCTGTCCGACGATGGCCGCCACATCATCATCCGGCCGCTCGCGTACGTCGCCGAGCGCGACATTGCGCGCTATGCGCGCGCCCGGCGCTTCCCGCTGATCCCCTGCACGCTGTGCGGATCGCAGCGAGAGCTCGAGCGCGAGCGGGTCGGGCGGATGCTGCGGGAGTGGGAACGGCGACACCCGGGCCGCATCGAGTCGGTGTTCGCAGCGCTCAAAGACGTCGTGCCCTCGCAGCTTGCCGACCGGCGGCTGTACGACTTCGCCGCGCTCGATGCGAGGCGTGCCGCCGCAGCGCCGACGGCGGCCGAGGCGGAGGCCGAGTCAGCCGGGTGAGCGCTCACCAGTCCCTCGGCACCCCGCCACCGGGCACGTACTGGGTCGTGCCGGACCGGTTCCTCGCCGGACCCTATCCGGGGCACGTCGACCCCGCCTATGCGGGCGCGCGCCTCGCGGCGCTCATGGATCTCGGCATCGACTGGTTCATCGATCTGACCTGGCCGAACGAGATGCCGGCCTACGACAACGTGCTGCCGGTCCCTGGCGAGCGGCACGACCATCGCTCGGTGACGTACTCGCGCCGGCCGATCCGGGATCACGGCCTGCCGCAGCGGCCGGCGCAGATGGTCGAGATCCTCGATGAGCTCGAAGCCGCCCTCGGCGCCGGCCACCGCGTGTACCTTCACTGCCGGGCGGGAATTGGCCGCACCGGCACCGTCATCGGTTGCCTGCTCGCCCGCAGGCTCGGCAGCGGGAGCGATGCGCTCGCCGAGCTCGACCGTCTGTGGCATCGGGGCGGGCGGGACGCCGACTGGCCGCGGACACCGGAGACGGACGATCAGGTCGCGTACGTCCGCGCCTGGCTCGAAGCGCCCCGCTCCGGGATCGCCGCGACGCCCGACGCGCCCCCACCGGGCGCCGAGATGGCCGACCGGCTCAAGGATCGCTACCGCGGGCTCGTCTATGGACTGGCACTCGGGGATGCCCTCGGCTCGCCCGTCCAGCACCGCCGGCAAGGCTCGTTCACGCCGATCGCCGACCTGCTCGGCGGCGGGCCCTACGACCTGCCGCGCGGCGCGTGGACGGACGACACGGCGGTACCGCTGCTGCTGGCGGAGAGCCTGGTGGAGTGCCGGGGGCTCGACCCGAAGGACCTGGTCGTGCGCCTGCATCGCTGGCAGCGCGACGGCTA
This sequence comes from Steroidobacteraceae bacterium, assembly GCA_035604595.1. Taxonomy (GTDB): domain Bacteria; phylum Pseudomonadota; class Gammaproteobacteria; order Steroidobacterales; family Steroidobacteraceae; genus CAIKZZ01. The sequence continues at coordinate 54,881 of DATNIE010000013.1, read as the reverse complement.
CGGATCCGCGACCGGCCAGTGCATCGGCATCACGGCGACGACTGCCAAGGCGATCGCCCAGGCGCAGTGGAGTGGCAAGCCCTTCGCCGGCTCCCACGACCCCGCCCGGGCCGACAAGGAACCGCTGATCCGGGCCGGGATTGCCGCCGCTTTCGCGCTGGCCGACCCGGAGCAGGCGATTGAACTCGCGGTTGAATGTGCGCGCCCGACCCACCAGGCCCCGCTCGCCCTCGATGCCTGCCGCTACTACGCCGGGCTCGTGGCCGGCGCCCTGCAGGGGGCCTCACGCGCAGAGCTGATCGCGCCGTTCTTCACGCCTTCCCCGGGGCTGTGGCAGCGCCGCCCGCTGCGGCGGGAGATCGCCGCTGTCGCCGCGGGCAGCTGGCGCGAGGCAGCCTTTACGCCGGTGGCCGACGGGACGGCAATCGAGGCGCTCGGACTTGCGCTCTGGGCTCTGGCCCGTGGTACTGCTTACCGCGATACTGTGCTCAGCGTCGTGAACCTCGGCCTCGATGCCGACGCCAACGGCGCGCTGGTGGGCGAGCTTGCGGGCGCCCTGTACGGGGCGGCGAGCCTGCCACCGCACTGGGTGGCCGGGCTCGCGCTCGGTGGACAACTGGGGAGCAGTGCCGACAGGCTGTTGGCAGCAGCGCTCGCGCGCATTGCCGCGGAGTAGGGGGAATTGTGGTCCGAGAGCGTCCCGCAACGCGCCGCGCACGGCGCGGCTACTGGTGGGCCAATCTCACCGACGCCGAGCTGCTCGACGTGCGGTTCTGCGATCTGGAACTGTCGCTCGAGCGCTCACCGCTCGCCCCGCTGGTGGACCGCCTGTACGCGGAGCTGAGCCGCCGGGGAATCGTGTTCCGCCCGCACTGCTGGCTGGGCGAGGAGTGGTTCACGCCGGACGGCGTCCCGGGATTCGCGCTGCCGTTCTTCCTGGTCCATCCACGCTTGCGGCGCCTCGAGCGGCGGATGATGCGCGAGCTGGAGGGCGGCAACCGCAACTGGTTCATGCGAATCCTGCGCCACGAGGCCGGTCACGCGGTCGACAATGCCTACCGGCTGCGCCGCCGCCGGCAATGGCGCGATACCTTCGGTCCCGCCTCGCTCCCGTACCCCCACAGCTACCGGCCCCGCCCGGGGAGCCGGCGCTACGTCCAGCACCTCGGCAGCTGGTACGCGCAGAGCCACCCGACCGAGGACTTCGCCGAGACCTTCGCGGTGTGGCTGAAGCCGGGCTCGCGCTGGCGCGCCGACTATCGCGACTGGCCGGCGCTCGCGAAACTCGAACTGGTCGATAGCCTGATGCGCGAGGTGGGTAGCACGCCGGCACCGGTCCACACCCGGCTGCGCATCGACTCGCTCGCTCACGACACGCGCACGCTGCGCGAGCACTACGCGGCGATGCTGAAGCGCTACGCCCCGCCGACCCGCGGCGAGGAGGACGAGCTGCTCGAACGGGTGTTCTCGCGCCAGCCCGGCCGGGCGCGCCTCAGGGCGGCGACGCTGTTGCGGCGGCTGCGCCCGACGCTGCATCAGGTGGTTGCGGCCCGCGTCGGCTGCAGCGAGTACCTGATTCACCAGGTGATGCGCACGGTGATCCGCCGCGCGGGCGAGCTCGACCTGTACGTCGTCGGCGCTACCCGGCGGACGCAGCGTCACGCCGAGTGGCTGGTGACGCGACTCGCGCGGGCAGCCGAGCGCAGCGCCGGCCGGCGGCTGATGCTGTGAAGAAACTGCGCATCCTCGTCGCGGTTCACGGCAGCCTGATTCCGCCCGACAGTCTCGAGGGCCACGAGCAGCGCGAGATCGACGAATGGCGAACCGAGTTCGACGTTGTCTCGCACCTGAAGCGTGCCGGCCACGAGGTGCGCTGCATCGGCCTGCTCGACAGCCTGACCGAGCTGCGCAGCACGATCCAGGAGTGGCAGCCGCACATCGTGTTCAACCTGCTCGAGGAGTTCGATGGCATCGTCAAGCACGACCAGCACGTCGTGGCCTTTCTCGAGCTGCTGCGCCAGCCCTATACCGGCTGCAACCCGCGCGGCCTGATGCTGTCGCGCGACAAGGTGCTCTCGAAGCAGCTGCTGGCCTACCACCGGATCCCGACGCCGCAGTTCGCGGTGTTCCGGCGCGGCCGGCGCGTGCGGCTGCCGGCGACGCTGCGCTACCCGCTGTTCGTGAAGTCCGCAACCGACGATGCGTCGCTCGGGATCGCCCAGGCCTCGGTGTGCGCGGACGCGGCGAGCCTCCAGGAACGCATTGCCTTCGTGCACGAGCAGACTGAGAGCGACGCGCTGGTCGAGGAGTACATCGAGGGTCGCGAGATCTACGTGGGCGTCCTCGGCAATGACCGGCTGACGGTACTGCCCGTCTGGGAGCTGAGCTTCGGGTCCCTCCCGGAGGGCCAGGCGCCGATCGCGACCCGCAAGGTCAAGTGGGACCGCCGCTACCAGGCGCGTCACGGGATTACCTCCGGCGCAGCCGAGCACCTGCCGGAGGCGGTCGTCGCGCAGCTCGGCCGGCTGACCAAGCGCATGTACCGGGCGTTGCATCTGACTGGCTACGCGCGCATGGACTTCCGGCTGAGAGCCGACGGATCGATCTTCGTGCTCGAGGCGAATGCCAACCCGAACCTGGCCGACGAGGAGGACCTCGCGCGCTCGGCACGCTCGGCCGGCATCAAGTACGACGAACTGCTCGGCCGGATCCTGTCGCTCGGGCTCGGCTACCAGGCCGCGTGGCGGGTCAGCGAGGCCTCGGCGTGAGCGACCTCAAGAGCTACGTCCGCGCAATCGCCGACTTCCCGAAGCGCGGCGTGATCTTCAGGGACCTGACTCCGCTGATGGGCGATGCCGAGGCGCTCAGGGCCACGGTCCACGCGCTGGTGGCGCCGTTCCGCGCCGCCGAGGTCGAGGTGGTCGCCGGCATGGAAGCCCGCGGCTTCATCTTCGGGGCCCTCGCCGCGTGGGAACTCGGGACAGGGTTCGTGCCGCTGCGCAAGCCCGGCAAATTGCCCGCCCGGGTCGAGGCGGTGACCTACGCGCTCGAATATGGCAGCGCCGGGCTCGAGGTGCATCGCGACGCGCTCGGTTCCCGGCATCGCGTGCTGCTCGTCGACGACGTGCTCGCGACCGGCGGGACGGCGGCGGCGAGCGTCGACCTCGTGACGAGGCTGGGCGCCACGGTGCTCGGCTGCGCGTTCGTGCTCGAGCTCGAGGCGCTCGGCGGCCGGGCGCGCCTCCCGGGACAGCGCATCCACAGCGTGCTCACGTTGTAGTGCCTCGCACGGCTCACGCACCTCGATGCCCGGCCGGCTCCGCCGCTACACTGCGGGGGCCTCGAACCGAAGGAGCCGCAGTGCGGCTGAGCGCGATCTCGATCTACCCTGTCAAGGGCTGTCGCCGGACTGAGCTTTCATGTGCGACCGTCGGCCGGTCGGGCCTCGTCGGCGACCGTCAGTGGATGGTCGTGCAGCCGAACGGGCGGTTCCTGACGCAGCGCACGCATCCGGCGCTCGCGCGGATCGTGCCCCGGCTGACCGACGGCGGAATCGAGCTCGCGCACCCCGAGCGTGCGACGCTCGCGGTGGATGTGGCCGGTGCCGACAGGCCGATTGCAGTGATCATCTGGGGACGACGCGCAACGGCCCGCGACGCGGGCGATGCTGCCGCCGACTGGCTGACGGCGGTCCTTGGCGTCGAATCGCGCCTCGTGACCGTCGGGCGAGAGACCCGGATGATGGCGAACCGGGCCTATGTCGGCGAGCGCGACGTGCCCCTCGCCTTCGCCGACGGCTTTCCGGTCCTCCTCTGTAACAGCGACTCGCTCGATGACCTCAACCGCCGCCTCGGCGCGCCTGTGCCCATGGAGCGGTTCCGGCCGAACCTCGTGATATCCGGACTCGGACCGTTCGGCGAGGATGGCATCCGCAGGTTGCGCATCGGCGCAGTCGAGTTGCGCATCGTCAAGCCCTGCACGCGCTGCGTCGTGCCGTCGGTCGACCAGACGAGCGGTGAGCACTCGTCCGATCCGACGCCGGTGCTGAAGACCTTCCGCTACGACCGGGTGCTGAAAGGCGTGACCTTTGGTGTCAACGCGACGGTGGAATCGCCACCCGGTGCGGTGATCGCGGTCGGTGATCCCGTGGACGTGCTCGAGGCGGCCGGCCCGCCCCCGGCACGCTAACCGCTCCCGCTACAGTCCGAGCTCCTCGCTCGCGATGGTTTCCGCTTCGGCCTCGGCGGCGCTGACCCACGGTTCGACCAGCGGATCGGCGAGCGCGCTCGCCATGTAGCCGCGGGCGAGGGGCCCGAGCCCGTGCGTGCCGTAGGTCTGGAAACGAAACGCCACCGGCAGGAACATCGCATCCGCCGCGCTGTACGCGCCAAACAGCCACGGCCCGCCCACCCCGTAGCGCTCCCGGCACTCGCTCCACAGGGCGTCGACGCGCCGCACCGAGGCCTCGAGCGCGGCCGTCGTCGGCACGCGGCGATTGCGGGCACGGATGTTCATCGGATAGGCACTGCGCAGCGCCGCGAAGCCCGCGTGCATCTCGGCGCACGCGGCGCGGGCGAGCGCGCGCGCCGCACGGTCGGCCGGCCAGCCGGCGCCGCCTGCGAGTTCGCTCAGGTACTCGAGGATCGCGATCGACTCCCACACGGCGAGCTCACCGTCGACCAGCACCGGCACCCGCCGGGTCGGCGAGTAGCGGCCGACGTGTGCCTCGAACTCGGGGGTGTCGAGCGCAAGGCGCACCTCGCGGAACGGGAGTCCGAGATGGTTGAGCAGGATCCAGGGGCGCAGCGACCAGGAGCTGTAGTTGCGATTGCCGACGACCAGCGTCAGATCCGTCACGGTCGCAGCGAGCGGCGCCGCAGGTATGCGAGCGTGACGTCCGGAAAGTCGCTGAGCAGGCCGTCGATGTCCGCGAGCTCGAACAGCGCCTGATGTGCCGCATCGGCATCCGGTGCGTTGTCCGGCAGCTGGTCGATGCGAAAAGTGAACGGGTACACGGCGAGCCCGGCGGCGTGCGCATCGCGCACGAGCGGCGTCACGACGGGTGCCGCGCCCGGCGCTGGCCAGGTCACGACCTGCGGCAGCCACGGACCGATCCCCTGGGCGTAACTCGCAACGTCGGCAAGCCCCGCGACGGTCCGCAACCGGTCGTAGTCGGTGGCGGCCTCAGCCCACGCGTTCTCGCCGATCAGCTGCACGAGCGGGAGCCTCGAGCCGAGCTGAAGGCGCGTGCGCCGCAGCTCCGCCTCGTCGAAACACAGCAGCGTCGCCGCATCGCCCTCGGCGCGATAGCCGAAATCGGCGAGTACCCCGAGCACGATCGGCATGAGATCCTTACCGGCTTCGCGGTGCCAGGCGGGGCTCTTCACTTCCGTGAAGACGCCCGTGTGACGGCCGGTCGAGCGATTGAGTCCGCGGACCAGGGCCAGTTCTTCGGCGAGTGAGTGGATCCGGAGCGGCAGCAGCTCGCCGAAGCGGCGCGGCCAGGCCGGTTGTCCGCCCGCCGGGTCGCTGCGCTCGTGCAGCGACAGTTGCCCGAGCTCGGCGTAGCTGAAGTCGATCGCGTACCAGTGACCGTCGGACCGGCGACGCGCCGGGAACAGCCGCGCGACGTCGGTCATGGCCTCGAGCGTCAGGTCGTGAAACACGATCGGGACGTCATCCCGCGTCAGGATGACGTCCTGCTCGAGGCAGTCCGCACCGAGCGCGTGCGCGTAGGCCTTGGCCGGGAACGTGTGTTCCGGCAAGTAGCCGCAGGCGCCGCGATGGCCGATCACGAGCGGTGGCCCGGAGCGGCGCGAGGTTGATGACCGTGACATGGTGCGCGCAGGATAATGCCTGAATGCCGCTCGCGCCGCGCGCCGTCTCGCTCGATCTCGACAACACGCTGTGGGACACCCCTCCGGTCCTGGTGCGCGCCGAGGCGGCATTGCGCATGTGGCTCCTCACGCACGCGCCGCGGATCGCCGAGCAGTTCAGCAGCGCGGACCTGCAGCAGCTCAGGCTCGCGCTCGCATCGGCCGAGCCGGCTCTGTCGCACGACCTCAGCTGGCTCAGAACGGAGACCCTCAGGCGCGCGGCACTCGCGGCCGGTTACCCGGCGAGTGTTGCCGACGCGGCGTTCGAGGTGTTTCTGCGCGAGCGCAATGCGATCGAGCCATTCGCGGAGGTTCCGGCCGCGCTCGCCCGTCTCGCCAGGCGCGTGCCGCTGTACGCAGTCTCGAACGGCAATGCCTGCGTGTACCGTGTCGGCATCGGCACGTTCTTCCGTGGCGCCGTCGATGCCGCGGCGGCGGGCGCGGCGAAGCCGGACGGCAGGATCTTCGCGCGCCTGATCGCGCTCGCAGCCGTCGCGCCGGGTGAGATCCTGCACGTTGGCGACGATGCAATTGCCGACGTGCAGGGCGCCCGAGCGGCGGGCTTGCAGACGGTGTGGATGAACCGGCGCGGTGCGCCGTGGCCCGCCGACCTGCCACGCGCCGATCGGGAGGTCGGGGATCTCGCGGCGCTCGCGCAACTCATCGACGCACTGACATAGCGACGCCCGCCCGCGGGTCGCGGATGTTCCGAGACGTCCGTCACGGCCGCGCCGCGGCCGCGAAACCGCCGCGTACCAGGCCTCGCATGCACTGGTGATGTGCGCTCGATCAGCACTCATCACGCGCGGCTGCCAGAAAAATATGTCCGCAATTGTGCGGCATGACTCTTTTCCTGCGCGCGTCGGCATGGCAACGTCGGGCTGTCCCTGCGATCTAACGGTTGCACACGCTTGGGAGGCACGATGGCAGACGGCACGGTGCTGCGGGTGGCGAGCCTCGAGGAGTTCTTCCGCGACGAGCTGCAGGGTGCCGCCGAGAAGCAGCACCTCGCGCTCGCGGGTCATACCGAACACTACGTCGTCAACATGCTGGCGACGTTCTCGCGCGCGGATGCGTTCTTCGAGCCGACGCCGAGCGGACCGCGGCTGAAGCCGCTGGCGCTGATGCTCGCGGAGGCAGTCGGTGCGCGGACCCTCGCCGAACGCCAGCACGCGCTGCAGCGGCTCGGCGACGTATCGCTGTTCATCGCCGGATTCCTCCCGCAGAGCTTCGCGCGCAAGCTCGTTGACATCGACTACCACATCGCGATGGGTGGCCGGGCTTACTCCTCGCTCGCCGACAGCACCCGCGGCAGCGCGCGCGGGCGCGGCATTGCCGCCGTGTTCGGCGAGCTCGCGGCGAAATTCCGGGAGCTGGTCGATGCTCTGAACGAGATTGCCGAGGCCGCGCGCCCACCGACGCACGATGACCTGCTGCGGCTCTACGAGATGTGGATCAAGACCGGCAGCCCGCGCGCGGCTGGTCGGCTGCGCGCGCTCGGGGTCGAGCCCGCGGCGACCTCGCGAGTGCGCTGGAGCCACTGAGCCATGCTGCTGCGCGAGTTGCAGTCGCTGCTCGCCACGATCAACGACGCAGAGGTCCGCGACGACGTCTGCGACTACCTGATCACCGACCGCCGACTAGTCGCGCGCTGGCACGCGCCGACCGGCGCATCCGGCACTCCCGAGGCGCTGCTGGTCGCCGAGCACGACGGCGCGCTCGCCGTCGGACTCTATCTCGACCCGCTGCTGCTGGCGCGGCTCGCGGCGAGCGAGCCGCTCGCGAGGCTCGACGACGACAATCTGGAGGACTTCTGCACCGCGCTCGAGGGCGTGAGCCACTTCAACTGCGTCGCGTTCTGCGCGGCGCGCGGCTGGTCGGTGTCGATCCTTGGCCTCGAGATGCAGGCCGAGATCGACAAGTACGCGGCCGCGGTGCTGCTCGCGGGTACGCAGCGCGGCGGGGCGCTCGTTCACGGGCTGCACCAGCGACTGTTCGAGCGGGTGCGGTTTCGCGAGGATCTGGACGCCGCGCTTGCGGCGCTGTACGCCAAGGCGAACCGCTATGCGGCGCGATTCTGCGGCAAGCTCGAGGAGCGTTTCCTGAGGCGCCGGCGGGCACGGGTTCCCGACATGCTCGGCGAGCTCAGGCGCTTCTACCGGCTGGGCGATGCCGGCAAGCTGCGCTGTATCGAGGCGGTCTGAGCGGGGAACGGGTGCGGGCCGCCGATTACTGCTGAGTAGAGCGCGTCCTGCGCAGTTCGATCCATCGCGACAGCGCCCGCAGGTCGCGCTTCACGGGTCGCGCGTTCGGCTGGATCAGACCGCTCTCGTACGGGTTGTAGCCGGACGCGGCGACCGTCGGACGCAGTTTGACGGTGCCGCGCGGCGATGATGTGAACTCACCGGTGTCCGCGAGCCGCAACTGACCCGGCAGCCGGGTGGGCTCGTCGACGTCGGCCAGCCACTCCCACACCGCATTGCCGCGAGCGTCATGGATCACGTGGCCCGTCGGCAGCACGTCCTTGGGCGAATCCGGCGGCGACAATGACGTCCGGTGATCGCGCACGCGTATATCCGCCAGCCGCGTTCGGGACAGCGGACCCTCCTGCAATCTCATCAACACAAAAATACCGGCCACGGCCACGCGCTGCCATGACAGGGGTCACACCGACCGCGCGGGGGAGCCGCTGGGCGATGGTGGATTTCCGAGGGGCCGTCGTCAGAGCGGCACACCGAGCCGGCGCGCGGCGCGCACCAGCACCACCACGGACTTACCGTCCTCGATGTCGCCCTCGAGTGCGCGGTCGACCGCCGCGGCGAGCGGGACCCAGGCGACCTCGAACACTTCGTCGCGCTCGGGCGCTGCGGGCACCGACGTCAGCCCCCGCGCGAGGTACAGGTGGACGACCTCGGCGAACACTCCCGGCGAGCTGACGACCCGGCCGAGTGATTCCCAGCGCGCGGCCGCGAGGCCTGCCTCCTCGCGCAGCTCGCTGCGCGCGGTCTCGTCGGGGGACTTGCCGTCGAGCTTGCCGGCGGGGACCTCCCACAGCCAGCCGCCGGCGACGTGACGGTAGTGCCGCAGCAGGCACACCTCCTGGCGATCGTTGACGGCAACGACTGCGGCGCCGCCCGGGTGGCCGACGATTTCAAGTTCCGCCACCTGGCCATTGGGGAGCCGGACCTCGGCGAGATCGAGCGTGATGACGCGACCGGTGTAGATTCGGCGGGAGATCGGGTTCATGGACGCAATGATCCCATGGCGGGCCGAGCGCTCGGTAGACTGCCGGCATGAGCCGCTGCATCGTCGTGTCCGGCCTGCCATGTTCGGGCAAGTCGACGCTCGCCGGTGCGCTCGCGACGCACTATGGCTGGCCGCTGCTCGCCAAGGACGACTACAAGGAGCGCGTGTTCCGCCATCTCGGCTGGCGCGACCGCGACTGGTCGCGCCGGGTGAGCCTGCTCGCGTGGGATCTGCTGTTCCGCGAGGCCGCGACGCTGACTCGGCACGGCCTCGACTGCGTGCTCGAGGGTAACTTCCGTGCGGCCCAGGGCGAGGCGCTGCGCGCCCTCGTGCCATCACCGTTGTTCATCGAGGTGCGCTGCATGGCGAGCCCGCAGACGCTGCGCGAGCGCTACCGTGCGCGTGCTGTCGACGGGTCACGCCACCCGGGGCACGTGGATCTCGAGGCCCTGCCCGAGATCGAGCGCGAGTTCGAGGCAAGCCCGGTCGCGAATCTCGGGCTCGGAGGCCCGGTGGTCGACTGGGACACGACCGGAGGTGTCGATGGATCCGGCCTCGTGCGTCGGCTGGACGAACTCCTCTAGGCCCCGGCGCCGCGCGCGGCGGTCGGCCGGGCACCGGTGTCCTCCCCGTCATCCGGCGGCGTGCGGCGCGCGCTCACCGGCCCAGGGGACACTCGCCTCGAGCTGCGAGGCGAGGCGAAACAGCACGGCTTCCTCGCCGAGATCGGCGGTAAACAAGACGCCGAGTGGCAGCCGCTCCTCGGTGACGTGCAGCGGCAGCGACATCGAAGGCTGGCCGGTGACGTTGGCGATCATCGTGTAGGGCGAGGCCTCGAAGGCGGGCCGGAACGCCTCGACCAGGCGGTCGCGCTGGCTGCGCAAGGCGCCGGCCGGCAGCATCGACAGCGCCTTCATCGCGGCGCGCTGCGCGGCAGGCAGTCGAAAGCTGCCGATCGGGAGCGACGGCACGCCGACCGTCGGCGTCAGCAGCACATCGAAGCTCCGGCTCCAGCTGAGCCACTGCCGGGAGAACTGCTGCGCCTCCCACAGGGCCTCGGCCACGTCGGCACCACGCAGCGCCTCGCCCATGCAGCGCAGTACCCAGGTCGCGAGCTCGACGTCCCGTGCGCCCGCCGCGCGACCGCGCGCCCGGCCGGCGGCGCGAAGCAGCGCCGCGGTATCCGCGCACAGCAGCGTCGCGTACGTCGCAATGAAGCGTTCGGCATCGAGCGGCAGCTGCACCTGCTGCACGCTGTGTCCGAGTCGGCCGAGCTCGGCTGCGACCTTCTCCACAGCCTTGCGGTTCTCCGCGTGCAGAGTGCCGCCGAGCCCGGGATCAAGGCTGTAGCGGATCCGCAAGCGCCCCGGCTCGCGATGCGTCTCCTCGAGGAACGGTCGCTGTGGCCGGGGGAGCGTGTACAGCTGTCCCGGGTAGCTGCCGTTGGTCGCATCGAGCAGCGCCGCGCTGTCTCTGACGGAGCGCGTGACGACGTGCTCGGCGATGAATCCCCACCAGGCATCCGCCAGCTGCGGACCCGAGGGATTGCGACCGCGACTCGGCTTCAGGCCGACCAGCCCGCAGGCCGAGGCCGGCGTACGGATCGATCCACCGCCATCGTTGGCGGCAGCAGCCGGCACGATCCGCGCGGCCACCGCGGCCGCGGCGCCGCCACTCGAGCCACCGGGCGAGCGCTCGAGGTTCCAGGGATTGCGGGTGGGGCCGTAGAGCTCCGGTTCGGTGACGACCGACAGGCCGAATTCCGGAGTGTTGGTCTTGCCGAAGATCACGAGGCCGGCCGCGCGGTGCCGGCGGACGAGTTCCTCGTCACCGGGCGGCACGAACTGCTGGCACAGGCGGGAGCCGCTGCGCAGCGGCGCACCGCCATAGGCCATGATCAGATCCTTCAGCAGGAACGGCACGCCTTTCAGTGGCCCGTCCGGAAGGCCGGCACGGATCGCTGCGCGTGCCTGGGCCTCCATCAGGTGGATCACCGCATTGATGCGCGGATTGACCTCTCGCGTGCGCGCCAGCGCCTCCTCCAGCAGTTCGAGCGGGCTCACCGCACCCGTGCGGACGAGTTCGGCGAGGCCGAGCGCGTCGAGCGTTCCGTATTCAGCAATTGTCATGACCGGCTGCTGCGACGCGCGGCGGCCGCGGCAGGCCCCGCTGACGGTTGCTGCCCCGTCGGTGTGGCAGCCGTCCCTCGCGTGCGACGCACGCATCGGGCGGCGCGCACCTCATCGGCACTGTGACCCACGATTGACCGAGGTACCCCGCGTTGCGGTCCGGCTCGAGCGCGCCTCAGAACCCGTACCGATGGCGAAAGAATCATGCGGTGGTCAGCCCCGACGGACGCAACGTCGCGCTCCGGCCGGCGCAGGCGCGCGATCCGACTCTGCGGGTGATTGCGGAATCGCGAGAGTGTAGCCCGACCGCACGGACGCGGCAGCGGGAATCACCGCGGGGCGAGGCTCTCCGCGGCCCGCCGGCTCGATTCCTGTAGCAGCCGGGCGGCGAAATCCGCAAAGGCGCGGACCTTGACCGACCGATGACCCGCACTCGGATAGACAATCGACAGCGGCACACCTTCATCGGTCCACTCCGGCAGGACCACGCGCAGCCGGCCGCTCGCCAGGTACTGGGCCGCCAGCAGGTCGATCGAGCGAACGATCCCGAGGCCTTCGACTGCGGCCGTGACGATGGCCTCGACCGAGTTGATCGTCAGCGCAAAGTCGAGCCGCAGCTTCTTGTGGACGCGCCCGCGCCGGAAGGACCACTCTGCCACTCTCCCGGTCTGTGGGTTCGCAAGACCTATGCAGCGGTGCCGCCGCAGGTCGTCCGGCTCCTCCGGGACGCCATTGGCCGCCAGGTAGTCCGGCGCGGCGCAGGTCAGCAAGCGGGTGACAACGATGCGGCGCGCCACCAGCTGGCGCTGCTGCACGGTTCCGGCGCGAACGGCGACATCGACCTGCTCCGTCACGAGGTCGGCGACCCGGTCATTCAAGCGCACATCGAGCTGCACGCCCGGATAGCGCTGGGTGAACTCGCCGAGCGCCGGTACCAACAGGTTGCGGCCGAATGCGACCGGGACATCGACCCGCAGCGGGCCGGTCGGTGTCTCCGTGCCGCGGCGCAGCGACTCCTCGGCCGCCTGCAGCTCCTCGAGGATGCGCCGGCAGCGCGCAACATATTCCGTGCCGTCGGCGGTCAACCCGACCCGCCGCGTCGTGCGGTTCAGCAGGCGCACGCCAAGATGCTGCTCGAGGGCCGCTACCTGGCCGCTGACCACGCTGCGCGACAGATTCAGGTCATCGGCCGCCTGGGTGAAGGAGCCGCGGTCGGCGACGCGGACAAACACCCGGACGGCGGACAGCTGGTCGATGCGATTGTCCTTATAATCAGAATAATGTTTTCAATATTAGCCTGTTTTTCAGACTAGTTGAACCCTGTACCGTGTTACCTGGGCGATTGGCACAGGGCCGGTCGCCGACAAATGAGTCCTCACGCCTCGGAGTGATCATGGCCACCAACAACTGTCCGCTGGTCACAGTCATCCTCGCCTTGCTGATCGCATCGATCGTGCCGTTCGCGACCGGAGTGGTCGTCAACCAGCTGCCCGGCGCCGCGGCCGCGAGGCCGACGGTGACTCGTGCCGACTCCGAGGTCACGATTTTCGGGGACGAGACGATCTGGGACGGCTCGAAGCACTAGCCCGCTTTTCTCACCGCGGGGGTGACGGTGGCGCATTGCGCGGCGACTTGGTCAGTTCGGCACGGAACGCCGCGTTGGCGCGATTCGACGCCGATTTTCGGCGACAGCTGTGCGCCGCTCTTCGGGAGAGCGGGTTTTGCATTGAGGAGTTAGGTTTTCTGGTTCGTGGGGCGGCTTAGCGAGCCGCGGCGCCGAGGGCGTGGAAGGCGGCGATGAACTCCCGTTGCTCAGGGCAGGCCGAGCTCAAGGCGAACTTGATACGCCGGACGCTGATGGTGACGACGGCGCCGATCTTCAGCAGCCGTAAGCGGATCGTATTCGCACAGGCTCGGGCCAGTGTCGTGCCGGCGAGCCCGATGCGGCGCAATGCGTGCATCAGCACATAGGCGGCGGAGGCGAGCCACAGGCGCAGCTGGTTGGCGCGGAACGTCGCGGCCGAGAGCCGATCAGCAAACAGATCGAGCTGTGCTTCTTTTATCCGGTTCTCCATCTCGCCACGCGCGCAGTAGAGCTTCTCATAGAGCGCTTGCGCCTCGATCTCTTGGATCGGCATCGAGGTGACCACGAAGCGCGGGTTGGACTTGTCGCCGGTCTGCTCGGCCTTGCCGACCACGCGCCGCGACCGGCGCCAGCTCTTGCGGGTGGTATAGACGAGTTCCTTAAAGCGCCGGGCCGGGCGGCCGGTCACGCGCGAGTCCTCGGCGGCGGCGTGCAGTTCGGCGCCGATCGCCCGGATCAGGCGGCTGTTCTTGGCGAGCCCGAACACGTAATCGACGGCGTTTTCCTCGCACCAGCCCATCAGCTCGTCGCGGGCAAAGCCCGAGTCCGCCCGCAGGATGATCCGTACCTTAGGCCACCGCGCCCGGATCTGACTGACGACCCGCTCGAGCTCCTCGCGCGCCCCCGCCGCGCCGTCGATGTTGGCGCGCCGCAGCTTGGCGACGAGCAGGTGCTCACCGCAGAAGATGTACAGCGGCAGGTAGCAGTAGGCGTCGTAGTAGCCGTGGAAGAACCGCCCCTCCTGGTGACCGTGCAGCGGGTCGTCCGTGGCATCAAGATCGAGGATGATCTGCTCGGGTGCCGTGTGGTGTGCGTCGAGGAATAACTCCACGAACAAACGCTCGATGGCTGCCGAGTCCGGCCGGATCTTGTGGTACCGACTCGCCACTTCCAGCGGATGCAGCTCGAGCCGGTTCAGCGTGCTCTTGCCCGCCAACGCCGCGCAGCGCTTGTGCCGCCTCGCCGCGAGCTTCCCGAGCAACGTCCCGAACACCGGGTCGTGCCGCAGCCGCTCGTGATCGTTCAGATCCTCGTAGCCCAGCGCCAGGCCAAAGACACGTTGACCCAGAAGCGTCCGCACCGTGTGCTCGATCAGCTTCGGATCGCGCCGATCTGCGAAGCAGCCCGCCAGCCGATCGATCAGCCCGATCGCCGCATCGGCCCGCGCCAGCAATAGCGCACCCGCATCCGAGCTCACCGTCCCGCCGTCAAACGCCGCCACTACCCGGCGACGTTCAACCCCTGCAAATTCCAGCTGCTCAGCGCTACACTGTGTCGGCATCGGGTCCCCCGGTGGTTGAGCTTTAACTCGTCGTCGCAAAACAAGTTTTACTCAATCACCGGCCCGATGCACTCCCTATCTGTGAGATTTCCGGGCTAGCGCCAGGGGAGCCGCCGGCCCGACTCACGCGGGCCGGCCCGGCGCCGGAGGCGAGCGCGTCGCAGACGCAGAGGCTTGCGTGCCTGGCTCGCTACGTCGTCCGGGTGGACGGCGTGGCTTTGGCGGCCTTCAGCCGATCGCCCACGAGGTAGGCCGCGAGTGACGGCAGCAGCAGGATCGCACCGAACATGTTCACCAGGAACATGAAGCACAGCAGGATGCCCATGTCCGCCTGGAACTTCAGCGCCGAGAATATCCAGGTGGCGACCGACACCGTCATCGTCACCGCCGTGAACACCGATGCCGTGCCACGCTGCTTGAGCGCCTCCACGAACGCCTGCTGCAGCGTCAGGCCCGTGTCCTCTTCCGCATGCTTCATGCGTTCGAACAGGTAGATGCCATAGTCGACGCCCACACCGACACCGAGCGCCACGACCGGCAGGGTATTGACCTTGACCCCGATGTCGAGCATCGCCATCACGGCGTTGCAGAGCACCGTCACGAGCGCCAGCGGCAGGATGATGCACAGCGTGATCCTGATCGAGCGAAACGCCGCTAGGCACAGCAGCGTCACCGAGCCGAACAGCGCCAGGTTCACCCACTTCTGGGCCGCCGCGACGGCCTCGTTGGTCGCCGCCATCACGCCGACGTTGCCGCTCGCCAGGCGGAAGGTGAGTTTGTCGGAGTCATTCGCCGCCTTGAAGCGCTTGATCTCGGACACGATGTGGCTGATGGTCGTCGCCTGGTGGTCGGTCGTGAAGATCGATATCGGCATCGCCGTGCAGCGCGAGTTCATCAGTTCGTTGCCAAGCCGGCCCGCGTAACCCACGCCCTGCGCGATCTGCGCCTTGGCCTCCGGCAGCATGCGCCACTTGGCGAACATCTCCGCGTACGCCTGGGTGACCGACTCGACGAAAGCCGGCAGGCTGCGCACGGTCGCGACACCATCGGTCTGGCGCATCCGAAAATCGAAGTCCTCCATCCGGCTCATCAGCTCGCGGTCGACGCACGGGGCGTCCTCGTCGCTCTCGGACTTCGCCTCGGCGATCACCTGCAGCAGATCAACCCCGATGGCGAAATGGCTGGTGATCATGTCGACGTCGCGGTTGTAGCGCGAATCGGGCCGCAACTCCGGCACGCCCTTGCCCAGATCGCCGATGTGCAGGCTCTCGGCCTTCCAGATACCGACACCGAGCAGTACGAGCCCCGTTGCGATGCCGACCGCGGCGACCTTGCGCGTTGCGAGCGAGCCGATGCGTTCCCAGAGCCAATCGCCGGAGGTTTCCTTGCCGACAAGCTTTTGCGCCTCCTGCGGCGAGAGCTTGTAGTGCGACAGCAGGATCGGCAGCAGCATCTTGTTGGTGATGATCATCACCGTGACACCGATCGTCGCCGCGAAGGCGAGCTCGCGCACGATGCCGATGTCGACGAAGGCGATGACCATGAAGCCGAGCGCGTTGGCGAGCAGGGCCGTGGCACCCGGGATGAACAGCTTCTGGAACGAGGCGCGCGAGGCCGCGACGCCGTCGGCGCCGTGCAGCGTCTCGAGCTTCCACGCGTTCGTCATCTGCACCGCGTGCGACACAGCGATCGAGAAGATCAGAAACGGCACGAGGATCGACATCGGGTCTAGGCCGAGGCCGAAAATCGGCAGCAACCCGAGCAGCCACACAACGGGTACGACCGCGCACACGATCGGCAGCACGGTCAGCATCAGCGAACGCGAATACCAGTACAACAGCAGCGAGGTAATGACGAAGGCGATGCCGAAGAACCCCAGCACCCCGGCTGCGCCCTCGGCGATGTCACCGATCGCCTTGGCGAAGCCGATGATATGTACCGAGACGTTGTCGTTCTGATACTTGGCACGGATCGCCTCGAGCGCCCGTGCGACCCGCTGCAGGTTGAGCAGCTGGCCCGTCTCGGGGTCTCGCTCCTGCAAGGTCGCGACCACCATCGCCGAGCTCATGTCATTGGATACGAGGCGCCCGACCCAGTCCGACTTCAGCACGTTCTCGCGGATCTGCTTCAGTTGCTCGGGAGTGCCGGCGAAGTCCGCCGCGACGATGTTGCCACCGCGGAAGCCGTCCTCGACGACCTCGTTGTAGCGGACGTTGGGGGTGAACAGCGAGGCGACCGAGCTGCGCTCGACGCCTTTGATGAAAAAGACGTCCTCCGTCACTTGGCGGAGCGTGTCCATGAACTCCGCGTCGTAAATGTCGCCGCTGCGGTGGTGGAGCGCGACGAGGATGCGGTCCGCGCCACCGAAATCCGCCTGGTACTGAAGGAAGGTCCGCATGTACTCGTGATGCAGCGGGATCATCTTGCTGAAGCCGGCCTGCACGCGCAGCTGGCTCGCCATGCCGCCCAGCACGATCGTCGTCAGCACGAACAGGATCAGCAGCGGGTTGCGGTTGCGGAATATCCAAAAGGAAATCTTGCCGACCCAGTCCTGCCGGAATTGGGCCCGCTCGAAGGCGGCGTCGCCGGAGCCCTGTGTGTCCTTGATGTCTGCCACGGTATGCCCGGACCTGTCGGAACTCGCCGACGATTACTTGAGGATTGCCCGGTCGAGTACGCTGATGCCGCTCTCTCCGGCGCCGATCAGTGTTCCGTCCGCGAGCTCGACCGCCTGCGTAATGCCCTTCCCCGCGGGCGTGAAACTCGTGTGCAGCGTGACGCCGTTGTCGTGGCTCACTGCCATGAGCCCGCTGTTGCCGACCAGCAGCAGATCGCCGTTCGCGAGCAGCTTGCCCCCGTTGAATGCCGCCGTTGTCCCGCTCTCGACCTTGGTCCAGGTCGCGCCGACGTCACTGCTGCGGTAGACGTTCCCGCGCATGCCAAAGGCGAGCACGACACCATCTTTCGCGAGCAGCGCGCCGAAGAAGGAGCCGGCGTAGGGCGAGGGGAGCTTCTTGTAGGTCAGCCCGCCGTCGTCGGAACGCGCCAGGGTTCCGGATTCCCCGACCAGCAGCAGCGACTGACCGACGGCGATGACCTGGGAGATGTGCCGGTCGAAATCCTCCGCGATCACCTGGCGGCGCTGCCAGGTCTTGCCGGAGTCCTGCGAATCGAAATACAGCCCGTATCCGCCGTAGGCGATGAAGTGCCCGGGGCCCAGCAGCGTGATGGCGAGCAACGAATCCGTGCCGGCCTCTGGCAACGGAATCTGCGTCCAGTGCTGGCCGCCGTCCTCGCTGCGAATCAGCGTTGGGCCGTGACCGACGGCGACCGCCACCTTCGCCTCGTCGACCACCACCGCCGTCAGCGTGCGCGTGACCGGCGTGGGCTCGGTGGACCAGCGACGGCCAGCGTCGTCCGACAGCAGCACCGTGCCGCGCTCACCGACCGCAAGCAGGCGGCCACCGGCACGCGCGAGATCCATCAGGATGACGCGGTCGAGCTTGACGATCAGCGGTTGTGACGGGGCGACCGCGGGGCTCGACGCTGTGCCCGACAGCCAGACGCAGACCGCAGCGAGAAGCATCAGTCGCAACGGCTTCATGGAGGATCCCTCTGTGCCCGATCCCCGGATCGGGCAGTCCGGCGTGCGCCTCCGCCCTATCGATGCCGCGTACCCGGCGGACCGGGGGTCTGTTCCCCCCGCGTCCGCCGCGATTCAGGCGGACACCGGCCTACTTGATGCCGATGCGGCGCAGGGCCTCGGGCGTGAAGTCGGCGTTCTTGCCATGCTGATTAAATAGCCACGGCGTCTTGATTTCATTGTCGAGGATGCTGATCAGGTTGGCACCGTTGGTCAGGTCGTGCCACATGTTGGTGCGATACCACGGGACCAGCGCGTCGTAGAACTGGATCATCGGATGCACGCCGACGCGCCACAGCTCCTTGCGGGTGTCGTAGGAATCCTCCATCACTACCGACCAGCTGTCCTCGTCGAGATAAAACACGCGCTTGCCATAGATGTGCTTGCTCCCGGCCTTCAGATCGGCCTCGACCACCCACACGCGATGCAGCTCATAGCGCATCAGGTCCGAGCGGATCGAGTTCTTGTCGATGATGTCCTTGTACTTGAGCTTCTTGTCGGAGAGCTTGTAGCAGTTGTACGGGATGTAGACTTCCCGCTTGCCGATGATCTTCCAGTCGAAACGATCGGGCGCGCCGTTCAGGGCGTCGTACTGATCGGTGGTCCGCATGCCCTCGGTTCCGTCACTGATGTTGTCGTAGGCCAGATCCGGGGCACGGCGCACGCGGCGCTGACCCGCGTTGTAGATCCACGCAGCGCGGGTCTCCTTGACCTGATCCACGGGTTCGAGAACCAGGAACACCGTACCTTCGAGCGTCGCCGGCGCGGTGAAGAACCCGAGGAAGTCCAGCAACCGGTTCGGCTGCGGCTCATCGAGGTTCTCGTTGAAGATCCGCTGCTCGCGAAAACCGATCTTGTAGTAGTCGCCGTTGGCGCGCACCGGGAAGGAGTTGTAGGTCCGGTCAAATCCGGAGCCGAGGTAGCGCAGATCGTGGTTCCAGTAGGCCTCGAGGCCGCTCTTCGGGATCGGGAAGGGGACCGTGGACCGGACGCGGCCGGTGACGCCGAAACCCTGCAGATCGATCTTGGTCGACTCCGCCTTGGCGCGGTCCGTCACATCCTTCGGGTAGGCCGCCGTGCGCCGCGTCTGGTAGACGGGCATCTTGAAGTTCGGGTACTTCTTCAAGAGCGCCAGCAGCCCCGGCGTCAGCTTGTCCTTGTACTGCTCGGCGTTCTGCCCGGTGATGGTGAACTGCGGCTTGTCGTCCGGAAACGGATCGATGTAGCCCATCTCCGGCTTCCAGCCCGCCGGCGCGGCCGTCAGGCCGCCGGTCCACGCCGGAATCGTCCCGTCCTTGTTGCCTGCCTGCTCCGCCCCAACCGGCGTCAGGTCCTGGCCGAGGCGGGCAGCCTCGGCCTCCGTGAGCCGCGCGGAGGCCGGAAGCGCCACCGCGCACAGGCACGCCGCCGCAATGGCACCGGCGACAATCTTGTTCATGGAATTCATGGTTGTCGGTCTCCGTAATCTCAGAACGTGACGCCGGCGGTCACGGAGTAGAAGTCGCGGTCATGCAGCGGGTCATACGCGGCGTTGCCGTAGGTGGCGTAGGTCAGCGCGACGTTGTAGTTGTGGGCATACGTGAACTTCACGCCCACCGCGAGTTCCCGGCGATTCTCGAGGAATTGGCCATCGATCGAGTTGCCCTGGATATCCTGTGACCAGAACACGCTGGGGGTGACCGTGACACCGGAGTTGAGCACGTTTGAGTAATCCATCGACCAGTTCACCCGGTAGCCCCACGCGAAGTCCGTGACGAAACCGTTGTTGTTACATCCGTTGGCGCTCGGGTTGAACAGTGGGTTCGGTACCGACACGCCCGGCGCGACGGCGAGCTGCGAGAGGCAGGTGCTGCCCTGCGTGACCGGGTCCTGCGCAGCCAGTATCGGCGTCGAGCCCATGCCGAACACGGCCGCGCGGCCGTAGCGAATGCCCGTCGCGCTGTCGGGGACGTTGTTCCACTGGAATCCGACTTCCCCGATCAGAGTCGAGGCGTCGGCGCCGAGCAGGTTGTTGAAGATCTTGACCGTATTGACCTGGAACTGCGTCTTGTGGAACTCATCGTAGCCCGGCAGATAGCTGCCGGGGCCGCCGGCCGCCGCGATCGCCGCGTTCACGCCCAACGGGCCCACGAACCCCAGCATCGCATTCACGAGATCATCGGTGTTTCGCTGGGCCGGCGTGTTGGGCGAGAAGCTCAGTTCCGCCGACACCGACCAGCCGACGATGTTGGCCGCCATGCTGACGCCGAAGATGTGAATGTTGTCCGGATACTCGAAGAACGTCGACGCGGGCGTCACGGGCACGCCGTAGGCTGCCAGAATCCCTGCGTGCAACGGCAGCGGCTGGCGGACGGTGGTGGTCGAGCCCGGGATGACCCAGTACGGCCCGACCGCATCAATGCCAGCAAGGCCGAGCGCTTCGGCCTGGGCGAATGCAGCCGGCGTCGTCCCGCCCATCCTGCCCGACAGGATTGGCGTGCGCGAATTGATGTTCATCGCGTAGAAGCCAAACTCCGTGCCGCTCGCCCCGACCGGAACGTGGAACGAGAGCCCGAACTGGCCGCCGTTATTGCCCGCGATACCCTGAGCCAACGGCACATAGAGCCCATTCGCTGTCGCGAACGCCTCAGAGCCCTGCGTGGTCGAGTACGGCGGCGTAATCGCCGTCACGTTGCTGCAGACACCGGGCAACCAGGACGTGGCGGAGTCGGAAAAGGCCCCTGACCAGTACGTGCCGCAGCCCGGGACCGACGTGTTCTGCCACTTGAACTGGTAGAAGGCCTCGAGCGACTGGCCGCCGGCGAAGCCGAAGTTCAAGTCGGCCGCCCAGATCGGCAGCAGGATTTCCTTGAGTTCTGCACCCGGGCGGAATGCGGCGTTCGCATCGAGCGGGTTGATCTGGTTGATGCCCTGGATGTAGAGGCTCTCCCCCCAGTTGAGCACCTGGTTGCCAATGCGCGCCTGCAGATCGGTATTGCCCAGTTTGAAGGTGTCATAGACGTAGGCATCGAGCAGCTGTACCGCAGAGAACTTCTGCGTCCGCTCGAAGGTCGCATCGCTCAAGCGGGCCTGCGGCCAGGGCTGGGGGAGGGCGGTGAAGGGGCCGGTCGCCTGCGGCCCGAAACCGGGAATTCCGCCGTTGAACAGATTGGCCTGGTTGCCGATCAGCACGTTGTCGTCTTTGAGCGCCGCGTCGTACCAGCCCCTGGCCCGCACCAAGGCGCCGAAGCTGCCCTTCTTGATGTCGATGTCGGTGACGAACTTCCCGACCGTCGACACCCGATCGCCCTTCGCATAGTTCAGGTCGCCGAGGTCCGTCTGCTGGCCCGCGGTGCCATTGCTGAGCCCGATCAGCGCGCCATCCCCGGCCGTGTATAGCCGCGGATCCGGGTTCGTGGCTCGCCACGCAGAGCCGAACGAAAGATCCGTGTTCCAGTGGCCGGACCAGTCCTCACCCAGCGTGAACTCGACTGCGCCAGCGACGCCCGAGGCGGACGCGAGGGCCAGGCCCATCGCAATAGCCAGGGCCGAATGGCGCCGGCCGTGTACGCGGTAATGACTCATTGCGTTATTCCCCTAAGTGCTCGAAGCAACAAAGCTCACGCTGCGTGCCGCGGCCCGGCGCCGTTCTATGCGGCACTCGCCGGCCTCCTCGATGCTAAACCCCGCTAATTCGAACGCAGGCGGGGCCGGACTGCATCCGGGAATCCCCCTAACTTGTCGGAGACCGTAGTCGGTTGCAGCCTACCAACATCCGCGTGTCAGCGATAATGGTCGTTTGTATTGCGTCGCAAAACACTCCGGAACAGCGGCCACCAGGCGATCGCGCGCACAGCTGTCCCGACCCAGCGCGTGCAGATCAGCGCGCCTGACGGTGGTACACGGCGTTCGGCATCATGTCGACCGCGGTCGCGACCCGGTTCGTGAAGTTGAAAAAACCCACGACGCTCGCCGCATCCCAGATATCGCGCTCGGACCAGCCGGCCTGGCGCAGGGCGCCGCGGTCGGCCTCCCCGACCTCGCCGGGCGCGACCGTGAGTTTGTGCGCGAATTCAAGCAGCGCGCGCTGTCGCCGAGGCAGCCGGGCCGTGCGCCAGTTCATCACCAGCATTTCGCCGAGCTCGGGATCGCCGCTCAGCTGACGCACCGCGGCGCCGTGCGCCGTCAGGCAGTAGTAGCAGCGGTTCGCGCTCGAGACGACGACCGCAAGCATTTCACGCTCGAGCTTCGACAGGCCCGATGCGGCGAGCATCAGGTCGTTGTACATGCCGATGAACGCGCGCAGCTTCGCTTGGTCGAAGCTGTAGGCTACGAGCACGTTCGGCACGAAACCGAGCTTGTCCTCGCACACGCGAAAGTACTTCTGCATGTCCGCGTCGAGCTTGGCGCGCGACGGCCGGCGGATCTTAAGTCCGGTCACGTGCTTCGGCTGTGGCATCGGGCCCTCCCGCGACGAGCGGCGGTTATCCCGCCTTGACAGTGGCCGCGGGTCGCGCCGCCCGTCGGTCGGCCGCGAGCTCGGGCGGAGCCGCGCGCAGCCCCGCGAGTCGCGCCTCGTGTCCCGAGGGGCGACGGGCCCCGCTGCGCAATGGGCCACGCCCTTGCGCAGCGCCGCCGCGCGCAGTGTAGCAGCCGGCCTTCGCCGCTCCCGGACTGGATAAACGTACAGGCCGACCGGATAATCCTGCCATGGCCGCCAATCCGCTCGAGGTGCTCAATGACGCGCAGCGCGCCGCTGCCGCGTTCGGTGAGCCGCGCGCGGGGCGCTTCGCCGCCGGGCCGCTGCTGGTCATCGCCGGTGCCGGCACCGGCAAGACCAATACGCTCGCCCATCGGGTCGCGCACCTCGTGCTGCAGGGAGTCGACCCGGCCCGCATCCTGCTGCTGACCTTCACCCGGCGTGCGGCCGAGGAGATGACGCGGCGGGCCGAGCGGATCGTCGCGCAAGCACTCGCCACGGCGCGCGGCACCGCGCGCGGGCCCGCCGTGCGCCTGCCGTGGGCCGGCACGTTCCACTCGGTCGGCAACCGGCTGCTGCGGCTGCATGCGCGCTCAGTGGGGCTCGACCCGTCGTTCACCGTGCTCGACCGCGGCGATAGCGCCGACCTGATCGACGTCGTGCGCCACGAGTTGGGGTTGTCGGCGCGCGACAAGCGCTTTCCGCGCAAGGACACGTGCCTCGCGATCTACTCGCACCGGGTCAACACCCAGCGTCCACTGAAGGCGACGCTCGAAGAGCACTGGCCATGGTGTGCCGACTTCGAGGCGGAGCTGACCGGGCTGTATCGCGCCTACGTCGTGCGCAAGCAGGCCGAGCAGGCGCTCGACTATGACGATCTGCTGCTGTACTGGCACGGACTCGTGGGTGAGCCGCGACTCGCCCGAGAGGTCGGCGGGCTCTTCGATCACGTGCTGGTCGATGAGTACCAGGACACCAATGCGCTGCAGGCGCAGATTCTGCTCGCGCTCAAGCCCGACGGCGCGGGACTGACGGTGGTGGGCGACGACGCGCAGTCGATCTACTCGTTCCGTGCCGCGACCGTCGACAACATCCTCGGCTTTGCGGCACAGTTCGCGCCGCCCGCGACGGTGATCGCGCTCGAGCAGAACTACCGCTCGACGCAGCCGATCCTCGATGCCGCCAATGCGCTGATCGGCGAGGCGACGCGCCAGCACGACAAGCAGCTGCAGGCACGGCGCGGCGGCGGCGTGCGGCCAGCGCTCGTCACAGTCGCCGACGACCGCGGCCAGGCCGACTACGTGATCGGGGAGGTACTGAAGGCGCGCGAGGCCGGCGTGCGCCTGCGTCAGCAGGCGGTATTGTTCCGCGCGAGCCATCACAGCGATTTCCTCGAGGTCGAGCTGACCCGGCGGAATATTCCGTTCGTGAAGTACGGCGGACTCAAGTTTCTCGAGGCAGCGCACGTCAAGGATCTGCTCGCCGTGCTGCGCTGGGCCGACAATCCCAGAAACCGGATCGCGGCATTCCGGGTACTGCAGCTGCTGCCGGGCATGGGACCGGCCAACAGCCAGCGGTGCCTCGAGGAGTTCCGCCGGGCGGGGGGTCAGTGGTCGGCGCTCGGACGCTGGCAGGCGCCGGCGGCGGCGCGCGAGGACTGGCCGCGGCTCGCGGCACTGATGGCTGCGCTCGCAAGTCCCGCCGCGGCGTGGCCCGGCCAGGTCGAGCAGGTCCGCGACTGGTACCGCCCGCACCTCGAGCGGCGTTACGAGGCGGCCGGCGTACGCGCGGGCGACATCGAGCAGCTGACGCGGATCGCAGGCGGGTACCCGACCCGCGAGCGTTTCTTGAGCGAGCTCGCGCTCGACCCGGCGCAGGCGAGCGGCGACCTCGCCGGTCCGCCGCTGCTCGACGAGGACTACCTGGTGCTGTCGACCGTGCACTCGGCCAAGGGGCGGGAGTGGCAATCGGTCTATCTGCTCAACGTCAACGACGGCAACTTCCCCTCCGAATTCGCGGCGGGGAAGCCCGAGCTGCTCGAGGAGGAGCGCCGGCTGCTGTACGTGGCGGTGACCCGGGCGCGCGATGCGCTGCATCTCGTCACGCCGCTCAAGTACTACGTGACGCAGCAGTCGCGCTTCGGCGATGCCCACGTGTACGGCGCGCAGAGCCGGTTCCTGACACCGCGCGTGCTCGGCACACTGGAGTCCGTGAGCGCGGTCGCGAGCTTGGAGGCCGCGAATTCCGACGCCATCGACCGTGCGCCGCCGGTCGACGTCGGCGCACGGATGCGCTCGCTGTGGACCTGACCGTTGTACGGGCCGGACCCGCCAGTCGATACTGGCCGCTGCGTACGCACGAGTGAGCCGATGACCAACGACCGACGCCCACCGGACGACACCCCGGGCCCGGAGACCAGCCGGCGCGATTTTCTGCAGGGCATCGCGCTCGGGCTCGGCGCGGCGCTGGTGCCGCCGGGGCTGACCGGCTGCGACACGGGTGCCGAGGGCGGCGCGCGCGCCGGGGCGCAGGACCTCCCTGGCTACTATCCGCCGTCGCGCACCGGGCTTCGCGGCAGCCATCCCGGATCCTTCGAGGTCGCACATGCGCTGCGGGACGGCGTGGTCCAGCCGGCCGCGGCGGACACCGGCGAGGTCTACGACCTCGTGGTCGTCGGTGGCGGGATCAGCGGGCTCGCAGCGGCGTTTCTGTACCGCGAGCGCAAACCGGCGGCGCGCGTGCTCGTGCTCGACAACCACGACGACTTCGGCGGCCATGCCAAACGCAACGAGTTCTGGCTCGAGGGCCGGCTGCAGCTGATGAACGGCGGCACCTACAGCATCTGGAGCCCCCGGCCGTACAGCGCCATTGCAAGCGGCGTGCTCGAGCGGCTCGGCATCCGCGCCGAGGAACTCGCCAAGCGGATCCAGAAGCCGGACTATTACGCAACGCTCGGGCTCGCGCCCGGGGTCTTCCTCGACCGCGAGACGTTCGGCGCCGATCACCTGATGCGCCACGAGCCGGGCACGCCGTGGGCCCGGACGCTGGCGGCTGCGCCGCTCAGCGCGCGCGCGCGGCGCGAGATCGCCGAGCTCGAGGACGCGCCGCGTGATTACCTGCCCGGGCTCGCACCGGCGGCGAAGAAGGACCGGCTCGCGAGGCTGAGCTATCGCGACTTCCTGCTGCAGCTGGTTGGCACGGATCCGATCGTCGCGCGCTACTACGATCGCCGGACGCACGACGACTTCGGCGTCGGAATTGACGCGGTGTCGGCGCTCGCGTGCTGGGTGGAGGGGCTGCCCGGCTTTGCGGGGCTGCGCCTGCCGCCCGGATCGAGCCCGCTGATGAGCCCGAGCACCGCCGACTACGCTGATACCGGCGGCTCGGTGACCGTGCACCTGCCGGATGGCGGCGCGACGATCGCGCGGGCACTGGTGCGCGCGCTGGTGCCGGAGGCGCTGCCCGGCACGACGGCCGAAGACCTCGTGACGGCGCACGCCGACTACGCGCGCCTCGACCGCGGCGGTAATCCGGCGCGGATCCGCCTGAACTCGACCGTCGTCCGAGTCGCAAACCTCGCCGCGGACTCGACGGCCGGCGGAGTCCGGGTCGAGTACCAGCGCGACGGCCGGGCGCACGCGGTGCACGCGCGCCACGCGGTGCTCGCCTGCTGGAACGCCGTGATCCCGCACATCTGCCCGGAGCTGCCGGATGAGCAGAAGGCGGCGCTGCACAAGGCGGTGAAGACCCCGCTGATCTATGCCAACGTCTCGATCCGCAACTGGCAGGCGTGGCAGCGCCTCGGCATCTCCTCGATCCACGCACCCGGCGGCTACTTTTTCAGCGTCGAGCTCAACGAGTGCGTTGCGATGGGCACGTACGCGACCCCGACGCGCCCCGACCAGCCGACGCTGCTGCGGCTGCTGCGCACACCGTGTGCGCCAGGCCTGCCGGAGCATGAGCAGAACAGAATCGGCCGCGCCGAGATCCTCGCGACCAGCTTCGAGCGCTACGAGCGGGAAATCCGCGCACAGCTCGGGCGCACGCTCGGGCCGGGTGGCTTCGATGCCACGCAAGACATCCTCGCGATCACCGTCAACCGCTGGCCACACGGCTACGCGCCGGAGGTCAATCCGCTCTTTGAGCCGTTACTGCCGGAAGCGGAGCAGTGGAACGTGCGTGGCCGCGCGCGGCGCGGCGCCATCACGATCGCGAACTCCGACGCCGCCTCCCGCGCCTACATGGATGCGGCGATCGAGCAGGCGCACCGCGCGGTCGGCGAGCTCATCGGCGCCTGAAGCCGCCGAATCGCGGCGTGACCGACACGCGGCGCTCAGCGCGCCGCGGGCTTGCGGAACTTCAGCGTGAACCGGTCGCTCTCGCCGATCGCCGCGTAGCGCTCACGGTCCTTGTCACCGAGCCGCCAGGTCGGCGGCAGGGTCCACACGCCCTGCTCGTAATCCCGCGTGTCCTTCGGGTTGGCGTTGATCTCCGAGGCCGCCACGAACTCGAAGCCCGCGCCCTTGGCGAGTGCGATCGCATAGGCCTCGTTCACGTAGCCGGTCTTGGCCTTCGGATCGACGGGCGCGTTCGGATCGGCACGGTGGTCGACGAGCCCGAGCACGCCGCCAGGCTTGAGGGCCGTGTACATGGCCTTCAGCATCGCCGCTGCCGAGTCGCGCGCCAGCCAGTTGTGCAGGTTGCGGAAGGTGAGGACCAGGTCGACCGAGTCCGGAGGCGCCGGATTGATCGCCCCGGGGTAGTCGAGCGCCGTGACCGTGACCTTGCCGTAAAGCTCGGGGTTCGCCTCGAGCTTGCTGCGGAAGGACCGGTTGCCGTCCTGCACGAACTTGAGATCGGACTTCGGGTCCCAGCCGGCTGCGAGGTAGTGGCCCTTGTCGCGCAGCAGCGGGGCCAGCAGCTCCGTGTACCAACCGCCGGCGCCCGGCCAGATCTCCATGACGGTCTGCTCCTGGCGGACGCCGAAGAACTCGAGCGTGGCGCGCGGGTGGCGATACGCGTCGCGGGCGCGGTTGGCATCAGAGCGATGCGGTCCGGCCAGAATCTTGTCGAGCGCGAGGAGCGTCGCGCTGTCGGTGCGCGGCAACGCGGCCTTCTCAACGGCCGGCGCGCCGCTGGCGCCGGCCGGGGTCCGCTCGGCGCGCGGCGGCCTCGAAGTGCACGCACCGATGAGGCACAGGATGGCCGCGAGGCCGACGAATAGCGCCGTTGACGGCGCATGGCTGCGGGTCACTGACATCGACGTCTCCGTCAACAAAAACCCCGCCGTGCGGCGGGGTCAGGGTTTTGATGCCTGTTGGAAGTCGACGGGCGTTTAGAAACGCCGGCCGCCGTAGCCGCCACCGCCGCCGCCGTAACCGCCACCGCCGCCGCCACCGCCGCCGTAGCCGCCGCCACCACCACCGCCCCGCGGGCCGCCGTAGCCGCCACCACCGCCCGGACGCGGGCCACGCGACGGACGCTCCTGGGCTTCGTTCACACGCAGCGGACGGCCGCCCATGTTGAAACCGTTCATCTGCGCGATCGCGGTCTGGGCGTCGGTGCTCGACATCTCCACGAAACAGAAGCCGCGCGGGCGGCCCGTCTCGCGATCATTGATGAGCTTCACCGACTCCACCTTGCCGTGCTTTTCGAACAGGGAGCGCACTTCGTCTTCAGTCGCAGAAAAGGGCAAGTTGCCTACGTAAATGGTCGTCATCGAAACGTCTCACTCGCTCAGGCGTGCCCTCGGCCGAAGCCTCGGTGCATCGCGGTCCTCAACCCCGGACCGATGCGTGACCCCGGCATACGCAAAACTACGTACGCCCGCGGCGGCATCGGCCCGAACCGTAGGTCGTGCGCTGATCAACTCGTGCGGGCCAATCGGAGAGATGTCGGCGCGAGGAACACACGTTCTTGAAGGACCGACCCAAACGCCCGTCAAAGAAGATTCGGCGAAAACAACCGCCGCCGATCCTACGCGGTCCAACCGGAGGGCGCAATTTCGGCCATAAAGATCAATGACTTTGGCAATGCAGTGCACAAAAAAATCGGGAATGTGGTTCGCCTGCAACAGCCAGGGCTCACACCCGTCCCGAGCTGGCGCGCCGTATCGGGCACGGAACGTCCCCGCTGCGGATGCGCCAGCTCGCACGCGCTCGACGAGGCCCCGGCACGGGTTTCGTCACCGGGCCAATCACTTAGGACGTGCCATCGAGCGCAGGCCGATCAGGGGTTCAGATCGCCGTCGGGCTCGAGGTAGGCGTAGCCATGGAGCTCCGCCTCGTAGAAACGCTTGAGCCGCTGGCTCTCCGGGACCGACAGGCGGTTCTCGCGCACCGCACGCTCACAGTCGCGCGCCAGGCGCGGGTACAGCTCGTCGGTGTCGTACTCCATGTAGCCGAGCACCTGCAGCGCCGTGTCGCCCTTGACGGTCTCCTCAATCCACCAGCCGCCCTCCTCGAGCAGCCGGATGTGCACGACGTGCGTGTCGCCAAACAGGTTGTGCAGATCCCCGAGCGTCTCCTGGTACGCGCCGACCAGGAACGCCGCGAGGTAGTAATCCTCGGCGCCGCGCAGTTCGTGGACCTCGAGCGTGCGCTTGGTCTCCCGCAGCGAGACGAAGCGGTCGATCTTGCCGTCCGAGTCGCAGGTGATGTCGGCGAGCACGGCGTTGCGGCCCGGGCGCTCGCCGAGCCGGTGGATCGGCATGATCGGGAACAGGTGCCCGATCGCCCACGAGTCCGGCAGCGACTGAAATACCGAGAAATTGCAGAAGTAAATATCCGACAGGATCGTCTCCAGCCCCTCGAGCTCCTCGGGGATCGACTCGAGACGCCGGCACAGGTCACGGATGCGCGCACAGGTCGCCCAGTAGAGGCGTTCCGCGAGGCCCCGGAACTCGAGGGTCAGATATCCCAGGTTGAACATCTGCAGCGCCTGCTCGCGCGCCTGCAGCGCGTCGTGCCAGCAGTCGACAAGGCGCCGTTCGCTGACCGAGCGGTAGGCGTCGAACAGATCGCGGACCGGCTGCGGAATCTCGCCGGTGTCGCGGAACTCCTCTTCGAGGCGATTGGCGACCCGGAACTGGTCGAGCGCGCTGGTGCCGAGCACATTGAACACCAGCACCGAGTGGTGCGCGGCGATGGCGCGACCCGATTCGCTGATGATCGTCGGGTGCGGCAGGCCCCGCTCGTTGCAGACGCTCGCGATCCGGTACACGACGTCGCTCGCGTACTCGTTGAGGGTGTAGTTCATCGAGGATTCGTAATTGGTGCGGCTGCCGTCGTAATCGACGCCGAGCCCGCCGCCAATGTCGATGTACTCGAGGCCAGCGCCGAGCAGCTTAAGCTCCGCATACACGTGCGCGAGCTCGGTCACTCCGTCCTTGACGCGGCGGATGTCCTGCAGCTGGGAGCCGATGTGACAGTGCACGAGCTTCAGGCAGTCGAGCATGTCGTGCTGGCGCAGCACCGCGACGAGCTCGAGGATCTCGGTGATGAAGAGCCCGAACTTCGACTTCTCGCCGGCCGACTCGCGCCAGCGGCCGGCGCCCTCGGCGGCGAGCTTGACGCGCACGCCGATGCTCGGCCTGACGCCGTACTTCTGGGCATGGCGCAGGATCAGGCCGAGCTCGACGAAATTCTCGACCACCGGGACGATCTTGCGGCCGAGCTTGGCCGCGAGCACCACGGTCTCGATGTAGCTGTCGTCCTTGAAGCCATTGCAGATGATCAGCCGGTCGGGCGCGTCCTCGGTCATGCCCATGACGACGAGCAGCTCGGGCTTCGAGCCGACCTCGAGCCCGAAGCCGAATTCCTTGCCGCTGCGGTAGACCTCCTCGACGACCAGCCGCTGCTGATTGACCTTGATCGGGAATACCGCCGCGTAGCGGCCGTGGTAGTCGTTTTCGGTGATCGCCTGCGTGAAGGCGTCGTTGAGGCTGCGCAGGCGGTGCGCGATGATGTCCGAGAAGCGGATCACGACCGGTGCGGTGAGATCGCGCGCCTTGAGGCCCTCGACGACATCGAGCAGGTCGATCTCGCGATCGGGGCGCTGGTCGGGCCTGACGACGACGTGGCCGGCTTCGTTGACCCCGAAGTAGCCGCTGCCCCAGGCATCGACCTGGTAGAGCTGTGCCGAGTCGGAGACCTTCCAGCCGAGCGGGGCGGTGAAACGGGGCGCGGGACTGTTCAGCGGGGCTGCCTCAGCGGACTTGGGAACGCGCGCACGATAGCAAAACGCGCCGGCATGTAAATGCGTCAGCGCCGTTCGTGGCCGGTCGCGATCGGCCGGCCCGGATCGCGGCACCACTCGCTCCACGAGCCCGGATACAGCCGGGCGCCATGGAGCCCCGCGATCTCGAGCGCCAGCAGCGTGTGGCAGGCGCTCACGCCCGAGCCGCACATGCTGACCACTGCCGTCGGCGGCGCGGAGCCGAGCAGCGGCGTGAGGAGCGCGCGCAGCGCCGCAGCGTCGAGGAAACGCCCGTCGGGACCGAGGTTGCGGCTGTACGGGTGATTGCGCGCCCCGGGTATGTGGCCTGGCTTGGGATCGAGCGGCTCGACGCGGCCCTCGAAGCGCTCCGCTGCGCGCGCATCGAGCAGCACGCAGGCCTCACGCGTCAGCAGCGCCGCCAGGGCGTCGGCCGAGACGTGGGCATCATCATCGGGCACGGCGTGGTACTCGCGCGGGGCGACGACGGCGGGTTCCGTCGACAGCGGCAGGCGCGCGGCGCGCCACGCGGCGAGGCCGCCGTCCAGCACGGCGACGCGCTGATGGCCGAGCCAGCGGAGCAGCCACCACAGGCGCGCGGCGTACATGCCGCTGGTCTCATCGTAGGCGACGACCTGCGTGCCGGCGTCGATCCCGAGCGCGCCCAGGGTCGCAGCGAGCTGGTCGGGTTCGGGCAGCGGATGCCGTCCGCTCCATGGCGTGCGCGGGCCCGAGAGATCGCGGTCGAGGTGCGCGTACACGGCGCCCGGTATGTGGCCGCGCGCAAATGCGGCGGCACCGGCATCGGCGTCGGCGAGGTCGAAGCGGCAGTCGACGATTCTGCATGACGCATCGCCGATGCGGGCGGCGACGGCGGCGGTGTCGATGAGCGTCTGGCTGCTGATCACGGCGCGGGTTCTCGGTTCGATGAGTGTAGCGCGGCGCCGCGGGCGAGCGGACACAATCCGCGGCGCCTCACGACGCGGATCCACGCGCGCGAGTTCGACCGCCGCGACGGCGGACCGCATCAGGCGCGCGTGGATCCGCGCTGTTGCATCCCGTGCCGCGCCAGAACGGGGGTGCGCGGCGGCGCGCGCATCGTGTCCGTTGAGGTACAGTAGCCGCGGCTTTCACGACGAGTGGCGCGCCGACTCCTCAGCCTCGTCGCGCTCCCGTCCGGCGCCTCCTGCACGCGGGTGATCATGAGCACGCAACACACGGTACACGTGACCTTTCCCGGCCGGCTGATCCTGATCGGCTTCGGCAGCATCGGCCAGGGAGTCCTGCCGCTGATACTGCGGCACGTCGGCGGCCTGACGCCCGATCGCATCACGATCGTCACCGCCGACGACGCCGGTCACGGCGAGGCGCGGGACTACGGCATCCGCTTCATCAAGCAGCCGCTCACCCGCGAGAACTTCCGCCAGGTGCTCGAGCCGCTGGTCGGGCGGGGCGACTTCGTGCTCAACGTCTCGGTCGACGTCTCGTCGATCGCGCTGATCAAGCTGTGCTGGGAACGCGGAGCCTTGTACCTCGACACCTGCATCGAGCCGTGGCCGGGCGGCTATACCGACCCGTCGCTGTCGCCGTCGCGGCGAACCAACTACGCGCTGCGCGAGGAGGCGCTGGCGCTGCGCAAGCTCAAGGACCGCGACAAGGGCCCGAAGCCGACCGCCGTGCTGACGCACGGCGCGAACCCGGGGCTGGTCCAGCATTTCATCAAGCAGGCGCTACTGAACCTTGCCGGTGACCTCAAGGTCGATGCCGGCAACCCCGAAACCCGCGAGCAATGGGCCGCGCTCGCGAGGCTCCTCGGCGTCAAAGTGGTGCACATCGCCGAGCGCGACACGCAGGTCCCGCGCCTGCCGAAGCGGCCAGGGGAGTTCGTCAACACCTGGTCGGTCGACGGCTTCGTCGGCGAAGGCTGCCAGCCCGCCGAGCTCGGCTGGGGCGCGCACGAGCGCAATTTCCCGCGCGACGGCCGCAAGCACGACTTCGGCTGCGGCTGCGCGATCTACCTGATGCAACCGGGCGCGGCCACGCGGGTGCGCACCTGGACGCCGAAGAGCGGCTACTTCCACGGCTTCCTGATCACGCACGGCGAGGCAATCTCGGCCGCCGATTTCTATACGGTCAAGGACGGCGACCAGGTGCTGTACCGGCCGACGGTGCACTACGCCTATCATCCCTGCGATTCGGCGGTGCTGTCGGTGCACGAGTTCGCCGGCCACAACTGGCGTCTGCAGGAGCACAAGCGGATCCTGATGGAGGAGATCCTGCCGGGCGGCATCGACGAGCTCGGCGTGCTGCTCGCCGGCCACAAGAAGAATGCGTACTGGTACGGCTCGCAGCTGTCGGTCGACGAGGCGCGCAGGCTCGCACCTCACAACAGCGCCACGAGCCTGCAGGTCACGGCCGCCTGCCTGTCGGGCATGATCTGGGCGATCGAGAATCCGGCCCTCGGCCTCGTCGAGCCCGACGAGATGGACTTCCGCCGCAACCTCGAGATCTGCGGGCCGTACCTGGGGCCGGTGATCGGGGAGTACACGGAGTGGAACCCGCTGCACGATCGCGCGCGGCTGTTCCCGGAGGACATCGATACCTCCGATCCCTGGCAGTTCAAAAACGTCCGTGTGATCTGACGCACCGGTCAGGCGCCCGGTACTCACCGCTGCGGTGCGTCGTAGCGGATCCCGACGATCGTATAGACGCGCTCGCCGGCGGGCAGCGGCACGGACACTTCGGCCTCGAGCCGTTTGCCGAGCAGCGTCCGGCCGAGCGGCCCATCCATGCTGAGGTAGCGCGGATCCATGTCGAACTCGTCGGGCCCGACGATCCGGTGCTCGCGGCGCTCGCCCGCTTCGTCCTCGAGCTCGACCCAGGCGCCGAAAAACACCCGCTCCAGATCGGACGGCGGCGCAGCGACGATGACCATTCCCTCGAGGCGTTTGCGCAGGAACCTGACGCGCCGGTCGATCTCCCGAAGGCGCTTCTTGCCGTACGTGTACTCGGCATTCTCCGAGCGATCGCCCTGTGCGGCCGCCTCGGATACCGCCTGCGTCACCTGCGGCCGCTCGCTGCGCCACAGCGCCTCGAGCTCGGCCCGCAGGCGCGCTGCGCCGGCCGGCGTTATGTATTTCGAACCAGGCCGCTCGGGTGCCCGCCAGCGTCCCATGTCTCGCTCACTCCGGGCCGAATTTGCCGGCCCAATCACGGCCCGCGGCGCCCGGGCGCCGCGAGTTTGGGACATAAGTCACGGATTCGCCTCCCCCCCGTGCCTAAGCTTGGCGCCCATGAGCGTTAAGTTCTACACCCGGTTCGTCGCGGACCTCGGCAGCAAGGGGCCGAGCGAGTACACCGGAATCGTGGAGCTCGGCGGCCAGGACTCGCTGCCGACCGACCCGAAACGGGTCGCGGTGCTGCTCGCACGCGATCTCGACCTCGAGGCCGAGCAAATCCGCGTGCTGCAGTGGTCTAGGCTGCACTGAATCCCCTAGCGGACTTCCCTTCCCTTCGAATAAGTCCGCTGTTCAACCCCCAGGTCAACCGCCTGGGGGTTTTTTTTGCCGGATGAGCCCGGTATGGGCCAGCCGGTGCGACGCCCGGCAGGGCCGACCGCTGCTGCCGCGGCCGCTGCATGGGCGCGGCGCGCCCCCCGCGCGTCGACACCGGCGGGTGCGCCCGGCCGCGCTACCATCGCCGCGTGAGCTTCAAGGACCACTTCTCCCGCCAGGCCGCGGCCTACGGCCGGCATCGTCCGCGCTACCCTCCCGCGCTCATCGCCCACCTCGCGGCCCTCGCTCCGGGGCGTGCACTGGCGCTCGACCTCGCGACCGGCAACGGCCAGGCTGCGGTCGACCTTGCGGCCCATTTCGAGCGGGTGCTCGCGAGCGATGCGAGCGCACGCCAGCTCGCGTACGCTGCGCCGCACGCGCGGGTCCAGTACCTGCGCCATGCGGCCGAGTGCCTGCCGGTGCGAAGCGGGAGCGCGGACCTCGTCGCGGTCGCGCAGGGGGCCCACTGGTTCGAGTTCGGCCGTTTCTACGCCGAGGCGCGCCGGGTGCTCAGGCCCGGCGGCCTCGTTGCGCTCTGGACCTACGAGTTGCCACAGCTCGGCGCAGCGGTCGATGCGGTCATTGGCCTTTTCTACCGCGAGGTCGTCGGACCCTACTGGCCGGCGGAACGCCGCTACGTGGAGGAGGGCTACCGGACCTTGCCGTTCCCGTTCGAGGAGCTCCCGGCGCCCGCCTTCGAGCTCGCCATGGACTGGTCGCTCGGGGAACTCTTAGGCTCCGTCGCGACGTGGTCGGCGGTCGATCGCTACCGGGCGGAGCGCGGCGAGGATCCGCTGCCCGCGCTCGCTGCCAGGCTCGCCCCGCTGTGGCCCGAGGGAGCCACCCGGCCGGTGCGCCGGCCGATCCACTTGCGTATCGGCCGGATCTGACCCATAAAGTGCCCGCGGCGGCCGTCGGGGCCGCGAGGAGAACCCATGCGATCGACCCTGCATGCCGTCTGGCTGCTGCCGGCGCTGGTGGTGAGCGCCCTGCTGTCCGGTTGTGGCTACAACTCCATCCAGACGCTCGACGAGCAGACCAAGTCCGGATGGTCCGAAGTGCTGAACCAGTACCAGCGTCGCGCCGATCTGATCCCGAATCTGGTCAACACGGTGAAGGGCTATGCGGCCCAGGAGCAGACGGTGCTGATCGGGGTCACCGAAGCGCGCGCCAAGGCGACGCAGATCAAAGTTGACGCTGGCAACCCCGAATCGCTGAGGCAGTTCCAGCAGGCGCAGGGCGAGCTGTCGAGCGCGCTGTCGCGCCTGCTCGTCGTGACGGAGAACTACCCGCAGCTCAAGTCCGACCAGAATTTCCGCGACCTGCAGGCGCAGCTCGAGGGCACCGAAAATCGCATCACGGTCGCCCGCAACCGCTACATCCAGGCGGTGCAGAACTACAACGTCACGGTTCGCCAGTTTCCGGTGAACCTGACGGCGATGATGTTCGGCTACAAGGTCAAGCCGAACTTCACGGTCGAGAACGAGGCCCAGATCTCGAAGCCACCGACGGTCGAATTCGGCGGCGCACCCGCGCAGCCGCCCGCACCGAAACCAACCGGCTGATTGCCGCCGATGTGGCCGAGGCGCCTGCGGTTCATCGCGGTCGGCGCGAGCCTGGTGCTCGCGCTGCTCGCGGCCGTCCCGCAGGTCCTCGCCGACGTCGCAGTGCCGCCGGTCGCGCGCGTCACGGATCTGACCGGGACTCTCTCAGCCGCGCAGCAGGCAGCGCTCGACAAGAGGCTCGCGGACTTCGAGGCCCGCAAGGGCAGCCAGATCGCGGTACTGATCCTGCCGACGACCGCTCCCGAGGACATCGCTGCGTTCGGCATCCGCGTTGCCGACGCCTGGAAGCTCGGGCGCACGGGCGTCGACGACGGGGCGATCCTGATCGTCGCCGTCGGCGACCGGCGCATGCGCATCGAAGTCGGCCGCGGACTCGAAGGGGCGGTCACCGACCTCGCGGCCAACCGGATCCTCGAGGAGTACCTGCGTCCGCACCTTCGCGCCGGCGACTTCTACGGCGGGGTGAGCGCCGCGGTCGACCGGCTGATCGGGCTCGTCGACGGGGAGCCGTTGCCGGCCCCGAAGGCGCGCGAGTGGCAGCGATCGCCCGGCGGGATCGAGCACCTGGTCCCGATCCTGCTGGTCCTGGGCCTGATCGCGGGTCCCATCCTGCGACGCGTGCTCGGCCGGCCGCTGGGCGCGGCCGCGACCGGCGGCGTCGCGGGCCTGCTGGCCTTCCTGCTGATCGGTGTCATGGGCATCGCGGTGCTGGCCGGAATTGCCGCGGCCGTCTTCACGCTGCTCGGAGGGCTCGGTGGAGGTCGGTGGGGGACTCCGGGGCGCGGCGGCTTTGGTGGCGGCCTTGGCGGTTTCGGCGGTGGCGGTTTCGGCGGTGGCGGCTTCGGCGGTGGCGGATTCGGGGGCGGCTTCAGCGGCGGCGGCGGCGGCTTCAGCGGCGGCGGCGCGTCGGGAGGCTGGTAGCGGATGAACCGATTTGGACGGCTGCTGCGCCACCTCGTCGAGACCCGCCTCGTGACGCGACGGCGGTTCCCGCCCGCCGTGCTCGATCGCATCGAGGCGGCGGTCGCGGCGGCGGAGACAACCCACGCAGGCGAACTCAGAGTCGTCATCGAAACCGATCTCGACGCATGGTCGATTCTGGCGGGCAGGACGCCCCGCCAGCGCGCGATCGAGGTGTTCGCGGGGTTCCACGTCTGGGACACGGAACTCAACAACGGCGTTCTGCTCTACGTGCTGTGTGCCGACCGTGACGTCGAGATCGTCTGCGATCGCGGCTTCAACGGGCTCGTGACTGCGGAGGAGTGGCGCGGCGTGTGCCAGGCGATGGAAACGGAATTCCGTGCGGGACGCTGGCAAGAGGGGGCGCTCGCGGGCATTGCCGCGGCAGGGACACTCATGGCCCGGCATTACCCCGCGTCGGGCCGGAGCGGCAATGAACTCCCCGACCGACCGGCACTGCTCTAGGGCGCTGTCGCGGCGAGCCGCGACCGCCGCCATCACGGCGCTCGCGGCGCTCGCGGCGCTTGCGGGCTGCTCGCTGCTGCGTCCACCGCCACCACCACCGTCAGGGCCCGCGCCGCCCACGGTCGTCGCGCCCGTGGCGGAACTCGCGCGCGCGCAGGCCACGCACCGCTTCGAAATCGACGCGGCGCGCGAGGACATCGTCGGGGTCGTCCAGTCGACCGTGATCGGCAAGGAGGACACGCTCCCGGACGTCGCGCGGCGCTTCAACGTCGGCTACGAGGAAATGGTCCGCGCCAACCCGGGTGTGGATCCGTGGCTGCCGGGCGCCGGCCGCGAGGTGATCGTGCCGACGCGGTTCGTGCTGCCGGATGCGCCGCGCGAGGGTGTGGTGATCAACGTCGCGGCGATGCGCCTCTACTACTATCCGACGCATGCCAAGGGTACGCCACAGGTCGTGATTACCCATCCGATCGGCATCGGCAAGGTCGGCTGGCAGACTCCGGAGGGCGCGACGAAGATCGTCGCCCGCGTCAGGGATCCGGTCTGGGTGCCGCCGGTATCGGTCCGCAAGGAGCACGCCGAGGACGGGGACCTGCTGCCTGCCAAGGTGCCGGCCGGGCCCGACAATCCGCTCGGCGCCTACATGTTCAGGCTCGGCTGGCCGAGCTACCTGATCCACGGCACCAACAAGCCGTACGGCGTCGGCATGCGCTCGAGCCACGGCTGCATCCGGCTGTATCCGGAGGACATCGCGATCCTGTTCGAGACCGTGCCGATCGGCACGCCCGTGCGCGTCGTGAACCAGCCCTACCTGCTCGGCTGGCAGGATGACGAGCTCTACGTGGAAGCGTACGGCGCGCTCGAGGACGACAAGCGCGACTGGCAACACGGTCCGAAGTCGCTGCTCAAGAAGGCCGGCAAGACGCCGCTCTGGAAGAAGATCCGGGCGCACGACGCGGACATCGACTGGGAACGGGCCCGGCTGCTGTCAGAATCGCCGCGCGGCGTGCCGGTCTCCGTGATGAGACGCGATGCGGACTCGCTCGAGGCGGCGGTGGCGAGCGCCCGCAAGGTGCGCAACGAGCTGCCCATGGGCGCGACCTGGGACGGCCAGACGGGCCTGCTGATCGATGAGAAGCAGTTTGCCGAGATGCTCGGCGAGCGCGAGCCGAGTGCGACGACGAGCCCAGCGGCTCCCCAGACCACGACCGCCGCGGCGGCGCCGCACTGAAAAAAATGCCGGACCGGCACGGCGGCCGGTCCGGGTTACCGCGACGTCGGAGGTATCAGTACGCCACGGCCAGTGGCCGGGTGCCGGCTGCTCAGGGGGGCAGCCCCACCCGTCGACCAGCCTGCCAAGGCCGCGTGACACCAAGATGACGGGGCAGCGACCGGCAGATGATGGCCCGCGGCTGTCACAAACCCGTCATGCGCGAGGACTAGGCTGCGCGGCGCCGTCCCTGGCGCTGAGGTCCGCGTGCGCATCCTGATGGTGTCCGACGTCAGCTTCCCGCGGGTCAACGGCGTGTCGACCTCGATCGAGACCTTCAGGCGCAGCCTCGCCGAGCTCGGTCACGACAGCGTGCTGATCGCGCCGGACTACTCGGGGTGCGGCGCCGCGGATGATCCAAGCGTGATCCGCATCGCCTCCCGTCCGGTGCCCCGCGACCCGGAGGACCGGCTGATGAGCGCGCGCCGGATACGGGCCCTCGCGCCGGTGCTGGCAGCCGGCGGCTTCGATCTGCTGCACGTGCATACGCCGTTCGTCGCCCACTACGCCGGCATTGCGCTCGCGCGCCGGCTGCATGTGCCGGTCGTCGAGACCTACCACACGTTCTTCGAGGAGTACCTGCACCATTACGTGCCGGTCGTGCCGCGCGCCGCGACGCGCTGGCTCGCGCGGCGGCTCAGCCTCAGCCAGTGCCGCGAGGTCGCGGCGCTGGTGGTGCCGTCGGCGCAGATGCTCGCGACGCTGCGCGGCTATGGAATCACCACGCGCGCCGAGGTGCTGCCGACCGGAATCGACCCCGATCGCTTTCGCGGCGGCGACGGCAGCCGGTTCCGGCAGGCCTACGGCATCGCTCCCGACCGGCCGCTGCTGGTGCACATCTCGCGGATCGCGCACGAGAAGAACATCGACTTCGTGCTCGAGGCCGTATCGCTCGTGCGCCGCGACGTGCCCGAGGTGCTGCTCGCGATCGCAGGCGAAGGTCCCGCGCTCGCGCACGTCAGGCGCCGGGCCGCACAGCTGGGGCTTTCATCCCACGTGCTGTTCGTCGGCTACCTCGCGCGCGAGGGCGCGCTGCTCGATTGCTACCGGGCCGGCGATGCGTTCGTGTTCGCCTCGCGGACCGAGACCCAGGGCCTCGTGCTGCTCGAGGCCCTCGCGCTCGGGGTCCCGGTGGTCTCGACGGCGGTGATGGGAACGGCCGATGTCCTCCGGGGCGCCGCCGGCGCGGTCATCGCACCGGACGACCGGGCGGGGTTCGCGGGCGCGATCGTCGGCGTGCTGAAAGATCCGGCACTGCGCGCACGGCTAGCCGCGGCGGCCCCTGGCGATGCCGCAGCCTGGACCGCCCACGCGATGGCCGAGCGCCTCGTTGCGCTCTACCGGTCGGTGGCGGCTGCCGAGCCTGCGGCCAGTTATAGTGGCGGGGAGTCGCACGGGGAGCTGGCCGGGCATGCCGACTGAATGGCTGCGAGTGATGCTGGAAGAAGTCGCGCGCAAGCGTGCCGAAACCGAGCGCGCCCGCGAGGAGGAGGCCCTGAGG
Source organism: Steroidobacteraceae bacterium (assembly GCA_035604595.1). GTDB lineage: Bacteria > Pseudomonadota > Gammaproteobacteria > Steroidobacterales > Steroidobacteraceae > CAIKZZ01. Next base: position 14,853 of record DATNIE010000013.1, on the reverse strand, counting down.
CGCGGCGCCGGCGGCATGCCGCGCCCGCCGCCACCGCAGCCGCAGCGTACATAATGCGATCCGCGGGCCGGGTGCGGGTCCGGCTCGGGGTTCGGCGGTCGCTGTGCTAATGTGCCCGAAAAGACCCAGGGGATCTTCGGGTTGCGACAAGGGCTTACACGCGGCATTCACGTGGCCGAAGAGGTTGGTGCGGGCCAGCCTATCGCCCGTGTTCCGACTGCGACGGTCGCCTTCATCGGACGGGCGCTGCGCGGGCCGGTCAATCGTCCGGTCGCGATTGCAAGTTTCGCGGACTTCCAGTCGGTGTTTGGCGGCCTGTGGCAGCCGAGCACGCTGTCGTACGCAATCGAGCAGTACTTCGAGAACGGCGGGCGCACCGCGCGGGTCGTCCGGGTCGTCAATGGCGGCCGCCCTGCGACCCTGACGCTGCCGGCCAGCCGGCTCACGTTCCTGACGTTGGAGGCTCAGTGCGCCGGCACCCGCGAGTTCCTGCGCGCCGCGGTCGACTACGACAATCTCGGCTCCCAGGACGGGGACAAATTCAACCTGGTGATCCAGCGGGTCCGGGCGCCGGGCTCGGAGCACGTCGAGGACCAGGAGATCTATCCGCGCCTGTCGGTCGACCCCCACTCGCAACGCCACGTCCGGAAGCTGCTCGCCGACTCCTCGCTGGTACGCCTGCGGGGCCCCGTGCCGCTCGAGCGCCCGCTGCGCACACACCGCGGCGACGGACGGACCGTCGCGGCCTACGTCAGCTCGAACCCCGACGGTGACGACGGCGGGCCGCTGACCGACTACGACATCATCGGCTCGGCGATCGAGCGCACCGGGCTGTTCGCGCTGACGGACTCCGAGCCGTTCAACTTCCTGTGCATTCCGCCACTGACCCGCGACCATCCCGTTGGCCCGAGCACGCTGCTCGTCGCCGCACGCTTCTGCCGAGAACGCCGGGCACTGCTGTTCGTCGATCCGCCGCCCGCGTGGATGAGCCCTGCGACTGCGCTCGAAGGCATGCGGCGCTTCGCATTCGCGAGCGACAACGCCGTGATGTACTTCCCGTCAATCCAGGCCTACGACCGGCTGCGCGGTCGCTTCGAGACGTTTGCACCGAGTGCCGCTGCGGCCGGCATGCTGGCCCGCCTCGATGTGTCGCGACCGTTCTGGGCGCCGGCCGAGGCCGAGGACGGCCCGCTGCGCCCCGGCCTCAGGCCCGCCTGCGCCGTGCCGGACGAATGGCGCGAGCGGCTCGCGACTGTCGGCATCAACACGCTGCTGGCGGTGCGCGCCCGGCGAGGCGTCGGGGCCCGCACGCTCGCCGGCGCACGGGCGAGCGCGCCGGACTGGCGCCACCTCGGCCTCAGGCGCCTCGCGCTGTTTGTGGTCGACAGCATCGAGCGCGGCACGCGCTGGGTGCTGTTCGAACAACCGGCACCGGCGCTGTGGTGGCGGCTCGAGCGGCAGGTGTCGGACTTCCTCGCGGCGCTCGAGCGCGACGAGGCCTTCCCCGGGCGTCCTCCCGAGCAGGCTTGGTTTGCCATCTGCGATGAGCGCGTCAACCCGCCGCGGCAGCTCGGTGAAGTGCGCCTGCTGTTCGGGTTCGCGGCGCTGCGCGAGGGCGATTGGCACTGCTGGCTGCTGACGCACGGGCCGGCCGGGAGCCGCGTGCAGCCGGTGAGCCTCAACCGGCTGCAGTCGGCCGGCGGCAAGCCGCCGCTCGATCCGGACTTCGACGTCGCGACGGTGCTGCAGCAGCACCTGCGGCGCTGAGGCCGACTCAGCGGCGCCGGCGGCCCCGCGCCGCCACGTCCCAGCGCTTCAAGGGTCCCGAGCCGCGGGCGGTCCGTAACCGCCACCACCCGGCGTTTCGATCTCGATCTGATCGCCCGCCGCGACGCTGACGGCATCGGTCGCGCCGAGCACCTCGATCGCCCCGCCCGCACGTCGCACGGTCGTGCGCCCGCAGGCACCGTCACCGCCGCCGGCGAGCCCGCGCGGCGCGATACGCCGGTGGTTCGCGAGTATCGCGGCCGCGAGCGGGCGGCGGAACTCGATGCGGCGCACGAGCCCGTCCCCGCCGCGCCAGCGGCCAGTCCCGCCCGAGCCGCGGCGATAGCGGAACTCGCGCAGCAGCACCGGCAGGCGCGACTCCAGAACCTCGGGGTCCGTGAGCCGGGAGTTTGTCATGTGGGTTTGCACGCCGCTCGCGCCGGCAAAGCCCGGGCCTGCTCCCGCACCGCCGGCGACCGTCTCGTAGTACTGGCACTCGGCATCGCCGAAGGTGAAGTTGTTCATCGTGCCCTGCGAGTCGGCGAGCACGCCGAGCGCGCCGTACAGCAGATCGACGATGCACTGCGAGGTCTCGACGTTGCCCGCGACCACCGCCGCCGGCGGCTGCGGATCGAGCAGCGAGCCCACCGGGATCACGAGCTCGAGCGGCGCGAGGCAGCCCTCGTTGAGCGGGATGTCGCTGTCGACGAGGGTGCGGAACACGTACAGCACTGCCGCCGTACACACCGCACGCGGCGCGTTGAAATTGCGCTCGGACTGCGACGAGGTGCCGGTGAAGTCGACGCGTGCGCTGCCGTGCGTTGCATCGACGGTGACCGTGACCACGAGCCGCTCGCCGCCGTCGAGCTCGCGCTCGTGACGCTTCGGACCCTGGCCTGCGATCGCAAGCCCGCGCAACGCCGCGCGCACCCGCGCGTCGGCGTTCGCCTGGACGTGCCCCATGTAGGCGGTGACGGCCGGCAGGCCCTGTTCGCGCACCAGCCGCGCGAGTTCCGCCGCGCCGCGCGCGTTGGCAGCGAGCTGCGCGGCGAGGTCGGCGAGGTTGCGCGCGACGTTGCGGGCGGGCCAGGGCCCGCGGCCGAGCAGTTCGCGGACCAGCGCCGCCTCGAAGCGTCCGTTGCTGACGATCCGCTCGCCCTCGAACAGCGCGCCCTCCTCGTCGATGCGGCGGCTGAACGGTGGCATCGAACCGGGTGTGATGCCGCCGATGTCGGCGTGATGGGCGCGCGAGGCCACCCAGAACGTCGCGGTTGGCGAGTCCTCGAGGTGCACGGGACTGACGACGGTGAGGTCGGGCAGGTGCGTGCCTCCGGCGTAGGGTGAGTTGACGAGGAAGGCATCGCCCGGACGGATCGCCGCACCGTGCCGGTCGCGCACCGCGCGCACGCTCGCGCCCATCGACCCGAGGTGCACCGGCATGTGCGGGGCATTGGCGACCAGACGCCCGGAGGCGTCGAATACCGCGCAGGAGTAGTCGAGGCGCTCGCGGATGTTGACCGAACTCGCGGTCTGGCGGAGCACGGTGCCCATCTGTTCGGCGACGTGCATGTAAAGGCCCCCGAATACCTCGACCAGCACCGGGTCGGCGCGCGCGAGCTCGATGCGGCGCTTCTCGCCCTGGCGCTCGCGCCGCAGCACGAGTCCCCCGCCTGAGACGACCTCGGCCGACCACAGCGGTTCGACGATCGTCGTGGCGGTTGCCTCGGCAATGATCGCGGGCCCCTGGATCCGGTCGTGAACGCTGAGTTGCTCGCGGACGAGCAGCGGGACGCGCCGGTAGCCGCCGTCGAACCAGGCGTCGACGTCGGCCGGCGGGGCCGGCAGACCGAGCGGCGTCGACGGCGGCGGCGGCAGCTCGGCATCGGCCGCACCGACCACCTCGACGCTGACCGCGGCGATCAGCAGCGGTGAGGCGTCGGCCGGCCGGTAGCCGAAGCGGCGCGCATGCTCCTCGCGGAACGCTTCCGCCATCACCGCGGGCGTGTCGAAGGCGACCGGGAGCGCCACGTCCGAGTCGGCGACCCGGATCTCGGCGCGGCAGTCGCGGCCGGTCTCGGGCGCGCCCTTCAGCGCCTCGCTCGCATCGCCCGCGAGTTCCGAGGCGAGACGCGTCGCGGCCGCGACGCCTGCGGCGTCGAGCGCAGCCCCAAGAGTGCCGCGGCGCAGTGCCCGCGGCTCGGCAAGGCCAATGCCGACTGCCGACAGCACGCCGGCCAGCGGGTCGATGAATATCGTGTCCATGCCGAGCGCGGCGGCGACGCGGCAGGCGTGTTGTCCGCCGGCACCGCCGAAACAGGCGAGCGTGAACTGGGACGGATCGTGGCCGGCGCCGAGGCTGACGTGCTTGATGGCGTTCGCCATCGTGTCGACCGCGACCTTGAGAAAGCCCTCGGCGACCTGCTCTGCGCCGCGTGCGATACCGGTCGCGGCGGCCATCTGCTGCGCCAGCGCCGTGAAGCGCTCGCGCACGACGCCAAGAGCGAGCGGCGCATCGCCTCGCGGCCCGAACACGCTCGGCAGTCGCTCGGGTTGCAGCCGGCCGAGCAGCACGTGGATGTCGGTGACCGCGAGCGGCCCGCCCCGGCCGTAGGCAGCCGGACCCGGGACCGCGCCGGCCGAGTCGGGCCCGACGGCGCAGCGCCCGTCGGCGAAGCGAAGGATCGACCCGCCACCCGCAGCGACCGACTGGATGTCGAGCGCCGGTACCTGCAGCCTTACGCCCGCGACCGCGAGTTCGCTGCGGCGCGCGTAGCGCCCGTCGTAGAGCGACACGTCGGTCGAGGTGCCTCCCATGTCGAATCCGATCAGGCGCCGGAAGCCCGCGGCGGTACCGGTCTTGACCATGCCGACGAGCCCGCCGGCGGGTCCGGACAGCACGGCGTTCGGGCCGCGGAACGCCGCGGCGGCGGCGAGACCGCCGTGGCTCTGCATCAGCTCGAGCCGCGTTCCAGGGCCGAGCGCGGCGAGCTCGGCGGCCAGCGTCGACACGTAGTGGCCGATCAGCACCGCGAGGTAGGCGTCGGCCGCGGTCGTCTGGCCCCGCGGCACGAGGCCCTCGAGCGGGGCGACCTGGTGCGACACGGCGACCGCTGCGAAGCCCGCGGCGCGCGCGAGGCGTGCGGCCTCGCGCTCATGGGCCGGATGCTGCCAGCCGTGCAGCAGCACGATCGCGACGCTGGTCGCCCCCGCAGCGCGCGCGGCGGCGAGCGCGGCACCTAAGGCTTTGCCATCCAGCGGCTCGAGCACCTCGCCGGTCGCCGTGACCCGCTCGTGCGCCTCGATCACATACGAATAGAGTGGTGGGGGCAGGCGGATCTCGCGCGCGAAGAGCTGCGGGCGCTCCTGCGTGCCGATGGCCAGCGCATCGCCGAGGCCGCGAGTGATCACGAGCGCGGTAACCGCGCCGCTGCGCTCGAGCAGCGCATTCGTCGCGACCGTCGTGCCGACCCGCACGCAGTCGATGCGCGCCCCGTCTGCGCCATGCGCGGCGAGCAGCGCGCGGATGCCGGTGACGGTCGCATCCTGGTACCGGCCGGGGGCGACCGACAGCAGTTTCGCGGCTACGACACGCCCGTCGGGCGTGCGCCCCACGACGTCGGTGAAGGTGCCGCCGCGGTCGACCCAGAACTGCCAGCCGGCCGTCATCGCTGCCCGGGGTGATCGCCGGGCGCCTGGGTCGCGCTGCGCCCGCCTGCCATTCCCACTCGCGGCTCCATGCGACTACATTAGCGCGGTTTGGGGCTGGCGCACCGTGGCTCGCGGCCGGGGGACTTTGAATGGTGGTCGATCGCAGCAGGCAACGCCAGGCGGGGCAGCCGACCCGCCGGCAGGCGCGGTGTGAGGCGATCTGGCGCGCGGTCGCCGCGATTCCGCGCGGCTCGGTCGCGACCTACGGCGGCATCGCTGCGAGTGCCGGCTACCCGCGCGCCGCGCGCCTCGTCGGCTACGCACTGAAAACGGCGCCGGACGCGCTGAAGCTCCCGTGGCACCGCGTGGTCGCAGCGGGCGGGCGCATCGTCTTTGCGCAGGGCAGCCGACTGCACCGCGAGCAGCGACGGCGCCTCGAGTCCGAGGGCATCACGGTGCGGCGCGGGCGCGTCGCCGTGGCACGCGTCGAGGATCTGGATGCGCTGCTGTGGGGAAGCGACGGCTGATAAGATCCGCGTTCGGGGGCCTTAAGGCAGCACGCGATGGATCGATACGTCGTCTTCTCGCACGGCAAGGAGAGCGGGCCGTGGGGCACGAAGATCTCGGCGCTCGCCGACATCGCCCGGGTCGAGGGCTATGAGGTCGAGTCGGTCGACTACCGCGGCCTGGACGATCCGCGCGAACGCGTGACGCGCCTGCTCGCCTACTGCCGCGACTTCCAGGGGCGCCTGGTGCTCGTCGGATCGAGCATGGGCGGGCACGTGTCGGTGGCGGGGTCGCGTTTGCTGCGGGCCGCAGGCATGTTCCTGATCGCACCGGCGTTCTACATGCCCGGCTACGAGCACCAGACGCCGCAGCCGGCGGCCTGTCCGATCACGATCGTGCACGGCTGGCGCGATGACGTCGTGCCGGTAGAGCACAGCGTACGGTTCTCGCGCGAGTACGCCGCGACGCTGCACGTGCTCGACACCGACCATCGCATGCAGGACCGGATCGCGGAGCTCGGCTACTACTTCGAGTATTTCCTGGCGACGCTCGACAAGTTTGGCGAGTAACGCGTGCCGCGTTCGGGAGAGGTTCAGTGCCTGGCATGACCCGCTACGCCGTGCGGCGGTGGCCCGCGCTCGCGGCCTCATTCGGCACGGCTGCGCCGACTGGGACCAGGCGGCAGCCGACCGCCGTCGACGACCTCATCGACACCCACCAGGGACGGCCGGCCGTGACGTTCGCGCACGGCAGGCACCCCGGCGCTGAGTCGACCCGGTGAACGAGGCAGCCTGGCAGGTCTACATCGTCGAGACCGAGCGCGGCGCGCTCTACACTGGGATCACAACCTCGCTCGAGCGGCGCCTCGCCGAACACGCGCGCGGGACCGGTCGTGGCGCGCGCTTCTTCAGGCTCGGCGCGCCTGCGCGCCTGCGCTACGTCGAGGCCGCGGCGGACCGCGCCCGGGCGCAGGCGCGCGAAGCCGAGATCAAGCGCCTCAGCAGGCGCGCGAAACTCGCGCTGATCGCCAACGAGCCCGCGGCGATCCCGTGACCCGGCTCCTCGGACTCGACCGGACGGGCCTGTGGCTCACGGCACGCGTGCTCGCGGCGTGGGTGCGGCCGACGGCGCTGCCGGTCGATCAGGCCGAGCGCCTGCGTGGCCGCGGACGCAAGGTCCTGTACGTGCTCGAGCGCCGCTCCGTGGCCGACCTACTGGCGCTCGCGATCGTCTGCCGGAGCATCGGCCTGCCCTCGCCGATCCGCCGCTTCACGCTCGGGGCGGCGCACGAGTCGCGCGCGCTGATCGCGCTCGAGCGGCGCAGGGGCTGGCTCAGGCGGCGCGTCGACCGGCGCGTGCCGCCGCGGCTGATGCGCCTGCTCGATGCGGCAGTGGCCGTTGCCGACCATGACACCGACCTCGTTCCGGTGTCGGTGTTCTGGGGCCGAGCGCCCGGCAAGGAAGGATCGTGGTTCAGCATGATGTTCCGCGAGGACTGGACCCTGGTGGGTCCGTTCCGCCGGTTCCTGTCGACCGTCGTCAACGGCCGCCGCACGCTGGTCCGGTTCGGCGACCCGACCGCGCTCGGCGACTTCCTCGGCGCGGGCGTCGAGCCGCGGCGCATGGCGCGGCGCCTGACGCGCGCGATGCATACGGAGTTTCGCAACGCCCGCGCCGCCGTCATCGGTCCGGATCTCTCGCACCGTCGCACGCTGATCGCCGAGCTCCTCAGCAAGCGGGCCGTGCGGGCGGCGGTGGCGCTCGAGGTCCGTGAGCGGAACCTGAGCCGGCGCGAGGCACTGATGATCGCGCGCCGCTACGCCTACGAGATCGCCGCGGACATCTCGCCGCGCTTCGTGGCCTTCGCGGCCGCGGTGCTCAGCCGGATCTGGAACCGGCTGTACGACGGCGTCGAGGTGCTGCACGCCGAGCGCCTGGAGCTCGCCGGGCAGGGCGCGCAGGTGGTCTACGTGCCGTGCCACCGCAGCCACATGGATTACCTGTTGCTGTCCTACGTGATCTACACGCGCGGCCTGGCGGTTCCGCACGTCGCCGCCGGCGTCAACCTCAACCTGCCGGTCATCGGCCGGGTGATCCGCAAGGGCGGCGGATTCTTCCTGCGGCGCAGCTTCAAGGGCAACGGGTTGTATGCGGTGGTGTTCACGACCTACCTCGAGGTCATGATGGCCCGCGGGCACTCAATCGAGTACTTCATCGAGGGCGGCCGAAGCCGCACCGGGCGACTGCTGTGGCCCAGGACCGGCATGCTGGCGATGACGCTGCGCGGCTATCTGTCCGACCCGGCCCGCCGGGTCGTGTTCGTACCGGTCTATTTCGGCTACGAGAGGCTGTTCGAGGCGAAGACGTATATCGGCGAGCTTTCGGGGCAGGCCAAGGAACAGGAGACCGTGCTGGGGCTGCTGCGCGCGGTGCCGAAGCTGCGCAGGCGCTTCGGCCGCGTGTTCGTCAGCTTCGGCGAGCCGATTGCGCTCGACGCGCACCTCGATGTGGCGGCGCCCGGCTGGCGCGCGGACCGCGGCCCGCGCCCGGCCTGGCTCGGCGCCGCCGTCGATTCGCTGGCCTGGACCATCCAGTGCGGCGTGAACTCGGCGGCCGCAATCTCGCCGGTCGCGCTGCTCGGACTCGCACTGCTGTCCATGCCGCGCCAAGCGATGGCCGAAGCCGACCTCGTGCGGCAGCTCGAGCTGTACCGGCGACTCGCGCGGCTGGCGCCGTATTCCCGCGACCTGTGGTGCACCGAGCTCGACGGCCCGGCGATCATCGACTACGGGCGGCACATGCGGATCATCGAGACCGTCCCGCACCCGCTCGGAGCCGTCGTGCGCATGAACGAGGAAAGCGCGATCCTGTGCGCCTACTACCGCAACAACATCCTGCACGCCTATGCGCTGCCGTCGCTGATTGCCTGCGCATTCCTGCACAACGCGGCGATGCGCACCGAGGACGTGCAGCGGCTCGCCTGGCGCATCTACCCCTACATCGGGCAGGAACTGTTCCTGCGCTGGTCAGAGCCGCAGGTGCCTAAAGTCGTCGACGGGCTGCTCGAGGCGCTCGCCGGTCTAGGTCTTCTGGAACGGTCGGCGGACGGCGCCGTGTGGCGCCGGCCGAGTACCGGCACGGCGGAGGCCGTGCAGCTCTCGGTGCTCGCCCAGGCGACGCTGCAGGTGATCGAGCGCTACTACCTCGCGATTGCGCTGCTCGTCCAGGCGGGCCCGGGGTCGATCACCCAGGATGCACTCGAGAACCGCTGCCACCTGATGGCGAGCCGGATGTCCCATCTCTATGAATTGCGCTCGCCGGAGTTCTTCGACAAGGCGCTGTTCCGCCAATTTCTCGACCTGCTCAGGGCGCGCAGCGTCATAGCCCTCGCGCCGGACGGCTGCCTGACCTACGATGAAGCGTTGCCCGCCGTGGCGAACGACGCGCAGCTGGTGCTCTCCGAGCAGATCCGGCACAGCATCCTCCAGGTCACTCACGCGTAGGCCGCGATCGTGCAGTCTGTCGTGCATTCCAAGACGCAGCACACGTGCGGTCCGCACGACGGGGCGGCCCCCCCGCGCGCACCGCGCGCACCGTTCGGCGGACGCGGCGGAACGCCCGGCGGTCCCGGACGGCGTCCGTCGGCCGGCAGACTGATCGGTGCAGCGCTCGTCACGGCCTCGCTCGCGGCGTCGGCCGCGGCCGAGGAGCGGGCGGGCGCGCGAGCTCCCGAGGATCGCGAGTTCGTCCCGGCGTACCTCGAGCCCGAGACCGCCGACTACCAGGTCTACTACACGGAGCTACGCCGCGCCCATTTCCTCGAGTCGGTCGCCCAGGAGCTCAACCACGTGCTCACGCTGCCGGCGACCGTGACGCTGCGGATCGCCGAATGCGGGCACAGCACGACCAGCTGGGTAGCCGACACGCAGACCGTGACCGTGTGCTACGAGTTCCTGGACGCCGTGCTCGCGATCGCGAGCGAGGCCGCCCCGTCGCCTGAGCGAGCGGAACAGCTGTTCTCCGGCGCCGTCACCTTCGGGCTGTTTGCCGAGGTGGGCCAGGCGCTCGTGAGTGTGTATCGACTGCCGGTCGAGAAGGGTCCACTGCAGGCGGGCGATGAGTTCGCGGCGATCACGCTCGCCGCGGCGGAGCAGGACGGCGACGGCAGCGCGGCCGCCGCCGTCGAGTTCTTCGACGATGCGCTCACCAAGCCCGGGTCGGGCTTCGAGTATCTCGACACGCACGGCTTCGACCGCGCCCGTCTCGAGACTGTCGCCTGCATCCTCTATGGCAATGCGCCGCTGAACCATGCCGGCGCGCTCGCCCGCGGCATACTGTCCACGGCCCGCGCGCCGCGCTGCGCCGAGGAGATGGTCGCTGCCGCCAAGGCCTGGGACCTTTACCTCAAGAATCACACCCGTGTGCCGCCGGTGCTGCCCGCGCCGCCCGCGCCGCCCGCGCCGCCGGTACCGCCGGCCGCGCCGGCGCAGCGGCTCTAGACGGCGCGGACGCACATGCGCTGCATCTCAGTCGATGCCCGGACGCTCCCTCAGGCGCTTGACCGCGGTCCGCTGCTTCTTGCCCGCCAGACGCCGCTCGCGCGAGGCGCGGGTCGGATTCGTGGCACGCCGGGGCTTCGGTCGCTCACGGGCCGCGGCGATCAGCTCGGCCAGGCGCTCGAGCGCATCGCGCCGATTGCCCTCCTGGCTGCGGTGGCGGTGTGCGGCCAGCACGAGCCAGCCGTCGCGGGTCAGCCGGCGCCCCGCGAGCGTCGCAAGCCTCGCGCGGGTCCACTGATCGAGGATCACCGATGCGCCCGCGTTGAACCTGAGTTGCACGGCCGTGGCGACCTTGTTGACGTTCTGGCCGCCGGGGCCCGGGGAGCGGACGTAGACGAACTCGAGTTCTGAGTCGGGGACCTCGAGCCCAGCGGCGATCTCGATCACCGCGTTCAGGCCTCGAACGGATTGCGTCCCGGGTGCGACTTCGCGCTCGCCAGGGGTCCGCTCGCGCTGGCGGGCGGCTCGCGGCGCTGCGCCGGCAGCGCGCCCTGGCCGATGATCCGGCCGTCGGCGTCATACATGCGCACGTCGAGCTGCGCCCGCGGGATCGTGATGCCGCGTGCCTTGAACAGCCGCCAGATCGCGCGGTTGACGTCGGACCTGACGTTGTTGACCCCCGCCTCGGGGTCGGCGATCCAGAACCTGAGCTCGAGATCGAGGCCGTAGTCGTGAAAGCCCATCAGCCGCGCGACCGGCGGCGTGTCCTTGAGGATGCGAGGCGAACATCTTGCGGCCTCGAGCAGCACCTGCATGGCGACTTCCGGATCGTCGTCGTAGCTGATCCGGACCGGGAGCTTGAGCCGCACCTTCTTGTCGCTGTAGCTCCAGTTGATGACCTGGTTGGTGATCAGGTTCTGGTTCGGCACCAGCGTCTCGACGCCATCCCGGTCGCGTACGACGACGTAGCGGCCGCGCAGCTCCTGGACCCAGCCGAAGCCCTCGGTACTGGTGCCGATCGTGCCGGTGAAGCTGATCACATCGCCGGGCTTGATCGACTTGTCCATCAGCAGCACGAAGCCGCTGACGAAATTGGCCGCAATGGCCTGCAGGCCGAAGCCCAGCCCGAGACCGAGCGCGCCGCCGAAGATGCTGAGCGCGCCGAGGTTGAGGCCCGACGCCGACAGGCCTAAGAGCACGCCAAAGCCGATCAGGAAGGCATACGCGAACTTCGCGACCGCGATGCGCGTACTGGGCGCGAGCCCATGCAGCGTCGCCACCCGGCGCTCGAGCACCCGGCCGATCCAGGCGCTGATGATCACGAACGCGATCACCGTGAACAGCGAGCGGATCAGCGACCACAAGGTCAGCGGCGTCTCGCCCTTGTTGCCCGGCGCGACCGAGATCGAGTCCAGGAACGCGGTGACCGTCTCGTGCCAGCCGAGCAGGTACATCGCAACGAACAGCCACGCGACCAGCGCGGCACGCAGTTCCCATCGACGCAGGTGCTTGTGGGGGAAAAGCGATACGCGCAGCAGGAACATGACGCCGCGGATCGCGGCCAGCGAGCCATACAGCGTCAGGACCAGGTCGAGCACCCGCACGTCGAGCGGCACCAGGGCGAGCGCGCCGCGGATCGCGAGCAGCAGCAACAGCGCCGTGCCGTACGGGATCACGATCAGCATCGCCTCGCGCAGCAGCGGTCGGACGGTGCCACGCACGCCAGGCCGGTGCCCGACCCGGCGAGCGATTGCGCGGCGGGCGAGCCCCCCGGCCACGGCGGCCACGGCGAGCGCGACGAGCTCGATCAGCGTCGTCACGTTCAGCCACTCGCGGGCGAAGCGGGGAAGGAGTTCGCGCAGCGTGTCCATAGTTCGGCCGGCCGGGCGCGTTGCGCCTCAGGCGTTCAGATCGGGTATCAGTTCGCTCTCGAGCCGGATGATCTGGTCCTTGAGCAGCAGTTTGCGCTTCTTGAGGCGCTTGAGGCGCAGCTCGTCGACCCTGAGGTCGAGCTGCAGCCGCGAGATCACATCGTCGAGATCGCGGTGCTCGATCCGCAGTTCGCGCAGCCGCTCGAGCCGCTGGAACAGCTCGGTGTTGACCTTGTCGTCGGAGTCCGTCATGCCTGAAGCGTTCGGCGCGGTGTCGGCGCCCACCGGTGCCAGACCGGAGCGACGGCCACCGGCAGCTTAGCCAATCGTCCCGGACGATGCCACGGCAGGGCCGGATCGTGGCAATCCGAACCTACCGAGCCTTCGAGGCCGGCACGCAGCGCGAGGCCGACGGCGGTCTCGATCTGATGGGGCGCGGCGCCGCCGCTGACGACCTCGAGGGCGATCCCGCCGGCGGCGTGGAACTCCTGGACCAGACGGCGGCGCTGTCCGGCCGAGAGCGCGTACCGCAGCGGATGGGCGAGCACTGCGACCCCACCGGCCGCGGTGATCGCCGCGACCGTCGGTCCGAGCTCCGGCCACGCGGGGCTCACGTGGGCCGGCCGGCCGCGCCCGAGCCAGCGCGTGAATGCCGCAGGCACGTCGCGGACGGCTCCGAGCTCCACCAGCGCGCGCGCGAAATGGGTGCGGGTCGGAGCCTCGTGCGCACTCACGTGCCGCAGTGCCTCGCGGCCCGGAGCGCCGGCCCGCTCGAGACGCGCCGCAATGTCCGCCGCGCGGCTCCGGCGGATGTCGAGCAGCGCCGCAACAGCGACCCGGAGCGCGGCCGCGCGCGGATCGAGGCCGAGGCCGACGACGTGCACGTCGCGTCCCTCCCAGCGGGCCGACAGCTCGATGCCCGGGACAGCGCGCAGCCCGGCGGCGCGCGCGGCCGCATCGGCCGCATCGAGGCCCGCGACGGTGTCGTGGTCGGTGAGCGCGAACAGCCCGACGCCGGACTCGGCAAGCAAGCCGACGAGTGCGGCCGGCGACAGCACGCCGTCGGAGCACGTCGAATGCAGATGCAGGTCGATGCAGTCGTTCATACGGTTCAGGCGGCACGACCGTGCACAAGCGTGGGTCCGAGCCCGACGATCTCGACCTCGCGGCCCCTGAGGATCACGAAGCCGTGGCGGCGTGAGGCGCCATCCTCACTGTAGTCGAACACATAGATACGCCGCAGCGCGAGGCGTCCGCGTTCGTCGCGCGCCGGGCGCAGCGCCTTGAACGCGACCGTTCCGTCGAGCAGCTGCACGCCGGCGTGCTCGCAGGCGTCGATGGCCGCAGCATTTGCGTGCACGCGCGCCTCGATGCTGGCGCGCCACCACAACGCGAGCGCGCCGCCGCACAGGGTCACGAGAAAGAGCGAAGTCATGCTGGATGGAGAGGCGTCCGCGCCGCGCCTGGGCCCGGGTCCCTGGATCGCCGCGTTATATCATACGGGCGATGTACCCCAACTCCGCGATGCTGCCGTGGGATTCGATCGACACCGTGCTGCTTGACATGGACGGCACGCTGCTCGACCTGCGGTTCGACAACTGGTTCTGGCAGGAGCACATCCCGGCGGTCTGGGCCCGCGAGCGCGGGCTGACGTCGGCGGCGGCCCTCGCGGAGCTGATGCCGCGCTTCGAGGCGGCGCGCGGACGTCTCGACTGGTACTGCGTCGACTACTGGAGTCGCGAGCTCACGCTCGACATCCGCGCAATCAAGCGCGGCGTCCGCGCACAGGTGGCATGGATCCCGGGTGCCGAGCAGTTCCTGTTGCGTCTGTGCCGGCTCGGAAAACGCCGGCTGCTGCTGACGAATGCGCACCCCGAGACGCTCGCGATCAAGGACCAAGAGGTCGATCTCGTCGGCCATCTGGACGCCGCCTACTCGACCCATCGATTTGGCGCGCCGAAGGAGGATCCGGCCTTGTGGCCGCGGTTCGCCGCCGCCGAGCGGCTCGAGCCCGCGCGCACGCTGATCATCGACGACAGCCTGCCGGCGCTCGCCGCCGCACGGGACTTCGGAATCGGCTGGCTGCGTGCCATCCGCCGGCCGGATTCCGGGCGGCCGGCTCGCGACACCGGCGGGTTCCCCGGCGTCGACTCGATCGCCGACCTGCTGTAACGGCGCCGTCAGCTGCGCAACGCCAGCCACGCGAGCGCCGCAGCCACGAGCAACGCCGCCCCGACCAAGGCAAGTCGCCCGGCCGTCGGCATGCCGCTGGCGTTCGCCGGTGTCGCGGCCTCGGCGCCCGCGACCGCTGGCGCGCCGGCGCCGCCGCGGCCCCGCCGCCGGCGACGGCGCTTGCGACGCGCGGGCTCGGCAGCCTCTGCCTGCGTCGGCGGAGTGGCCAATGCCGCGACGACGACCGCCTCGCGCGGCGGGTCCGGACGGCGCAGCCCGCGATCGTGGCGGGGACGGTCTGCCGGCGGGGCGTGTTCGGTGCGCGGTACTCCGGCAGGTCCTGCGGCCATGGGACTCGGGGCCGTGGCCGGCGGGCTCGCCGGGCGCGG
>DATNIE010000012.1:0-64779 GCA_035604595.1 Steroidobacteraceae bacterium | reverse complement strand
ATCTTCGTCACGCCGAAGATCCTGCGCGAGGGAAGTAATCTGTACTGACGCTCTGCGGGGAGGCGGCAGCTGACAACGATTGGGAGGACGGATGAAGATTCTCAAGTTTCTAGGTGCGATCATCGCAACGGCGCTGCTGCTCGCGGCCTGCGGTGGCGCGTCCAATACGCTGACCGGGGCGACCACGACTGGCACCGGCACGACAACCGGCCCCCCGGCGACGGCGTCGTCGATTATCGTATCCGCGTCGCCGGCGTCGATCCTGGCTGACGGGTCGACCACGTCGACGATCACCGCCACCGCGCTCAATGCCAACAGCGCGGTACTCCCAAACGTGCCAATCACGCTGTCGGCGGTCGGCGGCGTTCTCGGCGCCGTCTCCGGGGCCCGAACCGGCACCAGCGGCACGATCACGGCCACGCTGTCGACCGGTGGAAACCCGACGCTGCGGTCGATCACCGTCACGGCGACGTCCGGCACCTTGACGGCGACCACGGACGTCCAGGTGATCTCGTCTGCGTCGGCCTCCCCGGCCGCGTTCCTGAGCGTCACATCGGACACCCCGTCGATCCTGTCCGACGGCTCGACGAGCGCCAATATCACCGTGTTCGTGGCCGACTCGAGCCACGATGCCCTGCCGAACGTCCCGGTTACGCTGAGCGCGTCCTCGGGCCTGCTGCAGGTCGCCACCTCGCCTCCGACCACCGACGCGACCGGAACGGTCAAAGCGGTGTTGATCACTGGCGGCGATGCGACGCTGCGGACGATTACGGTCACGGCAACGGTCAATTCGTTGACGGCCACTGTGACTGTGCAGGTCATCGCGACTCCTCCGCCGGTGACGGTGCAGCTCGGCAGCGGTACGAATGCGGCATTCAAGCCCGGCGTGATCGGGGTCTCTAACTCGACCCTGTCGGCGGGCGGCAGCACCAGTCTCTCGGTCGTGCTGCAGCAGAGCAATGGGACGCTGTATACGCAGAGCGCAACGATCACCTTCAGCTCGCCGTGTGCGGCGAATGGGTTCGCGACGCTGACGCCGTCGGTGACGACGAGCACCGGCATCTCCAACTCCGCCACCTATTCGGCGAGCGGCTGCGCCGGCAGCGACACCATCACGGCCACAACGACCATCAATGGGGCACAGCTGACGGCGAGCGCCACGGTCAACGTCGCGGAAGCGGCGATCGGCTCCATCGGCTTCCTGTCGGCGGTACCGACGATCATTGCGCTCCAGGGCATCGCCTCCTCGGCGCTGCCCGCGCAGTCGGTGGTGACCTTCCAGGTCCTGGACCAGGGCGGCAATCCGCGGCCGAACGCGAATGTTACGTTCTCGCTGAATACGACGGTGGGTGGCCTGACGCTCTTGAATACGAGCGCCACCTCCAACGCGACCGGCCAGGTGCAGACCGTGGTCGAGAGCGGCACGGTCGCAACACCGGTGCGGGTCACGGCCGTCGTGGAAGGCGTCAGCCCCGCGATCTCGACGCAGTCGAGCGAGCTGATCGTCTCGACCGGCATCCCGACGCAGGGCGGCTTCTCGCTGGCGGTGAAGTGCGCCAACGTCGAGGCCTGGGCCGTCGATGGCGTCCAGGTGCCGCTCACTGCGCGCCTGTCGGACCGGTTCCTGAATCCGGTCCCGGACGGCACCGCCGTGTCCTTCCACACGGACGGCGGCGCGGTTGATGCGTCGTGCACGACGACGACGACCAACGGCAACAGCAACTGCACCGTCAACTGGACGAGCCAGAACCCGCGGCCGACCGGGGATCCGAACCTGCCGTTCTGCTCGCTGCCAGCAAAGGCCGGCACCTGCGATCGGCCTGGACGCGCGGCTCTGCTGGCGGTTGCAATCGGCGAGGAGTCGTTCACCGACCTCAATGGCAACGGCGAGTACGATCCGGGCGAGCCGTGGGTCGACATTCCGTACCGCTTCGTGGACAACAACGAGAGCGGCTCGTACGTGGCCGGCGATTACTTCTATGACTTCCTGAACAAGGGCACGTACGAGTACCCGAACGCACAGTACCCCGGCGCGGATACAGCCAATCCGCTCGTGGTCCCGGCGTGTACGGCAAAATACTGCGGCGACGGCAAGTTCAACGGCGTGCTGTGCAACGACCCGAACAACACCGGCGTCTGCGGCTACCCGTCGGTCGGCATTGGCGCCCAGAACTTGATCGTCATGTCCGCCAGCACCCCGGCCAATCTGTCGCCGGCTGCGGGGACGACGCTGCCGACCCTCGCATCGGGCGCGACGGTGGTGTTCCCGTTCGTGCTCGCTGACCTCAACAACAACCCGATGCCGCAAGGCACCACGATCTCAGCGTCGCTCACCGGCAATGACCTGGTGCTCGGGTCGCCGTCGTCGTTCACCGTACCGTGCACGACCGAGCCGACGACGATCGGCATCATCGTGACCAACACGCCGGCAGGCTCGGCGGTGACCGGCCTGTTGACGTTGACCATCACCTCGCCGGGCGGCGTCGTCACGATCGCGAACTACAACATCGCGGCGGCCATGTGATGTGACCCCACACAGCGCTTGACGCATTGGACGGCCGCCCTACCGGGCGGCCGTTTTCATTGTGACGGTCTCGACTACACTTGCACCTATGGCCGAGCAATCCTCGTCACCCGAGGCCGCCCGCACCGCGGCGTTACGCGGCATCTTCCTGATCGGCCCGATGGGCTCGGGAAAGTCCGCGGTCGGACGCGCGCTGGCGCGCCTCGCAGGGCGCAGTTTCATCGACAGTGATGCGGAGATCGAGCGCCGGACCGGTGTCGACATCCCGCTGATCTTCGAGAAGGAGGGCGAGCAGGGCTTTCGGATCCGCGAACGCGAGGTCATTGACGACCTCACCCAGCGCCCGGGCATCGTGCTCGCGACCGGCGGCGGCGCCGTGCTCTTGCCTGAGAACCGCCGTTGCCTCGCCTCGCGCGGGATCGTCGTCTATCTCGAGGCTTCGATCGAGCAGCAGGTCGAGCGCACGCGCCGCGGGCGCAACCGGCCGCTGCTGCACGAGGAGGACCCGCGTACGCGCCTGACCGAGCTGCTGCGGGTGCGGGAGCCGCTGTACACGCAACTCGCGCAGGTCACGGTCACGACCGATCACCGCCGCGTGCAGGCCGTCGCCGAGCACATTCTGGCGGAGCTTAAGCGCCTCGGGATACGGTGAACCTGCTTGTTCCGAGGCCTGACCCGGGGGCGCGGGCGGTTCTGAGGGGGCCGATCTGGCGACCCAGCTCGGGTGAGGCCGGAGGTTTGCGTCCGATAATCCTTTGATTTGCATCAAACTCAGCTCGCGGTCCGCGCGATCACCGCGGATCGGATTCGCCATTGCATGAGACCTTCGCTGCGAGTTGCGCGCGGCGCGCGTTCGTCCGATTTCGCGGCGGTCGCGACCTCGACCCGAGACCGCGGCAGTCGTTCTTGTTATCGTCCTCAGAATGTCCCCGCCCCCGATCACGCTCGCCATTGACCTCGGCCCGCGCAGCTACCCGATCCACATCGGCGCAGGCCTGCTGACGGACCGGCGGCGGCTCGAGGCGGAGCTGCCGGCCGGGCCGCTGCTCGTCGTCAGCAACACTGCCGTCGCACCCCTCTACCTGCCGCGGCTGACGGCCGCGCTCGCCGGCCGGCAGCTAGCCGAGTGCGTGCTGCCGGATGGCGAGGCCTGGAAGACTCTGCAGACCCTTGCACGGGTCTACGACCGCCTCGCCGCCGCCCGCGTCAATCGCGACGGGGCGGTACTCGCGCTCGGCGGGGGCGTGGTCGGCGACATTGCCGGCTTCGCCGCCGCGACCTGGCAGCGGGGCATCGCCTACGCGCAGTTGCCGACGACGCTCCTTGCCCAGGTCGATTCCTCGGTCGGCGGCAAGACCGGCGTCAACCACCCCGCCGGCAAGAACCTGATCGGCGCGTTCCACCAGCCGAACGTCGTCATCGCTGACCTCGACACGCTCGCGACCCTCCCCGACCGGGAGCTGCGCGCCGGGCTCGCCGAAGTGATCAAGTACGGCCTGATTCGCGACCGGGGATTCCTTGACTGGATCGAGCGCGAGCTTGCGCGGCTCCTCAGGCGCGACACCGACGCGCTCGCCGAGGCAGTCAGGCGCTGCTGCGTGATCAAGGCCGAGATCGTCGCGCTCGATGAGCGCGAGAGCGGGCCGCGGGCGCTGTTGAACCTTGGACACACTTTCGGTCACGCGATCGAGGCGGCGGCCGGCTACGGCGAATGGCTGCACGGCGAGGCGATCGCGATCGGCATGGTGTTGGCCGCCGAGACCTCGGCCCGGCTCGGCTGGCTCGATCGCGCCGCCGTGACACGCGTCCGCGAGCTCTTGGGACGTGCGGGCCTGCCGGTCAGCGCGCCGCGCATCGGTGTGGAGCGGGCCCGCGAGCTGATGGCCTTCGACAAGAAGGTGCTGGGCGGAAAAGTCCGGCTGGTGCTGCTCAAGTCGCTCGGCGAAGCCATCCTGACCGGCGATTACGATCCGCGCGCGCTCGAAGCCGTGCTCGAGGCGGAGGTCGCCTGATGGCACCTGCGCCGGACAGGGCCGCCGACGCCGGGCTCGCCCCCTACGCGTGCCACGAAGCGGACTCCCGCGGCCGGGTACATGCCGAGCCTGCGCCGGCCCGATACCGCACCGAGTACCAGCGCGACCGCGACCGGATCGTGCATTCGACGGCGTTTCGCCGCCTCGTCTACAAGACGCAGGTATTCGTGAACCATGAGGGCGATCTGTACCGGACGCGCCTCACGCACTCGCTCGAGGTTGCGCAGATCGCACGCTCGGTGAGCCGTGCACTCCGCCTCAACGAGACATTGTGCGAGGCGATCTGCCTCGCCCACGATCTCGGCCACACGCCGTTCGGGCATGCCGGCCAGGATGCGCTCAACGAGTGCATGCGAGACCACGGCGGCTTCGAGCACAACCTGCAGTCGCTCAGGGTCGTCGACGAACTCGAGGAACGCTATGCGGAGTTCGCGGGCCTCAATCTGACCTATGAATGCCGCGAGGGGATCCTCAAGCACTGCTCGGCCAAGAATGCCGCGACGCTCGGCGAGCTCGGTCGTCGCTTTCTCGAGCGTCAGCAGCCCCCGCTCGAGGCCCAGCTCGCCAACGTCGCCGACGAAATCGCCTACAACAACCATGACGTCGATGACGGCCTGCGGGCGGGCCTTGTCACCTGCAGCGAGCTCGGCGGCGTGAAGCTCTTTGCGCGGCATTACGAGGAGGTCGAGCGCCGCTATCCAGGCATCGCGGAGCGCCGCCTGATCCACGAAGTCGTGCGCCGCATGATCAACGAGGTCGTCACCGACCTCATCGATGCCACTCAGGTCCGCATCGAGGCCGCGCACCCGGCCGATGTGGCTGCAGTGCGTGCCCTCCCCCAGCCGCTCGTGGGCTTCAGCGAACGGGTCGCCGCGGAGCACCGAGAGCTCAAGCGCTTTCTGCAGGAGCGCGTCTACCGGCACTTCCGCGTCGTGCGCATGACGACCAAGGCGCAGCGGGTCGTCAGAGAACTGTTTCGCGCCTACTTCGACGACCTGCGGCTGCTGCCGGATGAGCATCGCGACTCGGCGCGGCGGCTCGAGACCCGACACGGTACCGACGGTCGGGCGCGCGCCGTGGCCGACTACATCGCCGGAATGACCGACCGCTACGCGATCCTTGAGCACTCGCGGCTCTACGATCCAAATGTCCCGCAGGGCTGAGCACGCGCGTGACGGTCGCGCACCGGGGGCTGGCCACGGCATAATGACGGCATGAAATCCATCCCGCCCGGGGAACGGCTGATCTTCGCGCTCGACGTCCCGGACGCCGGTGCCGCGCGCCGCTTGGTCGACAGGCTCGGCGACTCGGTGCTGTTCTACAAGCTCGGTCTTGAGCTGCTGATGGCCGGCGGCTACCACGAACTGATGGACTGGCTGGTCGGCAAGGGCAAGCGGGTATTCGCCGACATCAAGTTCTTCGACATTCCTGCGACCGTGGCGGCGGCCGTGCAGCGCCTCAACAACCGCGGCGTGACTTTCACGAGCGTGCACGGCAACCAGCGCATCATGGAAGCGGCGGTGACCGCGGCCAGCGACGTCAAGATCCTCGCGGTGACCGTGCTGACGAGCCTCGACCGCGGCGATCTCGACGATCTCGGTTTCGCCTGCGATGTCGAGAAACTCGTGATCTCGCGGGCGCGGCGGGCGCTTGCCGCCGGGTGTGCCGGGATCGTCTCATCGGGGATGGAGGCCGAGGCCATCCGCCGCGAGCTCGGCGACAGGTTGCTCATCGTCGCGCCCGGTATCCGTCCCGTCGAGAACCGGCCCGAGGACGACCAGAAGCGGGTGCTGACGATCGAGCGCGCGTTCGCGGCGGGCGCCGACTATATCGTCGTCGGTCGTCCGATCCGCGATGCGACCGACCCGCGCGCCGCGGCCGAGTCGATCCAGGCGTCGATTGCCGCGTGCTGCGCGCGCGCCTGAGGCGCGATGAACGCGCCTCTGTCAAACGACCTGTTGCTGCGGGCGCTGCTTCGCCAGCCGACGCCGCGGACGCCGCTGTGGATGATGCGGCAGGCCGGGCGCTACCTTCCCGAGTACCGCGCGACCCGCGCCCGGGCCGGCAGCTTCCTCGCGCTGTGCATGAACGCCGATTACGCCTGCGAGGTCACGCTGCAACCGTTGGCGCGGTTTGCGCTCGATGCGGCCATCCTGTTCTCGGACATCCTGACCATACCGCACGCGCTCGGGCTCGGGGTCGAGTTCGAGGCCGGCGACGGCCCGACGATCGCGCGGCCGGTGCGCTCGGCCGCCGACATCGACCGGCTGCCGACACTGGACCCCGAGCGCGAGCTCCGCTACGTGATGGACGCGGTGCGGCTCATCCGCCGCGAACTCGGCGGGCGGGTGCCACTGATCGGATTCGCGGGCAGCCCCTTCACGGTCGGCACCTACGTCGTCGAAGGCGGCAGCAGCCGGAACTTCGCCCGCACCAAGGCGATGCTCTACGGCGAACCGGGGCAGCTGCACCGGCTGCTCGACAAGCTCGCGAGTGCCACCACCGAGTACCTGAACGCGCAGATCCGCGCCGGCGCCCAGGCCGTCATGGTGTTCGACACCTGGGGCGGGGTCCTGACGCCTGCGGCCTACCGGGAGTTCTCGCTCGCCTACCTGACGCGCATCGTCGAGGGGCTACTCAAGGAGCACGACGGCCGCCGGGTTCCGTCGATCCTGTTCACGAAGGGTGGCGGCCAGTGGCTTGCGGACATGGTGGGCGCGGGCGCCGATGCGCTGGGCGTTGACTGGTGCACTGATCTTGCGACCGCGCGCAACGCCGTGCGAGGCCAGGTTGCGCTGCAGGGCAACCTCGATCCGTCGGTGCTGTACGTGGCGCCGGATGCAATCCGCTCGGAGGTCGGACGCGTGCTCGCGAGCTACGGCCGGGGCGACGGGCACGTCTTCAACCTCGGCCACGGCATCCATCCGGACGTGAACCCGGAGCACGCGGCGGCGATGGTAGCGGCCGTGCACGAGCTGTCGCCTGCGTACCACGTCTGACCGGTTGCCAGAGCTTTTCCACGGCACGTTCGCGGCGCCGCCGGTCGCCCGCTTCGGGTATCGTGGCGGGTGTATGACCGTAGCGTGGAATGAGTCGGGCGGATCAGCCAGCAGGGGTACCCGGTGACCATTGATGCAGGACCCGGCGAGCTGTTCACGACGGTCGCGCGCGAGGCCGATGTGACAGCTGTCGTCGAGCTGGTGAACTCCGCCTACCGCGGCGCGTCGAGCCGCCGCGGCTGGACGACGGAAGCCGATCTTCTGGACGGCCAGCGTACCGATGCCGAGGCGATCGTGTCGCTCATCACGGCGCCCGACAGCGCGATCCTCGTCGTCCGCGGGCAGTCCGCTCTCAAGGCATGTGTCCACGTGCGCAAAGAACGCGAGGGCGTCGCCCATCTGGGCATGCTCACCGTACGGCCGGCGCTGCAAGCCAGCCTCATGGGCCGGCAGTTGCTCGCGGCTGCAGAAAGCTACTCTCGCCGGCAGTTCGGGGCGCATGTTGTCGAGATGACGGTCATCGACGTGCGCGAGGAGCTGATCGCCTGGTACGAGCGGCGCGGCTACCGGCGGACGGCGGAGCTGCGGCCGTTCCCGTATGGCGATGAGCGCTTCGGGATTCCGCTGCGCACTGACCTCAGGTTCGTGGTATTGAGGCGCGAGCTCGCCCCGTAACCGAACGCGCCTCAGGGCTTCTTCAGGAGCTCATCGCGCAGCGCGCGCCGCAGGATCTTGCCGACGTTAGTCTTCGGCAACTCGTCGCGGAAGTAGACGTGTTTCGGCACCTTGTAGCCGGTGAGATCGACGCGCGCGAATTCGATCACCTGCTCGGCGGTCAAGGACGCATCCTTGCGCACGATGAACACGGCGACGACTTCGCCGGAACGCTCATCCGGCTGGGACACGGCGGCGACCTCGAGCACGCCCGGGTGGCGCGCGAGCACGCCTTCGACCTCGTTCGGGTAGACGTTGAATCCGGACACCAGGATCATGTCCTTCTTGCGGTCCTCGATGTACACGAAGCCGGCCGCATCGATCCGGCCGATATCGCCGGTGCGCAGCCATCCGTCCTCCAGCATCACCTTGGCCGTCTCGTCGGGCCGGTTCCAGTAGCCGCGCATGACCTGTGGCCCGCGCACGCAGATCTCGCCGACCTCGCCGATGGCGAGCTCGTGCCCGAAGTCGTCCCGGATCGACATCTCGGTGGACGGCACGGGCAGGCCGATCGAATTGTTGAAGTCGACGTTGCGGGGCGTGATCGTCGCGACCGGCGAGGTCTCGGTCAGTCCCCAGCCCTGCGACAGGATGCAGCCGGTGCGCGCCTTCCAGCGCTCGGCGACGGCGCCCTGCAGCGCCATGCCGCCGGCGATGGACGAGATGACCCCGGAGAAGTCGATCCGGTCGAAGCCCGGCGCATTGAGCAGGGCGTTGAACAGCGTGTTGACGCCGTAGTAGACGGTGCAGTGGTACTTCTCGAGATCCTTGACGAACGACTGCATGTCGCGCGGGTTGGTGATCAGGATGGTGTGGCCGCCCTCGCGCAGCCAGAGCAGCGCGACCGCGCTCAGCGCAAAGATGTGATAGAGGGGCAGCGCTCCGAGTACCGTTTGCGGCGCCCCGGGTTTCTCGAAGAACTGCCCCAGCCAGGCGCCCGCCTGCAGCGTGTTGGCAACCATGTTCCGGTGCGTGAGCACGGCGCCTTTGGCGACGCCGGTCGTGCCGCCGGTGTATTGCAGGAACGCCACGTCCTCGGGAGTCAGCGCCACGTTCTCGAGGTCGACCCACTTGCCCTGCTCGAGCACGCTCGTGAAGGAACGCGCATCGGCCAGCTCATAGGGCTTGACCTGCTTTCTGACCACACGCATCAAGAAATTGACGAATGGCCCCTTCGGGAATCCGAGCAGGTCGCCGACGCCGGTCACGATGATCTGCTCGATGTCGGTCTCCGGGAGGCACTGTTGCAACAGGTGCGCCGCGCTCTCGAACACCACGATCGCCTTCGCGCCGGAGTCCTTGAGCTGGTGCTCGAGCTCGCGCTGGGTGTAGAGCGGGTTCGTGTTGACGATCGTCAGCCCGGCGCGCAGCGCGCCGTACAGCGCGACCGGGTACTGCACGATGTTCGGCATCATCAGCGCGATGCGGTCGCCGCGCCTGAGGCGCGCTTCCTTCTGCAGCCAGGCGCCGAAGGCGCGGCTCATCGCATCGAGCTCACGGTAGGTGATCGTGTGCCCGAAGTTCGAGTAAGCCGGCCGCGCGGCGTACTTGCTGCAGGCTTCCTCGATCAGGTCCTTGAGCGAGGCGTATTGCTCGGGGTTGATCTCGGCGGGCACGCCGGGTGGATACGACTTCAGCCAGACTTTTTCCACGAGAACCCCGGCGCTCTTTGTTGCGACGCAAGAACCGGTCCGTCGCCGGCCTTCGCCACGCTATCCAGCGCAGCCCCAACGCGCAAGGGAGACCGGCACTTCCGCGCGGCGTGACGTGACGGCCATCGCATCGGTCGCCGGCGCCGATCCGCGCGGCAGGTCCCGTCAGGCTATCGGGCCTCGCAGCCCGACGACCCGCGCGCGCAGCGACTCGGGCGTCACGCCCTTGGGCTCGACCGGTATGCCGATGCGGACCTTGACCCGCGGCCACAGCCGGCGCGGCAGGTAGCGGGCGGGGCCCTGGTAGCGGCGCGAGAACGGCGATCCCCACAGGCCCGAGATCGCGAGCGGTACGACCGGCACGGGCCGCTCCTGCATGACCCGCATCATTCCGGGCCGGAACTCCCCGACCGTCCCGTCGGCCGTCAGCCGTCCCTCTGGAAAGACGCACACGAGCTCGCCGGCCGCGAGTTCGGCGAAGATCTGCGCGAACGCCGCCTCCCGGACCGCAAGGTCCTCGGTGCTGGAGGCGATCGGGATCGCCTTCATCCCGCGAAACACCAGGTTGACGAGCGGTATCTTGAATATCGCCGCGTCCATCACGAAACGCATCGGTCGGTGGATTGCCGCGGACAGCACCAGTGCATCGACGAAGCTGACGTGATTGCAGACGACGAGCGCGGGTCCCTCGGCCGGAACATTGGCGAGTCCGGTGATCCGCAGGTGATACATCACGCGCGCGACCATCCAGGCGAGAAAGCGCAGCAGGAACTCGGGGACGAGCACGTAGATGAACGCGGTGACGGCGAAGTTGAGTATCGCGGCGACCAGCAGCAGTTGCGGGATCGACAGCCCGCGCTTCAAGAGCAGCGCGCCGAATCCGGCGGCAGCCACCATGAAGATCGCGTTCCAGATGCTGTTCGCACTGATGACCCGGGCCATCACCGCGCGGGGGGTGCGCCGCTGCATGAGCGCATAGAGCGGCACGATGTACAGGCCACCGAACACGCCGATCAGCGTCAGATCGACAATCACGTGCCAGCCCGCCGACTGGACCAGAAACCCGGCCCAGGACACCGGCGCGGGCGCCGGGGCGGACGGCGTGGCGACATAAAGGTCGATGCCGAACGCGGTGAGCCCGAGCGAGCCGAAAGGCACGAGGCCGATCTCGAGGCGGTGGCCGGAGAGGCGCTCGCACAGCAGCGATCCGGTGCCGACACCGAGCGAGAACCCGAGCAGCATCAGCGTCACGACGGTCTCGGTGCCGTTCAAGGTGAGCTTCGCGTACAGCGGAAGCTGCGCGAGGACGAGAGCCCCGTAGAACCAGAACCACGAGATCCCAAGGATCGCGAGGAACACGACCCGGTCGACGCGCGCGGCGCGCATGTTGGCGAGCGAGGAGCGCAACAGGTTCGCGTCGATGCGCAGGTCCGGGGCGACCGGCGGAGTGCGCGGGATGAACGCGCTGACGCCGAGGCCCGCGAGCGCAATCAGCAGCAGCACCCCGATCAACATCGGCATGTCGTGGTACGAGGCAAGCACTCCGGCCAGCAGCGTGCCGAGCAGGATGGCGAGAAACGTGCCCATCTCGAGCAGCGCGTTGCCGCCGACCAGCTCGTCCTCGACCAGCACCTGCGGCAGTAGCCCGTATTTCGCCGGCGCGAAGAACGTCGAATGCGCGCCCATCAGGAACAGCGCCGCGAGCAGCAGCGGCAGGCTGTGCGTCGCAAAGCCGAGTCCGGCGAGCGCCATGATGCCGACCTCGCAGGCCTTCACGCTGCGCATGACCACCGTCTTGTCGAAGCGGTCGGCGAGCTGGCCGCCGAGGCCAGAGAACAGCACGAACGGCAGGATAAACAGCCCGTTGCCGAGGTTCGTCAGCAGCCGCGGATCGAGCGAGCTGTAGGCCGCCGTATCATAGGTCGCGATGATGAGGAGGGCATTCTTGTAGACGTTGTCGTTGAACGCGCCGAATGCCTGGGTGCCGAAGAACGGCAGGAAGCGGCGTTCGAGCAGGAGCCGGAACTGGCTGTCTGCCATCAGGGTGTCATCGCGCTCGGCCGCACGGCCGCGCGCCGGGTGGCGCGGAGCAACGGCTGCAACGCCGGCCAGACCGTCTCGAGGAGCGTCGGCTGGGCGGCCGCGACCGGATGCAGCCGGTCGCTCTGGAAGTTCGTCTCGTCGAGCGCGACGCGCTCGAGCAGGAACGGCACCAACGCCACGTGCTCGGCCTTGGCGACGCTGCCGAAGGCGGCGAAGAACTTCGCCGTGTACTCGGGACCATAGTTCACCGGCATGCGCATCCCGACGAGCAGCACCCGCGCGCCCGCCATCCGCGATTGCGCGACGAGGTCGGTGAGGTTCCTCTCGATCTCCGCGACTGGCAACCCCCGCAGGCCATCATTGCTGCCGAGCTCGATGAGGACGACCTCCGGCCGGTGCACGGCCAGCACCCGCGGCAGCCGCGCGAGGCCGCCGCCGGTGGTCTCGCCGCTGACGCTGGCGTTGACCACTCGGTACCCGTACCCTTCCGCTTCGAGCCGCCGTGCCAGCAGCGCGACCCAGCCGTCCTCGGCGCGGATCCCGTAGCCCGCGCTCAACGAGTCACCAAGCACGACGAGGGCGGGTGCCGGAGCGCCGCCCGGCGGCGAGGACGGCTCGGCGGCCGCGGCGCCGGTCAAGACCGCGAGCGCGGCGGCGAGGGCCAGCATGCGCGCGCGCGCACGGCGGCACGGCGCGCCCGGCGAGGCGAGCCGGCTCTTCACATCAGACGTCCGAGGTTGGCATTGAAGGTTCTCGATTCGCGCCACATCACCAAGCAGGTTAGCAGCCCGGACGGAACGCTGACCATCGTTGACGACGTGAGCCTCACCGTCGAGCAGGGCGAGTCGGTCGCGATCGTCGGTGCCTCAGGCGCCGGCAAGTCGACGCTGCTCGCAATTCTGGCGGGCCTCGACACGCCGACGCGCGGCGAGGTGTTCCTGAACGGCGCCGACCTCACGGCGCTCGATGAGGACGGCCGGGCCGCGGCCCGGGCGCGGCATGTCGGCTTCGTGTTCCAGTCCTTCCACCTGGTGCCGTCGCTGACGGCTCTCGAGAATGTCATGCTGCCGCTCGAGCTGGCCGGCGAGCCCGATGCGGCCCGCACCGCACGCCGCGCGCTCGATGAGGTCGGGCTCGCGGCCCGTACCGCCCATTACCCGCGACAGCTGTCCGGTGGCGAGCAGCAGCGCGTCGCGATCGCGCGCGCCTTCGTCGGCCGCCCGGAGGTGCTGTTCGTCGACGAGCCGACCGGCAACCTCGACACCGTGACCGGCGCGCACGTGGCCGACCTCTTGTTCGACCTCAACCGCGCCGCCGGAACGACCCTGGTGCTGGTCACGCACGAGCCGCATCTCGCGCGGCGCTGCGACCGGGTGATCGAGCTCGACGCCGGACGGCTCGTGCGCCGGGCGGACTAGTCGCCGTGGGGGCGCTCAGGTTCGCACTCAAGGCGCTCGGGCGCGATGCGCGTGGCGGGGAGCTCGCGGTGCTGTTCTGGGGACTGTGCGTGGCCGTCACGGCGCTGACCGCCGTGGGGTTCTTCACGAGCCGGGTCGCCCAGGCGATCCAGCAGCAGGCGGGCGAGGTGCTGGCCGGGGACCTGCGGCTCGAGTCGGGCCGGCCGACCGATCCCGACGGCAGCTACGCGCGCGAAGCGACCAGCCGCGGACTCAGCATCGCGCGGACGCTGACGTTCCCGAGCGTCGTGTACGCGGGGGAGACGAGCAACCTCGCGCTGATCGATGGCGTGAGCCCAGAGTACCCGCTGCGCGGGCGGCTCAGGATTGCCGATGCGCCGTACGCCCCCGGCCGCACCACGACCGGGGTCCCGCGCCGCGGTGAGGCGTGGGTAGACTCGCGGCTGCTCGCACGGCTCGACGTACCGGTCGGCGGCACGCTCAAGGTCGGTGCGCTGACGGTGCGCGTCACCCACGTGCTCGACTATCGCCCCGACCAGGGTTCGGCGTTCGTGGCCTTTGCGCCGACGCTGATGGTGTCGTATGACGACATCGCCGCGACCCAGCTGCTGCAGCCGGGAAGCCGCGCGACCTTTAGTCTTCTGTTCGCCGGCCCGAGCGCGGCGGTCGAGGAGTTCGCGGGATGGCTGCGTGCGCGCAAGAATGCGGCCGAGCGTCTGGTCGACGTCGCCGAGTCGAGCGACCAGCTGAAGTCCGCGATGGAGCGCTCCGGGCGCTTTCTGAACCTCGCGGCCCTTGCGACGCTGCTGTTGGCTGCGGTCGCGGTCGCGATGGGGGCGCGGCGCTACGCCACTCGCCACCTCGATACCATTGCGCTCATGAAGTGCATGGGCGCGACGCAGCGCTTCGTGCTCACCGTCACCGGACTCGAGCTGCTGTCGGTCGCGCTTGCCGGAGCGCTCGCCGGCATCGCCGGCGGCTGGATCGCCCAGTCGGGCCTCGCCTGGCTGACCCGCGGACTGGTGCGCGGCGGGCTGCCCGCACCGGCGCTCG
This sequence comes from Steroidobacteraceae bacterium, assembly GCA_035604595.1. GTDB lineage: Bacteria > Pseudomonadota > Gammaproteobacteria > Steroidobacterales > Steroidobacteraceae > CAIKZZ01. The sequence goes on along the minus strand of DATNIE010000012.1, from coordinate 50,343 downwards.
CGACGGCCTGGCTCGGCATCGGCACCGCGGTTGCGATCCTGATCGGCTTCGCCTCCCCGCCGCTGCTGCAGCTGAAGCAAGTGCCGCCGGCGCGCGTGCTCCGGCGCACGTTGGGCCCCCCGCCGCTACGTTACGGGTTCACGTACGTGATCGCCGCCGGCACGCTGCTGGCGCTGCTGTACGCCCTGGTTCGGGACGCCAAACTCGTCAGCTACGTGGCCGGCGGGCTGCTGGCGACGGGGGCTGCGCTGTCCACGGCCGGCTGGCTGTTGGTGCGCGCGACCCGCAGCGTTCGGGGCGCTGCCGGGGTGGCGTGGCGCTACGGGCTCGCCAACGTCGCGCGGCGCGGGCGCGACAGCATCGTGCAGATCGTGGCATTCGGCCTCGGCCTCACGGTGCTGCTGCTGCTCGCCGTCGTGCGCAACGACCTGCTCGACGAGTGGCGTCACAGCCTGCCGAAGGACGCGCCGAACCATTTTCTGATCAATATCCCGCCGGCCGAGGCGGAGAACCTCAAACGCTTCCTGGTCAGCACCGGCGTCGCCGCACCCGAGCTCGCGCCCTGGGTGCGTGCCCGCTTGACGGCCATCAACGGCAAGCCGGTGCGCGAGCGCATGCCGCAGTCCGATCGCGGCCGGGCGTTCGTCGAGCGCGAGCAGAACCTGAGCTGGTCCCGGGATCTGCCCGCTGATAACCGTGTCGTGCAGGGCAGCTGGTGGCACGACCCCGATCCGCACCGGCCGCTGGTGTCGGTGGCGACCGAGTACCAGGAGGAACTGGGCCTCAGACTCGGCGACCGGCTGACCTTCGATGTCGCGGGCGAGACCGTCATCGCCACCGTCGCGAACGTGCGCAAGGTGCGCTGGGACGGCTTTCGGCCGAACTTCTTCCTGGTCTTCGCGCCCGGCGTGCTCGACACCGCGACCGGCACGTTCATGACGAGCGTGCACCTCGATCCAACGCAGCGGCCGGCGCTCGCCGCGCTCGTGCGGCGGTTCCCGAGCGTGACCGTGATCGACGTCGAGACCGTGCTCGGCCAGGTTCGCGAGGTCATGGACAAGGCCGCGCTCGCCGTGCAGTACGTGTTCGCCTTCACGCTGCTCGCCGGCGTCGTCGTGCTGCTCGCGGCGATCCAGGCGACGCGCGACGAACGTCGCTACGAGAGCGCCATACTGCGCACGCTGGGCGCGAGCCGCCGCACGGTGTTGCGCGGCGTCGCCGCCGAGTTCGTGGCACTGGGGCTGCTGTCCGGTGTGCTGGCCGCGAGCGCAGCCTCGATCGCAGGCTGGCTGGTAGCGACGAGGCTTCTGAACCTCAGCTATCGCTTCGATCCGGGCGTGTGGCTGCTCGGTCTCGGCGCCGGGGCGTTGCTCGTGGGCCTGGCGGGGACGCTCGCCACCCGCTCGGTCGTCAACAGCCCGCCGACCACGACGCTGAGGCAAGCCTGAGCGCGGCGCGCAGCGCTCAGCCCCGGTCAATTCGCAGGCGCAACCAGCCCGCGGGCACGACATTGCCGTGCATGTCGACTGCGTCGATCTCGACGTCGTAGGTGCCGGCCGCGAACGCCGCGGAATTGAATGCGAGGCGCAGGTCGCCGTTGGAGTCGCGCAGCTGGTTGTCGAAACGTGCCCAGTAGGTGCCGTCGTCGCGCTTGACGATGACCTTGAAGAGGGTTGCGCGCACGTAGGAGACGTCGACCCTGAGGTCGGCGAAGGTCGGAGCGGTGCGCGTGCCGATCGGATAGCTCGGAGTGCGCTCGCCGGCCCTGGCGGGGTGGAGATCGAAGACCATAGACCGCGTCGGCGCGACCAGCAGGCCCCGCTCGGCCTCGCTCTTCAGTTGCACGTAGCTCGCGGCAATCTCGTGCTTGCCCACCCACAGCGCCGCGGCGGAGGCGATTGCGACCAGCGCCGCCGCCGCGAGGCTCGCAACCAGCCACGGCTGGCGCCAGAACCGGGGTTTCTGCTCACGCCACTCGGTCCCGGTTTCATCGAGTAGACGCATCGTTCGCTGCAGCGCCTCGGGCAGGCCCATGCGTTCGGCGAGCTCGGGAGAGTCGCGCACGACGCGCTCGAAGAACTTCGCCTCGGGCGGCGTCAGGCGACCGAGCAGGTAGCGCTCGACCAGTTGTTTTTGCTCGATGACCCTGATGTCCATGGCTGCCGGATTTGCTCGCTGTGGGCCGTTACTACATATTGCATGCACGGGCGCGCCGGCGGCGCGAGCGGCGTCACAGCCGAGGACGCGGCCCCGACCGGGGCTGAGAAGGGCGTCTCAGATTGGGGATCGGCCTGGCGGGGTGCCGCGGATGGATATCGAGGACAGTGAGTTTCTGGCCGCGCTCGAAGCTGGGAGGCTGCCTCCCGGCCGGTTCGACCACCGTGGCCACCTGAAGGCCGGTTTTCTGTACCTGAGGCAGCACGACTTTCCCGGGGCGTGCGTCGCGATGAAGCGCGCGGTGCTGACCTTCGCGGCGGCTGTCGGCAAGCGCACGCTCTATCACGAGACGCTGACGGTCGCGTACCTGGCGCTGATCGCAGAGCGGCTGATCGAGGAGCCTCCCGACCTGCCGTTCGATGCGTTCCTCGCGCGCTATCCCGAGCTTGCGAGCCGCGAGTACTTCGAGCGGTACTACCCGCGGGGCGAGCTCGAGTCGCCGGAGGCCCGCGCGACCTTCCTGCTGCCGCGGCCGCGAGCGTGAGCGAGGCGCCTTCCGTCGGCCGGGTGCCGATCAAGGCGGCGGCCGCGGTTACTATGCCCGCCAGGATGGCTACATGGGCCTGACACCGGAACTCGCCCGCTGGCGCAAGGCTGAGCGGCAGACGCTGATCGCACGGCGCATGGCGGCACCGCCTGCCGAACACGTGCGCTGGAGTGCGGCGATCGAGTCTCAGCTTCGCGCCGCATTCCCGTTCGGTGGCGGCTGGGTGGTCGGCCTGTGCTGGCCGTTCCAGGCGGAATTCGACGCCCGGCCGTTCGCGACGCACCTGCGCTCGCTCGGCGCACGTCTGGCGCTGCCGATGGTGATCGCCAAAGGCTGCCCGCTCGAGTTCCGCGAGTGGTGGCCCGGGGTCCTCATGGCGAGCGGCGTCTATGATCTGCCGGTGCCGGACGGCACCGTCGCGCTCGTGCCGGATGCACTGCTCGTGCCGCCGGTCGGAATTGGTCAGCAGGGCGACCGGCTCGGCTACGGCGGGGGGTTCTTCGACCGGACGCTCGCGGCGCTCGATCCGCGCCCGCTGACCGTCGCGCACGCCTTCGAGCTGTCCAGAATTCCGACGACCCACCCGCAGCCGCACGATGTGCTGATGGATTTCGTGGTCACCGAGGCCGGAATCCAGGCGGCGGTCCCCGGCGGCCTGGAGGCAGTGACCGTCGAGAAGTGCCGCCGCCGGGCCGAGCGGCTGGCCGCTCGGCGCGGCCTGCCGCGGCACCCCTCGGCGCGCGTGTAGAATCCCGGCCGGCCGTCGCGGCGCTGCCGGCTGGCACGTCATGCGAGCAATCGTGATGCAAAGAGCCTTCACTGGAGGACCATGTGCTGTCAGACATCGAGATCGCGCAACGGGCGACGCTGAAACCGATCACTGAGATTGCAGCGGGGCTCGGCATCCCGCCCGATGTGCTCGACGCCTATGGCCGGTACAAGGCGAAGGTGTCGCTCGAGTATGTCGCGAGCCTCGCGGCGAGGCCGAACGGCAAGCTGATTCTGGTGTCCGCGATCAGCCCGACACCGGCCGGCGAGGGCAAGACCACGACCAGCGTCGGGCTGGGCGATGCGCTCAATCGGATCGGCAAGAAGGCTGTCATCTGCCTGCGTGAGCCGAGCCTCGGCCCGGTATTCGGCATGAAGGGCGGCGCTGCCGGTGGCGGCCATGCCCAGGTGGTGCCGATGGAGGACATCAACCTGCACTTCACCGGCGACTTCAATGCGATCGCGCTCGCCAACAACCTGCTCGCGGCGCTCATCGACAATCACGTCCACCATGGCAATGAGCTCGGCATCGACGTCCGGCGCATCAGCTGGAAGCGCGTGATGGACATGAACGACCGCGCGCTGCGCGAGATCACCTGCGCGCTCGGCGGACCCAACAACGGCTTTCCCCGCCAGGATGGCTTCGACATCGTCGTCGCCTCTGAGGTCATGGCGATTTTCTGCCTGGCCACCAGCCTCGCCGACCTCAAGCAGCGCCTCGGCAACATCGTCGTCGGTTACACGCGCGACCAGAAGCCGGTGCGCGCGCGCGACCTGAAAGCCCATGGCGCGATGACGGTGCTGCTGCGCGAGGCGCTGAAACCGAATCTCGTGCAGACGCTCGAGAACAACCCGGCCTTCATTCACGGTGGGCCATTCGCCAACATCGCGCACGGCTGCAACTCGGTGCTTGCCACGCACACCGCGCTCAAGCTCGGCGACTATGTCGTGACCGAGGCGGGGTTCGGGGCCGATCTCGGTGCCGAGAAATTCATCGACATCAAGTGCCGCAAGGCCGGCTTCCGGCCGGCGGTGCTGGTGCTGGTCGCGACGATCCGCGCGCTCAAGTACCACGGCGGTTGTGAGCTCAAGGAGATCAATCGCGAGAACCTCCCGGCGCTCGAGCGGGGCATCGCGAACATCGAGCGGCACGTCAACAACGTTCACCACCAGTACGGATTGCCGTGCGTCGTGGCGGTCAACCACTTCAGCTTCGACACCGCTGCCGAGTTCCAGCTGCTCGAGAAGCGGCTCGCGCACCTGCAGGTACCGGTGATCTCGGCGCGCCACTGGGCCGAGGGCGGAGCCGGGGCCGAGCAGGTCGCACACGCGGTCGTGAAGCTCGCCGCCACCGAAACCGAGGGCTTCCGCTTCGTCTACGAGGATGCACTGCCGCTGTGGGACAAGATGAAGGCGGTGGCCACGAAGATTTACGGCGCCAGCGACATCACGGCCGACACCAAGGTGCGCGCGCACATCAAGCGGCTGCAGGAGGAGGGCTACGGACACTACCCGGTGTGCGTCGCCAAGACGCAGTACTCGTTCTCGACCGATCCGCAGCTGCGCGGTGCGCCGTCCGGGCATGTGCTCAACGTGCGCGAGGTGCGGCTCGCGGCCGGCGCGGAGTTCATCGTGATGGTGTGCGGCGACATCATGACGATGCCGGGTCTGCCGAAGGTGCCGTCCGCGGCGCACATCGACATCGACGACCGCGGGCGCGTCGTCGGGTTGTTCTGAGCGACGCCACCGCTCGCCGCCCGGCCGTCGTGGCAGTATCCGCCGCAAACCGCCCGGAGCTCGTGCGCGGGCTGGGGCTTGCGGCGGCCATCGCGGTCAACGTCGCGAACATGATCGGCACCGGTGTCTTTCTGAAGAGCCGGGTGATGATCTGCAACGTCGGCGATGCGACGACCGTGCTGGCGGTGTGGATCGCGGCCGGGCTGCTGTCGCTGGCCGGCACGTTCTCCTACGCCGAAGTCGCCGCGATGATGCCGGAGGCGGGCGGGGACTATGTGTTCCTGCGCCGCGCGTACGGGCGCATCGTCGGATTTCTGTATGGCTGGACGGCGTTCACGGTCTCCAAAGCGGCTGCGCAGGCCGCGCTCGCGGTGGGCTTCGCGATCTTTCTCAACGTCGCGCTCGGCGGAGGTCTCGAGCGTGATCTGCTGCGCGGGGAGGCGTGGGGAGCGCCGTTGCATGTCAACGGGCTGATGCTGGTGGCGCTCGCCGCGATCTGGGCCGTGACGCTGATCAGCTGCCGCCCGGTCGCGACCGGCGGCCACGCGGCTGTCGTGCTGACGACCCTCAAGGTGCTGCTGCTCGCGGCGCTCGCGATCGGGGCGTTTGCGTTCGCGCACGGCAGTTTTGCCCACCTCGCGCAGCCGGCCGTCGGCGCCCGCTGCGAAGGTGTTGCCGCCACCGCCCGCGGTGGCGTCGCGGGTTTCGGCGCCGCAATGCTCGGGGCCCTGTGGGCCTACGACGGATGGAGCAACGTCACGCCGCTCGCCGGGGAGATCAAGGATCCGGCGCACAGCCTGCCGCGGGCGTTCGTCGGTGGCCTGCTGCTCGTCGCGGCGCTGTACGCGGTCGTGAACCTGGCGTATTTCTACGTGCTGACGCCGACCGAGGTCGGAAGCGTCTCGACCACCTCGTCTGTGGCCACCGAGGTCATGCGGCGCTTCGCCGGTTCCGGCGCGGTCACCTTCGTCGCGGCGGCGCTGATGCTGTCGTCATTCGGGTCGCTGCAGGCCTCGGTGCTCGCCGGCTCCCGGATTCCGTTCGCGATGGCCCGCGAGGGCCTGTTCTTCCGCGCCCTCGCGCGCGTGTCGCCCGCGACGCACGTGCCGGTGCGCGCGATCGTGGCACAGGCGGCATGGGCCAGCGCACTCGCGGTGTCAGGGTCCTACGACACGCTGACCGACGCGGTGATCTTCATGGCGTGGCTGTTCTACGGGTTGAGCGCAGGATCGCTGTTCGTGTTCCGCCACCGGCTGCCGGACGCGGTCCGCCCGTACCGGGCGTTCGGCTACCCACTGGTGCCGGCGCTGTTCATCGCCGTGACGGTGTGGCTGATCATCAACACTTTCGTGGCGACGCCGCGGCTTGCCCTGATGGGTGCCTTGGTCACGCTCGCGGGGCTGCCGTTCTACCTGTGGTGGTCGCGGCGGTCGGCGCAGCTCACACCGACGTCGCGGCCCGGGGATCGGGCAGATGCGGCAGGGAGTTGAAGCTCACGAGGCTGCGGCGCCGGGCTGACCAGCTGATCTCGGACAGAGCAGTGTTCCGCAGCACCAGCGACAGGTCGATCACCCGCTCGGTGTCGAGACCGAGCAGCCAGCCGGCCGCCGACGAGACGAGCCCTCCCGAGGTGAACGCGACGCGCCGACCAGCGCCGGCGCCGGCGCACAGCAGATCGAGCGCGCGCAGCGACCGCGCGCGGAACTCGTCCCACGTCTCGATCCCGGGCACGTGCAGCGTGCCGCGCGCCCAGGCGCGCATGACCTCGTTGTAGTGACGGAAGAACTCACGCTGGGCGCGCTCGCGGTCGCCGCCCGGCGCCGCGGCCGGGTGTAGCGCCTCACTTGCCGCGTCGTCCCGGCCGAGGTGGTGCTTGATCACGCTGAGGCCGTGATGCTCGTCGAGCTCGGGCAGCTCGCGGGCTGCGGGGAACGGCAGCCCGCGCTCACGGTACACGGCAGCGACGATCTCGCAGGTCTGCTGGTGGCGGCGGCGCGGGCCCATATACACCGCCTCGAAGTCGACCGCGTGCCGCGCCCAGTGCTCGCCGAGCACGCGCGCCTGCTCCCGGCCGAGCGTCGACAGGTCGTCGTAGCTGGTACCGAAGAACGAGGCCTGTGCGTGTCGCACGAGGTACAGGTGGCCCATGGGTGCTCCGCGGGGCAGTCTATCTGCAGTGCCGGTCAGTGGGCGGCGTCCGCGACCGTCGCCGGGTTCTGTCCCTGGCCGGCGCCGCGCGAGAAGTAGCGCGCGTGGCGCAGCATCAGCACCAGCGGCAGGCACAGGAATGCCGCGCCGGCGAGCAGGTGGAAATCATTGCTGTAGGCAATTGCCAGCGCCTGTCGGTTGATCTCCGCGAGCAACGTGCCGGTTGCCACATTCGCGCCGGGGGCGGCGCCGACCATCTGCCAGCGCTCGACCGCATACGGCGTGAAACGCTCGGCGAGGTAGCTCTGGTTCACCTGCGCCGACCGTGCGAGCAGCGCCACGACCGCGGAGATTCCGGCCGACCCGCCGACGTTGCGCACCAGCGTCAGCAGCACGCCGGCCTCGGTGCGACTCGAGTCCGGCAGCGTCGCAAAGGCCACCAGCGTCAGCGGCATGAACACGAACGGTATCCCGAACCCCTGGACGACGCCGGCGATCAGGAAGTCCCGCGCCGGTGTATCGACGCTGAACGACGCCATCATCCACAGCGAGCCGGAAACGATCAGCAGGCCCGCCAGCATCGTCGGCCGGGCGTCGAGGCGGTTGGCGAGGCGGCCGGATATCAGCATCGCAACGATCGAGGCGCCGCCGCGCGCGGCCAACAATATACCCGCCTGGGCGGCTGTATAGCCCTGCAGCTGCTGCAGGAAACTCGGCAGCAGCAGGCTCGGCGAGAACACGAACATGCCGACGCTGAACTGCACGAGCAGCGAGACGGTGAAATTGCGGTCACGGAACAGGTGGATGTCGACGAACGGATGCCGCGAGGTCAGCGAGTGCACGATGAACATGTAGATCGCGACGACGCCGAAGAAGGCCTCGGCGACGATCTCGGTCGACTCGAACCAGTCGTTGGTCTCGCCGCGGTCGAGCATCAGCTGGAAAAGGCCGACGGCGACGGACAGCAGTATGAATCCCTGCAGATCGAACGGGCGATGGCGCTCGGCACGGCTCTTCGACATCGCGGCCGCGACGCCGAGCCATGCCAGGATTCCGACCGGGACGTTGATGTAGAACGCCCACCGCCAGGACAGCGTGTCGGTCAGCCAGCCGCCGAGCGTTGGCCCGATGACCGGGCCGACCATCACGCCCACGCCCCACAGCGCCATCACCCGTCCGTGGCTCGAGCGCGGGAACTCCTGCAGCAGCACCACCTGCGACAGCGGTACGAGCGCGGCGCCGAACGCGCCCTGCAGCATCCGGAACCCGACCATCTGCGCCAGCTCGTTGGCGATCCCGCACAGGACGGAACCGACCGTGAAGCCGACGATCGCGACCAGCAGGACCCGGCGCAGGCCATAGCGCGTGCCGAGCCAGCCGGCGAGCGGCGTCGCGATTGCGCTGACGACGATGTAGGCGGTCACGATCCAGGCCGCCTGATCCTGCGTGGCCTGCAGGCTGCCCTGCATATGGGGCAGGGCGACGTTCACGATCGTCGAGTCGATCGTGTAGAGCAGCGTCGCCATCACCGTGGCGGCGGCGAGAATCCAGCGGGTCCGGACCACTGCCGGGCTCACGGCCGTCCCGTCAACGACCGCGACCGAACCAGTGGTCGAAGCGCGTGTGCGGGCCGGTGTCGATCTCGACCGTCGCGCTCATGCCGTCGCGCAGCGGCGGGTCCCCCGGTTTGCGGTCGAGCACGATGCGCACCGGGATCCGTTGCACGACCTTGACCCAGTTGCCCGAGGCATTCTGCGCCGGCAGCAGCGAGAACTCGGCGCCGGTCGCCTGCGCGATGCTCTCGACGTGGCCCTGCCAGCGGCGGTGCCCGTAGGTATCGACGTCGACCTCCACCGGCTGGCCCGGCCGGACCCATTCGAGGTCGGTCTCCTTGAAGTTCGCCTCCACCCACAGGCTCCGGTCGGTCACGATCGCAAACGCGGCGCGGCCGACCTCGATGCGGTTACCCACTTTCGGCAGATGGCTGGCGATGCCAGTCTGCGGCGCGTTGATGACGGTATGGTCGAGGTCCAGCCGGACGTGATCGAGCTCGGCGAGCGCACTGCGCACCTCCGGATAGCTGTCGACGGGCAGGTCGGGATTGCCGCCGAGCCGCGCCGCGGTCTGCGCGAGCTGCAGCTCGAGCACGCCGACCGCGCCGGTTGCGAGGTCGGCCGAGCGGTCGGCGGCGTCGAGCTGCGAGACCGAATTGAGCTTGCGCTTGGCGAGCTCCTGCTGGCGCTGAAACTCCCGGGTCGCGAACTCCGCCGAGCGCCGCGCGACGCCGATCTCACCGGTTTTCTCGCGGTAGGCGGCCTTGAGCCCGGCGACGCCGGTGCGCGCCACCGAGAGGCGCGATTCGGCTTCAGCGACCGCGATCCGGAACAGCGAGTCGTCGAGGGCCAGAATCGGCTGGCCGGCGACGACGTGGGTGTTCTCGCCGACATACACCTCGCGCACGTTGCCGGACACCTGCGGGGCGACGTCGACGCGGTCCTGCTGCAGGTAGGCGTTGTCGGTCGAGACGTAGCGGCCGGCTGTGCCGTAGAAGTACACGGCGGTCAGCACGGCGATCAGCGGCAGTCCCCACAGCAGCAGGCGCCTCATCCATGACGGGCCTTCCGTCTCGATCTCCGCCGCGGCCTGGCTGGCGGCATCCATGTCAGGCGCTCCCGCCGCCGAGGTTCTCGCAGAGCCTTGCGAGCTGGCGCACGAGCTCGGCCTGCTCGCGCCCGGCAAAGCCGCGCATGGCGCTGGTCGTGATCTGCACTCCGACCTCCTCCATGCGGCCGACCAGCGGCTCGCCCGCTCGGTCCACGTAGACGCGAAACGCACGGCGATCGACCGTATCCGGCACCCGCCGCACGTAGCCGCGCGCCGCCAGCCGGTCGACCATCCGGCCGAGCGTGACCGGCGAGACCTCGAGGCGCGCGGCGAGCACGGTCTGGTGCGAGCCCGGTTCCCGGTGCACGTGGAACAGCAGCCGCGCCAGCGCCGGCGTCAGCTTCAACCCCTTCGAGCGCGCGCGGAACTCGCGGCGCATCAGCCGCACGGCATCGGCCAGCAGGTAGCCGAGCGACTGCTCCGGCCGCAGCTTGGGCGTGGCAGATCCGCGCAATTGCTTAGCTATGCTCATAATGTGCATAGGTTATCAACGCGGCGCCTCGCTGTCACCTCGAGTGGTTCACGAACTGGGCTGGTTCCGCCCCGAGCCGTGGCGGGCGGGGATGCGGTGCGGGCGGGAGCGCCGCGCTAGGCGACCTGCTGCGTCTCGCGCAGTGCGGGCGGCGGCGCGGGCGCGCGCCGGCCGATCTCGCGGGGGTCGAAGTCGTCGACGTGCACGAGCTCCATGACCTTGCGGTCGTAGTCCCGCAGCTGGGCCGCCTCGGTCTCGGTGATGATGCCGGCGGCCAGCGCCTGCTGCACCTGGCCCGGGAGCTCGAGCGCCGTCACCCGGCCGGTCTTCGTGCCCTCGACGCGGATTCGCTTCTCGAGCGGCTCCGCGATCAGCGACAGCATCAGCGCCTCCTGCAGCAGCCCGAGCGGGTTGCCGGGTTCGACGGTCCGGTAGATGCCGTGCGTCAGCCTGTCGCGCGCCTCGGAGGGCGTCATCACGACGTCCACGATCTGCCGGCCGAGCCGGTCGCTGGCCGCCGAGTACGTCAGACCGCGCGGAAATATGCACAGCCGCATCAGCATTGCGAGCCAGCGCGTGGGGAAGTTCCGCAGGAACCCGTGCAGCTGCTCCTGGGCGTGGTACAGCAGCGTCCGGCACGCCCACTCGACGATCGGCTGGTCGGCTTCGGGCCGCCCCTGGTTGGCGTGGTGCTTCAGCACCATCGAGGCGAGGTACATGTTCGACAGCACATCGCCAAGCCGTGCCGACAGCGTTTCCTTCTTTTTCAGGTACCCGCCGAGCGACAGCATCGCGATATCCGCCGCGAACGCGAAGCTCGCGCTGAAGCGGTTGATGTGCTGGAAGAAGCGGGTACTCGCGCCGGCGTCCGGCACGTGCGTGAAGCGCGCGAGCGTCAGAGCCATCACCAGCGAGCGCGTCGCGTTCGAAAGCGTAAAGCCGATGTGCCCGAACAGCGCGCGGTCGAACTCAGCGAGGCCGCGCTCGCGGTCGGGGTCCTTGGCCGCGGTCATCTCGCGCAGCACGTACGGATGGCAACGCACCGCGCCCTGCCCGAAGATGATCAGGTTGCGGGTCAGGATGTTGGCGCCCTCGACGGTGATCGCAATCGGCACGGCCTCATAACCCCCGGCCAGGTAATTCTTCGGACCCAGGCAGATGCCCTTGCCGCCATGCACGTCCATCGCATCGTTCGCGACCATGCGCCCGAGCTCGGTGCAGTGGTACTTGAGCATCGCCGAGGGTACCGATGGCTTTTCACCGCCATCGATCGCGCCCGCCGTGACCGATCGGGCCGCGTCCATGATGTAGGTGTGCCCGGCCATTCGCGCGATCGCTTCGGCGACGCCTTCGAAGTTGCCCACCGGCGTATTGAACTGGCGCCGGATCCGCGCATACGCACCGGTCGCGAACACTCCGGCCTTGGCGCCGCCGGTGGTGTTGGACGGCAGCGAGATGCAGCGGCCCACCGACAGCTGCTCGACCAGCATGCGCCAGCCCTGGCCCGCCATCTTCGGCCCTCCGACCAGCGCCTCGAGCGGTACGAACACGTCCTTGCCGTGGACCGGTCCGTTCTGGAACGGCACGTTGAGCGGTAGGTGGCGGCGGCCGATCGTGACGCCCGGCGTCGCGCGCGGCACGAGCGCCACGGTGATGCCGACGTCGGTCACCTCGCCCATCAGCTTGTCCGGGTCCATCAGCCGGAACGCGACCGCGACGACGGTCGCGACCGGCGCGAGCGTGATGTAGCGCTTCGAGAAATTGAGGCGCACACCCAGCAGCTCGCGCCCCTGCCAGGTTCCCTTGCAGACGATGCCGACATCCGGCAGTGCGGCGGCGTCCGAGCCCGCGCGCGGGCCCGTCAGCGCAAAGCACGGCACTTCCTCGCCGCGTGCGAGGCGCGGCAGGTAGTGGTTCTTCTGCTCCTCGGTCCCGTAGTGCAGCAGCAGCTCGCCGGGACCGAGCGAGTTGGGCACCGCGACCGTCGAGGCGAGGGTTGCGCTGCGGCTCGAGAGCTTCACGAGCACGCACGAATGCGCGTAGGCCGAGAACTCGAGGCCGCCGTACCGCTTCGGGATGATCATCGCGAAGAAGCCGCGGGCCTTCATGAAATCCCACGCGGCCGGTGGCAGGTCGCCGAGCACGTGCGCGACTTCCCAGTTGTCCACCATCCGGCACAGGTCCTCGCAAGGGCCGTCGAGGAATGCCTGCTCCTCGGCCGTGAGTTCGGGGCGCTTGGCGGACATCAGCTTGTCCCAGTCCGGACCCCCGGTGAACAGCTCGCCATCCCACCACACCGTGCCCGCCTCGAGCGCCTCGCGCTCGGTCGAGGACATCGAGGGCAGCAGCCGCCGGTAGATCAGCAGGAACGGCTTGGTGATGAACGCGAGGCGCAGCGGCGCGAGATTTAAGAGCGCGAACGGGGCATACAGCACCCACAGCACGCTCTTCCACAGCCATCCGGAATCGCCCCACAGCGTATAGGTGAGCAGCAGAACCCCGACGACGGCCGTCGCCTTGGCGAGGCTCACGCGCCGGTAGGCGAGGTACAGCGGCGTGCCGAGGAACAGGATCAGCCAGGCGAGGCTTAGCATCGATCGCTCCGGGCCGAGGAGTCACTATGGCCGATCATACCGAAAGATTTCGGCCGGAGAATCGGGGGTTTAATCAATAGCACGACCGGTCGGTTTTCTACCTCGCGCTCGGTGTGCTGGGCTGACACACGAGATGGGCCATCGGCAGCCGGTCGGCACTTACCCGGCCGGGGCGCCCGCGCCGCGGCCGAGGGTCGACAACAGCTGCGAGGCGCCGTTCCAGAACACCTGGATGCCGATGCAAAACAGCAGGAACGCCGACAGGCGCACGACGATGGTCGTCCCGGTGGCGCCGATGGCCCGCGCGAGTCTGGCCGAGTGCCGGTACAGCACATACACGCACAGGCACAGCCCCATCACCGCGAGGAGCGTGCCGAACACGAACGCGAGCCACGGCTCCCCGAAACCGTTCGGTCGTGCAGCGCCCACCGAGATCGCGACCGAGATCGTGCCGGGACCGGTCGTCAGCGGCATCGTCAGCGGATAGAACGCGATCCGGCTCGGGATGATGCTGGCGGGCAGCGCGCGTGTGGTTTCGCTACGACGCTGCTCGGTTGCATCCGGCCCGCTCAGCATCCGCCAGCCCGACATGGCGATCACGATACCGCCCGCCACCAGCAGCACCGGCAGCGTGATGCCGAAGAAGCTCAGCACGTACGCCCCGATGTAGAGGGAGGCGGTGACGATCGCGAACGCATAGATTGCGACCCAGCGCGACACCTGCGCGCGCACGCGCGGCGCGAGCCCCTGCGTCGCGCTGAAAAAGATGAACGCACCGGACAGCGGGTTGACGATCGAGAACAACGCGGTGAACGTCAGCAGGAATGCCGTCATGCCGCGCTCGCGGTGCGCTGAGGATCCGCCGTCCTCACCCGGCTCAGAGCAGGTCCTTGACGCCGTCGCGCTCCCCGCGAAGCTCCTTGTCAGTCGCCGTCATCCGGGCGCGACTGAAGTCATTGATCGAGAGGCCCTGCACGATGCTGTAGGTCCCGCCGGTGGTGGTGACCGGGTAGGAGTAGACGACCCCTTCGGGGATGCCGTAGCTGCCATCGGACGGCACGCCCATGCTGACCCAGTCGCCCAGAGCGCTGCCGAGGATCCAGCTGCGCACGTGGTCGATCGCCGCCGAGGCGGCCGAGGCGGCCGAGGAGGCGCCGCGCGTCTTGATGATCACCGCGCCGCGCTGCTGAACGGTCGGAATGAACGTGTCCGCATACCACGCGGCCTCCACCAGTGACAGGGCCGGCTGGCCCTTCACGGTACAGTGGTGCAGGTCCGGATACTGCGTGGCGGAGTGATTGCCCCAGATGATGACTTTCTTGATGTCGGTGGCGTGCGTTCCGGTCTTGTCGGCGAGGAGTGCGAGCGTGCGATTGTGATCGAGGCGCGTCATCGCCGTGAAGTTCCTGCGGTCGATGCCGCTGGCATTGCGACTCGCGATCAGCGCATTGGTATTGGCGGGATTGCCGACCACGAGCACCTTGATGTCGCGGCTCGCGACCTCGTTGATCGCCTTGCCCTGCGCCGAGAAAATCTGCGCGTTTGCGAGCAGCAGGTCCTTGCGCTCCATGCCCGGTCCCCGCGGCCGCGCGCCGACGAGTAGCCCGACGCCCGAGTCGCGGAACGCAACCCGCGCATCGTCGCTCGCGATCACCTTGTTCAGTGTCGGGAAGGCGCAGTCGCACAGTTCCATCACCACGCCCTGCAGCTGTGCCAGCGCCGGCGTGATCTCGAGCAGGTGCAGATTGATCGGCTGATCCGCACCCAGCATCGCGCCGGAGGCAACCCTGAAGGCGAGCGCGTAGCCGATCTGGCCCGCGGCGCCCGTGATCGTGACGTTGATCGGTTTTTTCATCGGTCGCTCCCGGACAAAATCAGCGCGGCATTCTAACCAACGACACTGCGAGCCGCGGGTCAATGCACGGGTCACGCGCGGTCCCTGGGTGCTGCGACGAGCCTCCCGCGCCTCGCGGCGACCCTGAAACACCCCGTAAGGGGCCGCACGGTCACGCGCAACAGGCCTGCTGCGCACCGAGCGTCGTGCGTATGTCATTGTTTTTCCTTGTAGTTGTGAAAATCGAAAAAATGAAAAAAAAGGCTTGCATCTGAATAGGTGATGTAGTTAACTACAACACCAGAAGGGCATAGCACTTCCCGGTCGGGGGGTGGGCCCAGGCGGAGGCAGAGGCCTCCACAACGCAGACAAGGAGAAGACCATGTTGAACCGCACGATTCGTCACTGGATGGTTGCCGTGGCCCTCGTCACGGTTGCCGGCGTCACGGTTGCCGGCGTCACGGCTGCGAGCGCCTCGGGCCTCGTCCACGCCTCCCGTCAAGCGTCCCCGGCGGCTGCTGAGCGCGCGGGTTTCCCGGTTGTCAGCGGCGATCTCGGCGAGGTCATCGTGTACGTATCCGGCAACCTCGGTGCGGGCGTCATCCACGCGCCACACGACCTCGGTGAGGTACTCGTTGAAGTCCCGCGCGAGCCGGCCGCGAAGACCTTCCTCGCGGAGATCGTGGTCAGCGTGCCGCGTGACACCGCCACGCAGTTCGGCAACGACGGCGCCGTGACTGTTGCCGCGGTGCGCTGAAGCGCTCTGCTAGAGTACTTCGGTACCGCGCCAGATCACCGTGCAGCGTGCCCGTTAGGCCGGTCGTGAACACCGCAATGGATGCCAACTGGAACGATAGCCAGCCGATCTACCGCCAGCTGCGGGATCGCGTCGTGGCGATGATCCTCGAAGGCAGCTTGAAAGAGGGCGACCCGCTGCCATCGGTGCGCAACGTCGCAGCCGACTTCCGCCTGAACCCGCTGACCGTCCTGAAGGGCTACCAGCAGCTGGTGGACGAGCAGCTCGTCGAGAAGCGTCGCGGACGCGGCATGTACGTCGCCGATGGAGCCAGACGCGCCCTGATGAAGGATGAACGGCAGCGTTTTCGAGAGGAGGAGTGGCCGCGTGTCTACGCGATGATCCAGCGGCTCGGCCTGACGCTCGAGGAGCTGGCGGCGATTCCGCCGGCCCCGCCGACCGAACCCCGGCCCGGCGGAGCGCCCGCGGCCGACCGGGACCTCGCCGGCACGGACGCGAAGGAACCGGACGAAGGAGCCATCAAGTGACCACTCTGATCGACGCTCGAGCCCTCACCAAGACCTACGGCGCCACGCGCGCCCTCGACGGGGCCTCCTTCAAGGTTGAAGCCGGCCGCATCGTCGGCCTGATCGGCCCGAACGGCGCCGGCAAGACCACGGCGCTCAAGGCGGTGCTCGGCCTCGCGCGCTGCGACGGCGGCACGCTCGAGGTGCTCGGCCTCGACCCGTTCCGGCAACGCAACGAACTCGCCGAGCGCGTATCGTTCATCGCCGACGTAGCGGTGCTGCCGCGCTGGCTGCGCGTGCAGCACGCGATCGATTTCGTCGCCGGCATCCACCCCCGTTTTCGCCGCGAGCGGTGCGAGCAGTTCCTGGCGCGCACCACGATCAAGCGCACGAGCAAGGTCCGCGAGCTGTCGAAAGGAATGATCACGCAGCTGCATCTCGCACTCGTCATGGCGATCGACGCGCAACTGCTCGTGCTCGATGAGCCAACGCTCGGACTCGACATCCTGTCCCGCAAGCAGTTCTACGACAGCCTGCTGTCCGACTACATGGATTCGGAGCGCACGATTCTCGTGACCACCCATCAGGTCGAGGAGGTCGAGAATATCCTGACCGACGTCGTGTTCATCGATCGCGGCCGGATCGTGCTCGACCTGCCGATGGAAGAGGTCGCCACGACCTATGCCCAGCTGGTCGTGGCGCCAGACCGCGCCGAAGCGGCACGCGCGCTGACACCGTTGAACGAGCGCCAGCTGCTCGGCCGGCACGTGTTCCTGTACGAGGGCGCCGATCACGGCGCCCTGCAGCGCCTTGGCGAGGTGCGCCAGCCATCGATCACGGATCTGTTCGTCGCGAAGATCCAGGGGAGTGCCGCGTGAACAAGTTCCTGTGGCTGATACGACGCGAGCTCTGGGAGTCGCGCGCCATGTGGGTCGCACCGGCCGTCTGCGCCGCGATCATCATCGGCGGCACGCTCATCGCGACTGTGCTGCACGGCACCGTCAACGTTCATCCGGAAGACGCGGCGCACCTGGCGCAACTGAGGACACTGACGCCCGACCGGGCCGAGGCATTCGCCAGCATCGCTCTCGGCGTGATCGCGCTGCCGTTCTTCATGCTGGTGCTGTTCACGCAGTTCCTCTACGCGCTCGACTCGCTCTATGGGGACCGGCGCGATCGCAGCATCCTGTTCTGGAAGTCGCTGCCGATCAGCGATACCCAGTCGGTACTCGCGAAACTCACCGTCGCGGCCGCGATCTTCCCGCTGGCCGCAATCGCTGCCGCACTGGTGACGCAGCTGATCGTGTTCGCAATCTGCAGCATCAAGCTTCAGACCCTGTCCGTCCTCACCGGGCATTTCTGGATCCCGGCCACCTGGGCCGGCTCGCTGCTCGTGATGGGCTACCTGTACGTCGCGAGCCTGCTCTGGTACCTGCCGCTGACCGGCTGGGCGCTGCTGGCCTCCGCATGGGCGCCGCGCTCGCCCTTCCTATGGGCGGCGCTGCCGCCGCTGGCGCTCGGCCTTCTCGAGCTCATCGTGCTGCGCTCGGCCTACGTGCTGCACGCGATCGGCGAGCGCGTCGGCGGCGCCAGCCTCATGGCACGGGCCTTCAGCATGTCCCATGCCAGCGGCTTCACGTTCGTGGTGAAAACGGACCACAGCACCATGACGATTCCCCGTGCGCTCACCGACATGATGCAGCCGGCCGCGTTCTTCTCGAGCCCGTCGCTATGGATCGGAGTGCTGCTCGCGGCCGGCTTCGTCGGCGCCGCGGTCTGGGTGCGGCGCTACCGCGACGCGAGCACCTGAACGCCTGCTGTCCTGCGGCCGCGCGCGCCGTGCGACGAGGCCGGCTGCACGACTCATGAGCAGCGCCAGGACGGCGACGATCGGCGGCCGCGACCAGCTGCAGTCCGGCAGCGCGTTCGAGGCTGGGGCTGCCGAGGACGTCGAGGTCGACCACTCGCCGGACGCGACTTTGGCTTGCGGTGACGCTGGCCGGTGAGCCGATCGAGCCGGCAAATCGCGGCGATCGCGAGGTTCTATTGGACGCAGTGGCTGCGGCACGGCGATCATTCGTGCACCCAATGAACTGAGGCGAGGAGCAGCCATGCACAAGACCCGCAACGATCTTTCCGAGAAGGTGCGGCGCAAGGTCATCAATCATCTGGCGGTGCGCCTGGCCGACGCGATCGATCTGGGGCTGCAGTGCAAGCAGGCCCACTGGAATGTCAAAGGTCCGCAGTTCGTCGCACTCCATCAGCTGTTCGATGCAATCGCGAACGTCGTCAGCGCGCACGTCGATGAACTGGCGGAGCGGGTGACGGCGCTCGGCGGCACGGCCGAGGGCACCGCGCAGGTCGTCGCCAAGCGCACCTCACTCGATACCTATCCGCTCGCCATCACGAGCGGCCCCGAACACCTGCAGGCGCTCGCCGGCGCGCTCGGGAGCTACGCTCGCCTGGCACGCGAGGCGATCGACGCGGCCGACGGGCTCGGCGACATGGTCACGGCGGATCTGTTCACCGAGATCGCCGGGGCGGCCGACAAGCAGCTGTGGCTCATCGAAGCCCATCTGCAGGCGGACGCCTGAGGCGAGATTGACCGCGCGCCGAGCGCGACGGGTTGCCGCGTGCCGCCGGGAGTCGCAAACTGCACGTTTTGCGACCCCCGGGGACCCGCCATGCGTGTTCTGCTCGTCGCCGCATCGGTCCTGACGCTGCCAGCGCCGAGCGCCGCACAGGGGCCCGCGGCCCCGGACCTGCCGGCACCGTATTCGACTCCGGTCGCGGTGAAGGAGTCAGTCGTGATTGGCTGGCCGCAGGGTACGGTGCCACAGGCACCGCCGAACTTCAGGGTCACAGCCTTCGCGCGCGGTCTCGACAACCCGCGCTCGCTGCTGGTGCTGCCGAACGGGGACGTGCTGGTAGCCGAGTCGCGCGGCGGCACCGGCGAGAGCCGGCCGAGCGCCAACCGCATCACGCTCCTCCGGGACAGCAACGGCGGCGGCGTCGCTGACCAGCAGTTCGTGCTGCTCGACGGGCTCGACCGGCCGTACGGACTTGCGCTGCGCCGGGACCGGCTTTACGTGGGCGACACCGACGCCGTGCTCAGCTGCCCGTTCCTTGTCGGCCAGACGCGCCTGCACGGCGAGTGCCGCACGCTCATCGAGCTGCCCTCGGCCGGCGGCCGCGATCACTGGACGCGCAACCTCGTCTTCAATCCCGACGAAACGCGTCTCTACGTCAGCGTCGGTTCGAGCAGCAACGTCGACGAGGACCACCGCGATGCCAACAATCCGCTGCGCGCGGCGATACTGGTCGCACAACCCGACGGCCGGGAGCTCAGGGTGTACGCGAGCGGGCTGCGCAACCCCGTCGGGCTCGCGTTCGAGCCGGTCAGCGGACGCCTGTTCACAACCGTCAACGAACGCGACCTGCTCGGTGACGACCTCGTTCCCGACTTCCTGACGCATGTCCAGGACGGCGCCTTCTATGGCTGGCCGTACGCGTACTTCGGGGCCCACGAGGATCCGCGCAAGAAGGGCGAGCGACCGGACCTGGTCGCGCGCGCCGTCGTTCCCGACCTCGCGCTCGAGGCGCACGGCGCGCCGCTCGGCCTCGTGTTCTACGGCCGTGACCACTTTCCGCGGAATTACCGCGGCGGCGCGTTCATCGCGCTCCACGGCTCGTGGAACCGCTCAACCTTTGCCGGCTACAAGGTCGTACACGTGCCCTTCAGCAACGGCCACGCAGCGGGGCCGCCGCAGGACTTCCTGACGGGATTCATCGCAGATGCAGGCAGGAGCGAGGTGTACGGGCGCCCGGCGGGAGTCGCGGTTGCGACCGACGGCGCGCTGCTCGTGGCGGACGATGCCGGCAACACCATCTGGAGGATCAGCTTCAAGTGCGCGGCCTGTACGCCGGATCCGGTCCCGCCGCATCCGAACGACAGCCGCCACGCGCGGCCGACGCCACCTGCCGCGAGGTGAGGCGCCGGTTCAGCCGGCGAGCAGCACGGCCTCGGCGTGCTCGAGCTCCTCGGGGGTCCCGAACACGATTACAACGTCCCCTTCGCGAAGCACCGTAGCCTGATCCGGCTCGCGGCCGACGATGCCCTCGCGGCGGATCGCCGAGAACGACACGGTGGCGCCGTGGCCGCGCACGTCCGCGAGGCTGCGGCCGACCGACCACGCCCCGGGCGGCAGCACAACGGTCCGCAGTTCCGCGCCGGCCGGGCCGGATCCGCCCGGCGGTTCGCTGTCGGGCGGGCGGAACACGCTCCTGAGCGCGCCGTAGCGCTCGCCGCGGATGTCGCCGACGGTCTTCACGACCTTTGACATCGGCGTGTCGAGGAACAGCAGCACGTGAGCGACGAGCATCAGGCTCGCCTCAAAGGTCTCCGGCACGACCTCGGTCGCTCCGACCTGCTGCAGCTCCTCGAGCCGGCTGTCATCCTGCGTCCGGACCAACACCGGCACATCGGCGCGCAGGCGCCGCACGGCACGCACGATGCCGATGGCGATCGCCGGTTCGGCGAAGCTGACGACCACGACGCTCGACGCCTCGAGTCCGACCGATATCAGGACCTGCTCGTCGGCGGAGTCGCCGAACACCACCGGGTCGCCAGCCTGGCGCGCGGTGCGCACGCGCACCGGGTCAAGGTCGATCGCGATGTACTCGTGGCCGTGCCGCTCGAGGACGCGGGCGATGTTTTGCCCGACTCGGCCGAATCCGCACAGGATGACGTGCTCGCGCCGGGCGAGCATCGCATCGGCGGCCGCCTCGCGCGTGAGGGCGGTCGTCGCCGGGCCGGTCTCGCGCAGCAGCAGCCGCGCGATGCGCTTGTTGTGGCGGATGACGAACGGCGACACCACCATGCTGAGCGTGATCGCCGCCAGCAGCGGCTGGGCGAGCGATTCTGCGGCGCGATCGCGGACGAGCAGCGCGAGCAACGCGAACCCGAACTCGCCGCCGGTGGCGATCACGATTCCGGCGCGCAGTGACTTGAACCAGCTGTCGCAGTAGCGTCGTGCGACCAGCGCCACGACCGCGGATTTGAGGGCGTACACGCCGACCACGAGTGAGGACACGATCAGGAAATCGCGATACAGCATCCCCAGATCGAGCAGCATGCCGATCGTGATGAAGAACAGCCCCAGCAGCACGTCGCGGAATGGCCGGATCACGGCCTCGACCTGGTGACGGTACTCGGTCTCGGCCAGCAGCATGCCGGCCAGGAATCCGCCGAGCGCCAGCGACAGTCCCACGGCGTTGGTGATGTACGCGGCGGCGAGCGCCACCAGCAGCACCGCGAGCGTGAACAGTTCCTGGCCCCGGCTGCGGGCGATCTCGAAGAACAGCGGCCGCGCGAGCCAGCGTCCGGCCATCAGCACGACGAGCAGGGCCACGGCGGCCTTGCCGAGCGCGACGACCGTGTCCGCCGCCGCGTACTGGCCACCGCGGGCGACGATGGCATTGGCGAGCGCGAGGAACAGCACGAACACGACGTCCTGGAACAGCAGGATGCTGAAGGCCAGGCGGCCGTGGGTACGGTTGATCTCCGCCTGCTCGGTCAGCTGCTGCACGACGATCGCGGTCGAGGACATCGCGACTGCGCCGCCCATGACGAGCGCCAGCGGGATCGGCGCGCCGCTCGCGACCGCGACTGCACCGGCCGCGAGCGTCGTGATGCCGACCTGCAGCGCCCCGAGTCCGAGCACTTCGCTGCGCATCGCGAGCATGCGCGGCAGGGAGAACTCGAGCCCCAGCGTGAACAGCAGGAACACGACGCCGATCTCGGCGAGAAAACTGGTAGTGCCGGACTCGCGGACCACACCGAACGCGTGGGGTCCGAGCGACATTCCGACGGCGAGGTAGCCGAGGATGGGCGGCAGCCGCAGGCGCCGCACGCCGGCAACGACGGCGACGACCGCCGCCAGCAGCACGAGCAAGGTGCCGAGTCCTTCGGGTCCCATCGTCGCTCCCGTCCCGACGCCAAATTAGTGGCTCGGGCGCGCGCTGGCAACGCCGCCTTCTGGCAGCGGCGACCGCCTGCTAGCATGCTCCTGACCGCAAGCCCGCGGATTCCTCCCAGGAGGCCGACAATGGCGGTGCCGACTGTCGCGACGAGGACGTTGTTCCCCGCCACTGTCGAGGCCGGCAGCGCCGCTTGGCGGTACAGCTGCGGCGGGTCGCGGCAGCCGCCGGTGTGCGACGGTATTCACCGGACGCTCTGAGCAGGCTGCGGCCCGCCGGCCCCTAACCCCGATGTACCTCGAGTGTCGCGTGGTAGAGGGTGCGCGGGAGCTTCTCGCCCGCGGACGCTGGCGCGCCGAGAGCGCGACCGGGCTTGCGCGTGCCGTGGCCGACGCCGAGCTCACCGGCCCGGCCGCGGTGCTCGATGCCACTGGCATCGAGGCGCTGGACCTCACCGGCGCATGGTTTTTGCGCCAACTCGAGCAGCGCCTGACCCAGAGCGGCACACCGTTTCGGTGGCGCGGTGCCCGGCCGGAGGCGCTCGCGTTGGCGGCCACGCTGCTCGCCGAAAGCCCCGCGGTCGGGCCCGAAGTTGCCGCTCGCCGGCACGAGGAGCCGCTCGGTGCACTCGGTCGCTGGACCGTGCAGCGCGGCGACCAAGCCCACGATGCGCTCGAGTTCCTCGGCCGCATCGTGTTGGTGATCGGTGGCGTGTTTCGCCAGCCGCGACGCCTGCGGCTCACCTCGGTCATCCGCCACGTCTATGAGACCGGCATCCAGGCGGTACCGATCGTCGCCCTGATCGCGCTCCTGATCAGCGTCATCATCGCCTACATCGGAGCCCAGGAACTGCGCCAGTTCGGCGGCGAGGTGTTTGTCGTCGACCTCGTGACGATATCGGTGCTCCGTGAGCTGGGCGTGCTGCTGACCGCGGTCATCGTCGCCGGCCGCTCCGGCAGCGCGTTCGCCGCGGAGATCGGGGTGATGCAGCTCAACGACGAGGTCGATGCGCTGCGCGCCATCGGGCTCAACGTCGTCGAGGTGCTGGTGGTGCCGCGGCTCCTCGGCTTGATTATCGCGCTGCCGCTCCTGACGGTGGTCGCCGATGCGATGGGACTGGCGGGCGGCGCGGTGATGTCATGGCTGGTGTTCGACATCCCGTTCAACCAGTTCCTGGTGCGGATGCAGGAAGCGATGGCGCCGACGACATTCTGGGCCGGCCTGCTGAAGGCGCCGGTGTTCGCCTTCGTGATCGCGATGATCGGCACCTTCCGCGGTCTGCAGGTACGCGAATCCTCGCGCGAGCTCGGCCGACTGACGACGGTTGCGGTGGTCGAGTCGATCTTCATGGTGCTGCTCGTCGACTCCGTATTCGCGGTGATCTACTGGGAGCTGGACTTCTGATGGCCGCGGCCACGACCTCAGATCTCGTCGTCGCGGTGCGCGGCATCGTCAACCGCTTCGGCACGCAGGTCGTGCACGCCGGCCTCGACATGGAGGTGCGCCGCGGTGAGATCTTCGGCATCGTCGGCGGCGCCGGCAGTGGCAAGTCGGTGCTGCTGAGGACGATACTCGGGCTGCAGATAGCGCGCGAGGGGACGGTGGCGATCGACGGCCGCGACCTGACGCAGCTCACGGGTAAGGAGCTGCGCGATCTCAAGCGCAGCTACGGCGTGACGTTTCAGCACGGCGCGCTGTTCAGCTCGCTCACCGTGGCCGAGAACGTGCAGCTGCCGTTGATCGAGGCGTGCCGGCTGCCCGACGAGGTCCTGGACGGGCTCGCCGACCTCAAGATCCGGCTTGTCGGGCTGCCGCCCGACGCAGCCGGCAAATATCCGGCGCAGCTGTCGGGGGGAATGGTGAAGCGCGCGGCGCTCGCGCGAGCGCTCGCGCTCGACCCGCCGCTGCTGCTGCTCGATGAGCCGACATCGGGGCTGGACCCGATCGCCGCCAGCGCCTTCGACGAGCTGATCTTGTACCTGCAGCGCTCGCTGCGGCTGACCGTCGTGATGATCACGCACGATCTCGATACCATCTACCGGACCTGCAACCGGGTCGGCGTGATCGTCGATCAGCGGATGATCTCGGACTCGCTGGAGGGTATCGTGCACAACCCACACCCCTGGATCCAGGAGTATTTTCATGGTCCGCGGGGCCGGTTGGCGAGCCAGGCTACGCAGTCGGACGCGGGCGCGGTCGGCTCGCCCGGGAGGCAGTGATGGACCGCGATGCCAACTACGTGGCGGTCGGAGCGTTCGTCATCGTTGTGCTGGCGATGGCGACGGTGTTCGTCCTGTGGTACACGAACACGCAAGAAAGGCGCGAGTACCAGCGCTACGAGGTGTATTTCTCGGGCAGCGTCAGCGGCCTCAACGAAGGCAGCACCGTGCGCTATCTCGGCGTCAATGTCGGCCGCGTGGCGCGCATCCGCCTCGACCCGCGCGCCGCGGACCGCGTCTTGGCGCTGATCGACCTCGACAAGGCGACGCCCATCACGAACGACACGCTGGCCCGCCTGGCCATGCAGGGTGTGACCGGGCTGGTGTTCATCGACCTGTCCCAGTCGGCCCAAAACGCAGCGGCGAGCCCGGAGGTTCCGAGCCAACAGTACCCGGTGATCCGGTCGGTGCGGTCGGACTTCGACCTGTTCGTCAGCGGACTGCCGGATCTCGTGGCGGATGCGACGCGGGTCACGCGCCGCCTCAATACGATGCTTGGCGATGACACGCTGTCCGGGATCCGGGCAGCGGTCGCCAACATGCGTGCGGCGACCGAGCCGCTGCCGGCGGCGATACGCGACACTGCACGCCTGGTAGCCGAATTGCGCACCGCGGTCGCCGAGGCAAACGGCGTCGCCACCAGCGCCAACCGGCTCGTGAAGGAGGCGGGCCCGGAGCTCCGGACGGCGACCACGCGGCTGCGCGAGGCCTCTGAGCACCTGGCATCACTCAGCGGACGGATCGATGCGCTGATCGCGCGTCACGAGCCGGATCTCGACCGGTTTGCGAGCGAGGGGCTCAATGAGCTGCCGGCGCTGCTGCGCGAGAGCCGCGACGCGGCGGCGGAGGTGCGCGAGCTGGCGCGCAGCCTGCGTGAAGACCCGTCGCGCGTGCTGTATGAGCGTCCGACGCCGGGCGTGGAGATACCGCGATGAAAGCCTCGAACATTGTGGTGCTCGTCACGAGCACGGTCGCGCTCGCCGCCTGCAGCGGCCTGTTCCGCAGCCACGAGAGCGCGCCGGCCGTGTATGAGCTCCGTGCCGGTCCCGTGGCGGCCGCACCGGAGCGCGTCGCGGCGACCTTGTTGGTCGCGCGGCCGCGCGCGCGGCCCGGCCTCGACACCGACCACATAGCGGTCACGCTGCCGGATCTGCGCCTCGATGCGTACGCCGGCAGTCGCTGGAGTGCCGCGTTGCCGCTGCTCGTCGAGACGCTGCTGATCGAGGGCCTCAGAAGCAGCGGCGGCTGGCAGGCGGTGGTACCGGAGCGCAGCCAGTTCGGCGGCAAGTACCTGCTGCAGACCGAGATCCGCGAGTTTGAGGCGGACTACGCCGGCGGCAGCGGGGCGCCGACCATTCGGGTCCGGCTGCGCGGTGAGCTCGGACTCGTGGGCGAGCGCCGCCTGGTCGCGAGCGCCGAAGGAAGCGGAACGGCGCTCGCGGCCGCCGACCGCCAGCGCGAGGTCATCGCGGCCTTCCAGGCGGCCTACGTGGCGGCGGCGGCGCAGCTCGTCGTCGCGATAGACGGAGCGGCGCTTGCAGCCGAGCGCCCCGGCGACGGCACGGCGAAGGTGCCCGCGACATGATCGCGCCAATCCTGCGGCGCTAGGGAACGAGGACCAGAGCCCCGGTCAAATCACCGCGCCTGAGGCGCCCGAGCGCGCCGTTCGCGTCCGCAAGCGGCACGGGCTCGGCGGTGATCCTGAGCGGAATGCGTTCGGCGAGCGACAGGAACTCGGTCGCGTCCTGCCGCGTCAGGTTCGCCACTGAGCGCAGCACCCGCTCGCCCCACAACCACGCGTACGGAAACTGCGGCACGTCGCTCATGTGAATTCCGCCGCAGACGACGGTACCGCCGGGCTTGACGGCCCGCAGCGCGACCGGCACCAGCGCGCCGACCGGCGCGAAGATGAGTGCCGCGTCGAGCGCTCGCGGCGGAGCGACGTCGCTGTCGCCGGCGAACACGGCACCGAGCCCGAGAGCAAAACGCTGCGCGGCGGCATCACCCGGCCTCGTGAATGCAAGGACCTGCCGGCCCTCGGCGATGGCGACCTGCGCGACGAGGTGGGCCGCGGCCCCGAAGCCGTAGATGCCGAGCGTTGCGGCCGGGCCCGCTGCCTTCAGGGCGCGCCAGCCAATCAGACCCGCGCACAACAGCGGTGCCGCATGCACGTCATCGAGCCTCGCCGGCAGCGCAAAGGCATAGCGGGCATCGGCGAGCACAAGGTCCGCATAGCCGCCGTCGAGCTGCCAGCCCGTGAACCGGGCCGCAGGGCACAGGTTCTCGCGCCCGCTCGCGCACCACTCGCATGTGCCACAGGTCCAACCGAGCCACGGGACACCGAGCCGCGTGCCGCGTGCGACCGTGACTCCGGCGCCGACCGCGAGCACTACGCCGACGATCTCGTGGCCGGGCACGACCGGATGGCCGGGATACGCAAGCTCGCCATCGACGACGTGAAGGTCGGTACGGCACACCGCGCACGCATGCACCCGCAGCAGCACCTGGCCGGGGCCCGGCCGGGGGTCGGGGCGCTCGATCAGGCGTAGCGGTTTGCCCGCGCCTTCCAGCAGCTGCACGCGGCTCATCAGCGGAGCATAGGCCCCGGCCCGGATGGCGCAAGCAGGGCTTGTGGCGGGTGCGTGCGGGTCGCGACCTCGACCGAGCGTGCTGCCCAAAGCAGCGCGCCCTCGGGCCGGTCAATGGACGGGACCCCCGCGGGGCGCGGCTCACTCGGCCCGTGATGCCCGTGTCAGCTGCTCGGACGCTTCCAGCCATGCCTCCTCAGTCGCGGCAAGGCTGCGCTTGAGCTCGGCCTGGATCGCGAGCGCGCGCGCGAGGTCCTCGCGCGCGGCCGGCGCATAGAGCTCGGCCGCGGTGAGCCGCGCCTCGACATCGGCTGCCGCGGCGGTGAGGCGCTCGAGCTCGGCATCCAGGCGCGCGAGGTCGGCGCGCAGTGGGCTGAGACGCTGGCGGCGTTCGGCCTCGACACGCCGCCGGCCCTTCTGCGCGGCCGCACCGCGCTCGCCGCCGGCGCCGGGGGCCGCCCTGCCCGCCGACGCCCTGAGCCACGCGGCGTAATCATCGAGGTCGCCATCAAAGGGTCTGGCCGCGCCCTCTGCCACGAGCCACAACTGGTCCGTGACCAGCCGCAGCAGGTAGCGGTCGTGCGAGACCAGCACGATCGCTCCGCTGTAGTCCTGTAACGCCATGCCGAGCGCATGGCGCATCTCGAGGTCGAGGTGATTGGTGGGCTCGTCCAGCAGCAGCAGGTTGGGGCGCCGCGACACAATGAGTGCGAGCACCAGTCGTGCCTTCTCGCCGCCCGAGAACGGCGCTACCGGCTCGAACACCCGGGCGCCCGTGAAGCCGAAGCCGCCGAGGAACGTCCGTTGCTGCTCCTCGGTGGCGCGGGCGAGGTCAGCCCCTCCTTCGGCGCGCAGATGGGCGAGCGGCGAGGCGCGCGGATCGAGCTGCTCGAGCTGATGCTGCGCGAAATAGCCGACCGCCAGATCCTGCGCCGCGATGCGCTGTCCGGTCTGTAACGGCTGGATTCCCGCGAGCGTGCGCGTCAGCGTCGACTTGCCGGCGCCGTTGCGGCCGAGCAGCCCGATACGGTCGCCCGGCGATAGGCTGAGGGAGAGGCCCGCGAGCACCACCCGGCCGGCATAGCCGGCACTGGCGTCCTCCAGCGTGAGCAATGGCCGCGGGAGCCGCAGCGGCGCCTGGAAGCCGAACTCGAACGGCGAGTCGACGTGCGCGGGGGCAATGCGCTCCATCCGCTCCAGCAGCCTGAGTCTGCTCTGCGCCTGCCGCGCCTTGCTGGCCTTGGCCTTGAAGCGCTGCACGAAATCGAGCACGTGGCGTATCTCGCGCTGCTGGCGCTCGAACGCTGACTGCAGCTGCGCGAGCCTGAGCGTGCGCTGGGCCTCGAAGTCGGAGTAGTTGCCGGCGTAGGTCACGACGCGTTCGCCTTCGATGCTGACGATTCGCGTGACGACGCGATCGAGGAACTCCCGGTCGTGCGCAATCACGAGCAGCGTGCCGGGATACGCGCGCAGCCATTCTTCGAGCCACAGCACCGCGTCAAGGTCCAGATGGTTGGTTGGCTCATCGAGCAGCAGCACGTCGGCGCGCGACATCAGCGCCTGGGCCAGCGCGAGACGCCGCCGCCAGCCGCCCGAGAATTCCGCAACTGGCCGCTCGATGTCGCTCGTCTTGAAGCCGAGGCCGGCGAGCAGGCGCGCGGCGTGGCTCCGCGCCGTATATCCGCCGAGCGCCTCGAGCCGCCCATGCAGCAACCCCAGCCGCGTTCCGTCGTGGGCCTCGGTGGCCTCGCGCACCTGCTGCTCGACGGCCCGCAGCTCGCGGTCGCCGTCCAGCACGAACTCGACCGCGGCGCGGCTGTCCGGCGGCACTTCCTGGGCGACGCTCGCCAGCACCCGGCCGGCCTGCACGGATACCTCGCCGGTATCGGCCGACAGCTCGCCCAGCAGCAGCGCGAACAGGCTCGACTTGCCCGCGCCGTTTGGCCCGACGATGCCGACTTTCTCGCCGGCGTACAGACTCAGCGATGCGTCAGTGAACAGCGCGCGCGGACCGCGGCGCAGCGTGACGTTGCGAAGAGCGAGCATCGTGAGCGACCCGGTCGGCCGGCGAGCATCCTGCCGCCCGGCGCGCGGGCCGCGCGGCGCTAGGACACGGCGCGCGGCGTGGCGCGGAGGCGTTCCATGGGTTCCAGCAGCAGCTGGCCGCGCTCCTGCGCCTCGAGCAGCGCCAGCAGCGCCGCCGCCGTCATCGGCTCGCCGAACAGCCGCCCCTGCGCATAGTGGCAGCCGCGCTCGCGAAGGAACTCGAGCTGTTCGCGCGTCTCGACGCCCTCCGCGACGACTTCCATATCGAGGTTGCGGCCCATTTCGATGATGGTGCGCACGAAGGTGGCGTCGTCGCGGACGATGGCCGCGTTGCGGACGAAGGACTGGTCGATCTTGAGCGTCTCCACCGGCATCTGCTGCAGCGCCGACAGCGACGAGTACCCGGTTCCGAAGTCGTCGATCGACAGGCGGATCCCGAGGTCGCGCAGCTCTCTCAGCGTCTTCACCGTGCGTGGTGCATTCGACATCAAGGTGGTCTCGGTGATCTCGAGCTCAAGGCGGTCGGGCGCGACGCCGTACTCGCGGAATACCGATGCGAATCTGGTAATGAAACTAGCCTGCTGGAGCTGTTTGAGCGACAGGTTGATCGACACGCGGCCGGGGTTCGGGACGTGATCGCACCAGCTGCGGTAGTCGGCACAGACCCGCCGCAGCACCCACTCGCCGATCGGCAGGATCAGGTTGGTCTGTTCGGCGAGCGGAATGAAGTAGGACGGCGGGATGTCGCCGTGGCCGGGCAAGCGCCAGCGCAGCAGCGCCTCCGCGCCGGCGAGGCGGCCGGTCGCGAGGTCGACCTTCGGCTGGTAGAGGATCACGAACTCGTCCCGCTCGAGCGAACGCCGCAGCTTGCTCTTCAGCGTGAGGCGCTCAACCGTCTCGGCATTCATCTCGGGCGTATAGAAAGCGTAGTTGCTGCCGCCGCCCTGCTTGGAGTGGTACATCGCCGCGTCGGCGTTGCGGATCAGGTCGATCGTGTTGCTGGCATCATCCGGACAGATCGCGATGCCGATACTGAGCGTCAGGTACACCTCGGTGTCGTTCAGGAAGAACGCGCGGCTGACGTCCTCGAGAAGCTGGCGCGCGATCGAGGTGAGCACGCTGCGGTAGTCGGAGCCTGCCGGCAGATTCTCGATGAACACCGCGAACTCATCGCCGGCGAGACGACCAACGACCGCGCCCTTCGGCGCGACCCGGGTCAGCCGTTCGCTGAGGATCTCGAGCGTGCGATCGCCCGCCGAGTGCCCGAAGGTGTCGTTGACGTCCTTGAAGCGGTCGAGGTCGAGATACAGAAGTGCCAGCGCCGTACCGCTGCGATGCGCGCGCGCGATCGCCTGCTGCAGCAGGTGCTGGAACTGCATGCGGTTGGGGATCTTGGTCAGCGTGTCGTAGCGCGCGAGATACCGGATCCGCCGCTCGGCGCGCTTGCGCTCGGTAATGTTGTGGGCCACGAAAATGCAGCCTTCGAAGCGCACCTCCGCCGGCTCGGTGGCGGACGGGTCGGGTTTCACGTCGGCCGAGCGCGTGTCGATGATTTGCGACCCGGACATCGACACCGGCACCGACTCGCCACCCTGGGTCTGGATCATGAACTCCCGCGTCTCGCGGACCGCGCGCTCCAGCACGAAATTGCGACGTTCGTCGCTGGCGAGGAGCGATGTGATCTCGCGTCCGGCGAGCTCGGCCTCCGACCAGCCGAACAGCTGCACCGCGGCGTCATTCGCTCGCATGATGTGCCCGTCCGGGGTCGTCACGAGCACCGCATCGTTCATGCTGTTCAGCACGACATCGAGATAATTCTTGGTGATGGTTGTCTGCCGCAGCTTCTCGCGCATGCGCTCGATGGCGGCGGCGAGTTCGGCGAACTCATGCTCCCTGACGGCTGCGACGGGCCGTGTGTAGTCCCCGTCACGGAGCTGCTCGAGCGTGCCGACGAGCGAGCGAATCGGCCCGCGCAGCTGGCGCACCAGGAACAGCCCCACCAGCGCCCCGATCACCAGGCAGCTCGCTGCCACCCCGGCGAGCAGCACGACGTGCTCGCCGAGCGTGCCTCGCGCGAGCGCGATGACGGCTGCCAGGATCGGCACGCAGGTCGTCACGGCGAGCGCGACCCCCGCGAGCAGCATCGCGCGGCTCCGCAGCTGGAATGGACCCTTCAGCCTCATGCGCTGCATCATATAGGGGCAAGTGCTGGCCAGTTATGAAATTGCAACTCCGCTCACCGTGATTAAGTCAAGTTGCCGACGCGCCCGCCCGCGGTCACGGTTCGATGCTGCGGCGCAGCATTGCGCCCGGCGGGCCGCTACCCGACTGATGGCCAGCCGATGACAGCGACACCCGTCTTTGGGCCGCTTGAGCTCACCGGCCGGACGCGCCGCCACATCGTCGAGCTCGCCGATCCGCAGTGCGCGCTGCACCGGTCGGTCGTTATGCCATTCCTCGCGATGCGCGCCGCCGCCGCGCGCGCGGATATTGATCTTGCACCCGCCTCGGCATTCCGCGACTTCGAGCTGCAGGTGCGGATCTGGAACGAGAAGTGGCTCGGCCGGCGGGCGCTTCTGGACCGCGCTGGCCGCAGGCTTGACGACTCGGCCCTGACGCCTGCCGGGCGGGTCGCGGCGATCCTCACCTGGTCAGCGCCACCCGGGGCGAGCCGGCACCACTGGGGAACGGAGATCGATGTCTTCGATCGCGCGGCACTGCCGGCGGGCCACCGCCCCGGGCTGGTGGCGGCGGAGTACGCCCCGGGAGGGCCATTCGCGCGCCTGACGGCGTGGCTCGATGCGCACATGGGGCGCTTCGGCTTTTATCGGCCCTACGTCACCGACCGCGGCGGCGTGGCGCCGGAGCCGTGGCATCTGAGTCACGCCCCGACGTCGCGCGAGGCCTCGCGCCGCTTGCGGCTCGCGACCGTGCGGGCGGCGATACGCTCGGGCGAGATCGAGGGGAAGGCGGCGCTGCTGAAGGCACTGCCGCAGATCTACGCGCGGTACGTGCGCGCGGTCGATTCGCCGCGGCGTCTATCGAGGTGAGTTGCGCCGGGCAAGCGCCTGCCATCGCATGCGCGACAGCCGCCGCATGAAGACCCCCGGCAGGAAACGCTTCAGCCGCCACAGGCGCGCATAGGCCGCGGGCAGCACGATGTAGAGCCGGCCCGCGGCGCACGCCGCGAGCATGTCCGCCGCCGCCTGCGCGGCAGTGTAGCCGCTGGCGTTCATCATCCGCTGTGCGGCTGCGAGCGCATCCGGCGGCGCACGCGCCGTGTCGAGAAGCCGCGTCGGGAAGAACCCGGGCATGGCCACCGCGACGCGCACCGCCGTGCCCTCGAGCTCCTGGGCGAGCGTCTCCGTCAGCGAGACGACCGCAGCTTTTGAGGCGTTGTAGGCCGACATCTGCGCGGCGGAGGCGAAAGCGGCGGCACTTGCGATGTTGAGCACGCAGGCAGCGTCGGCCTTCTTGAGGAACGGCAGTGCCGCGCGGCAGCCGATCGCGACGCCGACGACATTGATGTCGAGCGCCCAGCGCCAGTCGGCTGCAGGAGTGGCCGCGATCTCCCCCGCGAGCGCGACACCGGCGTTGTTGATCATCAGCTCAAGGCCGCCCGCACGGCCGGCGAAGTCGCGGACGGCTGCGCCGAATGCAGCCTCGTCGGTGACGTCGGCCGCGTAGGTGTGGACGGCTGCAGCGCCAGCGGCATCGAGCTCACGGGCGGCGGTCGACAGGCGCTCGGGATCGCGATCGAGAAGACCGAGATGCCAGCCGTCGCGCGCGAGGAGCTGGGCGAAGGCGAGGCCGAGGCCGCTGCCGCCGCCGGTGATGAACCCACGCCTGCCACGCAGCACGTCGCTGAGCGGCGTGATCGTCCGACTCAACCGCGGCCCCACAGCTCCCGCAGGTGGCCGAGCATCAGTTGGCGTACGTTTGGCAGCGGGTTCGGATCGTAGGTGAAGCACGGCGGATTGCGCCGTAGCAGCGGCCAGTTCTCGCTCTTGAGCACCCGCTGCAGGAACGCGAGGTGCTGCTCGATCGCCTGTAGGTAGGGATTCTGGCCATCGAACAGCAGCTCGAGGTACCGGTAGGCACTGCCGAACTCCCCGTCGAGACGCTCGCGCTTGGTGCGGGCCACGAACTCCGGCGTATGCCGCAGCAGGTCGAGGCCGGAGCCGTACCGCACGCGCACCTCGCCACCCGCGTCATAACCGGTCGCGACGCCCGCGAGCACGAATTCCGGGTACAGGCGGTCGCGGCACTTCTCGAGATAGCAGCGGTCCGCCATTTGCGCGATCAGATCGGCAGTGCCGAGCAAGTGGCCGGCCTTGCGGTCGCGCCAGTCGTCGAGATGGATCTCGGCGAACGGAACCTCATAGCCGCTGAAGTGCACGATCCGCGTGGCCACCGGCACCCAGTCGCCCATGCCGATCGTCGGCAGAAACCGCATCAGGAACCGGGCCGAGCGGCTGACGTGCGAGCTGGTGTATTCGGCGCCGTTTCGGCGCGTATCGCCGGTTTCGCGTATGTACCCGGCATCGTGAAACACGGCGGTGACGAGACCCATCGCGGCGCGATCAAAGCCGAGGCGTTGGTCGGCGCCGACCGTGCGCTCATAGCCGACCAGCAGCCGCGCCATCGCCAGCACGACGTCGAGCGTGTGCTGGCGGTCGTGATACACGGTGTCGACGCCGTTGTAGCCGGCGAGCTTGCCGGTGAACAGCGCATCGAAGGTGCCGAGCGCCGTCTCGAGCGGGGCGAACGGCTGCCCGGGCCATTGCGCGGCGAACAGCTCGGCGACGGCGCGCGTGACGGCTGCCGTCGAACTCACCTGGATCGTGTCCGTGACGTCGAAGTCGCTGCGCCGATAGCGCGAGAACCGAGGACGCCCGGCGGGGACACTGCTCATGGTCGAGGCAGTTTATGCGCATATTCGCCGGCCCCGCCAGTTCGGCGTCACGATTTGGCGGTCGCCGGCGGGGATATGTCAGGCCGATAAGTCAAAGGTGGCGACCACCGGAGCATGGTCTGAGGGCCGTTCCCAGCGGCGGGGCTCCCGGTCCACCCGGCAGGCCGTGCAGCGTTCGGCGAGGGGTGGGCTCGCCAGGATCAGGTCGATCCTCAGACCCGCATTCCGGCGAAATGCGGCAGCGCGGTAGTCCCACCAGCTGAACGTGCGCTCGGCCTGCGGAAACCGCCGGAACACGTCCACGAGGCCTAGGTCCCGAAGCCGGCCAAGCGCGGCACGCTCCTCCGGGCTCACGTGCACCTGGCCCTCCCAGGCCTTCGGGTCGTGGACGTCCCGGTCCTCGGGAGCGATGTTGTAATCACCGATCACTGCGAGCTGCTCGTGGCGGCCGATCGCGTCCTGAAGGTAGCTCCGCAGGCCCTCGAGCCACCGCAGCTTGTACTGGAACTTGTCGGAGCCGACGCTCTGTCCGTTCGGTACGTACACGTCGATCACCCGGACGCCCTGGATGGTGCCGGCGATCACTCGGGCCTGCTCATCCGCAAATCCCGGTATGCCGCGGACGATGTCCAGCACTCCGGCCCGCGCGAAGAGCGCAACGCCGTTGTAGGTACGCTGGCCGTGCCAGGCACCCGTGAGCCCGAGGCGCTCGACTTCCGTGCCGGGGAAGTCGCCATCGGTGACCTTCGTTTCCTGCAGGCCGAGCGCATCGACGCCCGCCGTGCTGAGCCATTGCTCGAGGTGCGGCAGGCGCACCTTCAGCGAGTTGACGTTCCAGGTGGCGAGGTTGAACGTGCGCGCCGTCACGCGGCGATCCCGTCCTGCCTGAGCAGCGGCTGAACGTCCGGCCGGCGCCCGCGGAACGCGATGAAGGCCTCCATCTGGTCGCAGCGCCCTCCCTGCGACAGCAGCTCATCGAGGAACCGCCGTGCCGTCGCGGCATCGAAGATCCCGGATTCCGCGAACGCCGCGAACGCATCGGCCGCCAGCACCTCGGCCCATTTGTAGCTGTAGTAGCCCGCAGCGTAGGCGCCCGAGAACACGTGCAGAAAGCTATGTGCGAACCGGTTGAACCCGGGCGCCGGCACGACGCCGACGCTGCGACGGACCTCGCCGAGGATCCGCTCGAGATCCACGAGCGTGGCGGGCTGATTGCCGGCGGAATGCAGCCGGAAGTCGAACAGTGCGTACTCGAGCTGCCGGGCGGCCGCAAGGCCGGCATGAAACGTGCGGGTCGCGAGCAGCCGCTCGAGCACCGCCACCGGGAGCGGCGCACCGCTCGTCACGTGCGCCGACACCAGCGGCACCGCCTCCGGGCGCCACGCCCAGTGCTCCATCAACTGGCTCGGCAGCTCGACCGCGTCCCACGGCACGCCGTTGATGCCGGCCAGGCTCGGGTAGTCAATGCGCGTCAGCAGGTGATGCAGCGCATGCCCGAACTCGTGGAACAGCGTCAATACGTCGGCGTGCGTAAGCAGCGCCGGTTGACCGGGAGAGGGCGGCGCGAAGTTGCATACCAGGTTCGCGACCGGCCGCTCGCTGCCGCCCGCGAGCCGCTTGCGGACCGTCACCTCGCCCATCCAGGCGCCCGTCCGCTTGCGGTCACGTGCATACAGATCTGCATAGAAGCCACCGACCAGCTCGCCGCCGGCATCGTGGATCTCGAAGTAGCGCGCATCGGCGTGCCAGAGCGCAACGTCGTCGCGCTCCCGGATGCGGATGCCGTACAGGCGTGTCGCGATCTCAAAAAGCCCCGCCAGCACCCGCGGCAGCGGGAACCAGGGGCGCAGCGCTTCCTCTGATACCGCATGTCGCTGCTGCTGCAGTTTCTCGGCGTAGTACGCGACATCCCAGGCAGCGAGCGCGCGGCCGGCGAAGGCCTCAAGTTCCGCGAACTCGCGGCGCGCGGCCGGCACGTAGTGCCCCGCGAGATCCTCGAGGAACCGCACCACCTCAGGCGTGCTGCCGGCCATCTTGGTCGCGAGCGACAACGCCGCGAAATTCGCAAAGCCGAGGAGCCCCGCCGCCTCGTGCCGCAACCGCAGGATGTCGGCGATTACCGGGCCGTTGTCGAACCGGCCCGCCAGCGGGCCGCGGTCGGAGGCGCGCGTGACCCACGCCTCGTAGAATTCGCGCCGCAGCTGCTCGGAGTGGGCGTGCGTCATGACTGCGAGGTACGTCGGCTGGTCCAGTGTCAGCAGCCAACCATCGCCGCCGCGCTCGCGCGCAGCGCCCGATGCGCGCTCGAGGACGTGCGCCGGGAGGCCCTCGAGCAGCGCCGCATCGGCGACCGGGCGCGACCATGCCCGCGTCGCATCGAGTACCTGTTCCTCGAACTTGGATTGCAACTGGGCGAGCTGCTGCATCAACGCCTTGAAGCGCAGCTGTTCGGCGGGGGGGAGCGTGACGCCGGCGAGCCGGAACTCGCGGAGCGCGTACTCCAGAACCTTGCGCTGGGCCCCCGTCAGCCGCGCGCCCTCCCGCTCGCGTATCGTCTCGTAGGCACGGGCCAGCCGCTCGTTCTGTCCCACCTCGGTCTGGTACTCGGCCAGCAGCGGCAGACAGGCGTTGTAGGCGACCCTCAACTCGTCGGAGTTGGCCACCGCGTTCAGGTGACTCACCGGCGCGAACACGCGATTGAGCCGATGCTGCAGCTCCTCGAAGGGCTCGACCAGCGTCGCGAAGGTCGGCTGCGCCTGCGCGAGCAGCTCAACGAGGCGCGCACGATTGGCCGCGAGCTGCGCGCGGACCGCGGGCTCGGCGTGCTCGGCGCGAATGGCAGCGTAGTCGGGCAGGCCCCCGGTGGCGAGCAGCGGGTTTCCCATCGGCGATCCTGGCGGCAGCGAACGGCAGAATCGTACCAGAGCGCGCGCGGCGGCCGGCCGCCGGACTATGATTGAGGCTGTCGGCATGCCGGTACGCGCAACGATGCCCATACACTACGATTACATTGCCATCGGCGGCGGCAGCGGCGGGCTCGCGACCGCACAGCGCGCGGCCGATCATGGCGCCCGCGTCGCGGTCATCGAGCCGCACCGCCTCGGCGGCACCTGCGTCAACGTCGGCTGTGTACCCAAGAAGCTGATGTGGAACGCCGCCATGCTTGCGCACGCGGCCGACGACGCACGGGGCTATGGATTCGACCTCGAGCTGCGCGGCCACGACTGGCCGCGTCTCAAGACCGCTCGCGATGCCTACGTCGCGCGGCTGAACGCCGTCTACGCGGCCAATCTCGAGGCGAAGAACGTCGACTGGCTGAAGGGCGCGGCGCGGTTTCTCAGCACCGACACGATCGCCGTCGGTGGCACGGTGCTGACCGCGCCGCACATCACCATCGCGACCGGCGGGCGACCGCAGGTGCCGGCGCTCCCCGGCGCCGAGCTCGGCATCACCTCGGACGGTTTCTTCGAGCTCGCGCAGCGGCCGCGGACCGTCGCGGTCGTCGGCGGCGGCTACGTCGCGGCCGAGCTCGCCGCTGCGTTCGCTGCGCTCGGCAGCAAGGTTACGGCATTTTTCCGCCACGACCGGCTGCTCAGGAACTTCGACGTCATGCTGTCGGCCGCACTGATGCGGGAGATGAGCGCCGACGGCATCGAGCTCGTGACGCACGCGACGCCGGCAGCGCTGCGGGGCACGGCCGAGGGCACCGGGCTTGAACTTGCCGACGGGCGCAGCGTCGGGGGCTTCGACTGCGTGCTGTGGGCGATTGGCCGGCGGCCAGTCACCGCGACGCTGGATATCGCGCGTGCCGGAGTCGAGCTGTACGACGACGGCGCGATCATCACCGACACGTTTCAGAACACCAATATTCCCGGCATCTACGCGATCGGCGATGTGACCGGACGCGAGGCGCTGACGCCGGTGGCGATTGCCGCGGGCCGACGGCTCGCGGATCGGCTGTTCGGCGCGAGCCCGGACCGGCACCTCGATTATGAGCTGATACCGACGGTGATCTTCAGCCACCCGCCGATCGGCACGATCGGGCTCACCGAGGCGGCGGCGCGCGAGCTCTACGGGGATGAGGTGCGCGTCTATACGGCGGGGTTCGTGCCGATGTACTACGCTCTCACCAGCCATAAGCGCCGTGCCGAGATGAAGCTCGTGTGCGTCGGAGCCGAGGAGCGCATCGTCGGCCTGCACGTCATCGGCCAGGGCGCGGACGAGATGCTGCAGGGATTCGCCGTGGCGCTGAAGATGGGCGCAACGAAGCGCGATCTTGACGACACGGTCGCGATCCATCCGACGGCGGCCGAAGAACTCGTGACGCTACGCTGAGGAACGCGTCGCGATGAACATCCGCAGCTTCGACGGGGTGTCGCCGACCTTCGGCGCACGGGTCTACGTCGATCCGCAGGCGACCGTCATCGGCCGGGTCGTGCTGGGCGACGACGTCTCGGTGTGGCCGATGGCGGTGATCCGCGGCGACATCAATTCAATCGCGGTCGGGGCGCGCACCAATGTGCAGGACGGCAGCGTGTTGCACGTGACGCATGACGGCCCTTACTCGCCCGGCGGGCTGGCGCTCATCGTGGGCGAGGACGTGACGGTTGGCCACAACGCCATCCTGCACGCCTGCACGATCGGCAGCCGCTGCCTCGTTGGCATGGGGTCGATCGTGCTCGACGGCGCCAGCATCGGGGACGAGGTGCTGATCGGTGCCGGCAGTGTCGTGCCGCCCGGCAAGAGCCTGCCGGCTCGGACGCTGTGGGTCGGCAATCCCGCGCGCCAGGCCCGGGTGCTGACCGATCGTGAGGTCGACAGTCTCAGGTATACGGCGGCGCACTATGTGCGCGTCAAGGACGCCTACCGCGCGCCGCGCTGATCCGCGCTGCTAACGCCCGTTCGCGGTCAGCAGCTCGAGCACCTGCCGGGTCGGCGGGCGGATGCCGCGCCAGACCAGGAACGACTCGGCAGCCTGCTCGACCAGCATGCCCCAGCCCTTGTAGCTGGCCGCCGCGCCGCGTTCGCGCGCCCAGCGCGTGAACGGGGTGTCGCCCTTCGAATAGGCCATGTCGTAGCACACGGTCGCAGGGCCGATCGCCGCCGGGGCCAGCGGCGGCACCGCCCCGTCGAGGCTGGCCGACGTCGCGTTGATGATAATGTCGAAGGCACGCGGCTCGACCGTCTCGAAGCCGCTCACCGCGATCGGTCCCTTCCAGGAAAATTCGGCCGCGAGTTGCGTGGCGCGCGCAACTGTGCGGTTTGCGATCGCGACCACGGCGGGGTGTCGCGCGAGCAGCGGCCCGAGCACGCCGCGCGTTGCGCCGCCCGCACCGAGAATCAGCACCCGGCGGCCGGCGAGCGGCAGCTGGAGGTTTTCCTCGAGGTCGATCACCAGACCGACGCCGTCCGTGTTGTCGCCGATGAGCTCGCTCGAGGGACTGGTGCGGATCGTGTTGACGGCCTGTGCTTCGGAAGCCCGCGGCGTCAGTTCGTTCACAAGCTCGGCCGCCGGCTGCTTGTACGGCACCGTGATATTGAGGCCGCTGCCGCCGCCGAGAAAGAACTGGACGGTCTCGGCGCGGAAGCGGTCGGGCTCCACGTCGATCAGCCGGTACTGCATATGCTGCTGCGTCGCGCGGGCGAACATGCCGTGGATGAACGGCGACCAGCTGTGGCTGACCGGATGCCCGATCAGCGCATAGCGATCCGGCAGCGGGCGCATAGCGGTCACTGGGCAGAGGGCTCCGCGAGCCAGCGGGCGGCGTCCTTTGCGAAGTAGGTCAGGATGCCGTCCGCACCGGCGCGCTTGATCCCGGTCAGCGCCTCGAGCACGACCTTGCGTTCATCGAGCCAGCCGTTCTGAGCGGCTGCCTTGAGCATCGAGTACTCGCCGCTGACCTGGTAGACGAAGGTCGGCGCGCCGAACTCGTCCTTCACGCGCCGGACGATGTCGAGATACGGCATGCCCGGCTTGATCATCACCATGTCGGCGCCTTCCTCCAGATCGAGCGCGACCTCATACAGGGCTTCGTCGCTGTTCGCCGGATCCATCTGGTAGGTCTGCTTGTCGGCCTTGCCGAGGCTGCCGGCCGAGCCGACCGCGTCGCGGAACGGCCCGTAGAACCCGGACGCGTACTTCGCGGAATAGGCGAGGATCCGGGTATGGATATGGCCGGCCGCCTCGAGCGCCTCGCGCAGCGCGCCGATGCGTCCGTCCATCATGTCCGAGGGCGCCACCACATCGGCGCCCGCCGCGGCGTGCGACACCGCCTGGCGCACCAGGGCGGCGACCGTCTCGTCGTTCACGACATAGCCGCCCGCGTCGATGATCCCGTCCTGGCCGTGGGTCGTGTAGGGATCGAGCGCGACATCGGTGATGAGGCCAACAACGGGCACTGCGGCCTTGACGGCGCGCACCGCGCGCTGCACGAGGCCCTGCGGGTTCCACGCCTCGCCGCCGTCGAGCGACTTGGTCGATGCGTCCGGTACCGGGAACAGCGCCAGTGCCGGCACACCGAGCCGGACGAGTTCTGCCGCTTCCTTGACGAGCTCGTCGATGGTGACGCGCTCGATGCCGGGCATCGACTCCACCGGGACCCGCTGGCCGCGACCCTCGATCACGAACATCGGGTAAATGAGGTCGTCGGTCGTCAGGCGCGTCTCGCGCATCAGGCGCCGGGAGAACGCGTCCCGGCGCATTCGCCGCATCCGGACACGGGGGAATGAACCGGGGATCGGGCGCATGGGCATCCTTAAGTCAGGCGTTCCGGCGCGGGCCGCGGCCGCCGTCAGCCAATCTCAGCACAAGCGGCCCGGCCATGTCATCGGGGATCGCCCGCCGCGATTACTCGGGCACCTGCCAGCTGATGCGCGAGCGTCCGCGGCCGGTCGGCGCGAGTCGCTCCTTGAGCCACGGCAGCGCGGGCGCGAGGATCTGATCGAGCTGCCACGGCGGATTGATGATCAGCAGGCCGGCGCCGTTGAGGCCTCCCGGCGAGTCGTCCCGCTGCACGCACAGTTCGGCGACTAGCTGGCGGCGTATCCCGGTGGCTGCCATCCGCTCCAGAAATCGGCCGGCGGCATCACCCTGCGTAATCGGGTACCAGGTCGCGAACACTCCGGCGGGCCAGCGGGCGAGAGCGGCGCTCAGCGCCGCCTTCAGCCGTTCGAACTCATCGGGCGCCTCGTACGGCGGGTCGATCAGCGCGAGCCCGCGCTTCTCGCGCGGTGGCAGCAGCGCCGTC
The DNA here is from genome assembly GCA_035604595.1 of Steroidobacteraceae bacterium. Classification (GTDB taxonomy): domain Bacteria; phylum Pseudomonadota; class Gammaproteobacteria; order Steroidobacterales; family Steroidobacteraceae; genus CAIKZZ01. The sequence goes on along the minus strand of DATNIE010000012.1, from coordinate 9,165 downwards.
AGCGCCTCGTAGCCGTCACGCTCGTGAATCTGCGCCCGCAGGTCGCCCCGCAGCTCGCCTCTGAGAGCCGCTGTCTCGCCGGGCTCCAGCTCACAGAGCGCCGCCCGGTCATCGCCCCGCATGCAGCCGAGCGCGATCAGCGGCGATCCAGGGTAGGCCACTAGTTTTTCGTCTTCGTAGCCGAGCTCCCGGACGAGCTCGAGGTAGCGCGCCACCGGTGGTGGTGGGAGCGGCGCCTCGAGAATTCGCAGCACGCCGTCGCGGAATTCGCCGGCGCGCTGGGTCTCGGCCGCAGCGAGCAGATACATGCCGCGGCCCGCATGCGTATCGAGGTAGAAATACGGGGCCGGCTTGCGGCCGAGTTGATCGAGCATGGCGGCGAGCACGACGTGCTTGAACACGTCCGCAAAGTTGCCGGCGTGGTATGCGTGGCGGTAGTTCATTGCTCGAGCTTAACTCCGCGGCGGCCGCGGAGTCGCGGCGCGGGCGTCTGGAATTGCCGACGCGAACGGCCGGCTCGCCTCAGCCCGCGACGTTCGCCAGCCAGTCGCGCGGCCGCAGGTAGTCGCTGGCAAGACGCGCCTCGGCGGAGCCCGCCTCGGCGCGCCAGTCGTACTCCCAGCGCACGAGCGGCGGAAGCGACATCAGAATCGATTCGGTGCGCCCGCCCGATTGCAGGCCGAAGTGCGTGCCGCGGTCAAATACCAGGTTGAACTCGACGTAGCGGCCGCGCCGGTACAACTGGAACTGCCGTTCCCGCTCGCCATAGGTCGTATCCCGCCGCCGCGCCACGATCGGCAGATAGGCGTCGAGAAATGCATCGCCCACCGCGCGCTGGAACGCGAACGAGCGCTCGAAGCCCCAGTCGTTGAGATCGTCGAAGAACAATCCGCCGACGCCGCGTGTCTCGCCGCGATGCTTGAGGTAGAAATACCGGTCGCACCAGTCTTTGTAGCGCGGATAAACCTCCGCACCGAAAGGCGCGCAGGCAGCACGCGCGACAACGTGCCAGTGCACCACGTCCTCATCGAAGGGGTAAAAGGGCGTCAGATCGAAGCCGCCGCCGAACCACCACGCGGCCGCGTGTCCTTCTTTCTCGGCGATGAAGAACCGCACGTTCATGTGCGTCGTCGGCACGTACGGGTTGTGCGGATGGAAGACCACTGACACGCCGAGCGCCTCGAACGCGGCACCGGCGAGCTCGGACCGCAGCTGGGTCGCCGACGGCGGCAGCCCCTCGCCCATCACGTGCGAGAACCCGACGCCGCCCTGCTCGAGCAGTCGCCCGCCCCGCAGCACCCGGCTCTCGCCTCCGCCACCGCCGGGCCGCTGCCAGGTGTCGTGCCTAAAACGCGCACCGCCGTCCGCCCGTTCGACGGTCGAGGTGATCCGCTCCTGAAGATCGACGAGATAGGCCCGGACGGCTGCCTTGTCAGGCTGCATCGACAGAGTATGGCGCAAGGCGCACCGGTGGGGACGGCTCAGCGGCCGGCTTTCTTGGCGCCCGTCCGGCGCACCGGCTTCCTGACGGGGGCCTTCCTCGCGGTCTGGCCGGGACTTTTAGGCTGGCCGCGTGTCGAGGGCTTCCTGGCCTTGATCACGAGCGCGGCCTTGGCCGCCGCCGGGCGCGCGGCGGTGGCTGGCTGCGCCGTCAGCTTGCGCGGCGCAGGGTGCCTGGCTGCCGGCGGCGCGGGCGCGGGCGCCGGCGCAGTGTCGGCAGCGGTGGCCGGCGCCCTGGCTTTCGCCGCGGCGCCCTTCTTGCGACCGAAACGGCTCGCGCCGCGCAGCGGCGCATCGACGAGCAGCGCGCGTGCCTCCTCGAGCGTAAGACCAGACGGGTCGCGGTCCTTCGGGATGCGCGCGTTACGTTTGCCATCGGTGACGTACGGCCCGAAGCGGCCGTTCAGCACCTGCAGATCGCCGACGCCGAAATCCCGGATCAGCCGCGCCGCATCCGCATGCCTCTTCTCCTCGATGAGTGCCAGCGCGCGCGCAAGATCGACGCTGTACGGGTCGTCGGTCTTGATCGACACATACTTGACGCCGTACTTGATGTACGGCCCGAAGCGACCGATGCCGACCACCACCTGCTCGCCGGTCGGCAACTCGCCGAGCGTGCGCGGCAGCGTGAACAGCTTCAATGCCTCGGCGAGAGTGATCGTGCCCATCTTCTGGCCCGGCCGCAGCCCGGCGAACTTCGGCTTCGCGACGTCGTCCTTGGTGCCAAGCTGCACGAACGGGCCGTACTGACCGACCCGCACGCTGACCGGCCGGCCGCTGGCCGGGTCGACGCCGAGCTGCCGCGCCTGCGCGACCTGCTCGCGCGTGACGTTGGCCTCGATGTCCTTGACACGGTCGATGAACGGGCGCCAGAACTGGCGCAGCACCGGGATCCACTCCTTCTCGCCGCGCGAGATGTCGTCGAGATCGTCCTCGAGCCGCGCGGTGAAGTCGTAGTCGACGTACTGCGGGAAGAACCGCACCAGGAACTGGCTCACGATCTTGCCGGTGTCAGTCGGCACGAAATTGCGGCGCTCGTCCTCGACGTATCTGCGAGCGCGCAGCGTCTCGATGATTGCCGCATAAGTCGACGGACGGCCGATGCCGCGCTCCTCGAGCGCCTTGACGAGCCCGGCCTCGGTGTAGCGCGGCGGCGGCTCGGTGAAGTGCTGCTCCGGCCGCAGCTCGACGAGCTCGGCGATCTCGCCCGTCGCGAGCGCCGGCAGCCGGCCGCCTTCCTCGGCCTCCTCATCGTCGTTGCGGTCGACTTCGTAGACGACGAGATAGCCGGGCTTCACGAGCGTCGAGCCGCTCGCCCGGACGACGCCCACCGGCGCGCCAGCCGCCGCCCCCGGGTGCATCGTGACGGTGACCTGCTCGAACAGCGCGCTCGCCATCTGCGAGGCAATGGTCCGCTTCCAGATCAGCGCATACAGTCGCCACATATCCTCGTCGATGTGGCCGCGGAGCTTGTCCGGCGTGTTCGCCGCCGACGTCGGGCGGATCGCCTCGTGGGCTTCCTGGGCGTTCTTCTGCTTGTTCGCATAGCTGCGCGGCACATCGGGCAGCGCTTCCTTGCCGTACAGCGAGCCGATCGTCTCGCGGATCTGGCCGATTGCCTCGACCGACAGCGAGGTCGAGTCGGTGCGCATGTAGGTAATCAGCCCGACCGGGCCTTCGCCGAAGTCGACGCCCTCGTAGAGCTTCTGTGCAAGCTGCATCGTGCGCCGGGCGCTGAAGCCGAGGCGGTTGGCCGCTGCCTGCTGCAGCGTCGAGGTGCGAAACGGTCCCTGCGGATTTCGCGAGCGCGGCTTGGACTCGACGTTCGCCACCCGCAGGCGCCCGCCGCACGCCGCGTTGAGCCGCCGCTGCACCTCGCGCGCCGCCGCCTCGTCGGTCAGGCTGAAACGGCCCTTGCCGACGTCCGCCTCGAGCTTGTCGCCGTCGACCTCGACGACGCGCGCGCGGAACGCCTGCCCGTCCTTGGCGGCGTCGACCTCGACCGTCCAGTACTCCTGGCGCACGAACGCGGCGATCTCGGCCTCGCGCTCGCAGACGAGCCGCAGCGCGACGCTCTGCACGCGGCCGGCCGACAGGCCCGGCATGATCTTCTTCCACAGCAGCGGCGAGAGGTTAAAGCCGACCAGGAAGTCGAGCGCCCGGCGCGCTTGCTGCGCGTTGACAAGCTCGGTCGACAGTTTCTCGGGCGCGGCAATCGCCTTGTTAACCTCGTTCTTGGTGATCTCGAAGAACTTTGCACGGTGCACCTGCTTGTCCTTCAGCGCACCGCGCGCCTTCAGGATCTCGTACAGGTGCCAGGAGATTGCCTCACCCTCGCGGTCCGGGTCGGTCGCCAGGTACAGCGCCCGGGCCTTTTTAAGAGCACGCTCGATCGCATTGACATGGCGCTCGTTGCGTTCGATGAGCTCGTAGCGCATCTCGAAGTTGCGGTCCGGGTTGACCGCTCCTTCCTTCGGCACGAGGTCGCGGACGTGGCCATAGGAAGCCAGCACCTCGAAGTCCTGGCCGAGGTACTTCTTGATGGTCTTGGCTTTGGCCGGGGATTCGACGATGACGAGGTTGTTGCTCATTGCCCCAAAAAAACTGAACCGCGGACCCGAGGCCGCGGCTCGTTTCGACTCCGTTCGACGGAGCTGTTCCGCGCGTCAGTGCACGGCGTCAGATTGGCCTTCGAATACCAGATCTTCCATCCGCTGGTAGGCCTGCTCCTGGCCTGGCTGGCTGAACAGCACCATCAGCACCACCCACTTGACCTGCTCGATGTCGATTTCCTCGGCCTCGAGCGCCAGCAGCCGGTCGATCACGAGCTCGCGCTGCTGCGTCGACAGGATGCCGATGTTCTCGAGCTGCACCAGGTAGCCCCGTACGTCCGGTGCGAGCCGCGCTTGCTCGTAGCCGTTGAAGACCCGGAACGAGCGCTTGTTGGCATCCCCTACGGGCGGGGCGGTCTCACCCGACAGGCCCTCGAGCCACTCCAGCGCGCGCTCAATGCCGCTTTCGGCGAATCCGGCGTGCTCGAGCTCCTCTCGCAGCACATCGCGTGTCGGCTGCGGGACATCGTCCGACTCGAGGTAGTTCTCAAACAGATAGATCAGGATGTCGAGCACGTTATCTTTCATCGGGTCTTTCATGTTGCGCGCCTCTTGCACGCACCCTCGGCGCGGCGGCGGTAACGGCCGGCGCACAGGGCCATGCGACCCTTACCCTCACGGATTAGGAGCATGGAGGACACGGTCTGGGCGGGGGAGCCCGTGCTTATGACCAACGTGTCGACGTCCACCGGTTCGAAGCCGAGGGCATCTAACAGCATTTCGCCGGGCTTGTCCAACCGCACGGCCGGCGGAGGCGGCGGTGGACTGCAGGGATCGACAGGCGAGTCGCGGCCCGCGGGGTGCAACTGCACGTCGCAGACGGCCGCGATGGCTCGAGAATGACGCGCGCCTGCGCCGCGACGGAACCGGCGCGCGAGCGATGCCCTCGCTACGGATTCTTGACGGTATCGCCGATGTGCATCGCGTTGTGGGCGGTCATGATCAAGCCGTAGCTCATGCGGTCGTAGGTCTTGAAAACCATGAACGTGCCCGCATGCTCGGACGGCAGCCGGACATGAGGGGCGAAGGGCTCAGTGAACTGGTTGGTGTTCGAGGCGCCGCCCGGCCCGCGATCTTTGACAACATCGCCCACTTGCCACACTGCGAGCACATGGCCGGGCTCGAGGCCCTGCTGCTTGCCGCGGTTGATCACGACGACCTGGTACTGGCCAATCACGGTCACACCGTCGAGCACGGCGATGATGGTGCCCGTGACCGGCTTCGGCGGCGCGTGCGGCATGAAGTCGAGCGGCACCTCGAGCTGCTCGCGGACCAGCCGGTCGCCGACTAGGCCCTCGCGCCCGGATTCGGCGATCACCAGCTTCGCGAGGCCGTCGTCACCGGCGGCGCGCTCGAGGCGGACGAGACCGGCGTGGATGCCCAGGTAGCCGAGAAACGCGCCATCGTCGGGATCCTTCAGGCGGTCGCCGAGGTGCACCAGATTGTAGCGGGCACCGGCTTCGGCACCGGACACGCCGCGCGCATAGACGACATCGCCGACGCCGGCGATCACGTGGCGGTCGCCGAGTCCGACCACGTACGGCAGATGCTTGGCATCCTCGCGCGAGACGATACTGGGCTTCGACATGAAGGCGGCGACGACTTCGTACGGGATCGCCGGAATTGCCTGGGCGAGCGGCGTCGCGCGGATCTGCGGTGACAGCCGCACCGCATTGCCGCTCTCCACGCCGCGCTCCACCTCGATGTGCGGCTTGCCGCTGGCGTCGTAGACAAGGCGTAGCGTATCGCCCGGATAGATCCGGTGCGGGTTGTTGATTTCCGGATTGAGGTACCAAATCTCGGGCCAGTACCAGGGCTGGCTCAGAAACTTGGCGGCAATGGCCCACAGCGTATCGCCGCGCTGCACGACGTAGCTTGAGGGCGCATCGGGCGCGAGCGGGACCGAGGTGCTGTGGCCGGGCGCCGGCCGCGCGGCCGGGGCGTCGGTATCGGCCCCCAGCGCGAGTTGTCCGACGAGCACGCCGAGCGCCAGAAAGCCCGCGAATTTAGGGAATTTTTTCATGGAGTTGCATGTCCGCTTCAGGGCCCGGCGAAAGGCCCATCCAATGGAGACCCGAACAGGCCCGCCGCCCTATAATCCGGCCATCCGAGTCGTACAGCAGGCGACATTAAGTCCAATGCCAGCCAAACTTTAGCAGCATTATTGCGCCGGATGCACGAATCGCCCCGTTTATAAACATGACACGCCTCACGATTCTCGAATATCCCGACCCCCGCCTACGAACCCGCGCTGCCCCCGTGGCCCGAGTCGACGCCGGTATCAGGCAGTTGATCGACGACCTGCTCGAGACCATGTATGCCGCCAAGGGGGTGGGGCTCGCCGCGACGCAGGTCGACGTCCATCGCCGACTGCTGGTTGCGGATGTCTCGGAGCAGAAGGATCAGCCGCTCGTGTTCGTGAATCCGGAGGTTCTCTCCCGCGAGGACGTGGGCGCCATGCAGGAAGGGTGCCTGTCAGTGCCGGGCATCTACGAGGACGTCACTCGCGCGCACCGGATCCGCGTGCGCGCGACCGGCCGCGACGGCAAACCCTTCGAACTGGCCGCAGAAGGACTGCTCGCCGTGTGCGTGCAGCACGAGATGGATCACCTGGACGGCAAGCTGTTCGTCGATTACCTGTCGGAGCTCAAACGCACGCGCATCCGCAAGAGGCTCGAGAAGGATCAGCGCCAGCGCGCCGTCGAGGGCCTGCGGCCGCGCGCGCCGGCGCTCTAGACGCGTGCCGCTGCGGCTCGTCTATGCCGGTACACCCGAGTTCGCCGTACCGGCGCTCGAGGCCCTCGCCGCCTCGCCCCACGACCTGAGGGCAGTGCTGACGCAGCCCGATCGCCCGGCCGGCCGCGGCCGCGCGATGCAGATGAGCCCGGTCAAGCGCCGGGCGCTCGAACTCGGGCTTGCGGTGCTGCAGCCCGTGACGCTCACAGATCCCGCGGCGATGACCGCGCTCGCCGCATGCGCGGCGGACGCGTTCATCGTGGCTGCCTATGGACTGCTGCTGCCGCCGGCGGTGCTGGCGCTGCCGCGCCTCGGCTGCATCAATATCCATGCCTCGCTGCTGCCACGCTGGCGCGGGGCGGCGCCGATCCAGCGGGCACTGCTGGCGGGTGATCGCGAGACCGGCGTTGCCATCATGCGGATGGAAACCGGCCTGGACACCGGACCCGTGTATGCGACCGAGCGCATGCCGATCGGGGCGCATGATACGGCGATCGGTCTCGCGAAGCGGCTGGCCGCGCGCGGTGCCGCGCTGCTGATCACGACGCTCGAGGCGCTCGAGGCCGGCACCGCACAGGCGGTGCCGCAGGCGTCAGCCGGCGTGACGTACGCGCGCAAGCTCGACAAGTCCGCGGCGCTGATCGACTGGTCGCGGACGGCCGAGGAACTCGACCGGCAGGTGCGCGCGCTGCTGCCGTGGCCCGTTGCCGAGACCCGCTTTCGCGGCGCGCAGCTCAAGATCTACGAAGCCACCTGCATCGCCGGTGAGGATGCGCCGCCCGGTACGATCACGGCGACCGGGCGCTGCGGCGTTGACGTCGCAACCGGCGCGGGTCAGCTGAGGCTGGTACGCGTGCAGCTCCCTGGCCGGACCGTGGTCGACGCCGCGGCCTTCGCGCGCGCGGCAGCCCGCGACGGGCCGCTCGTCGGCGCGCGCTTCGACGGCGCTCCGTGAGCGAGGGCTCGGCCAGCCGCGCCGCCGCCGTGCGCGCGGTCGCCGCCGTGATCGGGGCCGGCCAGCGGCTCGACTCGGCGCTCGCGGCGGCGGGGGCGCCGGGGCTCGAGGCTGCCGACCGCGCGCACGCCCAGGCACTCGCCTTTGGCGCCCTCCGATTCGGCCACCGCCTGCAGCGGGTGGCCGCAGCGCTGCTGCGCCGGCCATGGGACGGGCAGCCGCCGGAGCTCAAGGCGCTGCTCTTGGTCGGGCTCTACCAGCTCGAGTATGCCGGCACACCGGCGCACGCGGCCGTCAGCACCACAGTCGAGGCGGCTCGCGCGGTCGGCCAGGCCCGCGCTGCCGGGTTGGTCAACGCGTGCCTGAGGCGCTTTCAGCGGGAGCGGCCCGCGCTCCTCACCGGTGCCGATGCCTCGCTCGCCGGACGCACCTCGCACCCGCAATGGCTGGTTGCCGCGCTTGAGCGCGACTGGGCAGGCGCGGCGAGCGGCATTCTCGCGGCCAACAACGAGCATCCGCCGCTCACGCTGCGGGCCAATGCGCGACGCATCACGACCGCAGCGCTCGCCGACCGGCTCGAAGCGGCGGGCTTCACGGTGCGCCACGCGCCATTCGCGCCGCGCGCGCTCGTGCTCGAGCCGCCCGTCGACGTCCGTACGCTGCCGGAGTTCCAGCAGGGCCTGTGCTCGGTGCAGGACGCGGCCGCGCAGCTCGCCGCGCCGTTTCTGGCCGCCGCTCCCGGGATGCGGGTCCTCGATGCCTGCGCCGCGCCCGGCGGCAAGGCCTGCCACGTGCTCGAGGAGGTGCCAGGTCTGACCGAGCTCGTGGCGCTCGACATCGATCCGGCCCGCGCCGGCCGGATCAGCGAGAGCCTGACACGGCTTGGGCTCACCGCCACCGTCCGGGTGGGCGATGCACTCGAACCCGGGGTCCTGGCTGGCCAGACCTTCGACCGGATCCTGCTCGATGTTCCCTGTTCCGGCACCGGCGTGATCCGCCGCCACCCGGACATCAAGTGGCTGCGACGTCCAGCCGACCTCGGGCCGCTCGCCGCCCGCGAGCGCCAGCTGCTGCAGGCGCTCTGGCCGCTGCTCGCGGCCGGGGGGCGGCTCGTGTATGCGAGCTGCTCGGTCCTGAAGGCCGAAAATGCAACAGTGGTGGGGGGGTTCCTCGAGGACACGCCGGAGGCGGTGGATGTCACGGAATCTGTTAGCCTTAACCTCCCGGGGCTGCCGACGCAACCCGCCACGGATGAGGCGGGTGTTGCATTGCTGCCCGGGATCGCCGGCACCGACGGGTTCTACTACGCGTGCCTCGAGCGGTGCGCTCGCTGATCGTCCGACGTGACGGGATTCGCTGCTC
>DATNIE010000011.1:0-21130 GCA_035604595.1 Steroidobacteraceae bacterium | reverse complement strand
CGTGTCCAATGGCTTTCGGCCCAAGTCGGCTTCTGCTTGATTAGCCATTCCAGCGCGATGGCCTCGAAGCTATTTCCGGCCGCCTCAACTCCCGCAGCCCGAGCGATCTTCTTTTGTTCGCCAGGGTCAACGCCGTCAGTGAGCAGCTGTCGCGCTTCGTCTGACCGACGGCGCGCCAGCTTCAGGCCCACTCTTGGATATACGCCGAGAGCCAGGCATTTTTCCTTTCCACTGAAGCGGTATTTCAGCCGCCAGTACTTTCCACCCTTAATTGAGACCTCCAAATACAAGCCGTCACCATCAAACAGCCGGTACTTCTTGGGTCCGGCCTTCGCATTGCTGACGGCTTTGTCGGAAAGTGCCATTTTGGGGGTATCTGCTTTCTCAAGTCTCTCTTATACCCCCAAAAATACCCCCGAAATGGTGCCGATGCCAGCGCCTATCCCTGGATATTTCCGGATGAGGAACCAGGCCAACCAGAACGAAGAGAGTCTATGTTTTCCTAAGTTTCCGCTGTTCCAATGGACGTCGCTGGATGGCAGCGGACGTCCGGTGGAAGGGGGAAATGGTGGCTAGGGGGGGAATCGAACCCCCGACCCCGGGGTTATGAATCCCGTGCTCTAACCGTCTGAGCTACCTAGCCACGCGCGGCCGCCGGTGCGGCCGAAGGAAGGGGGCGATTCTGTGCAGGCCCACGACCTGCGTCAAGGCGCGGCGTCCGATCAGTACCGCTGCTCCCAGGCGAGCGCGCTGTTGACCGAGTTGATCCCGTTGCCAATGATGACAATTTTCGTCGGCGACACGATGTACGCGACGAATCCGCTTCCACCGAGGATGTTGCGGTTGAGCGTCGCGACGATCCGTCCGGTCGCGGGTTCGATCGCGTAGCTACCCGACACGTTGCCGGACAGGGCACCGTCCTGGAACAGCAGTTGCGGTGTCAGCGTGATCGGCGAGGTTGACGCCGCGAACACGGAACCGCCGGCGTAGTTGGTGCCGGGAAAATCCGCAAACGGCGCGCCAGTCTGAGGATCGAGAATGCCGAAGTTGCCGACCTCGCTCGCAGGCTCGAGCAAGTAGCCGCCGCCTGCGCCGTCGAGGTAAAGGACGAAGCGGCGCGCCGAGATCTCCGAACCGATGGTCAAGGTGCCGCGGCCATTCGGCGCGACCGTGTACTGCGATCCTGCGTATTCGAGGTGGATCAGAACGACGCCGCGATCCGCGACGTCGATTTGCACCGGCACGGTGCCGCCGACCCCGCCCGACAGGAGCCCGGCGGTGATCGTCGCGGCCGGCAGCGTGTCGACCGTCGAGGATCCCCACATGCTGAGGACGGCCGGCTGGCCGAGCGCCGTCGCAGTGAGCGTGCCGGCACCGGTCTGGCGCGTCATCCGCCCGGCGAGGCGGGGCGTCGTTGTGGCCGCATCGTTACTGACCAGAAAAATCGTGTTCATATCCACCATGTAGTAGGCGAGCGGCACCGGCTGGCCATCAACCGCGAGCGTTGCCGTCCCGCGGCCGTTGGCATCCGGGGCCGTCAAGGTACCGGTCACCGGGCCGCCACTCACCGCCATCGCGGCGTTCGTATCGGCCTGGCCGTTGGAGACGACCCCCGTCGCACTGACGGTCATGCGACCGGCCATCACGAGGCGTTGCTTGGCACCGTCGTCACCGACGAGGCCAAAGACGTAGTCACCGGCAACCGCCGCCAGCGACGTCACGGGCGTGGGCTGCTGGGGCGGGAACGAGGAGATGGACCCGGACTGCGTCTGCAGGAACAGCTGGCCTCCGCCGACGACCGGTGTGCCATCGTCCTCCTGCAGCTGGCCGGCGTCGAGCGCGCTGATGACTGCATAGTCGAAGCCCTCGGTGCGCGTCGCCGAGACGAGCACCAGCTGCCCGCGATTCGACGTGACGGTCGTGCACGTGCCGCTGGTAACGGGCTCGGCGATGCGCGTGCTGACGTCGTCCTTGTAATCGTGGATGCCTGTCACAGTGCCGTCGCTCGCGACGTTGATGCTGCCGGCACGAACCACGGGCAGATTGTCGCGGTACCCCGCGAACAGATACGCATAGCGGCCGCGCAGCAAACACGACAGCTGCGGATTGACGATCTGTGTCAGCGTCACGGACGCCGTGTCATTGTTCGAGTCGGTCACCGTCAGCGTGAACTGGGACGCACTGAGCGCGGTCGGCGTCCCGGTAATGCCGATGGTCGCCGCGGTGCTGCCGTCGAGCGCAAGGCCCGCGGGCAGCGCGCCCGCGCTCACGGCCCAGGTGTAGGGCGCGAGACCGCCCGCGACCGAGATGTAGTCGGCAAAGCCGATGTTCAGGTTCGCCGGGAAAACCACCGGTTGGGGAATGGTCGGTGTGCCGTTGATCGTCAGCGTCACCGCGGATGACCGCGTCGCATCGGCGATCGAGGTGGCCGTCAACGTGACGGTCAGCGCCCCGACGACGTTGCTCGGGGCCTGGTAGATCACGATACTGTTGGTCGCGCTCGCGAAGCTGCCATAGGTCGGCCCGCTCGGCGTCAATGACCAGGCGACGCCGGCATTGCTCACATCGTTGACGACCAGCGCATCTACCTCGAGCTGGCCGCCCTCCTCGACCAGCGTCGTGCCGGACGGCGCCGCCAGCTGCACGCCGATGCCGACCCCAACGGCCGTCGAGCTGCCCCCGTGGCTGCAGGCCGCAAGCCCGGTTGCGAGGCCGAGCGCCAGCAGTATCGCCGCGCAGCGGGCTGCACCGCAGCCAGTCACAGAGATCCCTCGCATCGCTTATTCCTCGCCGCGGCGGGCCACAGCATAAGTTTCCACTGTCAGACGTTGAACCGGAAATGCATGACGTCTCCCTCGCGGACCAGGTACTCCTTGCCCTCGAGGCGCAACTTTCCGGCGTCGCGCGCGCCCGGCTCGCCGCGGTACGCGACGTAGTCCTCGAACCCGATGACCTCGGCGCGAATGAAGCCGCGCTCGAAGTCGGTATGAATGACTCCCGCCGCCTGGGGCGCGGTGCTGCCGCCGTGGACGGTCCAGGCGCGAACTTCCTTCGGCCCGGCCGTGAAGTACGTCTGCAGCCCAAGCAGTCGGTACGCGGCCCGGATCACCCGGTTCAGACCCGGCTCGGCGAGCCCGAGTTCCATCAGGAACTCGGCCCGGTCGCCGTCTTCGAGCTGGGCGATCTCCGCCTCGATCGCCGCGCACACCGCAACGACCTCGGAGCCTTCCGCAGCCGCGTGCTGCTCGATCGCCGTCAGACGCGGGTTGTCGTGAAACCCGCCTTCGCTGACGTTGGCGATGTAGAGCACCGGCTTCATCGTCAGCAGCTGCAGCTCGCGCACGATTGCCGTGTCCTGTTCGTCGAGCGCGAGTGCCCGCGCCGGCCGGCCCTGATTGAGGCCGTCGCGGACGCGCTTGAAGACGTCGCGCGCCCGAATCGCGTCCTTGTCCTGCGCCTTGGCGGCCTTCTCCGCGCGCTGCAGACCCTTGTCGGCGGTCTCGAGGTCGGCGAGCGCAAGCTCCGTGTTGATCGTCTCGATGTCCGCGAGCGGATTGACCTTGCCGGCGACGTGGACGATGTCGTCGTTCTCGAAGCAGCGCACGACGTGCACGATCGCGTCGACCTCGCGGATGTTGGCCAGGAACTTGTTGCCGAGCCCTTCGCCCTCCGAGGCGCCCTTGACGATGCCGGCGATGTCGACGAACTCGACGGTGGTCGGGATAATCTTCTCGGGCTTGGCGATCTCCGCCAGCGCGGCGAGGCGCGGGTCCGGCACCGGCACGACGCCGACGTTCGGATCGATCGTGCAGAACGGGTAGTTCTCGGCCGCGATCTGCGCCTTCGTCAACGCGTTGAACAGCGTCGACTTGCCGACGTTCGGCAGCCCCACGATCCCGCACTTGATTCCCAACGTGTCGCTCCCTACGTGGCCGGCTCGCGCCGGTGCAAGCCGTTCATGACTTTCTCGGCGCCCTCGCTCAACAGCTGCTCGATCGCCGCGACGCCGGCGACGATCGCGCCGTCGAGCAGGGTCTGCTCGGCGGGCGGGGCGCGGCGCAGCACGTAATCAATGACCTCCTCGCTGATCGCCGGGCGGCCAATTCCGAAACGCAGCCTCCAGAACCCGTCGCCGATCTGCGTGATCAGGTCCTTCAGGCCGTTGTGGCCGCCGGCGCCGCCACCCTGCTTGAGCCTCACGACGCCGACACCGAGATCGAGGTCGTCGTGCGCCACCAGCGTGTCGGCGGCATCGATGCGCAGATAGTCGAGCAGCGCGCGGACCGCCATGCCGCTGCGGTTCATGTAGGTCATCGGCTTTAGCAGCCACACTTCCCGGTCGTCGATCGCGACCCGGCCCACCTCACCGTGATAGCGGGCGTGCGGGCGCAGGCTCCCGCCACAGCGCGCGGCCAGCCGGTCGACGCACCAAAAGCCCGCGTTGTGACGCACGTCGGCGTGCTCGGGGCCCGGGTTGCCGAGGCCGACGATCAGCTTGAGTGGTAGGCCCGCCATACGCTTGCCTCGCGGTCGCCGAAAGCGACCGGGCCGTACCCGCGGGGGCACGGCCCGGGAGCGCCCGACGGCAGACGCGCGTTACTTCTTGGCGTCCTTCTTCGACTCGCCTTTCCGGGCATCCTTCTTCGGCTCTTCCTTCTTGGCAGCCTCGGCCGGCTTCTTCTCGCCCGCCGCCGCCGCCGCACCCGGAGCCGCAGCGGCCGCACCCGGAGCCGCTGGCGCCCCCGGAACCGCCGGGGCACCCGGAACCGCCGGTACCGCGCCCTCGACGGCCGCCACCACCGGCGTCTCGATCTCCTCGGCCCGCATCGCATGCACCGCGACGATCGAGGCGTCCTTGCCGCCTGCAAGCTCGACCGAGACGACCCCGGCCGGCAGCTTGATGTCCGACAGGTGCAGCGACTGGTTGAGGTGCAGCCCCGACACATCAATCTCGAGGTACTCGGGCAGGTCCTTCGGCAGGCACTCGACGACCAGCTCATTGCGCAGGTGCGACACCATGCCGCCCTCGGTCTTGACCCCGGGCGCGGCCTGCTCGCCCGTGAAGTGCAGCGGCACGGACAGCCGGATCGTCTCGTCCTCGAACACCCGCTGCAGGTCGACGTGCACCACCTGGTTCTTCCACGGGTGGCGCTGCACGTCGCGCAGGATGGCCGCCTGGATCTGTTCACCCACCTTGAGCTGCATGATCGAGGAGTAGAACTTCTCGTTGCCAAGCGCGAGCTGCAGCTTCGTGTGGTCAAGCGACAGGGCACGCGGCTCGCGTTTCCCGCCGTAGAGGATCGCGGGTACACGCCCAGCGTGACGCAGGCGGCGGCTCGCACCCTTCCCCTGGTCATCGCGGAACTCCGCGGTCAATTCAAATGAAGTTTTCATCGATCACTCCTTTCAGTAACACCGGCAGCGGTCCGCGACCAGAACGGCTCCCGGCGGGTCACCCGGCGGCACGGTGCCGCCGGGAAAAAACTCGGCTCGTCGATCAGTCAATGTACAGCGAGCTCACCGACTCCTCGTCGCGGATGCGACGCATGGTCTCGGCGAGGAGCCCCGCCACTGACAGCTGGCGGATCTTCGGACACTGGCGCGCCTCTTCCCTAAGCGCGATCGTGTCGGTGACGACGAGCTCGTCGAGCACCGAGCCCGAGATCCGCTCGATCGCGTTGCCTGACAGCACCGGGTGCGTGATGTAGGCGACGACCTTGGCGGCACCTTCGTCTTTCAGTGCCTGCGCCGCCTGGCACAGCGTGCCGGCGGTGTCGACCATGTCGTCGACCATGACGCAGCTCTTGCCCTCGACATCGCCGATGATGTTCATCACCTTCGATTCGTTTGGCCGCGGCCGGCGCTTGTCGATGATCGCCAGATCCGCATCGTCGAGGCGCTTCGCCAGCGCACGCGCCCGCACCACGCCGCCGACGTCCGGCGACACCACGATCATGCGCTCGTACTTCTGTCGCCAGGCATCGCCGAGCAGCACCGGCGAGGCGTAGACGTTGTCCACCGGGATGTCGAAAAACCCCTGGATCTGGTCGGCGTGCAGGTCGATCGTCAGCACGCGGCTGACGCCGGCGCCCGCGATCATGTTCGCCACCAGCTTCGCGGTGATCGCCACGCGCGTCGCGCGCGGCCGCCGGTCCTGGCGCGCATAGCCAAAATACGGGATCACGGCCGTGATCCGCCCGGCGCTCGCGCGCTTGCAGGCGTCGGCCATCACCAGCAGTTCCATCAGGTGATCGTTCGCCGGCGGTGAGGTCGGCTGCACGATGAACACGTCGCGCCCGCGCACGTTCTCCATCAGCTCGACCGTCACTTCGCCGTCGCTGAAGCGCCCGACCCACGCACGACCGAGCGGCAGCGTCAGGTGGCGCGCGATTTCGTGCGCCAGCCCGGGGTTCGAGTTCCCCGCGAACACCGCCATCTGCGACTCGGACACTGCCTGGCCCCCCGCGATCGCTACGTCCATCCGCCCACGATAGTGGCTGGGGCGGAAGGATTCGAACCTTCGCATGGCGGAATCAAAATCCGCTGCCGTACCACTTGGCTACGCCCCACCCGCAACCTCAAGCCGCTCCCGGCTGCCGGCCGACGCGCCGCTCCGCCGCCACCCGGGCCGCCAGCGGCGAGCGCGGCAGCGCCGCCGCCACGAACCCGGTCCACGCGGCCGGAAGACCGGTGAGCGCGCGCTGCGCGGCCGCCCGGTCGCCGAACGCGGCGAACACCGACGCGCCGGAGCCCGTCAGCCGCGCCTCGCCGCGCCGGCCGAGCCACTCGAGTGCCGCGCGCACCGGCGCGTGCCGTGCCGCGACCACCGACTCGAGATCGTTCCGGCCCGCCAGCGTCCGCACTGGCCAGTCTGGCAACAGAAAGCCGGTTATTGTGATGATGGGAGAATTTCTTGTCAATTCAGGCGCCTGGAAAGCCTCGGCGGTCGCGACCGGGACCCCCGGAAAGATGACCGCGAAGGTCGCCGGCGCGAGCTCGACCGGCTCGAGCAGTTCGCCGATGCCGCGCCCGATGGCCGCGGTGCCATGCACGAACACCGGCACATCCGCGCCGAGGATCCGCGCCAGGGCCGTCAGGCGCTCGGTCCCCAAGCCAAGTCCCCACAGCTCGTTTAAGGCGACGAGCGCGGTCGCGGCATCGGAGCTGCCGCCTCCCAACCCGCCGCCGATCGGAATCCGCTTCGAGAGCTCGAGATCGGCGCCGAGCGAGCTGTCGCCGGCGACCTCGCGCAGCAGCCGGGCGGCGCGGACCACGAGGTCCGCCTCCGGTGCGACCTCCGCCGGCCCGCCGACGCGGGCGATCACCCCGTCGCGGCGGACGACGATCCGCAGTTCGTCGGTCAGGTCGATTAGCTGAAACAGCGTCTGGATCTCGTGGTACCCGTCCGGCCGCCGGCCAGTGACGTGCAGGAACAGGTTGATCTTGGCCGGGGCCGGCCACGGGGCCGCGCTCACGGTGTCCCCACCTGCCACGAATCAATGATCACGCGGATGCGCGTCGACTGGCGCGTGAGGACCAGGCGCGAGGGCAGCGGTCCCGGCGCGCCGTTCACGGGCCCGAAGCCGGCGAGCGAGACGGTCCAGCCCGCCTGCCGGAACTCGCCCTCCTGTCCCGCCTCGCTCGACAGTCCCGGCGCCGGCACGCCGAGTACCCAGTAGCGCAGCGGTTCGATGGGCAGCGGGAAGCCGAGCCGCGCGGTCAGGGCGGGCTCGAGCGTGTCGAACGGCCATGGAACCTCGAGCGTCGGTCCCTGACCGGACTCGATCCGGATGAGCTCGGCAGTCCGGCTGATCCGCGCGGCACCGGCGCCGAAGGGTCCGCGCACCCCGAGCTCGCCGCGCTCCCCGCTTTCGTGCCAGTCGAAGCTGGCATTGAAGCCGCCGGCGGCGGAGCGCACCGCCACGCGGCCCTGCGCCCGCCAGTCGGGGATCGAGGCGAGCAGCGCGCGTACCTCTGGAGTCGGTGCGAGATCCGGTCGCGACGGGAGGCCATGGCACCCGGCGAGCGCCGCAAGCGCTCCGAGCGCGAGGGCCGGCCGATTCACGGCTCGCCGCCGCCATGCCGCGCGAGCGACTCCTTGAGGTGCGGGTCACCCGGGGAGCGCTCCAGCGCCTCGCGCCAGGTCTTTTGTGCCCCTGCCTGGTCGCCGAGCGTCCATTGCGCTTCGCCGACGTGCGCGGCGATCTCCGCATCCGGATCGGCCGCGTACGCGCGCTTGAGCCATTCGAGGCCCTCGGCGGTCTGACCACGGCGGTGCAGCACCCAGCCGAGGCTGTCGCGGATCGCCGCGCTGTCCGGGCGCTCGGCCAGCGCAGCCCGAATCCGCGCCTCCGCCTCGGGCAGACGCAGTCCGTGATCGGCGAGCGTAAAACCGAGCGCGTTCTGGGCGGTCGGATCCGCGGGCCGCGTACGCGCGATGTCGCTCAGCTCCGCCAGCGCGCGCTCGACCGCACCGGTGCGTTCGAGCACTGTCGCCCGGGCGTAGCGGAGCTCCTCGCGGTCGGGGTAGGCGGCTATCGCGCGGTCGAGCAGCGCGAGTGCGTCCGCGCCGCGGCCAACCTCCGCCAGAATCTGGGCGCGCCCCGCCGTCACCGCCACGCGA
Organism: Steroidobacteraceae bacterium; assembly: GCA_035604595.1. Classification (GTDB taxonomy): domain Bacteria; phylum Pseudomonadota; class Gammaproteobacteria; order Steroidobacterales; family Steroidobacteraceae; genus CAIKZZ01. Next base: position 12,507 of record DATNIE010000011.1, on the reverse strand, counting down.
TACTCGGTCACCGTCGCGACGAAGTCGTCGAGCTGGCGAGCGGCCGTGGCGGGCTCGCCCTGGTCGAGCAGCAGGCGGTAGGCACGCAGCTGGGCCGCGATGGCGCGTGGCCCCGCCGTGACCCGTGAGTAGAGCCGCACGGCCTGCGGCGCATCGCCGCGCCGCTCCGCGACCACCGCGAGTCCGAAGAAGGCGCGGTCGGTGTTGCGCCCGGTGGCCAGCATCTCGGTGTAGCGGCTGGTCGCCTCGTCCCAGCGCTGCGCCTCGACGTCGAGGCTCGCGAGGCCCTCCAGGGCCTCGGCGCGCGTGACGCGCCCGCGGGCCAGATCCTCGAAGAACGGCCGCGCTTCGGCGGCCCGATCGCACGCTGCCAGTAGCCACGCATACACGAGCCGGTCCGCGTCGGTCGACTCGGCTGCGAGCGCACTCGCCTCACCGACGCCGCGCGCGCAGTCGCCGGCCGCGATCCGGGCGCGGGCCTCGAGCCAGCGCGCCTCGCGCCAGCCGGGCCGCAGCAGCAACGCCTGGGCGATGGCGCCGAGCGCGGTGGGCGAATCGCCCGCCGCGAGTGCCAGCGAGGCGTGCGCATAGCCGGCTTCTGGAACTGTCGGGTAACGCGCCGCGAGCAGGCCGACCGTGCGGGCGGCACCGGTGTCGTTGCGCACCTCGGAGAGCGACTCGTTCAGAGCCAGGAAGGCGTCGGCCGGCGAGCTGTAGGCCGTCTCGATCAGCATGCCGCACTGCTGCGCGGCTTCGGCGCGCCGATCCAGCTGCAGCAGCGCCACCGCCTCGAAGCGCCGGGCGACCTCGCTCTTCGGATCCCTGGCCAGCCACTCTCGCGCAGTGCGCTCGAGGTCCCGGTCCAGGCCATGATCGAAGGCCACGCGTGCCGCCCGTTCGGCGATCTCCGGATCCTTGCTCGCCGCGGCGGCGAGCCGGTACTCGCGCGCGGCGAACGTGTACTCGCCGCGCTCCAGGGCGACTTCGGCCATCAGCATGCGCACGCCGGGCTCCGCCCGCGGGGCGAGCCCGGTGCAGCCAGCAGCACACACCGCAAGGCCGACGAGCGCGGCGAGGGTGCGGCAACGACGCTGGTTTTGCATGCCGGCACTATATCCCAAGGGCCGGCGGCGGCTCCGGCCCAGGGGAGTATGCTTGCCCTGCCCGGCTCGGTACCGGACAATCCTCAGCTACCCGACCCGTCCAGGCCCCGCATGCCGCTCGTTGTCGTCGGGATCAACCATCGCACGGCACCCGTGGAGGTGCGTGAGAAGGTGGTCTTCGACCCCAGTCATCTGCCGGATGCCCTGCGCGCGCTCGCCAGCGGCGGTGCGCGCGAAAATGTCATCGTCTCGACCTGCAATCGAACCGAGCTTTACTGCGTCGTGGACCAGCCGGCGGGCCTCGGCACCTGGCTCGAGAACTATCACGGCGTCGGGCGCAACCTCGCCGGATCCCTCTACGAGTGGCAGGACGCCGCCGCGGTGGAGCACGCTTTTGCGGTCGCCTCCGGACTCGACTCGATGGTGCTGGGCGAGCCGCAGATCCTCGGGCAGCTCAAGGATGCCTACCGCGCGGCCCAGGAGAGCGGCACGGTGGGGCCGACGCTCAACCGCTTGTTCCAGGCGACGTTCTCGGTCGCCAAGCGAGTGCGCACCGAAACCCGCATCGGCGCCAACGCCGTGTCGGTCGCCTACGCGGCCGTGAGCCTTGCCCGGCGGATCTTCGCAGGGTTCACCCAGCACACGGCGCTGCTCGTCGGCGCCGGCGAGACGATCGCGCTCGCCGCCCGCCACCTGCACGCGCAGGGCCTTAAGCGCATGATCATCGCGAACCGCACGCTCGACCGGGCCGAGGCGCTGGCGGCCGAGTTCAACGCCTCGGCGATCACGCTCGACGCCCTCGCCCAGCACCTTCCCGACGCGGACATCGTCGTCACCAGCACCGCGAGTCCGCACGCGGTCATTACCGTCGCCGACGTCACTGCGGCGCTCGCGGCGCGGCGGCGGCGGCCGATGTTCATGGTCGACATCGCCGTGCCGCGCGACATCGAGGCGGCGGTGGCCGACTTCGAGGACGTGTACCTCTACACCATCGACGATCTGCAGAGTTTCGTCGCCGAGAACCTGCACGCGCGCCAGGACGAAGCGCGCCAGGCCCGGATTTTAATCGAGGAGGAAGTCGCGCGTTTCATGTCGGGTCTGCGCGGCCAGCACGCGGTGCCGACGATTCGGGAATTGCGCACCAGCGCCGAGCAGGTGCGGGCCCAGACGCTCGAGCAGGCCGTGCGGCTGCTCGGCAGCGGCCGCTCCCCGCAGGACGCGCTCGCCTACCTCGCCGATACGCTGACCCACAGGCTTATACACGCGCCGACCCACCGGCTGCGTCAGGCCGGAGAATCCGGCGACGAGGCGCTCGTCTCGGCGGCCCGGCGCCTGTTCGACCTCGGTACGGACCGCGAATGAGGGACTCCATTCGCCGGCGCCTCGAGCGGCTCGCTGACCGCTACGAGGAGGTGGCCCGCCTGCTCGCGGATCCCGCGCTGCAGGGCAACAGCGACCGGTTTCGGGAGCTGTCGATGGAGTACGCCCGCCTCGAGCCTGTCGCGCAGCGCTTCCGCGCGTTTCTCGACCTCGAGCGCGACGTCCGCGCCGCCGGTGAGCTCGCGGCCGATGCCGACCCCGAGATGCGCTCGCTCGGGGACGAGGAGCAGCGCGCGCTCGGCGCCCGCATCGCCACCACCGAAGCCGACCTGCAGCAGCTGCTGATCCCGAAGGATCCGCACGACGACGGCAACATCTTCCTCGAGATTCGTGCCGGCGCCGGCGGCGACGAGGCGGCGATCTTCGCTGGCGACCTGTTCCGCATGTACTCCCGCTATGCGGACGCTCACGGCTGGACGGTCGAGGTGCTGTCCGAGAGTCGCGGCGAGCACGGCGGCTACCGGGAAATCATCAGCCGCATCGTCGGCCGGGGCGCCTATTCACGCCTCAAGTTCGAATCCGGCACGCACCGGGTGCAGCGCGTGCCGGCCACCGAGGCGCAGGGGCGCATCCACACCTCGACCTGCACCGTGGCGATCCTGCCCGAGCTCGCCGCCGTCGAGGACGTACCAATCGCCGATGCCGATCTGCGCATCGATACCTACCGCTCCTCGGGCGCCGGCGGCCAGCACGTCAACAAGACCGACTCTGCGGTGCGCATCACGCACCTGCCGACCGGAATCGTCGTCGAGTGTCAGGACGAGCGCTCGCAGCACAAGAACCGCTCGCGGGCGATGGCGTTGCTGAAGGCCCGGCTGTTGCAGGCCGAACGCGACAAGCAGACCTCCGAACAGGCGGCGAGCCGCAAGCTGCAGGTCGGGACCGGTGATCGCTCGGAGCGCATCCGCACCTACAACTTCCCGCAGGGACGCCTCACCGACCACCGGGTCGACCTGACCCTGTACCGACTCGAGGACATCGTCAACGGCGACCTGGACGAGGTGCTGCTGCCGCTCGCGCGCGAATACGAGGCGGAGCAGCTCGCGGCGCTCGAATGATCGGTGCCGCGCTCGAGCAGGCCACAGCGCGTCTCGTCACCGCCTCCGCGAGCCCGCGCATGGATGCCGAACTGCTGCTTGCCCACCTGCTCGGCGTCGAGCGCGGCCGCCTGCTGGCCCGCACCGAGCGTGCGCTGGCATCCGAGGAGGCGGCGCGCTTTGCGACCCTGATCGCCCGCCGGGCCGCCGGCGAGCCGGTCGCCTATCTGCTGGGGCGGCGCGAATTCTGGACGTTGACGCTCGAGGTGAACCCGGCGGTGCTGGTGCCGCGACCGGAGACCGAGCTGCTCGTTGAGCTCGCCCTCGAGCGCCTGAGCGACGAGCCGGCGCCGGCCGTGCTCGACCTCGGCACCGGCAGCGGCGCGATCGGCCTCGCGATTGCCCATGAACGGCCCACGGCGCGCGTCGACCTGGTCGATGCGAGCCCGGCGGCGATCGCCGTGGCCGAACGCAACCGCGCGCGCCTTGCACTGCCGAACGCGCGCACGCTGTGCGGTCGCTGGTACGCGCCGGTCGCCGGCGCGCGCTACGCCGTGATCGTCGCCAACCCGCCATATCTCGCCGCGACTGATCCGCAGCTCGGCGCCCCCGAGCTGCGCCACGAGCCGCGCGCAGCGCTGCTGGCCGGCCCGACCGGCCTGGAGGCGATCGAGGAGATCACCCGCCGCGCGAGTGCCCACCTCGTGCCCGGCGGAGCGCTGATCGTCGAACACGGCGCCACCCAGGGCGCAGCCACGCGATCGCTGTTTCAGTCCGGCGGACTTGAGCACGTCGGCACGCGCCACGACCTCGCCGGGCTCGAGCGCGCGACGCTGGGGCGCCGGCCCGGCTAGAATGTGCGGTTCAGGATCCGCCGCCTTACCGGAGAGTTCCGCCATGCTCAAGTTTCAGACCTCGCTCGGCAGCTTCAACGTCGAGCTGCATAGCGAGGATGCGCCGATCAGCTGCAAGAATTTTCTCGCCTATGTCGAGGCCGGCCACTTCGATGGCACGGTCTTTCACAGGGTCATTCCCAATTTCATGATCCAGGGCGGCGGGCTGACGGCTGACATGCAGCAGAAGAAGACCCGCGCGCCGATCAAGAACGAGTCCTCGAATGGACTGAAGAACCGGCGCGGGAGCCTGTCGATGGCGCGTACCAACGACCCGAACAGCGCCACCTCGCAGTTCTTCGTCAATCTCAAGGACAACGCGTTTCTCGACCCGGGCCGGGGCAACGCCGGTTATGCGGTATTCGCCCACGTGATGCAGGGCATGGACGTCGTCGACAAGATCGCGGCGGTCGCGACTGGAAAGCGCGGCCAGCACGAGGACGTGCCGCTCGAGGCGGTCGTGATCGAGTCGGTCACCGTCGTCGCGAGCTGACGCACCGGCGATGACGAGCCGTGGCGGAGTCTGGCGCAGGCTCCGGACCGCCTTACTGTGGCTGGCCTGCGGTTTTGTCGCGGTCACGCTGCTGTCGGTGCTGGCGTTGCGGTGGGTGCGCCCGGTGACCACCGCGTTCATGGCCGAGGGCTACGTGAACGCCTGGCTCGGCCAGGACTTTCGCTGGCGCGCCGACTTCCGGTGGACCCCTTACGAGCGCATCTCGCGGCACGCGAAACTCGCGGTCATCGCCTCGGAGGACCAGAAGTTCGCGTTCCATCCCGGATTCGACTTCGAGGCCATCGACGCGGCCGTCAAAGAGCGCGAGCGCGGCAAGCGCCTGCGCGGGGCGAGCACGATCAGCCAGCAGGTCGCGAAGAACCTGTATCTGTGGCCCGGGCCGAGCTTCGTGCGCAAGGGCCTCGAGGCGTACCTGACGCTGCTGATCGAGATGCTGTGGCCTAAGCAGCGGATTCTCGAGATGTACCTCAACGTCGCCGAGTTCGCTCCGGGCGTCTATGGCGTCGGAGCCGCCGCACCGCGCTTCTTCCGCACCGATCCTGCCCACCTGACGCAGGAGCAGGCAGCCCTGCTCGCCACCGTGCTGCCCAATCCGAGGCGATTGCGCCTCGAGCACCCGAACGCATACATGTGGCGGCGCCAGGCGTGGATCATCGAGCAGATGAACGCGCTCGGTGGCTCGAGCTACATCCGCTCGGTCGACGCGGCCGAGCGCTGAGTGTCGCTGCCCCCGCCGGCCGGCGGCTGCCGGAACGGCGGAACCGCGGCGCGGCATTGCAGCGGATTCATCCACTTGCCGGCCAATTCCAGTTCCTGATCTCCGGCAGGTCCTCGCCGTGACTGACGATGTACTCGCGGTGCTCGACGAGCTTGTCGCGGATCCGCTGCGTGAGATGCGCGGCGCGCGGCTCGAGCCGCTTGACCCGGCCGATCACATCGCCCGCAAGATGGAACCGGTCGAGATCGTTGAGCACGGTCATGTCGAACGGCGTTGTCGTCGTGCCCTCCTCCTTGTACCCGCGGACGTGAAGATTCGCGTGATTGTGGCGCCGGTATGTCAGGCGGTGGATCAGCCATGGATAGCCGTGGTAGGCGAAGATGACCGGCTTGTCGCGCGTGAACAGCGCATCGAAATCCCGGTCCGGCAGACCGTGCGGATGCTCCTCGCTCGGCTGCAGGGTCATCAGATCGACGACGTTGACGACCCGGATCGCGAGGTCGGGCACCCACCGTCGCAGCAGATCGACCGCGGCGAGCGTCTCGAGCGTCGGGATGTCGCCAGCACAGGCCATCACGACCTCGGGGCCCGCGTCTGCATCGCTGCTGGCCCACTCAAAGATACCGATCCCGGCGCTGCAGTGGCGGATCGCGGCCTCCATCTCGAGCCATACCTGCTGCGGCTGCTTGCCGGCAACGATGACGTTGACCCGATTGCGGCTGCGCAGGCATTTGTCGGTCACGACCAGCAGCGTGTTGGCGTCGGGCGGCAGATAGACGCGGATGATGTCGGCCTTCTTGTTGACGGCGTGATCGATGAAGCCCGGATCCTGGTGGGAGAAGCCGTTGTGATCCTGCCGCCAGACATGGGAGGTCAGCAGGTAGTTGAGAGAAGCAATGGGCCTGCGCCACGGAATTTCGCGGCTCGCGACCTTGAGCCACTTGGCGTGCTGGTTGAACATCGAGTCGACCACGTGAATGAACGCCTCGTAGCACGAGAACAGTCCGTGCCGGCCGGTCAGCAGGTAGCCCTCGAGCCACCCCTGGCAGGTGTGCTCGGACAGTATCTCCATCACCCGCCCGCCGGCGGACAGGTGCTCGTCATCGGCCGCCAGCAGCCCGAGCCAGGTCTTGTCGGTCACCTCGAGGAGGGCGTCGAGCCGGTTCGAGGCGGTCTCGTCCGGGCCGAATACCCTGAAATTGGCCTGATCGAGGTTCAGCTGCATCACGTCGCGCAGAAACGCGCCCATCACGCGGGTCGCCTCGGCGAATACCGCGCCTGGCATCGGCGTGGCGACCGCGTAGTTGCGAAAGTCCGGCAGCCGCAGATCCTTGAGCAGCAGCCCGCCATTGGCGTGCGGGTTCGAGCCCATGCGGCGCTCGCCCCGCGGCGCCAGCGCCTTGATCTCGGCGCGTGGCGCGCCGTCGGCGTCGAACAGTTCTTCGGGCCGGTAGCTCTTGAGCCAGCGCTCGAGGAGGGCGAGATGGTCGGGGCGCGTGCTGAGCTCGGCGAGCGGCACCTGGTGTGAACGCCATGATCCCTCGGTCCGCAGACCATCGACCGTCTTAGGTCCGGTCCAGCCCTTCGGGGAACGCAGCACGACCATCGGCCAGCGCGGCCGCTCGCGGCAGCCGTCGACGCGCGCCGCATGCTGCGCCGCGCGTATCTCGCGGACAACCGTGTCGAGCGTGTCGGCCATCCGCGCGTGCATCGTCATCGGGTCATCGCCCTCGACGAAGTACGGCGCGTAGCCGTAGCCGACCAGCAGACTCTCGAGCTCGCCAGGCGGCAGCCGCGCGAGCACCGTCGGATTGGCAATCTTGTAGCCATTGAGGTGCAGGATCGGCAGCACCGCCCCGTCGCGCTGGGGATCGAGGAACTTGTTCGAATGCCATGCTGTCGCGAGCGGCCCGGTCTCGGCCTCGCCATCACCCACGACGCAACACGCAATCAGGTCCGGATTGTCGAATACCGCCCCGAAGGCATGCGACAGCGCATAGCCGAGCTCGCCTCCCTCGTGGATCGATCCGGGTGTTTCCGGTGCGGCGTGGCTCGGTATGCCGCCGGGAAACGAGAACTGCCGGAACAGCCGGCACATTCCTTCGGCAGTCTGCGGGACATTCGGATAGAACTCGCTGTAGCTGCCCTCGAGCCACGTGCTCGCCACCAGGCCTGGCCCGCCGTGTCCGGGACCGGCGATCAAGATCATGTTCAGATCGTGGGCGCGGATCAGCCGATTGGCGTGCACGTAGATGAAGTTGAGACCGGGCGTAGTCCCCCAGTGGCCGAGCAGGCGCGGCTTGACGTGCGCAAGCCTCAGCGGCTCGCGTAACAGGGGATTGTCGAGCAGATAGATCTGGCCAACCGCCAGGTAGTTGGCGGCGCGCCACCATGCGTCCATCGCAGCGAGTTCCGCGTGCGGTGTCGCGCCGGCGGCCTGATTGCTACTCGGGGTGTTCATCCCCGACCGACGCCCACACCCAACCTGGGGGACGGGCGATGCTCGGACGGCTCGCGTCCATCCCCGAGACCGGGCCGGCGCGGATGGCACGATGATTCACGCTGGCGGTGCATCCGGTTTGGCCACAGCGGACCGTGCGCGCTACTGTAGCGCCCGGGGGCTCGAGACGGTCTTTCCGTCCGCAAACAGGCCCGCCACGTCCACCGCGTCGTATTGCCACGCGCGGTTGCAGAACTCGCAGCGGACCTCGACCGCGCCCCGCTCGGCGAGGATGTCGCGAACCTCCGCCGCGCCGAGCGAGCGCAGGATCCCGCTGACCCTCTCCCGGGAACAGGTGCACTGGAAGAATACCGGGCCGGGCTCGTAGAGGCGCACATCCTCCTCGTGAAACAGCCGACGCAGCAGCTCGGCGCATGGCAGCATCGCAAGTTCGGCCGGCGTCAGCGTCGCGGCGAGGTGCAGCACGCGGTTCCAGTCCTCCTCGCCCTGCGCTGCGGAGTGCTCAAGCTCGGCAGCCGAGGAGCTCGCCCCGCTCGGCAGCCGCTGCAGCAACAGGCCCGCCGCGCGCTCCGGGGTCGCCGTCAGCCACAGCCGCGTCGGCAGCTGCTCGGAGCGCGCGAAATAGTCCTCGAAGCAGTCCGCCAGTCGCGCGCCGGTCACCGGCACAATGCCCTGGTAGCGCGACGACCGATCGGCGTTCTCGACCGTGACGGTCACCTGGCCGCCGCCGGTCAGCGCCTCGAGGTCGCGATCGGCCACCTCGCCCCGCCAGCGCGCGACACCGCGCAGCGCGTGGCGGTGAGTCGCCTGCACGACCAACAGGTGCATCGGGCCGGGACCCTGCATCTGCAATGTCAGCAGTCCCTCGAACTTCAGGGTCGCACCCAGCAGCATCGTCGCGGCCACGGCCTCGCCGAGAGTGTCGCGCAATACCGGCGGATACGCGTGGTGCTCGATCAGTGCCCGCCACGACGCGTCGAGGTGCACGACGTAGCCGCGCACCGGGAAGCGCTCGAATATGAACCGCCGCAGTGTGTCGCCATCACGCACGCTAGGCTACGGTGCGAGCTTTTTCTTCAACAGCTCGTTCAACTGCGCCGGGTTGGCCTTGCCGTGGGTCGCCTTCATCGCCTGGCCGACGAAGAAACCGAACAGCTTGTCCTTGCCGGAGCGGTAATCGGCGAGCTGCCGGGGATTCGCCGCCAGCACAGCATCGATCGCCGCCTCGATGGCAGCGACGTCGGTGATCTGCCGCAGGCCCTTGGCCGCGATGACCGCGTCGGCCTCCAGGCCCTCGGCCCACATGGTCTCGAAGACCTCCTTGGCGATCTTGCCGGAGATCGTCGCATCGATGATCCGGCGCAGCAGCCCGGCGAGTCCGGCGGCGGACACCTTCGCGGCGCCCACCTCGAGTCCGTCGCGGTTCAGGAACGCCGACCAGTCGCCCATGACCCAGTTCGCCGCGAGCTTGGCCGCCGCCGCATCGGCGCCGACGCTTCGCACCGCGGCCTCGTAATACTCCGCGAGCTCGCGGCTCGAGGTCAGCACGCCGGCATCGTAGGCCTGCAGCCCATAGCTCTGCGCGAACCGCGCCGCCTTCTCGTCGGGCAGTTCCGGCAGCGTCGCGCGGACCGCATCGATGAACGCCTGGTCGAGTGCCACCGGCAGCAGGTCCGGGTCCGGAAAGTAGCGGTAGTCGTTCGCTTCTTCCTTCGAGCGCATCGGCCGGGTCTCGTCCTTGCCGGCATCGTAGAGCCGGGTCTGCTGCGTGATGCTGCCACCGCGCTCGAGCACGGCGATCTGACGGCCGATCTCGTAGTTGATGGCCTTCTCGACGTAGCGGAACGAGTTGACGTTCTTGATCTCGCAGCGCGTGCCGAGCTTGGTCGCGCCCGCGCGGCGCACCGATACGTTCGCATCGCAGCGAAACGAGCCTTCCTGCATGTTGCCGTCGCAGATCTCGAGGTAGCGTACCAGCGTGTGCAGTTTCTTCATGTAGGCGACGGCTTCCCTGGCCGACCGCAGATCCGGCTCCGAGACAATCTCGAGCAGCGGCGTGCCCGCGCGGTTCAGGTCGATGCCACTCGCATTGGTCGGCCCGTCGTGCAGCGACTTGCCGGCGTCTTCCTCGAGGTGCGCGCGCGTGATGCCGATCGCCTTGCGCGTGCCGTCATCCAGCACGATCTCGAGCGAGCCGTGCTCAACGATCGGCCGCTCGTACTGGCTGATCTGATAACCCTTCGGCAGGTCCGGGTAGAAGTAGTTCTTGCGCGCGAACACCGAACGCGGCGCGACCGTGGCGCCGGTCGCGACCCCGAACTTGACCGCCATCCGCACCGCTTCCCCGTTGAGCACCGGCAGCACGCCCGGATAGCCGAGGTCGACGAGGTTGGCCTGGCTGTTCGGCACCGCGCCGTAGGCGGTCGCGGAACCCGAGAATATCTTGGACTTGGTTGCGAGTTGCGCGTGGGTCTCGAGCCCGATCACCACCTCCCATCCGCCCCGGCCGGCAACGCTGCTCATCGCGCGGCGCTCAGGTGAAGGATGGCGGCAGCCGCCGGTGGAAATCGGTTGCCGACTGGTAGGCGTGCGCGGCGGCAAGAATCCGGCTCTCGCCGAAGTGCGGCCCGACCAGCTGCAGGCCGACCGGCAGGCCATCGACGAATCCGCACGGCACGGACATCGCCGGCAGGCCGGCGAGGTTCGCGCCGATCGTGTAGATGTCGTTCAGGTACATCGTGATCGGATCGTCGACTTTCGCGCCGATGTCGAAGGCCGGCGTCGGCGCGGTCGGGCCCACCAGCACGTCGGCACGGGTAAAGGCCTGCTTGAATTCGGCGCTGATCAGGCTGCGCACCTTCTGCGCCTTCAGGTAGTAGGCGTCATAGTAGCCAGCGGACAGCACGTAGGTGCCCGTCATGATGCGCCGCTTGACCTCGGCCCCGAACCCCTCGCCGCGCGAGCGGCGGTAAAGATCCAGCAGGTCGCGCGGCTCCTTGCAGCGGTGACCGAACCGGATGCCGTCGAAGCGCGACAGGTTCGAGGAGCACTCTGCGGGCGCCACGACGTAGTACGCCGGCACCGACAGCGGCAGGCTCGGGCAGCTGACGTCGACGAGCGTCGCACCGAGACTCTGGAGCCTGCTGATCGCGGCCTGCACGAGCGCGCCGGTCGCCGCCTCGAGGCCGCCTTCGAGGAACTCCTTGAGCAATCCGAGACGCACGCCCTGCAGCGGCGCCCGCAGCCCCGCCACGTAGTCGGGCACCGGGGTGTTGACGCTCGTCGAGTCGCGCGGGTCGAAGCCGGCCATGGCCCCGAGCAGGATCGCGCAGTCCTCGGCAGACGGCGCGAGGATACCGGCCTGATCGAGGCTCGAGGCGAAGGCGACCATGCCGTAGCGGGACACCCGGCCGTAGGTCGGCTTGATTCCGGAGATTCCAACGAGCGCCGCCGGCTGGCGGATCGAGCCGCCGGTGTCGGTGCCGGTGGCGATGGGCGCGAGACGCGCCGCCACGGCCGCGGCCGAGCCGCCGGACGAGCCGCCCGGTACCTTCTGGGGGTTCCACGGGTTCCTGACCACCCCGTAGTAGCTGGTCTCGTTCGAGGAACCCATCGCGAACTCGTCCATGTTGGTCTTGCCGAGCAGCACCGTCCCGGCAGCCTGTAGCCGTTCGGCGACAGTGGCATCATAGGGAGCGACGAAGGTGTCGAGCATCCTCGAACCGCAGGTCGTGCGGATGCCGTCGGTACAGAAGATGTCCTTGTGGGCAAGCGGCACGCCGGTCAGCGGGCCGGCTCGACCGGCCGCCCTGGCCGCATCGGCCCTGCGGGCGTCCGCGAGCGCCCGCTCGGGGGTGATCGTGACGAAGGCGTTGAGCGCGGAATTCCCGGCCTCGATCCGTGCGAGATAGTGCTGCGCCAGTTCGACCGCCGAAAAATCCTTCGCGGCCAGCCCCGCAGCGAGTTCGGCGACGCTGCGGGTGTGCAGCGTCACTCGATCACCTTCGGGACGATGTACAGGCCGGCCGCCACTTCGGCGGCGTTTGCCTGGTATTTCTCGTGCTGGTCGCGCTCGGTCACCGTGTCGGGTCGCAGGCGCTGCACTTCGCCCTCGAGCGGGTGCGCCATCGGCTCGACAGCGGCGGTGTCGGCGGCATTCAGCTGCTCGACGAAGGCCAGGATCTTAGACAGGCTCGCGACATAGACGGGCAGTTCCGCCTCGCTAATCTCGAGCCGCGCGAGGTGGGCAATCCCCTCGACGTCGGTGCGGGTCAGGCTCATGGATGGGTGGCCGTGACGGCCTTCAAAAAATCCTTATCAATCATACACGTCGCCTTGTGAATTGTCGTGCTCGTTGATAGATTACCGCAGCTCCCCAAACCAGCCCGTCGGCGTCCTCCA
>DATNIE010000010.1:0-23709 GCA_035604595.1 Steroidobacteraceae bacterium | reverse complement strand
CGGGCTCGGCTGAGCGCGGCGCCCCGCCGCTCAGCCGCCAGCGCCGGCCAGGAACAGCCAGGTCTCGAGGACGCTGTCGGGGTTCAGCGAGATGCTGCTGATACCCTGGTCGACCAGCCAGCGGGCGAGTTCCGGGTGGTCGGACGGCCCCTGGCCGCAGATGCCGATGTACTTGCCATTGGCGCGGCAGGCGCGAATTGCCATCGCCAGGATCGCCTTGACCGCCGGGTCGCGCTCGTCGAAGAGCTTGGCGACGACCCCGGAGTCGCGATCGAGGCCGAGCACGAGCTGGGTCATGTCGTTCGAGCCGATCGACATGCCGTCGAAGTATTTCAGGTACTCATCCGCCAACAGCGCGTTGGTCGGTAGCTCGCACATCATGATGAGCTTCAGTCCGTTCTCGCCGCGACCGAGGCCGTTGTCCTTCAACAGCTGCGTGACCTGTTCGGCCTCGCGAAGCGTGCGCACGAAGGGCACCATGACCTGCACGTTGACCAGCCCCATGTCGTCACGTACGCGCTTCAGCGCGCGACACTCGAGCTCGAAGCACGGCCGGAACGTCTCGTCGACGTAGCGCGCGGCGCCGCGGAACCCGAGCATCGGGTTCTCCTCGTGCGGCTCGTAGACCTTGCCGCCGATCAGGTTGGCGTACTCGTTCGACTTGAAATCGGACAGCCGCACGATCACGGGCTGCGGGGCGAAGGCCGCGGCAATCTGCGACACACCCTCGGTCAGCTTGTCGACGAAGAAAGACACCGGATCTGCATAGCCGGCCATCTGGCGACGAATCGTGTCCTTGAGCGCCGGCTCCAGCCCGTCGAATTCCAGCAGTGCACGCGGATGCACGCCGATCATTCGGTTGATGATGAATTCAAGGCGTGCGAGGCCGACGCCGTTGTTTGGAATGCCGGCGAAGTCGAAGGCGCGGTCGGGATTGCCGACGTTCATCATGATGTGCACCGGCGGGGGGGGCAGCGCATCGAGCTCTATCTCACGCTTCTCGAAGTCGAGGACTCCGGAGTAGACGTAACCGGTGTCGCCCTCCGCGCAGGACACCGTGACCTCGCGGCCCTCGTGCACCGTGCTGGTCGCATCGCCGCAGCCGACGACCGCCGGAATGCCGAGTTCGCGGGCGATGATCGCCGCATGGCAGGTGCGTCCGCCGCGGTTCGTCACGATCGCGGCGGCGCGTTTCATCACCGGCTCCCAGTCGGGGTCGGTCATGTCGGCGACCAGCACGTCGCCCGTCTGGACGCGGGCCATCTCGCGCACGTCGCGGATGAGTCGCGCCGGGCCCGTACCGATGCGGCTGCCGATCGCGCGGCCCGAGGCGAGCACCTCGGAGCGCTTGCGCAGCGTGAAGCGCTGGATGCAACGGCCGCTGCGGCTCTGGACGGTTTCCGGGCGCGCCTGCAGCACGTAGATCTCGCCATTGGTGCCGTCCTTGCCCCATTCGATGTCCATCGGACAGCGGTAGTGCTCCTCGATCAGGAGCGCCTGACGCGCGAGTGCCGTGACGTCCTGGTCGGTGATCGAGAACCGCGCTCGGTCGGCCGCCGGCACATCGACGGTCTGCACGCGACGGCTGGGGCCCGCCTCGCCGCCGGCGGAGTAGACCATCTTGATGGCCTTGCCGCCGAGGTTGCGGCGCAGGATCGCCGGCCGCCCGGCGCGCAGACCCGTCTTGTAGACGTAGAATTCGTCGGGATTGACCGCGCCCTGCACGATCGTCTCGCCGAGCCCGTAGGAGGCCGTGATGAAGACCACGTCGCGGAACCCGGAGTCGGTGTCCAGCGTAAACATCACCCCGCTCGCCGCGAGGTCGCTGCGGATCATGTGCTGGACGCCGACCGAGAGGGCCACCTGGTCGTGGTCGAACCCCTGGTGGACGCGGTAGGCGATCGCGCGGTCGTTGAACAGCGAGGCGAACACCTCGTGCACGGCCTTGAGCAGCGCCTCGCGCCCGACCACGTTGAGGAAGGTCTCCTGCTGTCCGGCGAACGAGGCATCGGGCAGATCCTCGGCGGTCGCGGACGAGCGCACGGCCACCGCAATCGACTCGCCACCCATCGCGGTCCAGGCCTTCACGACCTCGCGTTCTAGCGGCTCCGGGAACGGCGTCGCGAGGATCCACTCGCGGATCTGCGCACCGGTCGCGGCGAGCGTTTCGACGTCATCGACGTCGAGCGCAGCGAGCGTCCGCGCGATTCGCGCCGCGAGGTCGTTGTGGGCCAGGAACTGGCGGAACGCGTCGGCCGTGGTCGCAAACCCGTCCGGAACCTTCACTCCGAGGCGGGCCAGATGGCCGATCATCTCGCCGATGGACGCGTTCTTGCCGCCAACCCGATCGACGTCGTGCATGCCGAGCTGGCTGAACGGAACGATGTAGGTTGTCAAGCTGCTCACCTTCCCGGCACCGGGCGACGGCTGCTCCGGCCGCGAATTGTGCCGCATCCGTGCCGGCGGTGCGTGAACGGTTGCAATGGCTCCTGGCCGCCCCGGCCGGGGTACACTCGCCCTGTGCCCGAGGCCAGGGAGCGGCGGTGGCGAAGCGCACGGTGTTTTTCGTGTCCGACCAGACCGGCGTCACGGCCGAGACGATGGGCCACAGCCTGCTGACCCAGTTCGACGGGCTCGATTTCCGGTCGGTCACGCTGCCGTTCATCGCGACTCCCGACAAGGCAATCGAGGCGCGCGAGCACATCAATGCGACGGCGGCGGCGGAAGGAGTGCCGCCGATCATCTTCAGCACGCTCGTCAAGGACGAGCTGCGCGACGAGGTTAAGGGCGCCAACGGCGTGTTTCTCGACTTCTTCGAGGCCTTTCTCGCCCCGCTCGAGGCCGCACTCGATGCCAAGAGCTCGCACGCCGCCGGGCGCGCCCACGGCATGGCGGACACCGCCGGCTACGCGGCGCGGATCAACGCCACGAACTTCGCGCTGGCGAACGACGACGGCGTGCACACCCGTGAATACGGCTCGGCCGATGTGATCTTGGTGGGCGTATCGCGCTCCGGCAAGACGCCGACGTGCCTGTACATGGCACTTCATTACGGGATCTACGCCGCCAACTACCCGCTCACCGAGGAAGACCTCGAGTCATCGCGGCTGCCCGCGACGCTCGCCAAGCACAAGGCCAAGCTCTACGGGCTGACGATCCGCCCGGAGCGGCTGCAGCAGATCCGCCACGGCCGCCGGCCGGACAGCCGCTACGCCTCCGCGCAGCAGGTGGCCTTCGAGGTGCGGGCCGCCGAGGCGCTGTTCCAGCGCTTCGGCATCCCCTACCTCGATACGACCGATTGCTCGATCGAGGAACTCGGCAGCCGCATCGTGCACAAGGCCGGCATCGAACGGCGCCTGCGGCCGTAGCCGGCGGGTGATGGAGTTCACTGCGCGCGCCCGATCCGTGCGCGCGTTCTCATTCGCCGGCAGCGAGATAAATGGCCAAAATCGCTGTGTTATATTCCGCGCATGCTCGGGGACGACCTCTGCACTGTTTCGTGGCGCGCGTGGCCGAGAAGCTTCGTCGGCCTGATGACGCTCTACGAGAGCAACTACATCCGGCTCGGCTGGCTGGTCGGCAACGTGCGCACGCTCACCGGTGAGCACCGGTCGCGGGTCGCTGATGACTGCGAGCTGAAGCTCACGGTGCTGGGGCACGAGCCGTACACGACGACGCTCGCGCTGACCTACTGCTTCGGGCCGGCACAGGAGTGGCCAGACGCCCCGGATCTCGAGGTGCGCGTCTACCACGACGCGCGGGTGGCCGAGGCGCACGCCATCGGGCGCGCGGCGGCGCGCGCCGTTCGCCGCTCGCCCGCGGCGGCAGCGTCCGAGCGCCTAGGTTCGCGGTGGTCGCGGAACATGCTGCTGAACAAGTGGCTCGAATACTGCGTCGATCGGGGTCACCGGTTCGGCGCCGCCGGTGGCTGAGCCGCCGCGGCCGCGCCTGACAGCAGCGCCGCGCCCATGAGCATCCGCGACAAGATCACCGCCCTCAGGACACCACTGCTCGGCCCGCGGCGTGACCCGGACGAACAGGAGCGCCTGCTCAAGCTGTTTTGGAACCGCGCGGAGCTGAAGAAAGAGCTCGCGCGCCTCGACTCGCAGGTGCACCAGCTGCGCGACCGGCTCAAGCAGCAGGAAGGCGCCACGGCGCGCATGGCCGAGGAACACGAATCCCTCGAGGTACTGCTCGGCAATCCTCTGCTCGGCTTCGGCGCGCTGGTGCATTTCCAGCTGCGTGCGCTGTGGAAGGCGTGCCACGTGCTGCTCGAGCAGTTCGGAGCGGAGCTTCGCCGCCAGCAGGAGGACAAGGAGCGCAAGCGCCAGGTCATCGAGTTCCACCAGGATCGGCAGGCCCGGGTGCAGCTGGCCGGCGAGCGGCTGGAGGAAGCGAAGCACGCGCTCGCGACGGAAGAGCACTCGCTCGCAGCCCTCGCGGGCGAGCTGAGCGGGCTGACCAGCTTCTGGCACTACCTGCGGCGCCGCAAACTGACCGCCTTGGTCGCCGCCCAGACCGCCCAGCGCGACCGCGCGCAGCAGTACCTGGCCGACATGCAGAAGGCCAAGCTCACGGTCGAGAAGGAACCATGGCCGGAGTTCCTGGGCGTCGGGCTCGAGGGGCGGCGCGCAATCAACATCGCCGTGCTCGCCTACGCGCAGCTGCTCTATGCCCGGCTCGCAGAGTCCGGGCTCGCGCTGCAGGCACGGACCGCACGCCTGAAGAGCATCCACGAGGCCGACTACGGCTCGCGCGAGGAGTGCTCGCGGCGAATGAACGACATCGCCGCGGCGCTGGCCGCGGCGCGAGCGCAGAAAGAGCTCGCCGCCGAGATCAGGACCCGCAGCGAGCTCTTGAAGCACGTGGTCAGCTACAGCCACCCGGACGATGCGATCCCGCAGCCGGGCTCGTTGCCGTCCGCCTTTCTGCGGCGCGACGGCGGTGTGCCGATCCGTGAGCCGAACGTGCTCACTGACGATTACTGGGACGTCGGCAAGCTGCTGCTCGGCTGAGCGTCGCGCCCGCCGCCCGACGCCGACGCGCGGGACTCTAGGACTTCGGCTTTGACTGCAGCTGCGACAGTCGAGCCGGACCGCTGCGGCCGACGATCACGAGGTCCGCGACGATCTGAGCGGATTCCTCTAGATTCGCATCCGGCTCGGTCTCGGGGTTCAGATCCTCGAGCGACTTCAGCGCTGGCTCGCTGTGCGCCGCCCGGCGGCTGTTGATGCGAGCGAGCCGCTCGGCGTCGAGGTGCTCGCGCTCGGCCTTGCGGGCCGCGAGGTTCAGTGAGATGGCCTTCTCGGCCCTCAGCTTGTCGACGGCTTGCGCATCGCCGGCGAGCTCCTTCAGGTCCGGATCGGTCTTCATCCGGTCTTCGTGCGAGCGCCCGATCACGGCAAGTTCGCCGGCGAGCGCCTGCTGCGGCTCAAACTCGACCGAGCGGATCCGATCCCACGGCAGGGCGCTGTCGCGGGTGCTCTCGCCGACCTCGGTCGTGCTGATCAGCGAGGGCAGGGCCACCTCGGGCAGCACGCCGCGGTTCTGCACGCTGTCACCGGTCACCCGATAGTACTTGCCGATCGTCACCGTCAGCTCGCCAAAGCCGGCATTCGGGCCGAGCGCCCAGCGGTCGAGCGGATAGAGGTTCTGCACCGTGCCCTTGCCGTAGGTCTGCTGGCCGATGATGAGCCCCCGGCCGTAGTCCTGGATCGCGGCGGCGAAGATCTCCGAGGCCGACGCGCTCGAGCGGTCGACGAGCACGACCAGCGGCCCGTCCCAGACCTCGCCCGGCTCCGGATCGTCGAGCACCTCGATGCGCCCGCCGGTTTCCTTCAGCTGCACGACCGGGCCCTTGCGGATGAACAGCCCGACGAGACCGGTCGCTTCCGACAGGTGACCGCCGCCGTTGCCGCGCAGGTCCATCACGATGCCGTCGACCTTCTCCTGCTTGAGCTCGCCGATCAGGCGCGCCACATCCCGCGTCGTCGAGCGGTAGTCCTTGTCGCCGCTGACCCGGGCCTCGTAGTCCTGATAGAAGCTCGGCACGTCGATCACGCCGACCTTGTACTCCTGGTCGCCGCGCTTGATCGTGCGCACCTTCTTCTGTGCCGCCTGCGCCTCGAGCGTGATCTTGTTGCGCACGAAATCGAGCACCGATTCCTTGGCGCCGGGCGCGGCGCCGGCCGCCAGCACCGACAGACGCACCACTGACCCGGTCGGGCCGCGGATCAGCTGCACCACATCGTCGAGACGCCAGCCGACCACGTCGATGAGCTCACCGTTCTTGCCCTGGCCGACGGCCGTGATCCGGTCGTTGGCCTTGATCTTGCCGCTGACGGCCGCCGGGCCGCCGGCGATGACGTTCATCACGTTGACGTAGTCGTCGACGAGCGACAGCGAGGCGCCGATACCGACGTACGACAGCTTCATCGCGATGTTGTATTCCTCGCTCGAGCGCGGCGACAGGTAGTTCGAGTGCGGGTCATAGACGTGCGCGTACGCGTTCATGAAGTTCTCGAATACGTCGTCGGCGCTGACCTGTTCGATGCGCTTCAGGACGCGCTCGTAGCGCTTCTTGAGAATGTCGCGCGCCTCCGGCCAGGTCTTGCCGGTGAGCAGCAGCGACAGCGCGTCGTTCTTGACCCGCTTGCGCCACAGATCGTCCGACTCAGCCTGGTTGGCGAGCCACGGCGCCTTGCTGCGGTCGAACACGAAGCTCTCGTCGAGCGTGAAATCGGGCGCGACGTTGAGGTCGGCGATTGCAGACCTGACGGCCGCGCGATTGCGCTCCTGAAAGCGCGCGAACATCACGAACGCGGGTTCGACCTTGCCGGTGCGGATCGCCTCGTCGAGCTTGAAGCGGAACCGCTCGAGTTCGGCGATGTCGCTCGCGAGAAAGTAGCTGCGGTTCGAGTCGAGCGACTCGAGGTAACGGTCGAAGACCTGCGAGGACATTTTCTCGTCGAGCACCGCCTGACGGTAGTGGGAGCGCTCGATCACCTCGCCCACGAGGCGGGCGACCTTCCGATGGCGTTCGTTCGGCTGCAGATCGACCGTCGCGGCGCGCGCCTCGGGTGCGGCGGCGGGCCGGTTGGGCGCCGACCCGGTGAACAGCACGCCGACGACCGCGAGCGCGGGCAGCGCAACGGCGAGCCTCAACCCGATGCGGCGCAGCGGGCGGGGACGGAATGGGTCTCTGGCGGGGGCGGGCATGCGCCCTAGACTACCGGGCGGGGGGCGGCTGTCGGCGCGGCCTGCGTCGCGTTTCCATGGGTTCTCATTGTGCGAGCGTAGTGACAGGGGCGCCGGGGATCAAGTGTCCCGGCTGCCGGGGGTTGCCTTTCGCGACGGGATGTGCCCACGGGGACCATCATGGGGCCGACGGTGACAGTTTCCATCGGCTTGCCGGTGGTCAGCGCCGGTTCTGTCGCTCTGCGCCGACCAGGCGGGAGCGTCCGCGCGTGCGGGACCGTGCTCGGGGCTCCCGGACTGTTTGCCGACCTGGCCAAGTGACGGGACTCGTCTGCAATGCGTGCTGCGACACGTGGAGTCGAATTCACGATGACCGCAGTGGCACGACGCGGACCACCGGTCTCTCGGCGGGCGCACTGGCCCGGCGCAAGGCCGGCAGGTTGTTCGGATCCTGCTCCTGCAGGTGGAGCCCCGCGTGGCCGCCGTGGTCGAGACCGAAGAACACGGTGAACCACGAGTTGTCGAACACCCGCAGCAGCCGCCGCACGCGCAACATCTTCAGGCGGTCACCGACGTGGATCTGATCGGCAAAGGGGGCGGACCACGCGTGGCGCGGCGCGGCTGGCAGCTCCGTCGGGAGCGGCCCGGCGGGCGGCAGCGCGCGGCTCGCCTCGGCGGAGATGGCAGCCGCGGTCGGCTCATCGGTGCGCTCTGCATGGCGCATCATTCCCGCCTCTGCGCTCTGCACGTCCTCGCGCGTGCAGTGCGCGTCGAGCGTGCGCGCACGAGTCCCGGTCGGGGTCGCAGCGAGCGAGAGCGCGATCGTCGCGCAGGCGAACGGCGTCCAGGTGCTCGACATTGCGCTCCTCGGACGGCTGCTCGGGCCAAGCCGGTCCGAGCGACGATACGGCTCGGGCGCCCTGCAAACCGTGAGCGTGCGCACGTGGCTGCAGCGGGGGCCGGTTAGCGCGCCTGCAGCATGGGGGCCTGTCGCCGGCCAGCGACATAATCTGCCGAACGCCAGCCGCGGCGCGGGCAGCGCGGATGAACGACGCCGATCGGCGTCACGGCCGCCGAGCGCGAGTCTCAGCGGTCCTGGTCGTCGCGGCGGTTGCGGTGCCTGAGCGGCCGGGTCAGGAGCCGGGCCGCCTGGAACAGCAGGTACGGTCCCAGCAGCAGGGTGGCCGCGGCCGGGGACAGGGTGAGGAAGTCCCCGTAAAGCTTGCCCAGGAATCGTGGCAGGCCCCCCTCGTAGGGCCCCAGGGTCGCGGCGCCGGCCAGATACACGAGGAAGGGCAGCAGCACGATGCCGAAGCCGCCGACGATGCCGAAATAGAGGAGCTCGCGCCGGACTGTCGCGCGGCGCACGAGGTCCCCCGCGGTGACGTCGGCGGGCGCATCGGGCGCATCGGGCGCATCGGGCGCAGCGGGAGTGGGTGTGTTCATCGTGCGTCGAGGGCTGTGATCCTGGCCTGCCTATAATGGCGGGGGCTCGCCGCCGCCACAACCGGCGCGGCCTCCCCGGGGCGCGCGCGCGCGTCTCCGCATGCGCAAGGCGGGGTGCCGAGATGGGCGACGGCGGGGAGATACGGGCAGCGGTGATCGGGGCCGGGTACCTGGGTCGCTTTCACGCGCAGAAATGGGCCGGCCTCGCCGGGTGCCGGCTGGTCGCCATCGCCGATCCCGAGGCCGAGGTCCGGGCGAGGGTCGGTGCCGAACTCTCCGTGAATGCGGTCGCGGACTGGCAGGAGCTCCTCGGTTCGGTGGATGCCGTGTCGATCGCGACCCCGACGCCACTGCACCATCTGATTGCGCGGGCGTGTCTGCTGGCCGGCATCCACGTGCTGGTCGAAAAACCGATCACGGTGACCGTTGCCGACGCCCGCGACCTGATCCAGGCCGCGGCCCACACCCGGCGGATACTGCAGGTCGGCCACCTCGAGCGCTTCAATGCCGCCGTGCAAGCGATCGAAGGGATCGTGACGCGACCGCGGTTCATCGAGTCGCACCGCCTAGCGCCGTTCCGCCAGCGCGGCACGGATGTGAGCGTCGTGCTCGACGTCATGATCCACGACATCGACCTGATCCAGAGCATCGTGCGCTCCCCGCTCGTCGCGGTCGATGCGATCGGCACCTCGGTGTTCTCCGACGAGCTCGACATCGCCAACGCGCGCCTGCGTTTCGCGTCGGGGTGCGTCGCGAATGTCACCGCGAGCCGGGTCAGCATGAAGACCGAGCGCAAGCTCAGGTTGTTCCAGGACGACCTGTACCTGTCGCTCGACCTGCAGCAGAAGATCGTGACCGTGATCCGCAAGGGCGCAGGGCCTGCCGACGGGGACATGCCGCAGGTGGCGATCGAGGAGCGGACCTACGAGCAGGGCGATGCGCTCAAGTGCGAGATCGAGGCCTTCGCCGACTCCATCCGGACGGGACGCCCGCCGCTCGTTGGCGGCGAGGCCGGGCTCGAGGCGCTCGAGACGGCGATCCGGATCGCCGCGCTCGTGCGCGGCGGCGCGCCGATCAGCTGACCGCATCCGGCTGCCGACGCGCCCGGGAGCGCGCGCTGCGGCGAGGCGCAGCCGGCGGTACCGTCACTGCCCGAGACGGGCCTTCAGCGATGCAACCAGGGCTTCCTGCTCCGGCGCCGGCGGGATGTAGCCCCGCAGGGCCGCGAGGCTTGCGGCCCGCTCTCCCGCGGCTTCGCTGAGGAACGCCCGGCACAGCTGGTCGAGCCGGACTCCGGGCGGCGTGCGCGCGGTGAGCCCGTCGCACGCGGCCGCGGCCCGGGCGCGGTCCCCGGCGGCGAGGTGCGCGACGGAGGCAAGGTTGAGGAGCTCGGCCTCCGGCACGGACACCGCGCCCCGCCACGCCGGGTCGCGCGTCGCGAGAAATTCCGGCACGAGCGTGAGGCCGTGCTCGTACTCTCGCGCGGCCTCCTCAGCCCGGCCCGTGGCGAGGAGCGCGGCGCCGAGATCAAAGCTTGCGGCCAGCGAGTGCGCATCCTGCGCGCGTTCGCGGCGCGCAAAGGCGGCGAGTTGTGCCGCGCGCCCGGATTCGAGCAGCAGGTCGCGATACTCGCGCCGTCCGAGGCCGGGTGCGAGGCGCATCGCCTCCTCGAAGGCCGCGAGCGCCGCGTCCACCTCGCCGCGCTCGGCTTCGATCCGGCCGAGGGCGAACCAGCCGCTCGCCTCGCTCGGAAAGCCGCGGCTCAGAATCACGGGCCAGGTGATGCGCCGGTAGTCGCGAACGAACTGGCGGTAGCCGTCGGCCGCCACCGGAAGATTACCGGCGCGCCACTGGTCGCGGGCGTCGAGAAACAGCTGCTGGTGTCGCAGCTGGCCGGCGCGCAGCTCGTAGGCGGCAAAGGCGGCCAGGTGCACGAGCACGAGTCCGGCCAGCACGAGGCGGGCGATCCTGCGGAGGCGAGGTGAGCGTGCCAAGCGCCGCTCTCAGGGGCGGCCGCTCTCGAGGGCCGCCAGGAAATGGCGCCGGCACAGCGGCAGGTAGCGCTCATTGCCGCCGATCTCGACCTGTGCGCCCTCGCGCTCGACCGCGCCGTCGGGGCCGACCCGGACCACCATCGTCGCCTTGCGTCCGCAGTGACAGACGGTCTTCAGCTCGATGAGATCGTCGGCCCACGCGAGCAGCGCCGCGCTCCCCGGGAACAGCTCGCCGCGAAAATCCGTCCGCAGCCCGTAGCAGAGCACCGGGATGCCGAGTTCGTCGGCCACCCGCCCGAGCGCGCGGACCTGGTCGCGCGTCAGGAATTGCGCTTCATCGACCAGCACGCAGCCGAGCGTCGCATCGCCGTGCGCGGCAGCGATCTCGGCACGGAGGTCGGTCGCCGCCCCAAACGGGCGCGCCGCACCGCTGATTCCGATGCGCGAGTGGACGCGCCCTGCGCCGCGGGTGTCGGCTGATGCGGTGTAGACGAGCGTGCGCATGCCGCGCTCGCGGTAGTTGTGGCCCGCTTGCAGGAGCGCCGTCGACTTGCCCGCGTTCATCGTCGAGTAGTGGAAGTAGAGCTTCGCCATGGCGCTCAGAACGCGACAATGCCGACGATCGCGCCGGTCATGCACGAGGCGAGCGTCGCACCGACGAGCGAGCGCAGCGCCAGCTCGTTGAGATCGGCGCGGCGCTCCGGCGCCATCGCCGCGATCCCGCTGATCTGGATTCCCATGCTGGCGAAATTCGCGAAGCCGCACAGGGCGTAGATCGCGATCAGCCGCGTTCGGTCCGACAGCGCCCCGCGGCCGAGCTCGGCGAGCTTCAGGTAGGCGAGGAACTCGTTGAGCACGGTCTTGATCCCGAGCAGGCTCCCCGCCTGAGGCGCCTCGGACCAGGGTATGCCCATCAGCCAGGCGAGCGGCGCGAACAGCCAGCCCACGATCCGCTCGAGCGACAGTGGTGCTCCGCCGACATCCGGCAGCGCCGCGACGCCCATGTTGACGAGCGCGACCAGCGCGATCAGCACGATCAGGATTGCGATGACATTGAGCCAGATGTGCAGGCCGTCCGCCGTGCCGCGGGTGACGGCGTCCATCGTGCTCGTGTAGATCCGGCCGGGCTCTGCATGGTCGGCCGATTGCGCGTCGTCCGGCAGCATCAGGTAGGCGAACAGGATCGAGGCCGGGATCGACATCAGCGACTTGGTCAGCAGCTGCGACAGCATGTTGTCGAAGTGGCTGGCGAGCATCGCGGCGTACACGACCATCATCGACCCGGCAATCATCGCCATGCCGGCGGTCATCAGCAGCAGCAGCTCGTAGCGGGTCATGCGCGCGATGTACGGCCGTACCAGCAGCGGCGCCTCGACCTGCCCGACGAACACGTTGGCGGTCACCGCGAAACCCGCCGGGCCGCGCGTGCCGAGCGTGCGCTCGAAGATCCACGCAATGCCACGGATCACGACCGGCAGCACGCGCCAGTACCACAGCACCGCCGACAGTGCCGACACGACCAGAATGATCGGGATCACCTGAAACGCAAATACGGCGAGCGCTGCGGGCCGCGTGATCACGAACGGCGGTGGCGCGCCGCCGGCGTAGCCGAACACGAACGCCGTGCCCTGGCGGGTCGCGTCCGAGAGCGCAGCGACGAGGCGGTTGAGGGACGAGAGCGCCGCGCTGATCGGGGGAACGCGCAGCAGCACGAAGCAGATCGCGAACTGCAGCGCGACCGCCACCGCGACGAGGCGCCAGCGAATGCTGGCGATCCGAGAGCTGAACGGGAGGGCGAGCGCGATGAAGGCAGCGATGCCGGCGAGCGCCTGCAGGTCGAGGAGAGCGTCCATCAGGTCACCGAGTGATCGGACGCGGCCGCAGACTCGATGCGCACGGTCACGGCCGCCCGACGTACAGATAGAGGGCCGCGAAGCCACCGTCGGCGACCCCGACGCCAAGATACAACGGCCCGAGCGCCGAGTCGGCCGACAGGAACGTGGACGTTCCATACAGCTGGCCGGGGCGCACTCCACCGGGTCGCGCCCCGAGATCAGCCGCCTCGAGCGACACGCCGGCGTAGAGCGCCGGCAGCAGCGCCGAAAATGTCGCAACCCGCCAGCGGTATACGGCGCGGAGGAAGGCGATCCGGCTCGACAGCTCCTGGTCGAGCGCGAGCCCGGAGAGGTTCTGGAAGCCGCCCAGCGTGAACTGCTCGTACAACGGCAGCTGACCGCCGAGTGCGGTCTGATAGCGCGCCGCGATCAGAAGGCTCGAGCGCTCGGTGCCGAACGCCTGCTGCGCCTCGATCGACATGCGATCGTAGACGTCCTCGCCGCCGAGTATCCGGCGTGCGAGCTCGGCATCGCCGGACACGAGAAAGCCGCGCCGCGGGAAGTCGAGGCTGTCGAGCCGGTCGAACACCCAGGTCGCGTAGAAGGCCCCGATGCGGTGGCGGACGTCCGGCTCCACTGCCTCGCCCGCGGTGCGTGCGGCGGCGCCCGAGCCCCCCTCGATGCCGGCGGTGACCTCCCCGAGGTTCCCGATCCGCAGGCCCAGATCCAGCCCGAGTCGAAGCTGCTTGACTCGAAACGTCCCGATGGCGTCGGTGCCGACGTACAGGTCGTGCAGCTCGTCTGAGCCGAGCAGCCGCGGTGCGACAAACACGGTTCGCGCCGAGTCGAGCGGGAGTCGCAGCTGACTCGCGATGGAGTCGATCTGCCCCAGGCTCGCCCGGTTGCGCCACTCGAGACCGGTATCGCTGAGCCAGGTGCGGCGCTGGTCGAGGTACAGCGTGAAGGCGCTCGCGCCCTCGAAATTCGCTGTCAGCAGCCCGCCCACCCGCAGGTAGTCGGGGCCCCAGGGCTTCTCGACCGGCCGCAGCACCAGCGTCGTGCCCTCCGGTCCCGGCTGCACCTCGCCCTCGATCAGCTCGAAGTCGTCCGTTCCGAGCAGCGTATTGATCGCCGCGTCCGGATTCGCCGGATCCGGCTCGCCGCCGAGCAGGTGGCTGATCGAGGCCGGCGGAACGCGCACCAGCCGCGAGGTGTCGACGACGACGCGATCGTAGTGCGGCGCGACACGCGCGCGGCGCTGGGTCCGGCGCCAGGCCGCATAGTCGGCCTCGCTGAGCGCGAGTGGAGCGAGGGCGGATTCCGCAAGCCGGGCGGCCCGCTCGCCGGCCGGAATGTAATCCGCGCCGTGCGCGAAATCGCCCACGCCGAGCGCGCCGAGGTCCGGTGAGATCAGCACGTCGCGCGCCTGGAGGCTCGCGAGCGACACGTCGACGTTCTCCTGGACCAGAATGTAAAGTGTCTGCTCCGCCGCGCTGAGCAGGGACCCGAGCTCGGCGCGCTTCAGTAACGGCGATCCGACGTTCACGGCGATCACGACGTCGGCGCCGAGCTGGCGGGCGACATCGACGCCGAGATTGCGCACGAGTCCGCCGTCGACGAGCGTCGCGCCATCGATCTCCACCGGGGCGAACGCTCCCGGCACCGACATGCTGGCGCGGATCGCGCCCGCCAGATCGCCGTGGTCGAGCACCACCAGCCGGCCGGTCTCGAAGTCGGTCGCCAGCGCCCGGTACGGGATCGGCAGCTGATCGAAGGGTCCGTGGCTCGCGGGTGCGACCAGCGACTGCAGGAAGAACTGCAGGTGCTGCCCGATCACGACGCCGCGCGGCAGGCCGATCGAGGTGCCGCGGATTCCGACCTCCCTGCTGCTGATTCCCGCGCGGTCGATTTCCTTGGCGTAGACGGAACGATTGAAACGCGCCGGCTGATCGGTCAGCAGGTCATCCCAGTCCGCTCCGCGAATGGCGCGCTCGATCTCCTCCGGGGAGGCACCGGAGGCGTAGGCGCCGCCGATCACGGCTCCGGCGCTGGTGCCGACGACGCAGTCGATCGGCACGCGCTCCTCCTCCAGGACCTTGAGGACGCCGATGTGCGCGATGCCGCGCGCGCCGCCACCGGAGAGCACCAGGCAGATCTTGGGTCGCGCTGCCGCCAGTGCCGGCTGCGGGGCGATGAGCGGCAGGCCGGCGAGGGCGACGATGGCGAGCACGGCCCAGCGCCCGGTGGTCACGGGGCGCGCTGGCGGCACGGGGAAGGGAGCGCTCATCGGCTGTCGTGCTCCGTCGTCAGGTGGAACCGGTGCAGCCTTCGGTGCGGGAGCGGCGCGAACAGAACGCCGGCAGCCACCAGCAGCACGAGGCCCCAGTAAGGCGCATACGCCGGCGCGAACAGCTTGCCGGCCGTCGTGTGCAGCGCGTCCACGGGTCCCATGTCGCCCATCATCATCAATGCGTTCAAGAGTGCCTCGAGCCACGGCAGGCTTATGAACCCGTGGTAGCCGAGACCGCCGATCGCGAGCGAGCCGCTGACCAGGCCGGCGCAGACCGCGGTGTGCGCGGGCTGGCGTTTCGCGAACGTGGCGCGCGTGGCCAGGCGATCGCGGCGGGTCTCGTAGATCAAGGCAAGTCTCCGGTCCGGAGCAGGCAGGCTAAGGATCTCACGGCACGACCGCGTCGATCGCGCCCGGCAATACGCGCAGTGCGCACGGTGTCGTCCCGAGCAGCTGGCCGTCCGCCTCGACCCCGGTCGGGCGGTCGGCGTCGATCAGCACGCTCGGGCCGCGCCCCGTGATCGCGACCGGATCCTTGGCGATGCGCCCACCGTAGGCCTTCGGGAGTCGCGCGAGCACGGCGAGCGGCCCGATCGCCTTGATGGCGACAAGGTCGAGGAGCCCGTCGCTCGGGGATGCATCGGAGGCGAACTCGAGGCCTCCGCCGCAATAGCGGCCGAGCGCGGCGAACGCGACCAGCAGGCGCTCCTCGAACGATCGGCCGTCGCACTCGACGCGAAACAATGGTGGGCGATAGGCAGTCAGGTTCGAGGCGAGCGCCCACAGGTAGCGAAGCCGCTGCGGGCCGCGGCGGGGCAACCGCTCGAGCACGAAGGCGTCGTACCCGGCGCCTGCCACGTTGATGAACCGGCGCCGGCGGTGCTCGCCGGCCGAGGCGAACTCGGCAAGCCCGACATCGCAGGCTAGCCGGTGCTCCGCGCGCAGCATGGCGGCGATTGCGACGGGGCTGCGGGGGATTCCGAGCCCGCGGGCCCAGTCATTGGCCGTTCCGAGCGGCGCGGCAGCGATCGCGCAGCGCTCCGTGCCGTCGCCGATGCCGTTGAGCACCTCATGGAGCGTGCCGTCCCCGCCGACGGCGAGAAAGCGACGGACACCGCGCGCGTAGCCGCGCGAGGCGAGCTCGGTCGCATGGCCCTGACCGCGCGTCATGTCCGACTCGGCGGACACGCCCGCTGCCGCGAGCGCCTCCTTGAGCTGCGGCCACGCGCGCGCCGTGCGGCCGGCACCGGCCGCGATGTTGACGATCGCGAGCCAGTGGCCCGATCCCGTCGCGAGCGCCACGGTCAGGCGACTCCCGGGGGCGAGGCGGTCGCGAGGCGCAGGACGGCATCCGGCCAGCCGAGTCCGGCCGCAACGCTCGCGAAGTCCGCGGCGGGCTTCGCGGCGATCTGGAGCGGCTCGCCGGACAGCGGATGGCGCAGCTGCAGTGACACGGCAGCGAGCAGCAGGCGCTCCGAGCGGAATCTGGTCCGGAACAGCCGATTGTGCCGACCCTGGCCATAGGTCGTGTCACCGACGATCGGATACCCGGCGTGCTTCAGATGGCGGCGCAGCTGATGGCGACGCCCGGTCAGCGGCTCGAGGGCGACCAGCGCGTAGCGGCTCGTCGGGTAGCGGTCGACGCGCACCGGCAGTTCGGCCGTCGCGAGGCGCCGCAGTCTCGTCACCGCCGGCTGCGGGGCCATTGCCGGCGGCCGGTCGGTGTACTCGTCGGCCAGCCGCTCGAGCGCATGGTCGATGTGCAGCGTCTCGGGCGGCCAACCCCGGACGATGGCGAGGTAGCGCTTCGACACCGCGCCGCGCTCGAACGCCGCACTCAGCTGCGCAAGGACGTCCGGGTCAAGCGCGAACAGCAGCACCCCGGAGGTGGCCTTGTCGAGGCGGTGGACAGGGTAGACCGTGCAGCCGAGCTGGTCCCGGAGCCGCTGGACCGCAAACCCTGTCGCCCACGGATCGAGCGGCGTGCGATGCACGAGCAGCCCGCTCGGCTTGGCGATCGCTACCAGATACTCGTCCTGGTAGAGGATTTCGAGCGGCGCGTCGCGGCATACTGGCGCGGCCAATCCAGGTGGCGAGGAGCGAGCGGCATGGTGGCCAGCAAGCGCAGGCGCGTCGGCAGCAGCGGGACGGGCGCCTTCACGCGCGTCCGGCGACTGCCAGAGCTCGCCCGGTATGACCTTCAGGTGATCCACGAGATCCTCGATGCCGCGACCCATTGTCACATCGCCCACATCGTCGAGGGCCGGCCGGTGGCCACGCCGACGTTGCACTGGCGCATCGATGACAGAGTGTACTGGCACGGCAGCGTCGCGAGCCGGATGCTGAAGGCGACTGGCGCCGGCGCCGAGGTATGCCTGACCGCGACCGTGTTCGACGGCTGGGTGCTCGCCCGCTCGGCCTTCAACCACACCGCGAACTACCGCTCCGTCATGTGCTTCGGTCGGCCGGAAGTCATCGCCGACCCCGCCGGCAAGACCCGAGTTCTGCGGAGGTTCGCCGACCAGCGGTTTCCGGGCCGGTGGGACCGCCTGCGCCCGGTCACCCGCAAGGAGCTCGGGGCGACGGTCGTGCTGTCGCTACCGCTCGGGAAGGCCTCGGCCAAGGTACGGGTCGGACCCCCCGACGACCCGGCACGCGACCGCGACTGGCCCGTATGGGCCGGCGTCATTCCGCTCACGCAGCGCGCCGGCCCGCCGGTGGCTGACAGCGGGCTCGCCGCGGGCCTCGAGCCGCCGGTTCTCGCGGCGCGCGCGCGCGCCTCGTCACGCTGATGGGCGATCTCATCGACCTGTCGATTTGCGAGGTGGTCGAATGCTGCGCGGGCGCGATCGCGCCCCGCTTGAGACGTGCCGGTCGCGATCAGGAAGCTGCAAGATGACCGGCTCGCGTCGCACGACGGGTTCGTGCCTGCAGGAGGAGCGACCGGCGTGCATTCACCGGATCGTCAAATCGAATCAGCGGTGGGCAGCGCTGTCTCGCATACTCCGCAGGATCTTGCTGCGCGAAACGTCGAGGTCCTCCACGACTGGGCGATACACGCCCACAAGGCTCTACGTGTCGTGAAGACTTCGAACCGCTGACTCTGTCCGCCACGTCACAGATCGTGAGGCGGACGAGAGGCGCCATGCGCTGCTGACTGAAATCCGAATTCTAGAGCCGGCATCGGCCGCGCAATCCCGATCGCTTCGGCAGCTGGAAATTCACACACCGGCTGTGCTCCCGGTGATCCTCGATATTTATGTGCGATAACGTACTGACGCACGATGCCAGCGTCCGTAGCATGATCAGTGACGGTATGTAACCGGCATCGGGTGTATGAGCGTTCGCCACCGTTGGGCCGCTGATCGCCCTGCCCGTCGTGAGAGGGTCATCCCTGGGTTCCGCACAGGCTCACGTGCCTGTCGCGGCGACCGACGCAGGGTTTTCGCATTCAATGGAGAGGCACGCCATGCTTAAGTCTTCCGGTGTCGCAATTGTCAGGTCGTTCGCCGCGGTGCTGATGCTCGCGGCTTCTGCCGCAGCCCTCGCTCAGGCGGATCCGGTGGCCGTACAGAAGCAGCTGTTGGACGCCCTCGCCCGGGGCGATGTGATGGCGGCAGTCGCATTGTTCACTGACGATGCGGTGATCGATGCGCAAAGCGGCCACTGTGCGGCGGCACCCTGTGTCGGCAAGGCCGCCATCCAGAAGGATCTCGAGCGTTATGTGGTCGACAAGACTCGCCGCGTCACGGTGCTCAACACGTATGTGTCCGGCAACGTCCTGCTCACGCGCTTCGAAGCCCGCAGTGCTCACACCCAGAAAGCTGGAGTCGACCGGATCATCCTGTGGGGAGTTCGCGAGATGCGTGGCGACAAGATCGCCTCGTCCCGTTGCTGTCTGCCGGAGCGCACCGACGCGCAGACGGCGCGCTTTCTTGACTGGGATTATGCGCATCCGAATACCCTGTGACGTGACCACGTCATCGTCACGGCTTGTCGTCGTGGGTCGTGGTGGTGCAGATGCGCTCGCGCCTCGCGCCGGCCCTTCCCGCGCTGATGGCAACCCATAGGCGGCTGGTTGTGATCGAGGAAGGCGGACTCGCTGATGAAACGGAAGACCTGACGCAGGCCGCACGCGTGCCGCCTGCAAGTGCTGACACTGTGCTGACCAGTCTGTGGATTGCCACAGCGACGGTCATGTCACAGGTGTACGTCGAGACATAGGAGACCAGTGATGCGCAAATGGGCTGTTGTACTTCTGATCCTCAGCAGCGTGCTGAGTGGATGCATCGGGTTTGTGGGGCGAGGCGGAGGCCGAGGTGGCGTCGGTTTCTATCACCATCACGACTGGCGCTAGTTAGAGGCTTCGCGGCCACAGTGCCTGCGGCTTCGACTGCAGACCGCTCACCAGATCGTGACGCGGCTCTCCGGCGGGAGATACATCTTGTCGCCCTCCTTGACGCCGAACGCCTCGTAGAACGCGGCCTGATTCATTTCGGGCAACGTGCCGCGGAACTGTCGTGGCGAGTGCGGATCGGACTTGATCCGTAGAATGGCTTCGCCGTCGCGCATCTTGCCGCGCCACTTCTGGGCCCAGCCCATGAAAAAGCGCTGCTCACCGGTCAGGCCGTCGATGACCGGCGCAGGCTGACCGCCGAGCGAAAGTTTGTAGGCCTTGTAAGCGATCGCCACGCCCGAATTGTCGGCGATGTTCTCACCGAGCGTCAGTTCGCCGTTGACCGGATAGCCAGGCACGGGTGCGCACGCGGAATACTGCGCGACCAGCGCATGGGTCTTGGCCTTGAACCGTTCCAGGTCCGCCGGTGTGAACCAGCCTGGTGTGCTCAGCAGGTTGCCGTCGCCGTCGTACTGGCTGCCCCTGTCGTCGAAGCCGTGACTGATTTCGTGGCCGATCGTCGTGCCGATGCCGCCGTAGTTCACCGCGTCATCGGCCGCGGCATTGAACAGCGGCGGCTGCAGGTAGGCGGCCGGGAAGACGATCTCGTTCTGCTCGGGATTGTTGTAGGCGTTGATCGTCTGCGGCGTCATGTGCCACTCGGTGCGGTCGATCGGCTGGCCGAGCTTGTGGAGGTTGCGGTCGTACTCGAACGCCTCGGCACGGATCACGTTGCCGACCAGGTCACCCTTCACGATCCGCAGCGCGCTGTAATCGCGCCACTTGGCCGGGTAGCCGATTTTCACCGTGAATTTCGCAAGCTTGTCCTGGGCCTTGTGCTTGGTCTCAGGGCCCATCCAATCGAGCGTGCCGATGTCGGCCCGGTAGGCAGCGAGCAGGTTCTTCACGAGCTCGTCCATGCGCGCCTTGGATTCGGGCGGAAAAAACCTCGCCACGTAGATTTTGCCGAGGCCCTGGCCCATCGCGCCATTGACGACGCCGATGCCGCGCTTCCAGCGCGGCATGTTCTGCTCGGCACCGCGCAGAACCGTGCCGTAGAAGGCAAAGTGCTCGTCGACGAACTTCTTGCCGAGATAAGGCGCGAAGTCATTGATCACACACCAGCGGAAATACGCCTTCCACACGGGCAGCGGTCGCTGCCGCAGCAGCTTGCTGAAGCCGGTGAGATAGCTCGGTTGCCCGACGACCACGTAGTCGGTCCGGCCAGCAGCTCCGGAGGCAGCTAGATAGGCTTTCCAGTCATACCCCGGCGCGAGCTCGGCGAGCTTGCCGACTTCGACCCTGTTGTAGATCTTCACCGGATCGCGGTTCTCGACCCGTGTCCACTGCAGCCCGGCAAGCGCGGTCTCGAGCTCGAGGATGGCCTGTGCATCGCCCGCAGCGTGCTTGTCGCCGGCCAGCGTCAACATCTTCTCGACGTGCCGGCGGTACTCCGCACGGATGTGCTTGAGCCGGTCCTCGTCCTGCAGGTAGTAGTCACGGTCCGGCAGCCCGAGGCCGGACTGACGCAGATCGACCACGTAGCGGGTCGAGTCTCTTGCATCCTGATGCACGGCCGGGGCGAACGGTGCGGTGACACCGATCCGGTTGAAGCGCGCGATCAGCGAGGCAATCTCGCGCCTGTGCGTCAGCGCATCGATCTTCGCGAACTCGGCGGCGAGCGGCGTTAACCCTAGGCGATCTGCGGCCGCCTCATCCATGAAGCTGGAGTAAAGATCCGCAATTTTCCGCTGATCCGGATCGGCGGGGTCGGCGGACTTTTGAAGTCCTTCCAGGATGCCACGCAGCTGATCCTCAACGGCATCCGTGAGCCGCTCCTGCGTGCCGTAGCTCGATTTGTCGGCCGGGATTTCTGTGGCCGCGAGCCACTTGCCATTGACGTACTGATAGAAGTCGTCTTGCGGCCGAACGCTGTCGTCGATGTACTGGATGTCGATGCCGGATATGACAGGGCGGTCCGGTGCAGCAGCCGTCATCGGCGGTTCGGCGGATGCGCAGTAGCCGGTCATCAAGCAGGCGCAGGCGGCGCCCCACAGCGATCGCCTCATGGCTCACCTCCAATCGAGGAAGGCGCACGATTGAGCATGCACTTGTTAGCATAACAGCGCTCAGTGCCGGATCTTGCGACGGACGGGCCGCCGGTCCCGCTCGACCTGCCGCACCGCACCTGCAGATCGAGCGGCGCGAACGGCGTCCGTTGGATACGCTAGGCGCCGTGATTGGCGTGTCGCGGTGCGCCGGACGCATCGATTTTTCTTACAGCGCTCATGCAGGAGTGTTTTCATGATCAGTTATGTGACTCTCGGAACCAACGACCTCGCTCGGGCGAGCCACTTTTACGACGAGCTGCTCGCAGTCCTTGGCGCAAAGCGCGGCTCGGAAACCGAGAAGTACGTGGCGTGGACGACCGCTCCGAGCGCGCCGATGCTCTTCGTGATCAAGCCTCACGACGGCAAGCGGGCCACGGTCGGGAATGGGGTGATGGTCTCGCTGGCCGCGAACTCGAAGGCACAGGTAGCTGCGGTGCACGCCAAGGCGCTCGCGCTCGGCGGCAAGGACGAAGGTCCCGTCGGGCCGCGCGGCGAGGATTTCTATGCCGGGTACTTCCGGGATCTGGACGGCAATAAGCTCGCCGTGGTCTGCATGGGCTGAGGTCACAGGGCCGGCCGGCGATCGGGCGCATCCGAGGAGAAGCTCCCGGAGAACGGCCGCGCGGCGCTGCGGCTGGCTACCAGAAATCACTGAAAGTTATACTCATAAGTAATTGATTCAGCTTTATATAAGGTATCGTCGCCTTCGCTTGACATGTTCATAGCATGGGTGCATGTTTTGCACATGCCAACGATGATACAGCTGCGCCATGTTCCCGACGCGCTGCACCGGCAGCTCAAGGCCAGGGCAGCCCTCGAGGGAATCTCCTTGTCCGACTATCTGATTCGGGAAGTCCGCAGGGTCGCGGAGCGCCCGACCGCGACGGAACTGCGCGCACGCCTTGCATCGCGCAAGCCGGTGCGTCCGCAGCTCTCGCCGGCCGACGCCGTGAGGACCGAGCGCGATTCGCGATGATCGTTATCGATGCCTCCGCTGCGCTCGAGCTGCTGCTCGGCGGCCCATTGGGCGAACGTGTCGCCGATCGAGTGCTCCGAGAAACGGAAAGCCTGCATGCGCCCCACGTGATCGATCTAGAGGTTGCGCAGGTGCTGCGCCGCTACGTGGCGCGTCAGGATCTGACGACCGAGCGGGCGAGCGAGGCTTTGACGGACTTTCTTGCGCTCGGAATAGAACGCTACGCCCATGTCGATCTGCTGGCGCGAATCTGGGAGCTGCGGGCGAATCTCACCGCCTATGATGCCGCCTACGTTGCCCTCGCCGAGGCGCTGGACTGCCGACTCTTAACGAGTGACGCCAGACTTGCGAGAGCCCAAGGCCATGGAGCGCGAATCGAATTAGCGGGCCCCTGACAGAACGTCCGGTTGCAAGAATCAGTCAGCTGAATCGTGCTTGCAGGCGAGATGTCTGCGTGCTCGGTTACATGTAACCATGCGGAGATCGTCAGTGCTGACACATCCAACTTCCTCGCGCGACAAGGTCCGGATGCACCGGGAGCGTCTGCGCGCACAAGGGCTGCGACCGGTACAGATTTGGGTGCCCGACGTTCGAGCTCGCTCCTTTCTCTCAGCGGCGCGCAAGCAATCCAGAGCCGTAGCGGCGAGCAAATATGCGAAGGCGGACCAACGGTTTATCGACGCCGTGTCCCGGGGTCTCGTGGAGTGAAACGCGGCGAGGTCTGGACCGTGTGAGGCGGCGCCGCACACGCGGGCAAGCCCCGGCCGGCGGTGATCGTGCAGGAGGACCGCTTCGACGCCACGGACTCCATCACCTTGTGCGCGTTTACTTCCGACCCGACGGATGCGCCCTTACTGCGTTTGCTCATCGCGCCGAGCAACCACAACGGCCTGAACGGCGCATCGCGGCTGATGATCGACAAGGTGACCACGGTACCGAAGGCACGGCTCGGCAAGCGCATCGGCGTATTGAACGACGAGGACGTCGTGCGGCTGAACCGGGCGTTGATGGTGTTCCTTGGGCTCGCCCGGTGATCTACAGCTGACACGATCGTTATTTCACAGCAGGTAGTCGTTCCAAGCTATTGTCTTAGAACGAAAACATTGTGGAGGCGGGGGAATTGAACGTCCGGCAACGGCCATGAAATCGACGGCTTTCACGATCGCTATGAGCGCACTGTGACCAGAGCGCGGCGGCGCGGGAGCCAGACGCGTGCTCGACGCTCGAAATCCACCGCCCGTATCGTTGCCGAATCATGCCCTAGTCACGATGGCCCATCTGCTGGGCCGCCCGCATTGGGTTCTCACCGGACGACAGCATCAGTGGCCGGCGACAATTAGATTTGCCGGTTGACGACAATTAGAACTGCCGGTTTTGGGGCTTCATCAGCGGTCTTGTTTACGCTCCCTCCACGAGGAGGGCCGCGTGACTACAGACGAGCAGGTGAGGTTACTCATGTCCTTG
>DATNIE010000009.1:0-48626 GCA_035604595.1 Steroidobacteraceae bacterium | reverse complement strand
TGGCGCGCGCTCGCGCAGGCGGTGAGCGCGGTCACCGTGTCCGACGATCAGATCCGCAGCCGGATACGCACCGACCGCGCCCGGCTCGGCCAGACCTGGTGCCCGCACACGGCGACCGCCGCGGAAGCCTATGCGCGACTCGACGGCCGCAGGCGCGCCGCGGGACCGTGGGTGCTGGTCGCGACGGCGCACCCGGCCAAGTTCCCGGAGACCGTCGAGCCGCTGATCGGTGAGCGCGTGCCGGTGCCGCCAGCGCTCGCCCGCCTTCTTGCCCTGGCGCGATACGTCCGCGACATTCCGGCATCGCTCGAGGCACTGAAGGCGGCGCTGCCGTGAGGATCCGCGACCTGCCGCTCGAGTGGCTGCTGGGGGCAGCGGGGCTGATCGCTGTCGCCGTCGCGGTCGCCGCGGTGGTCGGGTTCTCGGTGTGGCGCCGCTACCGGGCCCGCCGCGCGCTGCTTGAACGAATCGAGTCAGTCGCGACCGAGTACCTGATGGACGTCGTGCTGCCGGATGGCAACGGCGGCTGGTTCCACGTCGACTTCCTGCTGCTGACGGCCGCCGGACTCGTGGTCCTCGACCTGCGCGACCTGCCGGGGCTGATCTTCGGCAGCGAGCAGATGACGGAGTGGACCGTGATGCACAAGAACCAGCGATCGACGTTCCCGAACCCGCTGGGGTCGCTCTACGACCGCGTCGCGGTCGTCCGCCAGCTCGCCGGCGATACGGTGCCGGTCGAGGGCCGGGTGGTCTTCACGGACCGCGGCACGTTCCCGAAGGGCCACCCGCGGTCGGTGACCCGGCTCGCCTCGCTCGCCACCGAGCTTCCCCCGCTCGGACCCTTGGGCGCCGAGGCGGCGCGCGCGCACCTGGGACCTGCCTGGGAGCGCGTCCGCGCGGCCGCGAGCCCGAGCCCGCTGAAGCGCGACTAGGCCGGGGACGACGCGCCGCGGTCAGCCGCCCCGGTTCGCGTGCGCGGCCAGCACCGCCGCGACGCAGCCCGTGACCTTGCGCACCGCCGCGAGGTGCAGGAACTCGTTCGGTCCGTGCGCATTCGAGTTCGGACCCAAGACGCCCGTCACCAGGAACTGCGTGCCCGGGTAGCGCTCGGCGAGCATGCCGATGAACGGGATGCTGCCACCGGTGCCCATTGCGAGCGCCGGGCGACCGAAGAAGTCCTGCGAGGCGCTCTGCACCGCGCGCTCGAGCCACGGCGCGAGCGGCGGGGCATCCCAGCCGGCGAGCGAGGAGCCCACCTCGAAGCGGACGCGGGCGCCGTAGGGCGGCTGCCGCTCGAGCGCGGCGGTGACGCGCGCAGCGGCGGCAGTCGCGTCGAGCGTCGGCGGGAGCCTCAGCGACAGCTTGAGCGCGACGCGCGGCAGCAGGACATTCCCGGCACTGCCGAGGGCCGGCAGCCCGTCGGCCCCGGTCACGGTCAGCGTCGGCTTCCAGGTCGAGTTGAGCAGCAGCTCGGTCGGATCGTTGCTGACCGGGCGCGCCGTCGGAACGAACGGAATCTTGCCCGCGACCGTGCCACCGAGCACCGCCGCCGCCGCCCGCGCCTCGGCGATCCGGCCAGGCGGTGTCACCACGTGCAGTTCCTCGAGCGCGACGTCCCCGGTGTGGACGTTCTCGATCCGGTCGAGGAGCCCGCGCAGGATCCGGAATGGCGAGGCCGCGATGCCGGTCGCCATCCCGGAGTGCACGCCCTCGGTCAGCACGTCGACCGAGAGGGTCCCGATGAGGTTGCCGCGCAGCGAGGTCGTCAGCCAGCACTGGTCGTAATTGCCGCACTCCGCATCGAGGCAGATCACGAGGTCGGGCGTGCCGAGCCTCGATCCGAGATGCTCGACGTAGGCGGGCAGGTCGGGACTGCCGCTCTCCTCGGAGCCCTCGATCAGGATTGCGCAGCGCGCGTGCGGCAAGCGCTGCTCCTCGAGCGTGCGGATCGCGAGCAGGCTCGAGAACACCGCGTAGCCGTCGTCGGCGCCGCCGCGCCCGTAGAGGCGCCCGTCGCGGATCACCGGCGTCCACGGGTCGAGGCCCGCGTCCCAGCCGGTAAACTCGGGCTGTTTGTCGAAGTGGCCGTAGAGCAGCACCTCGCCGGGCGCCGTCCCGGGCACCTCGGCGAACAGCAGTGGCGTGCGTCCCGGCAGCCGGATGACCTCGACCGTCAGGCCCGTGATCTGCTGGCTGCGGCACCACTCCACAAGCACTGCCGCCGCGCGGTCCATGTGTCCGTGCGCCTGCCACTCCGGATCGAACAATGGGGACTTGTTCGGCACGCGGATGTAGGACTCGAGGCAGGGCACGATGCTGCCCGTCCACTCGCTGTCGATGCGCCGTGTGGCAGAGACGATGTCCATCGGGTGTTGGTCCTATTGTTTTGTTATAAATTAAATAGATATAGACATTATCGAAGGTCGTTTAGACGTACTGTCATTGCCCCGCTATCCGCTTCCCGCGAGCGATGCAGGTGCGGCTGCGCCGGCGTCGGGCAGGCCGAAGAACCCGATCGCGGTCGACGTCGTCGCCGCAGCGAGTGTCTCCTCGGCCTCACCGCGCGCCGCCGCCACCGCGCGGCACACCTCGCGAAGGTACGCCGGTTCGTTGCGGCGCGAGGCAGGCTTCGGCTGCAGCGACCGCGGCAGCAGGTACGGGCCATCGGTCTCGAGCATCAGCCGCCCAGCGGGCACCTCGCGCACGACCTCGGCGAGGTGCCGGCCACGCCGCTCGTCGCAGATCCAGCCGGTAATCCCGATATGGAGGCCGAGCGCCAGGTATTCCTCGGCCTCGGCGCGGCTGCCGGTGAAGCAGTGCGCAACCGCCGGCGGCCGGGCGGGACCGGCCGCGCGTAGTAGCGCCACGAAGTCGGCGTGGGCGTCGCGCTGGTGCAGGAACAGCGGTTTGCCGGTGCGGACGGCCAGCTCGAGCTGCAGTTCAAATGCGCGTCGCTGCACGTCCCGCGGGCTGAGGTCGCGGTAGTAGTCGAGACCGCACTCACCGACCGCGACCACCGCAGGCGCGCCGAGCAGCGCCGCGAGCCTCGGCATCTCGCCCGCGCCAAGCTCGCTCGCGTGGTGCGGATGGACGCCCGCCGTTGCCGACAGGAACCCCGGGTCAGTCGCCGCGAGCGCCGCGGCCGCGGGCGAGGAGGCGAGCGAGCTGCCGGTGATCACCAGGTGGATGATTCCGGCCGCTTTCGCCCGCGCGATGACCGCGCCGCGGTCAGCCTCGAAGCTGTGGTGCGTGAGGTTGATTCCAATATCGATGAGACGTACGGGAACGGTCATGACCCTATGGTAGCTTTCGGCGGCGCTTTTTTTCGGGATCGAACGCCGGAGAGTGGCCGATGAGGCTTCGCACAGATCGACGCCGGTGGCGGGCTTCCAGTCGGTGGGTCGTCGCCGGCCTCCTTGCCTTCACCGCGTGCGTGTCCGCGGCCCGCGCCGCCACGCCCGAGGAACTCACCGACGCGGCGGCGAAGGCCGACTACGCCTTCTTCACTGAGGATCGGCGCGCACTCGCCCGCCTGGTCGCGGGCCTCGGCGCGTTCGGCGAGTCGAGCGATCCGCTCGAGCTCTATGCCTACGCGCTCGCCGAGTTCCGCCGGCTGCAGCTCGCCGCGCGCAGCCATGACGACCGCGACACGGAAGCCGCCGGCAGCGCCTGCCTCGCGGCGCTCCAGAAGCGCAGCGCCGCCAGCCCCCGGGACGCGGAGGCCCTCGCCCTCGAGGCCGCCTGCGCCGGATATCTCGCCGAGCTCGGCGGGCTCAGGCGGCTGACGGCCGGCCACAAGCGCGACGTGAGCCTGGCGGCCGCGCGCAGCCTCGCGCCCGCGAACCCGCGGGTGCTGCTGACCGGTGCGCTCACGACCTGGTTTGGGAGCAACGCGACCGCCGCGACCCGCAGCGAGGCCCGCGCGGCATTCGTCCGCGCGGCCTCCGCGTTCGATGCGGTCGCCCCCGCTGCACCGGGCGAGCCGACCTGGGGCGCAGCGGAGGCCTGGCTGTTCGTCGGCCGCGCACTCGAGCAGGACGGCGAGCTCCTCGGCGCGCGCAGCGCCTACGAGCGCGCGCTGCTGATCGCACCGGACTTCGCGGCCGCGCGCCGCCGGCTCGGATCGCTCGCCAGCCGGCGCTGACGACGCGCGCGGTCGGCGCGCTCGAGCGCCCCTGATATCATCGCGCCCCGTGACCGGCTCGCCCTTCAAGCATCTGCTCGAGCCCCTCGACCTCGGGTGGGTGCGGCTGCGAAACCGCGCGCTGATGGGCTCGATGCACACCGGGCTCGAGGACCATGAGGCCAACTACCCGCGGCTCGCGGCGTACTTCGCCGCGCGGGCCCGCGGCGGCGCGGGCCTGATCGTCACCGGCGGGATCGCGCCGAACCGGGCCGGCTGGGTCGCGCCGTTCGCCGGCAAGCTGACCGCGGCGCGCGAGCTGCCGCGCCACCGGCTGGTGACCGAGGCGGTGCACGCCGAGGGCGGCCACATCTGCATGCAGATCCTGCACGCCGGCCGCTACGCGCACCATCCGCTGTCGGTCGCGCCATCGGCGATCAGGGCACCGATCAGCCGGTTCCGTCCGTGGCAGCTGTCGGGCCGCGGGGTCGAGCGGCAGATCGCGGCCTTCGTGCGCGCCGCGACGCTCGCCCGGGCTGCCGGCTACGACGGCGTCGAGATCATGGGGTCGGAAGGCTACCTGATCAACGAGTTCACGAGCGCCCGCACCAACCGCCGCGACGATCAGTGGGGCGGCAGCTACCGCAACCGGTTGCGCTTCCCCGTCGAGATCGTGCGCCGCACGCGCGCCGCCGTCGGGCGCGAGTTCATCGTGATCTACCGCCTGTCGATGCTCGACCTCGTCGAGGGTGGCAGTTCCTGGGCCGAGGTCGTCGAGCTCGCGCAGGCCGTCGAGGCCGCCGGGGCGACGCTGATCAACACCGGCATCGGCTGGCACGAGACCCGCGTGCCGACGATCGCGACGATGGTGCCGCGGGCGGCGTTCGCGTGGGTCACCGAGCGGCTGAAGCCGTCCGTCACCGTGCCGCTGATCGCGACCAACCGGATCAACGAGCCGGCGGTCGCCGAGGCGATCCTGGCGAGAGGCGGCGCGGCGATGGTGTCGATGGCCCGGCCGTTCCTCGCCGATCCCGACTTCGTCAACAAGGCGCGCGGCAACCGCGCCGACGAGATCAACGTCTGCATCGCCTGCAACCAGGCGTGCCTCGACCACGTCTTCGAGCACAAGACCGCGACCTGCCTCGTGAACCCGCGCGCCGCACGCGAGACCGAGCTCATCTACCGTCGCGCCGACACACCGCGGCGCATCGCCGTCGTCGGCGCCGGGCCGGCGGGCCTGTCGTGCGCGACCGTGTCGGCGGAGCGCGGCCATCTAGTCACGCTGTTCGAGCGCGCCGCCGAGATCGGCGGCCAGTTC
Organism: Steroidobacteraceae bacterium; assembly: GCA_035604595.1. Lineage (GTDB taxonomy): Bacteria > Pseudomonadota > Gammaproteobacteria > Steroidobacterales > Steroidobacteraceae > CAIKZZ01. The sequence continues at coordinate 43,185 of DATNIE010000009.1, read as the reverse complement.
AACATGGCGAAGCGCGTGCCGGGCAAGGAGGAGTTCCACGCGACGCTGCGGTACTTCCGGCGCCAGATCGAGATCCTCGGCGTCGACCTGCGGCTGTCGACCGACGCCGACGTCGAGGCGCTCGCGGGGCATTTCGATACGGTCGTGCTCGCCACCGGCGTCAGCCCGCGGTGGCCGCCGATCCCGGGCGTCGAGCACCCGAAGGTCGTGTCCTACGCCGACGTACTGCTGCGCGATGCACCGGTCGGGCGATGCGTGGCGATCGTCGGCGCCGGCGGCATCGGTTTCGACGTCGCCGAGTTCCTGAGCCACGACGAGGGCCACGCCGCGAGCCTTGACGTCGAGACCTTCGCGCGCGACTGGGGGATCGACCTCACGCTCACGGCCCGCGGCGGACTTGCATCGAGGCACGGCCAGCCCGCGAGCGCTCGCCGCGAGCTGTGGCTCCTGCAGCGCAAGACCACCAAGCTCGGCGAGGGACTCGGCCGGACCACCGGCTGGGTGCACCGGATCGAGCTGCGCCGGCGCGGCGTGCAGATGGTGGCCGGCGTCAGCTACGAGCGCATCGACGATGCTGGCCTGCACCTGCGGATCGGTGAGCAGCCGACGCTCATCGCGGCCGACACGATCGTCGTCTGTGCCGGACAGGAACCGCTGCGCGAGCTCGCCGGCCCGCTCATGGCCCGCGGCATCGACACGCACCTGATCGGCGGCGCGGACGTCGCAGTTGAGCTCGACGCCAAGCGGGCGATCCGCCAGGGCGCCGAGCTCGCGGCACGGCTGTGAGCGGGGCGATGCCGGCGCGGCTCAACCAGCTGCCGCTGTTCGATGCGCAGCGCCTCACCTCGGAGATCGGCGTCCGGGTCAGCGCGCGCAGCCGCCGGCTGACGGTGCGCGTCTACCCGGGCGGCCGGGTCGAGGTCACAGTTCCCCGCGGCACGCGCCCGGCTGCCGTCGAGCGCTTCGTCACCCGGCACCGGCCGTGGATCGACGCGCGGGTTCGGGAGTTGGCGATGCATCGCCGGCTGGAGCAGTTACTGCCGTCCGAGGTTGAGCTGCAGGCGCTCGCCGAGACCTGGCAGGTGCGCTACGTCCCGCGTGCGCGATTGGGCTGGCGCGTTGTCGCCGTGCGTGGCCTCGAGGTCTACGGAGACCCCGCTGCAACGCCGCGTGCGCGCGCCGCACTTCGGGCCTGGCTCACCCACACCGCCCGGGCCGCGTTCGAGCCCTGGCTCGCGCGGCTCGCGACGGAGTACGGCTTTGAGTTCGCGCGCCTGCAGCTCAGGCGCCAGCAGACGCGCTGGGGCAGCTGCTCGCGCACCGGCACGATCAGCCTCAACGTGTCGCTGCTGTTCCAGCCACCGGCGGTCGCGCGCTACCTGATGCTGCACGAGCTCTGCCACACGCGGCACATGAATCATTCCGACCGTTTCTGGAAGCTCGTTGCCGAGTGCGAGCCCGAGTACCGGGCATTCGACAGGGCGCTGACGCGCGGCTGGCAGCACGTGCCGGACTGGGTCTACGCCTAGGAGTTTGCATGCACGACAAGCGCCCGCCAACCACCGACCGGCCTGCCGACAGCCCCGCCGACTCGCAGCAGCCGGTACGGGTCGACGTATCCGACGAGCTGGTGTTCTGGGACCTGCCGGCCGAGCAGAGCTATGGCGGCTACCTCGACCTCGAGCGCCTGCTGGGTGCCCAGCACCCGCGCTCGACCGAGCACGACGAGATGCTGTTCATCATCGTCCACCAGACGAGCGAGCTGTGGATGAAGCTGTGCCTGCACGAGCTGCGGGCCGCGATCGGCTGCATCCAGCGCGACGATCTCGCGCCCTGCTTCAAGATGCTGGCGCGGATCGGCCACATCCAGACGCAGCTGGTGCATTCCTGGGACGTGCTCGCAACGCTGACGCCGTTCGATTACTCGAGCTTTCGCAACCACCTCGGGCGGTCCTCCGGCTTTCAGTCGGTGCAATACAGGCTGCTCGAGTTCCTGATCGGCAACAAGAACCGCGACATGATCGCCGTGCATCGCGCCGACCCGGCGCGCTACGCGGAGCTGACGCGCGCGCTCGAGGCACCGAGCCTGTACGACGAGAGCCTGCGGCTGCTGTCGCGGCGCGGATTCGAGATTCCGAACGACCACCTGGACCGCGACTTCGCCGCCCCGTACGTGCCCCACAAGCAGGTGACGGCCGCCTGGCTCGCCGTGTACCACAGCGTCGAGACGCACTGGGACCTCTATGAGCTCGCCGAGAAGCTGGTGGATCTCGACCACCGCTTCCAGCTGTGGCGCTTCGCGCACATGAAGACGGTGGAGCGGATCATCGGCTACAAGCGCGGTACGGGCGGCACCAGCGGCGTCGCCTACCTGGCGAAGGCTCTGGAGCTGCGGTTCTTCCCGGAGCTGTGGTCGGCACGGACCTCGATGTAGGCGGGCCCCCAGCGCGCCGCCCAACCCGTGCCTCAGCGCGCCTCGTGTGCGGCGCTCGTGGCGGTGAGCCGCTGCGCGAGCGCCGCGCGCTTGCGCCAGATGCGCGCGGCCATCAGTACCGCGAAGATCGCCGCGTACAGCAGCGGGCTGCGGACATCGCGCTTGACCTGCCAGTAATAGTGCCAGCAGCCCAGCAGCGCCGCGGGATAGATCGCGTAGTGCAGCTGCTGCCAGCGGCGTCCGAGCCGGCGCATCGCGGCGCGCGTCGAGGTCAGTGCGAGCGGCACCAGCAGCAGCAGGGCCGTGAACCCAAGCGTGATCCATGGCCGGCGCATCAGGTCCTCGACCAGGATCCCGACGTTGAAGCTCTGGTCCACCGCCACGTACATCGTGAAATGCAACAACAGGTAGCAGAACGCGAACAGCCCCAGCATCCGCCGGAACCGCAGCCAGTCGCTCGACCCGGTTGCGTGCCGCAGCGGCGTCAGCGAGAGCGTCACGAGCAGCAGGCGCAGCCCCCACAGCCCGAGGGTGTCGGTCACCATCGCGATCGGGTTGGCGCCGAGTCCCGTGCCAAAGACGCCGAAGGCACGCACCACGAGGCTCGCGAGCGGCGCGAGCGCAAGTACGAACACCGCAGGCTTTGCGATCCAGCGGAGCAGGCCGGCGCGAGTCAGAAGTTCCTCTTGAGGTCGAGCCCGGTGTAGAGGCTCGCGACCTGCGCGGCGTACCCGTTGAACGGCAGCGTCGGGCGCCGCGGCGCGAACAGGCCGCTGCCGATGTGGCGCTCGGTCTTCTGGCTCCAGCGCGGATGGTCGACGGCCGGGTTGACGTTGGCGTAGAAGCCGTACTCGTCGGGGGCGGCGCGATTCCAGCTGGTCGGCGGCATCTGTTCGGTGAAGCTGATCCTGACGATCGCCTTGATGCCTTTGAACCCGTACTTCCACGGCACGATCAGCCGCAACGGCGCTCCGTTCTGGTTCGGCAGCACGCGGCCATACAGGCCGACCGCCAGCAGGCTGAGCGGATGCATCGCCTCGTCGATCCGCAGGCCCTCGACGTACGGCCAGTCGAGCACGCGCGACCGCTGACCGGGCATCTGGCGCGAATCCTCGAGCGTCGTGAACGCGACGTACTTGGCCTTCGAGGTGGGCCGGAATCGCTTGAGCACCTCGCCGAGTGGCACGCCGACCCACGGAATCACCATCGACCACGCCTCCACGCAGCGCAGCCGGTAGATCCGCTCCTCGAGCGCGTGCGGCTTCAGAAAGTCCTCGAGCGCGAACGTGCCTTTGACCTCGGCTTCCCCCGCGACCGTCACCGACCACGGCCGGGTCCGGAGCCCGCCCGCATTCGCGGAGGGGTCGGACTTGTCGGTGCCGAACTCGTAGTAGTTGTTGTACGTCGTGATGTCCTCCCAGGAGTTGGGCGTCTCCGTCGTGCTGAGCGCGGCGTTGCGCTGGAAGGCGAGGGTCGGGCCCACGGGCTCGGCGGTCGCGAACGCGGGCGGTACGACGCTTGCCGCCGCAAGGCCGAGCGCGCCGGTGACGAAGCGTCGCCGTGCGGCATACACCTCGGGCGGCGTGACCTCGGAGGGCTTCGGACCCGGCTGTGGACGCACCAGCATCGGACACTCTCCCGGGACGGACTAGATCAGAGATCGGACCGCCCTCACAACCATTCGCAGGCGCCGGCCCCCTGGATGAGACCGGCCCGGGGAGGCGGACATTTCATGGGCCAGCGCGCTAGGGCTCTGCGGGACGCGGCGGATCCCGCCGCGCAGCTGCGGACGCGCAACGTCGCCTCAGTGGATCGGACTACAGTCACTTCGAGATTATATTCTTAATACAATGTTTTATAATAACTTTACATCGGTGACGCCGCGCGCTTGCCAGCCCGCGTGTGCAGCGCTCAGTCCCAGTCCACGCACGCCAGGCCCGCGGCGCGCGCCTCGCGCCGCGCGCGCCACGAGCCATTGACCAGCACGCCGTGCTCGACCAGCCGCAGGTGATCGAGATCGGAGGCGGCATCGGCGTAGGCCGTGACCAAGAGGCCGGGATGGGCGTCCGTCAGCCGTTCGATGCAGCGGGTCTTTTCCGGTCCCCGGCGGTTCGGCGATGCGAGTGCGCCGTCGAGCCGCTCGCCGTCCCAGCGAAGTTCGGTGCACACAACCTCGTCAAAGCCGAGTCGCGCGCCGATCGCCGGCACGTAGCACTCGGTGCTCGCGGACAGCAGCACGAGATAATCGCCGGCCAGGCGGTGCCGCTCGAGTGCCGCGACCGCACCGGGCCTCACGAGGTGTCGCCACTCGCCGTCGAGGAAGCGCCCGGTCAGCCCGGCGATCTCCCCGCGCGACAGGCCGCCCAGAGCCGCGCGGATCACTCGGCCTTTGAAACGCCCGTGATCGCGATCGAACGCGAAAGCCACGAGCGCGCCCGGCACGACCCACAGGCGCAAGACGCGCGCCGGGTGCGCGCGGAGCGCACCCAGCAGGTAGCAGAACAACGTGTCGCGACGGGTGATGGTCCCGTCAAGGTCGAACACCGCGGCGGCGCGCGCAGTGCCGCGCTGCGTCCCGGCCGGGGGCGCGGCGACCGCGGTCAGGCTGCCTGTCCCTTGCCGACAAGGCTGCGGAGCACGTACTGCAGGATGCCGCCGTGGCGGTAATAGTCGAGCTCCTTCGGCGTGTCGATCCGGACCCGCGCCGCGAACACGGTCTGCTTGCCGGCCTCGCCCGTGGCGACGACCTTGACCTCCTTGGCCGCGCCACCGTTGAGTCCGACAACCTCGAAGCTCTCGCGGCCCGTGAGGCCGAGCGACTGCGCGCTAGCGCCGTCGACGAACTGTAGCGGCAGCACTCCCATGCCGATCAGATTCGACCGGTGAATGCGCTCGAAGCTCTCGGCCAGCACCAGCTTGACGCCGAGCAGCATCGTGCCCTTGGCGGCCCAGTCACGCGAGGAGCCGGTGCCATACTCCTTGCCCGCGATCACGACGAGCGGCGTGTGCTCCGCCTGGTAGCGCATCGCCACATCGTAGATCGAGGCCTGTGCGCCGCTCGGCATATGCACCGAGACGCCGCCTTCGGTTCCCGGCAGCAGCAGGTTCCGCAACCGGATGTTGGCGAAGGTCCCGCGCATCATCACTTCGTGGTTGCCGCGGCGCGCGCCGTAGGAGTTGAAGTCCGCCGGCTGCACGCCCTGGCCGACGAGGTAGCGCGCGGCCGGGCTCGACTTCGCGATGTTGCCCGCGGGCGAGATGTGATCGGTCGTGACCGAATCACCGAGCAGCGCCAGCACGCGCGCATCGCGGATGTCGGCCACCGGCGGGGGGGTCATCGTCATGCCGTCGAAGTACGGCGGATTGCGCACGTAGGTCGAGGTCGGCTCCCACGCGTAGCTCGCGCCGGCCGGTACTTTGATCGCGTTCCAGTGCTCATCGCCCTTGAACACCGCGGCGTAGCTCTTCTTGAACATCGCCGCATCGACCGCCTGCCGCACAGTCGTGTCGACCTCGCTCGGGCTCGGCCAGATGTCCTTGAGGAACACGGGGCGCCCGTCACTGCCCGTGCCGAGGGCCTCCGACGTCAGGTCGACATCCATGCTGCCGGCGAGGGCGTAGGCCACGACCAGCGGCGGGGAGGCCAGGAAGTTCATCTTCACTTCCGGGTGCACGCGGCCTTCGAAGTTGCGGTTGCCGGACAGCACTGCGGCCGCGGTGATGTCGCCGGCCTTGACCGCCTCGGATATCTCCGGCTTCAAGGGCCCCGAGTTGCCGATGCAGGTGGTGCAGCCATAACCGACCGTGTAGAACCCGGCCGCCTCGAGGTCCGCGAGCAGCCCGGCCTTGTGAAGATAATCGGTCACGACGCGGGACCCGGGTGCGAGCGAGGTCTTGACCCACGGCCGCGACTTGAGGCCGCGCGCGCGGGCCTTGCGCGCGAGCAGGCCCGCGGCGACCAGTACGGTGGGATTGGAGGTGTTGGTGCAGCTCGTGATGGCGGCGATCAGTACCGCGTTGTCCTTCAGCTCGTAGCCGCCGGCGGCCACCGGCGCCCGCCCCTTGGCGGATGGGTTGCGTGCGGCGCGTTCCTCGGCGGCCTTGCCGACGGCGGCCTGCGACACGCTCTTGGCCCTGGTCAGCGGCACGCGATCCTGCGGGCGCTTGGGTCCGGCGAGCGAGGGCTCCACCGTCGCCAGGTCGAGTTCGACGACGTCGCTGTACTTTGCGGCAGGCGTCTCGGGCGTGCGCCACAGGCCCTGCGCCTTGGCGTAGGCCTCCACCAGCGCCACCTGCTCGGCAGACCTGCCGGTCAGCTGCAGGTAGCGGATCGTCTCCGCATCGATCGGGAACACCGCGATGGTGCTGCCGAACTCCGGCGACATGTTGCTGATCGTGGCGCGGTCGGCGAGTGGCAGCCCGCTGAGGCCGTCACCGAAGAACTCCACGAACTTGTCGACGACGCCCTTCTTGCGCAGCGCCTCGGTGATCGTCAGCACGAGATCGGTGGCGGTCGTGCCGGGCGGAAGGCTCCCTGACAGCTTGAAGCCGATCACCTGCGGGATCAGCATCGTGACGGGCTGGCCGAGCATCGCGGCTTCCGCCTCGATGCCGCCGACGCCCCAGCCGACGACGCCGAGCGCGTTGATCATCGTCGTGTGCGAGTCGGTGCCGACGAGGGTGTCCGGGTACGCCCAGGTTGTCCCGCCCGCATCGTTGCTGAACACCACGCGGCCGAGGTACTCGAGGTTCACCTGGTGCACGATCCCGGTGCTCGGCGGCACGACCTTGAGGTTGTGAAATGCCGTCTGGCCCCAGCGCAGGAAAGCGTAGCGTTCGCCGTTGCGGCCGAACTCGATCGCGGTGTTCTTCGCCAGCGAGTCCGGCCCGCCGTAGGCATCGACCTGCACCGAGTGGTCGATCACGAGCTCCGCCGGCGCGAGCGGATTGACGCGCGAAGCATCCCCGCCGAGCCGGACGATCGCCTCGCGCATCGCGGCGAGGTCGACGATGCAGGGCACGCCTGTGAAGTCCTGCATCACGACGCGCGCCGGCGTGAACGCTATTTCGTGGGACGGCGCGGCCGAGGGGTTCCAGTGGAGCAGCGCCTCGATGTCGCCTTTGGTGACGTTGATGCCATCCTCGAAGCGCAGCAGGTTCTCGAGCAGGATCCTGAGCGAGTAGGGCAGGCGACCGAGATCGTGGCCGGTGATCGCCGGCAGCCGGTGGTAGCGGTATTTGCGGCCCGCCACCTCGAGCGTGGCGCGCGTCTTGAAGCTGTCGGTCATGGGTCCTCCGGCGGCGGCCCCGTAATTATAGCGGGTGCGGGCGCGCCGAGCGGCGCCGCGCGGCTGTCGCCGGCTCAGGCCGCCGACGATTCGACGCGCGCGTCGGCCCCGGACTCGGCAGCAACGATCACGCCGCCGCCGAGGCACTCCTCGCCCACGTAGAACGCGGCGTGCTGTCCGGGCGCCACTGCGCACAGCGCGGTCGCGAGCGAGACGCGCGCGCCGCCCGCGCTCCACTCGAGCCGGCACGGCACAGGCGTCTGGCGGTGACGCACCTGCACGCTGCACTCGAGACGCGCGGCGGGCTCGGCGGCGAGCCACGCGACGGGCCCGGTCGTCAGTGCCGCGACGCGGAGCAACGGGTGATCGTGCCCCTGGACAACGATCAGGGCGTTGCGCGCAATGTCCTTGCGCGCCACGTACCACGGAGTCCCGGCGTGCTGCCGGTGCCCGCCGATGCGCAGGCCATGGCGCTGGCCGATCGTGTGGTACATCAGGCCGTCGTGGCGACCGAGTGGCTCGCCCGTGGCGGTCTCGATCGGGCCCGGCCGCGGCTTGAGGTAGGTCTCGAGGAAGGCGCGAAACGGCCGCTCGCCGATGAAGCAGATGCCGGCGCTGTCGGGCCGGTCGTGGACCGGGAGCCCCGCGCGGCGCGCGAGATCGCGCACCTCGCCCTTGGTCAGGGCGCCGAGCGGAAACAGCGTCGCGCCGAGCGCCGCGCGCGGCATCTGCTGCAGGAAGTAGCTCTGGTCCTTTTCCCGGTCGCGGGCCCGCAGCAGCCGGTGGCTGCCATCGGTCGTCGCGATCCGGGCGTAATGGCCGGTCGCGAGCCAGCGCCCGCCGAGGCGGCGCATGTAGTCGAGGCAGGCGCCGAACTTGACCTCGCGGTTGCACAGGATGTCCGGATTCGGCGTCAGTCCCGCCGCGTAGTCGGCGAGGAAGTGGCTGAAGACGCGCTCGCGGTACTCGGCGGCGAAGCTGACGCGGTGCAGCGGCATTCCGAGCTCGTCGGCCACCCGGCGCGCGTCCTGCCAGTCGGCGGCCGCGGTGCAGTAGCCGGCCTCGTCCTGGTCCCAGTTCGTCATGTGCAGCGCCTCGACGTCGCGGCCCGCGCGGCGCAGCAGCAGCGCCGCGACGGCCGAATCGACGCCGCCCGACAGCGCGACGATGACCCGCTCGTTCATCGGGCGAGTATAGCCGGCCGGGAGCTGTACTCAGCTGCGCTGGGTGGCCGGGGTGCGCGGCGTGGCGCTTGGATTCCAGGCCTCGTCGAAGCGGTCGAGGTGCAGGCGCGCGACATCGGAATTTCTGAGCTCGCAGATGCCGTCCCAGCGCGTGTGCTGCAACCGGTACAGGGTCGCCCGGTCATCGGCGACCATGAACGTCGACGGGTTCTCGCGGAACGGGGCCTGGGCGTTCCTGATCTCGATGTAGCTCGTGAGCTTGCGCGCCAGCGTGATGAACTCGTGCCGGCTGTACATGATCCGGCCCGGGTTCAGCACCAGCACGCGCACCTTGGCGAATCGCGGCCCGAGCACCAGGCGCTTCACCGCATCGATGAACGGCGGATACTCGTAGATCGCGGACTCAAGGTCGTGGGTGCACAGGGTCAGCACGCGTTGCGCGCTGGCGGCGACCGTGGTCGCCGCAGTGCGGACCCCCTCAACCGTCGACAGCAGGGTGCGCGGCTCCGTCAGCCGCGGAATCAGGACGTTGCTCGGCGGAAAATGCAAGCCGCATCCTCCGATGACGGATCCCTGCTTCGTCGAACTCGGGCCCGTCGGCAACGAAACCCTGTGCGCCGTAGAAGTCGAACGCCGTGACCTGCGCGTGCAGGTAGACTCCGTCGAGCCCGCGGGCCCGCGCGAGTTCCACGAGGCGGCGCAGCATGAGCCTGCCGATACCGAGTCGCCGGGCGCTATCGAGCACTGCCAGCCGTCCGATCTTACCGGTGGCCAGCAGTCGTCCTGTGCCAACCGGATCACGCTTGAGGCGCGCCAGAACGTGCGCCGCGTCGCAGTCGGCCCCGTCCCACTCGTCGGCCTCGGCGATGCCCTGTTCGATGCAGAACACGGCCCGGCGGATCGCGGCGAGCTCCGCGCCGTGCGCGGCCCAGTCCGTAATCTCGACCGCGATGTCATGCGCCTCACACATCCCGAGCCAGCTCCCGCGCAAGGCCTGTGTAGTCGGCCGGCGTCAGCCGCGCCAGGCGCTCGCGCTCGGCGGCCGGGATCGGCAGGCCGGCGACGAACGCCCGCAGCGCGGCGGCGTCCACGCGCTGCCCGCGCATCAGCTCCTTGAGGCGGTCGTAGGCATCCGGCACGCCATAGCGGCGCATCACGGTCTGCACGGCCTCACCGAGCACTTCCCAGTTCGCATCGAGATCCTCGCGGAGGCGGCCGGCGTTGGCCTCGAGCCGGCCAAGGCCGCGCTCGATCGACCGGAAGGCCAGCAGCGCATGCGCGAGCGCGACGCCGAGGTTGCGCAGCACGGTCGAGTCCGTGAGGTCGCGCTGCCAGCGCGAGACAGGGAGCTTGTCGGCGAAGTGCCGCAACAGTGCGTTCGCAAGCCCCAGATTCCCCTCGCCGTTCTCGAAGTCGATCGGGTTGACCTTGTGCGGCATCGTCGAGCTGCCGACCTCGCCTGCGACCACCCGCTGTCTGAAGTAGCCGAGCGATATGTAGCCCCACGCGTCGCGCGCGAAGTCGATCAGGATGGTGTCGAGACGGGCGAGCGCGTCGCAGTAGGCTGCAATCCAGTCGTGCGGCTCGATCTGCACCGTGTACTCGTTCCAGCCGAGTCCCAGCCTGGTGACGAAACCCTTGCCGGCGGCGCGCCAGTCGCGATCGGGATAGGCGATGAGATGCGCATTCCAGTTGCCGACCGCGCCGTTGATCTTGCCGAGCACCGGCACTGCGGCGAAGGCCTCGCGCGCCGCGCCGAGCCGCGCCGCGACGTTGGCGAGCTCCTTGCCGAGCGTCGTCGGGCTCGCCGGCTGGCCGTGCGTACGCGACAGCATCGGCAGGTCCGCGTGGCGATGCGCGTGGGCGATGAGCCAGTCGTGGATGCGGCCGATTGCCGGCAGCAACACCTCATCGCGCGCCGCCTGCAGCATCAGCGCATAGGCGAGGTTGTTGATGTCCTCGGAGGTGCAGCCGAAGTGCACGAACTCGAGCTCAGCGCTGCCGGCGCCCGCCGCCGCCAGTTGCGACCTGACGAAGTACTCGACCGCCTTGACGTCGTGGGCGATGCGCTCCTCTGCGGCCTTGACGGCCGCCGCCTCGCCCGGCGCCGCGTGCGCGGCGAGCTCGGCCGCGGCCGCGAGCACTGCCCGGGGCGTGTTGCGCAACTCGGGCAGCGCCATCTCCCGCGCCAGGAACAGGAACCACTCGGCCTCCACGCGCACGCGGTGGCGGATCAGCGCGGCTTCGCTGAACAGCCGCCGCAGCTCCGCGCATTTCTCGGCATAACGTCCGTCGACCGGAGACAGCGCATCGAGCGCGGCGGACGGTGGCTGGGGGCGGTCGGTCACGGTGCGGCCCGTCCTTAAAGTGCTAGGATGAGAATCCATAGTCTATCGCTCCCGAAGGAATGCCCGACAAGGACTTAAGGGTCGAGCACGACAGCATGGGTGCCGTGGCCATTCCGGCCGACGCACCCTGGGGCGCGCAAACGCAGCGTGCCCTCGACATCGTCCGCCTGAGCGCGCGCGTGCTGCCGCCGGCCTTCATCCGGGCCCTGGCGCTGGTCAAGTGGGCCGCGGCCCGCGCCAATGCGGCGCTCGGTACGCTCGACCCGCCGCGGGCCGCCGCCATCGAGCGCGCGGCGCTCGCGGTGGCCGAGGGCGCGCACGCCGCGGCCTTTCCGCTCGACGTGTTCCAGACGGGCTCCGGCACCAGTACCAACATGAACGTCAACGAGGTCCTCGCGCAGCTCGCGACCCAGGACCTCGGCGCGCCCGTGCACCCGAACGACGACGTCAATCGCAGCCAGAGCAGCAACGATTGCATCCCGACGGCGATCCATGTCAGCGCGGCGCTGCGCACGCACGCGGCACTGCTGCCGGCGTTGCGGCACCTGAGCGCCACGCTCGGCGCACGCATCCCGGCACTCGAGGCCATCGTCAAGACCGGCCGCACGCATCTGATGGATGCCGTGCCGCTGACGGTCGGCCAGGAATGGAGTGGCTGGCAGGCGCAGGTGAACGATGCCGTCGCGCGCCTCGAGGCGACGCTGCCGCGCGTGCTGCGGCTCGCGCAGGGCGGCACTGCGATCGGCACCGGACTCAACGCGCCGCCGGAATTCGGCGCGCGCGTCGCGGCGGAACTCGCGGCCCGCACCGGACTCGCGTTCGTGCCGAACCCCAACTGCTTTGCGGCGCTCGCCTGCCAGGACACCGCGGTCGAGCTCTCCGGCCAGACGCGGGCGGCCGCGATCACGCTGCTCAAGATCGCCACCGACCTGCGGCTGATGAACTCGGGGCCGCTGGCCGGACTCGGGGAGATCTCCCTGCCCGCGCTGCAGGCGGGCTCGTCGATCATGCCGGGCAAGGTCAATCCGGTCGTGCCGGAAGCGGTCGCGATGGCCGCCGCGCAGGTCATCGGAAACGATGCGACGATCGCGATGGCTGCGCAGTTTGGAGTATTCCAGCTGAACACCGGACTGCCGGTCATCGCCAGCAACCTGCTTGAGAGCCTCGAGCTCATCGCCAACGCCGCCCGCGCGCTCGCCGACCGCGCGCTCGCGGGAGTCACGATCAACGAGCCCAGGCTCGCCGCGGCCCTCGCCCGCAATCCGATCCTGGTCACGGCCCTCAATCCGCTGATCGGATATGAGGCGGGCGCGCGGATTGCGAAGGAAGCCTACGCGACCGGCGAGCCCGTGCTCGAGGTCGCGGTGCGGGTCACCGGACTGCCGCGCGCGCAGCTCGCCGAGCTCCTCGATCCGCGCCGGCTGACGCGCAGCCCGAAACCCGAGTGAGCCCGTCGCCGCACCTGTCGCCCGTCGCCGAGCGCGACCTGCGGGCGCTGCTGCGGGAGCGTCTCGCCGGGACCGTGCAGGGGGATCCGGCCGAGGCGCGGATTGCCGGGCTCACGGCCGACGCCGGCCGGCCGCTTCGGCACCTGCTGCCGGAACACCCGACCCCGGCGGCCGTGCTGATCCCGATCGTCGATCATCCCGACGAGCTCACCGTGCTCCTGACCGAGCGGGCCGCGGACCTCAGGCACCATCCCGGGCAGATCTCCTTCCCCGGCGGGCGCCTCGAGCCGGGAGAGTCGGACCCGGTGGCGGCGGCGCTGCGCGAGACCGAGGAGGAGATCGGCCTCAACCGGCGCCACGTCGAGGTGCTCGGCTTCCTGCCGGATCAGCTGATCATCACCGGCTACCGGGTGACGCCCGTGGTCGCGCTCGTCGCGCCCGGAACCCCGTTCACGCTCGACCCGGTCGAGGTCGCGGCGGTGTTCGAGGTTCCGCTGCGCCACGTGCTCGACCCGGCGAATCACCGACCGCGGCAGCGGACGCTCGGCGGCTTGTTCGTGACGCTCTACGAGATTCCGTGCGGCACCCGCACGATCTGGGGAGCAACCGCCGGCATGCTGATCGGACTCGCCGAGGTCCTGACGGCCGGGGCGGGCGCTGCCGGGAGCGCCAGCCGTGGATGAGCTGCTTGCAATCATGGCGCGGCTGCGCGACCCCGTGAGCGGCTGTCCCTGGGACCTCGAGCAGAGCTTCGCCACGATCGCGCCGTACACGCTCGAGGAGGCCTACGAGGTGGCCGATGCGATCGAGAGAGGCGACCTCGCGGGGCTGCGCGAGGAACTCGGGGACCTGCTGCTGCAGGTCGTGTTTCACGCACAGCTCGCACGCGAGCAGGGCGCATTCGACTTCGCGGCGGTGGTGCGCGGCATCTCGGCGAAGCTGATCCGGCGCCACCCTCACGTGTTCGGAGAGGAGCGTCTCGCAGGCGCGGCCGCGCAGTCGCGCCGCTGGGAGGAGATCAAGACCGTCGAGATGGTCGCCGCGGGACAATCAGCGAGCGTGCTCGAGGGCGTGCCGCTCGCGCTCCCGGCACTCAGCCGGGCCGTCAAGCTCGGCAGGCGCGCGGCGCGCATCGGCTTTGACTGGCCCAACCCTCAGGGCGCGCGCGACAAGGTGGGGGAGGAGCTCCAGGAGCTCGATGCGGCGCGCACCGCCGGCGCCGCCGCCGCGGTCGAACACGAGCTCGGCGATCTGCTGCTTGCGATCGCAAACCTCGCCCGCCACCTCGGGGTCGATCCCGAGGCCGCCTTGCGCAGCGCGAACGGCCGCTTCGTCGCGCGCTTCAGGCACGTCGAGGAACGCGCGCGCGCCACGGGCGCCGTCCAACCAGACGCGCTCGAGTCGTTCTGGCAGGAAGCGAAGGCCGGCGAGGGCCACCAACCCTGAGGCAGACCGGCCGACCGGCCGTCGGCGGCAGCCGCGTGTCCCGGAGCAGCGCCCGCCGGGGGCTTTTATTGCACTGCAAACACGCCGGCGCCTGATGGTAGGATCGATCCATGGTCACAGCCACGCGCAGCGATGACTGGAGCCCGGCGTCCTGGCAGCGCAGGCCGACGCTCCAGCAGCCGGTCTACCGCGACCCGGCAGCGCTCGACCGCGCCCTGGTGGCGCTCGCGAGCCTGCCGCCGATCGTCGTGTCCTACGAGGTCGACGAGCTGCACCAGCGGCTCGCGGCCGCGCAGCGCGGTCAGGCGTTCATCCTGCAGGGCGGCAATTGTGCCGAGTCCTTGGAAGACTGCACCTCCGAGCGCATCGTCGAGCAGCTCAAGATCCTGCTGCAGATGAGCCTCGTGCTGATGCACGGGCTCAAGAAGCCGATCATCCGCATTGGCCGCATGGCCGGCCAGTACGCCAAGCCTCGCTCGGCGGATCTGGAGACGCGCGACGGCGTGAGCCTTCCGTCCTACCGCGGCGACATTGTCAACCGCCCGCCTTTCGATGCACCGTCGCGCGAGCCCGATCCGCAGCTGCTGCTGCGCGGCTATGAACGCGCGGCGCTCACGCTCAACTTCGTCCGCGCGCTGATCGACGGGGGATTCGCCGACCTGCATCACCCGGAGGCCTGGGACCTCGACTTCATGCGCCACTCCCCGAAGTTCGAGGACTACAAGCGCATCGTCGAATCGCTCGGCGACTCGCTGCATTTCTTCGAGTCGATCACCGGCCGCCCCGTGCACGACTCGCAGCGGGTGAGTTTCTACGCGAGCCACGAGGGTCTGCACCTGCTCTACGAGCAGGCGCAGACACGCTTCATTCCGCGGCGCGCCCGCTGGTACAACCTGTCGGCGCACCTGCCATGGATCGGCGTGCGCACCGCGGGGCTGCGCGATGGCCACGTCGAGTACTTCCGCGGGATCGCGAACCCGATCGGAGTCAAGGTGGGTCCCGCGAGCGATGCGCAGTACATCAAGGAGCTGACGCGGATCCTCAATCCCGAGCGGATTCCGGGACGCCTCACGCTGATTCACCGCTTCGGCGCCGGCGAGGTCGAGGCGAAGCTGCCGGGCCTGATCGAGGCGGTGCGCGCCGCCGGCGCCGAGGTCGTCTGGGTGTGCGACCCGATGCACGGCAATACCGAGACGACGAGTACCGGGGTCAAGACGCGGCGCTTCGACAACATCCTCGGCGAACTCGAGTCATCGTTCGCGATTCACGCGGCGCACGGTTCGATGCTCGGCGGCGTGCACCTCGAACTCACCGGCGACGACGTCACCGAGTGCACCGGTGGCGCGCGGGGTCTCATCGACGGCGACCTCGGCCGGGCGTACCGCTCGAACGTCGATCCGCGCCTGAACTACGAGCAGGCGATGGAGGTCGCGATGCGGATCGCGCGCCACGGGCGCGTGCGCTGAGCGCAAGCAGCGCGCCGCGAAACGCCGCGGCGCGCGCCGCCTCCACCTGCCGGACCTCCCCCGGCGCGAGCCCGGCGAGCGTGAACGGCCCCACTGCCGAGCGCACCAGTCGCAGCGCCGGCAACCCGACCGCGGCCGTCATCCGCCGGACCTGGCGATTGCGTCCTTCGCAAATGCCGAGCTCGAGCCACGCCGTCGGGAGCCGGAGCCGGACGCGGATCGGCGGGTCGCGGGGCCACAGCCCGGCCGGTGGCTCGATCCGGTGCGCGCGGGCGGGCCGGGTCAGGCCATCGGCCAGCCGCACGCCGCGGCGCAGCGCCGCGAGCGCCGCCTCGGTCGGCTCCCCCTCGACCTGGACCCAGTAGGTTTTCTCAAGCGCCTGGCGGGGCTCGGTGATCGCGCCCCGGAGCCGCGGGTCGTCGGTCAGCAGCAGCAGCCCCTCGCTGTCATAGTCCAGCCGGCCGGCCGGGTAGACCCCCGGCGTCGTCACGTACTGCGCGAGGGTACGGCGCCCGTCGCCGCCGGTGAACCGGGTCAAAACCTGGAACGGCTTGTTGAACAGAAGAAGGCGCATGTCCGGCGGAGTGAGGCACTTCCGACTGTTTGGTTGCGCGCGGAGTGTATCGGCCGGTATCATTTTGCGTCGCAACAGACGGTTCTTGAGCGTTCCGTCTCGGCGACCGAGCCCGTTGTCCCCGTCCCCTCAGGAGTCCAGTGACCGAGATCGCAACCGCAGCCGCTGCCAGCCGCGCCGCACCGGGGCTCGAGATCCGCGGTGCAATGGCGGCCGGCTACGACACGATCCTGACACCGGCTGCGGTCGCGTTCGTCGCCGAGCTCGCGCGGCGCTTCGGCCCGCAGGTCAAGGCGCTGCTGGCGCGTCGCGAGCAGCGGCAGGCGGCGCTCGATGCCGGCGCGCTCCCGGACTTCCTGCCCGAGACGCGGGCGATACGCGAATCGGACTGGACGATCGCGGGGATTCCCGCCGACCTGCTCGACCGCAGAGTCGAGATCACGGGCCCGACCGAGCGCAAGATGATCATCAACGCGCTCAACTCGGGCGCCGACGTGTTCATGGCCGATTGCGAGGACTCGCTGTGCCCGAGCTGGGCGAACCTCATCAGCGGCCAAATCAACCTGCGCGACGCTGTCCGGCGGACCATCGAGTTCACCAGCCCGGAGGGCAAGAGCTACCGGCCCAACGAGCGCACCGCCGTGCTGATGGTCCGGCCGCGCGGCTGGCACCTCGAGGAGAAGCATTGCCTGCTCGACGACGCGCCGATTGCGAGCGCGTTCGTCGACTTCGGCCTGTACCTTTTTCACAATCACGCCGAGCTGACACGGCGCGGCACCGGTCCTTATTTTTACCTGCCGAAGCTCGAGAGCCACCTCGAGGCGCGCCTGTGGAACGACGTCTTCGCCTTCGCCGAGCAGCGGCTCGGCATCCGGCACGGCACGATCAAGTGCACGGTGCTCATCGAGACGATCCTCGCCGCCTTCGAGATGCACGAGATTCTCCACGAGCTCAAGGACTACATCGTCGGGCTCAACTGCGGGCGCTGGGACTACATCTTCAGCTTCATCAAGAAGTTCAGCCACGACCCGGCCTTCGTGCTGCCGGACCGCTACCAGGTGACGATGACGACGCATTTCCTGCGCAGCTATTCGCTGCTCGTCATCAGGACCTGCCACCGGCGCCGCGCATTCGCGATGGGCGGCATGGCGGCGCAGATTCCGATCAAGAACGACCCCGCCGCCAACGAGCAGGCACTCGCGAAGGTTCGCGCCGACAAGGAGCGCGAGGCGGGCGACGGACACGACGGCACCTGGGTCGCGCACCCGGGGCTCGTGCCAATTGCCAAGCAGGTGTTCGACCGGCTGATGCCGGGGCCGAACAACCTCGCGCGCCTGCGCGAGGACGTCGTGGTGACTGCTGCCGACCTGCTGACGGTGCCCGACGGGACGATCACCGAGGCGGGGTTGCGCAACAACATCGCTGTCGGCATCCAGTACCTCGCCGCTTGGCTCGGCGGCAACGGCTGCGTGCCGATCTACAACCTGATGGAGGATGCGGCCACCGCCGAGATCTCGCGCGCCCAGGTCTGGCAGTGGCTGCACCACCGCCGCGCGCTCGCCGACGGCCGGCCGGTGACGTTGCCGCTGGTGGCGGCCATCGTGCGCGAGGAGCTCGGTAAGCTCAGGGCGGAGGTCGGCGACAGCGCCTACGCCGCCGGCCATTTCGAGCGGGCGGCGGAGCTCTTCAGCGGACTGACCGCCAGCGAGAGGTTTGCCTCGTTCCTGACCCTGACCGCATACCGCGACATTGACTAACGCACCTGGAGAACCGCGATGACGTTTCTGACGACCGAGCAGCTCGAGCGCGAGTGGAGTTCGAACCCCCGCTGGAAGGGCGTCAGGCGCGGCTACGGCGCCGCGGACGTCGTCCGGCTGCGCGGAACCGTGCCGGTCGAGTACACGCTCGCCAAGCTCGGCGCCGACAAGCTGTGGCGCCACCTGCAGACGATGCCGTTCGTCAATGCACTCGGCGCGCTGACCGGCAACCAGGCGATGCAGCAGGTGCGGGCGGGGCTGAAGGCGATCTACCTGTCGGGCTGGCAGGTGGCTGGCGATTCCAACAATGCGGGCGAGATGTACCCCGACCAGTCGCTGTACCCGGCCGACTCCGTCCCGGCGGTGGTCCGCAGGATCAACAACACGTTGCTACGCGCCGACCAGATCCACCACGCCGAGGGGAACGATGCGATCGACTGGTTGCAGCCGATCGTCGCCGATGCCGAGGCGGGCTTCGGCGGCGTGCTCAACGCCTTCGAGCTGATGAAGGCCATGATCGAGGCGGGTGCCGCCGGCGTGCACTTCGAGGACCAGCTGGCCTCGGCGAAGAAGTGCGGCCACATGGGCGGCAAGGTGCTGGTGCCGATGCGGGAGGCGATCAACAAGCTGGTCGCCGCGCGGCTCGCGGCCGACACGCTCGGCGTCCCGACCGTGCTGGTGGCGCGCACCGATGCCGAGAGCGCGAGCCTGCTGACCGGTGACGTCGACGAGCGCGACGCGCCGTTCATCGACGCGGCGAAGGGGCGCACGTCCGAGGGGTTCTTCCACGTGAGGGCGGGCCTGAAGCAGGCGATCGCCCGCGGCATCGCCTACGCCCCGTATGCCGATCTCGTGTGGTGCGAGACCGCCCATCCCGATCTCGATGAGGCGAGGCTGTTCGCCGAGGGCCTGCACCGCGAGTACCCGGGCAAGCTCCTCGCCTACAACTGCTCACCGTCGTTCAACTGGAAGAAGACGCTCGACGACGCGACGATCGCAAAGTTCCAGCGCGAGCTCGCCGCGATGGGCTACAAGTTCCAGTTCATCACGCTCGCGGCCTTCCACGCGATCAACTTCTCGATGTTCCAGCTGGCGAAAGGCTACAAAGAGAAGCAGATGTCGGCCTACGTCGCGCTCCAGCAGGCCGAGTTTGCCGCCGAGAAGGACGGCTACACGGCCACCAAGCACCAGCGCGAGGTCGGCGCCGGCTACTTCGACGACGTGACAACGACCGTCAGCGCCGGCACCTCCTCGGTGACCGCGATGAAGGGCTCCACCGAGGAGGCCCAGTTCAAGACCGGCTGACCGGACTTGCGCCGCGGGTGGCGGCGACCGGAACATAGCTGCCGATGCCGCCACCCGACCTTCCGCCCGCCCCGGACTCTGCGGCTGCCGGCGCACCCCCGCCGGCGGCAGGGGCTGGCGCGCTCGCCGACAGCGTGACCGGGCCCGCGCCGCCGCCGTTCGACCCGAAGGCTTTCGTCGCCTCGCTCCCGACGCGGCCCGGCGTCTACCGGATGCAGGACGCGACCGGCCGCGTGATCTACGTCGGCAAGGCGCGCAATCTCAAGGCGCGCGTCGCGAGCTACTTCCGCGCCGACCTCGTGCAGCCCAAGGTGCTGGCGCTCGTCCAGCAGGTCGCGGCGATCGAGGTCACGGTGACGAACTCGGACACGGAGGCGCTGCTCCTCGAGTTCAACCTGATCAAGAAGCTGAAGCCGCGCTACAACATCCTGCTCCGGGACGACAAGAGCTTTCCATTCCTGTACCTGACGACGCACCAGGAGTTCCCGCGCCTGAGCTTCTACCGCGGCAGCCGCAGACTGCCCGGGCGGTTCTTCGGGCCCTATCCCAGCACGGTCGCGGTCCGCGAAACGCTGCTGCAGCTGCAAAAGATCTTCCGGCTCCGGCAGTGCGAGGACAGCGACTTCGCGAACCGCACGCGGCCGTGCCTGCAGTACCAGATCCAGCGCTGCTCGGCCCCGTGCGTCGGGCTCGTCAGCCGCGCCGACTACGCGGCCGACGTGAGCGCCGCGGTGCGCGTCCTCGACGGCCGCAACGACGAGGTCGCGACCGACCTCGCCGCGCGGATGGATGCGGCGGCGGCGGCGCTAGCATTCGAGAAGGCCGCTGCGCTGCGCGACCAGCTCGCGGCGCTGAAGAGCATCCAGGCGAAACAGATCGTCACCGCCGGGGTCGAGCTCGAGTGCGACGCGGTCGCAGTCGTGGCGGGCCCGGGCGAGTACTGCATCGGGCTCATGTTCGTGCGCGGCGGCCAGAATCTCGGCACGACGACCTACTTCGCGCGCGCGCCGTTCGCCGAGCGGGAGGATGTGGTCGCGGCGTTCCTCGCCCAGCACTACCTGACGCATCCGGCGCCCGAGGAGATCGTGCTCGAGGCGGACGTCGCTGACGCCGACGTGCTCGCCGCCGCGCTCAGCGAGCGCGCCGGCCACCGCGTGGTGCTCAAGCGTGCCGAGCGCGGGCTCAAGGCGCGCTGGCTCGACATGACGCGCGACAACGCGACCGAGGCGCTCAAGATGCGGATCGCGACCACGGCCGGCATCGCCGAGCAGCTCGCCGCGCTCGGACACGCGCTCGGCCTCGCCACCGTCCCGCGGCGACTCGAGTGTTTCGACGTCAGCCACACGCGTGGCGAGGCAACGGTCGCTGCGTGCGTCGTGTTCGGCAGCGACGGGCCGATCAAGGCGGACTACCGCCGCTTCAACATCGAGGGCCTCGCGCCCGGCGACGACTACGGTGCGCTGCGCCAGGCCCTCGAGCGCCGCTACCGGCGCGTCAAGGCGGGTGAGGCGCCGGTGCCCGACGTGCTCTTGATCGACGGCGGGCCCGGCCAGCTCGCCGAGGCGCGTGGGGTGCTGGCGACGCTCGAGGTCGGCGTGCCGGCAGTCGTGGGCGTTGCCAAGGGCGCCGATCGGCGGGTCGGCCAGGAACGTCTTTTCTTGTTGGGCGCCGATGCGCCACTTATACTTCCAGCCGACTCGCGCGCGCTGCATCTCATTCAGCGCGTGCGCGACGAGGCACATCGCTTCGCGATCGCGGGGCATCGGGCACGGCGCGCCAAGGCGCGCCAGGGATCGATACTCGAGGACGTCGCGGGGCTCGGGCCGGGTCGCCGGCGCGAGTTGCTGAAGCAGTTCGGCGGCCTGCACGGTGTGCTTGGCGCGGGCGTCGAGGACCTCGCGCGGGTCCGCGGGATCGGCCACCGGCTCGCGGAAGCCATCTATGAACGCCTGCACCCGGGTGGCTGACGCGTGACGAGCCGCTACACGATTCCGAACCTGCTGACCGGGCTGCGGATCGTGCTGATCCCGGTCATCGTCGGGCTGTTCTACCTGCCGTTCGGCTGGGGCGACGTCGCGGCGGGTCTGCTGTTCGCCGTCGCCGGCATCACCGACACGCTCGACGGCTACATCGCGCGGCGCACCGGCCAGGAATCGCCGCTGGGCGAGTTTCTCGACCCGGTCGCCGACAAGCTGATCGTCGCGACCGCGCTCGTGCTGATCGTCTCGCGCAATCCCGTCTGGTACGTGACGCTGACCGCGGCCGTCATCATCGGCCGCGAGATCGCGATCTCGGCACTGCGCGAGTGGATGGCGGAGATCGGCGCGCGCCGCAAGGTCGCGGTCAGCGCGCTCGGCAAGTTCAAGACGATCGCGCAGATCGTCGGCCTGTCAATGATGCTGTTCTACGAGGACCTGTGGGGCCTGCCGATCTATCGTCTGGGGCTTGCGCTCACGGTCATCGCCGCGGTGCTGACGCTGTGGTCGATGGTGCTGTATCTGCAGGCAGCGTGGCCGGAACTCAGTCGCCGGCGCGTGCCCTGAGGGCCGTCCTTGACAGGGCGCCGCCGCCCTTTAGAATTCCCGGTTCGCCGCGGGCGGGAATAGCTCAGTTGGTAGAGCGCAACCTTGCCAAGGTTGAGGTCGCGAGTTCGAGCCTCGTTTCCCGCTCCAAATGTTTCCCGGCGTCGTGGCGGAGTGGTCACGCAGCGGACTGCAAATCCGCGTACGCCGGTTCGATTCCGGCCGACGCCTCCAAGCCCCGCGGGCAGCGTGGTGCGCCCGACAACTCGAACGGTCACGCGCGAAGCACACACAGACTGGCGGATCGACGAGCCGCGTGACTGACCGAGCCACCGGCGACCGTCGATTCCGGCCCATGCGCTGCGCACCCCGTGAATAACCCCGGACGGCGTCGATGATGAGAACCACTGCGCTGAGTCTGCTGTCGGGGTTCGCACTGGCCGCGAGCATGTCCGCCTGCCACCCGGGACGCTCGCCGCCCGCGACCGCGCCGGCCGCAACGCCACAGCCCGGCATGGTTGATTCGGCACGACTCGCGCACGCCGCGACGGAGCCAGACCAGTGGCTGATGACGGGCCGCGATGCCGGCGGGACGTATTACAGCCCGCTCGCCGACATCAATGCCGGCAACGTTGGGCGCCTCGGCTTCGCGTGGCAGTACCGGCTCGGGACGCGGCGCGGACTCGAGGCAACTCCGGTGGTCGTCGATGGCGCCCTGTACACGAGCGGCAATTTCGGGCGGGTCTATGCGCTCGAGGCAGCGACGGGCCGGGAACTGTGGACGTATGACCCCGAGGTCGACGGACAGTGGGGCCGGTACGCGTGCTGCGACGCGATCAATCGCGGAGTCGCCGTGTGGCGCGGACGCGTGTATGTCGGTGCGCTCGATGGCTACCTGCACGCGATTGAGGCTGCCACCGGCAAGCGCCTGTGGAAAGTCGATACGCTCCCGGCGCGGGGTCCCAAGACGCCGATCACGGTGTCGGCGACACCCGTCGTCGCGGGCGATGTCGTCATCGTCGGCAGCGCCGGGGCAGACTTCGCCGGCGTGCGCGGCTATGTCGCCGCCTACGACCTACAGACCGGGGCGTTCCGCTGGCGCTTCTACACCGTGCCCCACGACCCGCGGGAAGGACCACAGGACCAGCCGCATCTGGTCGAGGCGGTGAAGACCTGGGACCCGCGCCACCGCTGGGAGGCGGGCAGCGGCGGGACGGCGTGGGACGGAATCAGCTACGACCCAGAGCTGAAGCTGCTCTACATCGGCACCGCCAATAGTGCTCCCTACAACATCAAGGAGGGCGGCCAGACGGGTGGGGATGACCTGTACACCGCATCGGTCGTCGCGATACACGCCGAGTCCGGACAGCTCGCGTGGTACTACCAGGCGACACCGGGCGACCGCTGGGACTATGACAACACGCAGAAGATGATCCTTGCCGAGCTCGATGTCGGCGACGGGCCACGCAAGGTGCTGATGCAGGCCTCGAAGAACGGCTACTACTACGTCCTCGACCGGGCCACGGGCAAATTGCTGTCGGCGAACAACTTTGCGTTCGTGAACTGGACGAAGGGCATCGATCCGAAGACGGGCCGTCCAATCCCGAATCCGGCCGCCGACTACATCAAGGAGCAGAGGCTCATCTTTCCGGGCATGTCCGGCGCCCACAGCTGGCAGCCGATGTCCTATAACCCCGAGACCCGTCTGACGTACATCCCCACCATGGAATGGCCGATGGTGTTCATGGACTCCGCCAGGCAGCGCGCGGGCCTGATCGAGGGATGGTTTACCGTTCCCACGTTCGTACCCGAGAGCTACGACCGCAAGGCGCTCAGGAGCCTGTATGGCCCGCTGCCCCCGATCGAACAGCTGGATCGCGGGCTACCGCCCGCGACAAGCCGCGGGTTGCTGCGCGCCTGGGATCCGGTCCGCCAGAAGCTCGCATGGGAGGTCCCGACCGTCACCAGCTGGGACGGCGGCGTCCTGTCGACGGGCGGTGGGCTCGTGTTCCAGGGCGATGCGGCCGGCAGCCTCAACGTCTACAACGCGGCGACCGGGACGCATCTGGCAACCGTCGCGCTCGGCACCGGCGTGATGGCGGCGCCTGCGACCTACCGCGTCGGCGGCGTCCAGTACGTCGTCGTCATGGCCGGGTACGGAGGCAATGCGGTGAATTACCCGCTGCCGACGCAGTCGGCTGCGTACCGGTATGACAATGAGGGCAGGATCATCGCGCTCAAGCTCGACGGTGGCGCTGTCCCGCTGCCACCCGAACTGCACGAGCAGGCCTTTCCGCAGCCTCCGCCCCGCGAAGGGCCGACCTCCCGGATCGCCGCGGGAGAGGTGCTGTACAACCGGTTCTGCGGGCGCTGTCACGAGCTCGGTCGCGGCATTCTCCCGGACCTGCGGCGCCTGACACCGGAGAAGCACCAGATTTTCTACGACATCGTGCTCGAGGGCGTGCTACGGCCGGGCGGGATGGGCCGGTGGGATGACGTACTGTCGCGAGCCGATGCGCAGGCGATCCACGCCTACATCGTCGATGAGGCGTGGAAGGCCTATGCAGCACAGGCCGCCCACTGATCCCCCACCGTGCGCCGATCGCGCGGCGCGGACGCAGGACAGCAGGCGCTCGCCCGGGAGCGCGGGTGGCAGCGACCCGGCTCCGGCAGACTGCGGGATCTTCGGATACTCACCGAGCGCCGCTGCCACTAGGCTTTGACCAATGCGCGGCGCACCCGCCCGACACCTGTTCAGCCACCAGGAGCCCTATCCATGAGGAACACCCCGATTATCCTCGCAGCGGCCGCCTCGCTCGCCGTGCTCGCTGCGAGCCTGCCCGCGCGCGCGGCCGACACCGCCGCCGGCAAGCAGCTGTTTGACAAGGTCTGCGCCGATTGCCACGAGCTCAAGGACAACGCCGGTAAACCAGCGGCCGATCTCGAGAAGACGCTGAAAGCCATCGTCGCGGGCGAGAAGAAGCACAAGAAGAAGCTGACGCTGAGCGATGCCGAGATCGCGAACGTGTCCGCGTACCTGTCGAGCGCCAAGGCGAACTAGCGCGACGTGGCCGCCCGCAGGGCGCGGGCCACCCAGGCGCTCGTGACTGCTCTGAGCCTCATGCTAGGCTCCGGGAGCCGCGCGCGTGGCGGAATTGGCAGACGTAGCGGACTTAAAATCCGCGGCCGCAAGGCGTGGGGGTTCGAGTCCCCCCGCGCGCACACACCAGGGGACGCGACTGGGAAGGGCGCGGTGCGTCGCCGGGACTGCGCGTGGCAATCACGCGGCACCGGTGGTCCGACACGCCCGCGAACCCCGCGCCCTGCTGAGGCTCCGGTGCGCTCCATCAAGACCGGAATACCCGCTGCCGGCGGGGTCGACCGACCCCGGCGAGTGCGGTACTCACCGGCCCACTGTCCTTCCCCGGCGCGTCTCGTCGTCCGCCCCGCGGAGGTGCACAATCAGGGGGCGGGCGTGGCTCGAGGCCGAGGCGACCGGGACGGTGCGAACCCGGGCCATGATGCGCGGCCAGCGACTGTGCTGCGGTGGGCGAGGGGGGCATCATGCGCACGATCGAGCAGATACTGAAGGAGAAGGGGCCGGAGATGTACGGGATCGGGCCGGACGACCCGGTCCTGAACGCACTTCGGCTGATGGCGGAGAAGCACGTCGGCGCACTGCTCGTGCTGAAGGGCCAGACGCTCGTCGGGATTTTGTCGGAGCGCGACTACGCCCGCAAAGTCATCTTGCTCGGGCGATCCTCGGCCGACACGCCCGTCTCGCAGATCATGAGCTCTCCGGTCACGACGGTCACGCGCGCCGCCTCGGTCAACACGTGTCTGGAGATGATGACGGACCGGCGCATCCGGCACCTGCCGGTCGTCGAGAACGACCGGGTGCTCGGGGTGCTCTCGATCGGCGACCTCGTCAAGGCCGTGATCGACGATCAGCGCCATACGATCGAGGACCTCGAGCGGTTCATCCGCAGCTGAGGGGCTCGCACCGCCGAAATCGGCTGCGGCAAACCGCCGGAGATGGGGCGGTGCTTGCTGATATAGTCCGGCCTCTTTTTTTCAAGGGTTTAATCCATCGTGGCCGACACCGCGGACGCAGCCCTCGAGGCGGAAAACCTGCATCTGTGGCGCGGCACCCGCCACGTCCTGCGGGGGCTGTCGTTCCGGGCGGGGGCCGGGGAGTCGCTGCACGTGCGCGGCCCGAACGGCTGCGGCAAGACCTCGCTGCTGAGGACCCTGGCCGGGTTCCTGTGGCCGGAGGAGGGGCGGCTCGTCTGGAACGGCCGTGCGATCACCGATGACCGCGACGGCTACGCGGCGGAGCTCGCCTACCTCGGCCACGAAAACGCCCTCAAGGCGGACCTGACCCCGCTCGAGAACCTTCAGTACGCGACGCGCCTCCGGCACCCGACCGGCACCGAGGCCATCGCCGCCGTGCTCGAGCGGCTCGAGGTGACAGACCAGAGCCACCTGCCGGTGCGGGTGCTGTCGGCGGGACAACGCCGTCGCGTCGCCATGGCCCGCGTGCTGCTCGCCCGGGCGCGGCTGTGGCTGCTCGATGAGCCGTTCACCAATCTCGACTGGACCGGCGTTCGCGACCTGTCCGCGATTGTCGCCAGACACGTGGCCGACGGCGGGATCGTGATCCTGACGGCCCACGCCGAGATCGACCTGCCCGGCACGGCGCTCAGGCGCCTCGAGCTTGCATGACCGGCCTCTCGACCGGGCTTGGGCGGGCGGCGTGGCTCGTGTTCGAGCGCGACGTGCGGCTCGCATTCCGCCGCTGGGAGCAGGTCACGCACCCGGTCGTGTTCTTCGTGATGGTCGCGTCGCTGTTTCCGCTGGCCCTGAGTCCGGAGCCGTCGCTGCTGCGGAGCATCGCGCCCGGTGTCGT
Organism: Steroidobacteraceae bacterium; assembly: GCA_035604595.1. GTDB lineage: Bacteria > Pseudomonadota > Gammaproteobacteria > Steroidobacterales > Steroidobacteraceae > CAIKZZ01. The sequence continues at coordinate 16,504 of DATNIE010000009.1, read as the reverse complement.
GTGGGTGGCGGCGCTGCTATCCTCGATGCTGGCGCTCGACTCGCTATTCCGCGCCGACCTCGAGGACGGCACGCTCGAGCAACTGACGCTGTCCGGCCAGCCGCTCGGCTGGCTGCTGCTCGCCAAGACGCTGGCGCACTGGTGTCTCAGCGGCGTGCCGCTGGTGGTGGCCGCGCCGCTCGTCGCGGAGGCACTGGCGGCGCCGGGAGGCTCGATCGGAGTGCTGATGACGGCGCTGCTGCTGGGTACGGGCGTGTTGAGCTTCCTCGGCGCGGTCGGCGCTGCGCTCACGCTCGGCTCGCGGCGCGGCAGCGTGCTGCTGTCGCTGCTGGTGCTGCCGCTCGCGATGCCGGTGCTGATCTTCGGGGCGCGCGCGACGGACCTCGCGATGCGCGGCGAGACCGCCACGGGGCCCCTGCTGCTGCTCGCGGCGATGCTGATTCTCGCCGTGACGCTCTCGCCGCTGGCCGCCGCCGCGGCCGTTCGGATCAGCCTGGAGTAACGGATCGTGGCCACCTGGACCTGGTTTCACAAGCTGTCCTCACCGCCGCACTTCTACCGGATCGCCGGCAGGCTGATCCCGTGGTTCGCGATCCCGGCGGCGCTGCTGATCGTCGGCGGCATCTACGGCGGCCTCGTCCGGGCCCCCGCCGACTACCAGCAGGGCGATGCGTTTCGCATCGTGTACGTGCACGCTCCGGCCGCATGGTTGTCATTGATGTGCTACACGACGATGGCGGCGGCGGCCGCGGTGGGTCTCGTGTGGCGCATCAAGCTCGCGCACGCGCTGGCGGCCGCAACCGCGCCGATCGGCGCATCGTTCGCGCTGTTGTGCCTTGCCACCGGCTCGCTGTGGGGTCGCCCGATGTGGGGCACGTGGTGGGAGTGGGATGCGCGCCTGACCTCGCAGCTGATCCTGTTTTTCCTGTACCTCGGCTACATGGCGCTGCGCTCGGCCTTCGACGACCTGCAGCGCGCCGACCGCGCGAGCGCCGTGCTCGCGATAGTTGGCGTCGTCAACGTGCCGATCATTCACTTCTCGGTGTACTGGTGGAACTCGCTGCACCAGGGCTCGACGGTGCTGCGCAAGGGCGGCCCGGCGATGCCTCCGTCGATGCTGATTCCGCTGCTGATGTGCCTCGGCGGATTCACGCTCCTGTACGCGGCGCTGGTCTGCATTCGCGTTCGCGGCGAGGTGCTCGTGCGCGAGCGCAATGCCGCCTGGCTCCGGGAACTAGGACCCGTCTGAAAAGTCAATAGGAACATGAGCATGGATGATTTTCTGCACATGGGAGGCTATGCTCGTTTCGTCTGGCCCTCCTACGGCATCGCGCTCGCGGTGCTGATCTGGAATGTGTGGTCGGCGCTGCGCCTGCATGCGAGCGCACTCGAGCGCGCGCTGCGGCGCGTGGCAATGGACCAGAGCCAGACGACCGAGCCCGCATCGATCCACGCACCGGCCAGGACCGGGGAGGCTCCATGACTCCGCGCCGCAAACGACTGCTCGCCGTGAGCGCAATTCTGCTGGGGGTTGCCGCGGCGACCGCGGTCGCGCTCAAGGCGTTCGACAATAATCTCCTGTACTTCTACGACCCCTCGCAGATCGCGGCCGGCCAGGCGCCGGTCGGCAAGACGTTTCGCGTCGGCGGGCTGGTCACGAAGGGCAGCCTGCAGCGCACGCCCGGCAGTCTCGAGGTCCGTTTCGTCGTCACCGATTACGCCCACAACGTGACGGTCTCGTACACCGGGCTGCTGCCGGACCTGTTCCGCGAGGGCCAGGGCGTCATCGCCCACGGCCAGCTGCGCGATGGCGTGTTCATCGCCGACGAGGTGCTCGCCAAGCACGACGAGAAGTACATGCCGCCGGAGGTCGCCAAGTCTCTGAAGCACGCACCCCCGCCGGAGGGCCGCACGTGATCCCCGAACTCGGCACATTTGCGCTGATCCTCGCCATGCTGCTCGCAGCCGCGCAGGCGTTCTTCGGCCTCGCCGGCGCGCACCGCAACCGGCTGTCGTGGATGCAGGTCGTGACGCCGGCCGTCACCGGCGTGTGGGTGTTCGTCGCGCTCGCCTTCGGGCTGCTGACCTGGTCGTTCATCAACCACGACTTCTCGGTCAACTACGTCGCGACCAACTCGAACTCGGCGCTGCCTCTGATGTACCGGATCGCGGCCGTCTGGGGCGCGCACGAGGGCTCGCTGCTGCTGTGGATCATGATCCTCGCGACCTGGACACTGCTGGTCGCGGCCCTGTCCGGGAGTCTGCCGGTCGCGTTCCGTGCGCGGGTGCTCGGCGTGCTCGGCCTGATCGGCGTCGGTTTCACGAGTTTCACGCTGCTGACCTCGAGTCCTTTTACGCGGCTCATGCCCGCGGCCATGGACGGGGCGGACTTGAACCCGCTGTTGCAGGATCCGGCGCTCGCGATACATCCGCCGATGCTGTACATCGGCTACGTCGGGACCTCGGTCGCGTTCGCCTTCGCGGTCGCCGCGATGCTGTCGGGCCGGCTCGATGCGCCGTGGGCGCGCTGGACCCGCCCGTGGACGGTCGCCGCGTGGATGTGCCTCACCTGCGGCATCGCGCTCGGCAGCTGGTGGGCCTACTACGTCCTTGGGTGGGGCGGCTGGTGGTTCTGGGATCCGGTCGAGAACGCCTCGTTCATGCCGTGGCTGACGACGACGGCGCTGATCCACTCGCTGGCGGTCACCGAGAAGCGCGGCATGTTCAAGAGCTGGACGCTGCTGCTCGCGATCTTCGCGTTCTCGCTGAGCCTGCTCGGTACCTTTCTCGTGCGCTCCGGCGTGCTGGTGTCGGTGCACGCATTCGCCTCGGACCCGTCGCGCGGCCTGTTCATTCTGGCGCTGCTGCTGTTCTTCATCGTCGGCTCGCTGACGCTGTACGCGATCCGGGCGCCGACCCTGAAGTCCGAGGGTGGCTTCGAGCTCGTCTCGCGCGAGTCGTTCCTGCTGTTGAATAATGCACTGCTGATCGCCGCCGCCGGACTGATCCTGGTCGGCGAGCTGTGGCCGCTGCTGATGGATACCTTTGACCTGGGCAAGATCTCGGTCGGTCCACCGTACTTCAACATGGTGTTCCTCGTGCCCGCGCTGCCGCTCGTCGCGCTGCTCGGCGTCGGCATGCACGCCGGCTGGAAGCGCGCGATGCTGCAAAGCCGGCGGCGGCAACTGCTGACGCTTGCCGGGGCCGCGCTCGCGCTGGCGCTGCTCGTCGCCCTCGGCGGCTACGGCAGCATCGGAATGCCGCTGACCGTCGTCGGACTGACCGCCGGGTTCTTTGTGATGGCCTCGGCGCTGATCGAGCCGGTCGAGGCCTGGCGGCGCGGCCAGAAGCTGCCGCGCGCAGCCATCGGCATGGCGATCGCTCACTTTGGCGTCGGCGTGTTCGTGATCGGCGTGACCGGCGTCGTGTCCTACAAGGTCGAGAAAGACGTCAGCCTCGCGCCGGGTGAATCGACCAGCATCGCCGGGTACAACTTCAAGTATCTCGGTACCCAGCCGGTCGTCGGTCCGAACTATGAGGCGGTCGAAGCCCGTGTCGTGATCAGCCGCGGCGGCTCGGTCGTCTCGGACCTGGCGACGCAAAAGAGAGTCTATCGCGTGCAGCGAAATCCCATGACGCACGCCGGGATTGCGGTCGCGTGGAACCGCGACCTGTTCGTGGCGCTCGGCGATGACCTGGGCGGCGGGAAGTGGAGCATGCGCCTGCAGTACAAGCCACTGGTTCGCTACATCTGGCTCGGGGCCGTCGTGATGGCGCTCGGCGGCCTGGTTGCAATCCTCGATAAGCGCTATCGCGTGCGCCGCACCGCGGAGGTGCCGGCGCTCGCGCCGGGTGCCGCCGGAAAGAGGGCGTAACAGCATGTGGCGTTATTTCGCGCCGGCAGCGGCGTTCCTCGTGCTCGGAGCCCTGTTCGCGTTCGCGCTGCTGCGGATCGGCCAGGGCAAGCTCGACGTCCACGAGATCCAGTCACCGCTGATCGGCAGGGCCGCCCCCGCGTTCGCATTGCCCTCGGTGACCGACCCGACGCAACTCGTCGACTCGCGTGCGCTCGCGGGCAAGATGTACGTGCTCAACGTCTGGGGTACCTGGTGCGGCGGGTGCCGTGAGGAGCACTCGGCGCTGCTCGCGATTGCCCGAACTGGCGGCGTGCCGCTGATCGGGATCGACTGGAAAGATGAGCGGGATCTCGCGGTGCAGTATCTCGCGCAGCTCGGCAATCCCTATCAGCAGGTCGGCTCGGACGCCGACGGCCGGACTGCGATCAACTGGGGGGTGTACGGCGCGCCCGAGACGTTCCTCGTCTCAGCCACCGGCACCGTCCTCGCAAAGCACATCGGGCCGATCACCGAGGCGGCCTGGCAAGAGAAGTTCGTGCCGCACCTGAAAGCCGGAGGTGGCCGATGAGTCGTTGGCTAGTCCTCGTCGCGCTCGCGCTCTCAAGTGCGGGCGCGCTCGCGATCGACACCGAGGCTGCTTTTCCGGATCCCGCACTGCAGGCGCGCTATGAGCACATGATCCGGGAGCTGCGCTGCGTGCAGTGCCAGAACCAGTCCATCGCGGACTCGCCCGTCGGCCTCGCGGCGGACCTCAGGCGCCAGGTCAAGGAGATGATCGCCGCCGGCCAGACGGACGCCGATATCAAGCGCTACATGACCGACCGCTATGGCGACTTCGTGCTCTACGACCCGCCGCTGCGGGCACGCACGTATGTGCTGTGGGCTGCCCCGGCGCTGCTGGTGCTGATCACCGTGGGAATTGCCGCACGCGTGATCCTGTGCCGCTCGAAGGCGCCGATCGGCCCTGACCCGGAGGAGCCGGCTTGACGACGTTCATCATCCTGGCGGCGATCATGGCCGCCGTGGCCCTTGGGCTCGTGGTCTGGCCGCTCTATCGCGCGCGCGCGAGCGACGGCAAAGGCGGGCTTGTTGCGATCGGTGTCGTCGTGATCCTGCTGCCGGTTGCCGCCGCGCTTTTGTATCACACGGCCAGCAACTGGAACTGGGACCCGAAGGCCATGGAGGCCGCGGCCGGCGGCCAGCACTCGCTGCAGCAGATGGTCACACAGCTCGAGGCGCGCCTGCAGAGCGAACCCGACGATGTACAGGGCTGGCTGATGCTCGGCCGCTCGCGTTTCGTCATGAACAACTACGCCGGCGCCGCCAGCGCGTTCGGCGAGGCCTATCGGGCGTCGAAGGGGCAGAACTTCGAGGCCGTGATCGGCTATGGAGAGGCCCTCGCAGTGTCCGATGAGACCACGATGCGCGGCAAGGCCGCGCAGCTGTTCGAGGACGCGCTCAAGATGGATGCCTCGAACCCGAAGGCGCTGTGGTACGGCGGCCTGGCCGCTGCGACCGCCGGCCGGCTCGACGTGGCGCGCGAGCGCTGGATGACGCTCGTGAAGCAGCCGCTGCCGGATGAGGTGCGCGCGCTCGTCGCGCAGCGCATCGGCGAGCTCGACCAGCAGCTCGGCCGCAAGCCCGATCCCGAGCTTGCGATGCTCGCCAAGGCAGCACCGGCGCCTGCGGCCGAGGCGACCGCGACGGCGAGCGCGAGCGCGAGCGCCAGCGCGACGGCCGCTGTTGCGAATCCAGGCTCGGTCACCGTGCACGTCAAGGTGAGCCCCGCGCTCGCCGGCAAGGTGCCTTCCGGCACGCCGCTGTTCGTACTGGCGCGCGACCCGACGCAGCCTGGGCCGCCGTTCGCCGCCAAGCGCTTTCCCGACGCGGCGCTGCCGATGGATGTCGTGCTGACTGAGCAGGACGCGATGATGCCGACCCGAACGCTCAAGAACGCCCAGCAGCTCGTGATCGTGGCGCGCTACTCCACGTCCGGCATGCCGACCGCCGCGAGCGGCGATCTGTATGGCGAGGTCCCGTACGATCTGGCCGCGGGCCGGCCGGTCGACCTGCTGATCGACAAGCAGGTGCCGTGAGCCGGCGACGGCGGCCGTGACGGCGGCCGGGAGTACGCCAGCAAGCTCGCCGCGCACTCGGCGCGAGGGTCGCCGCCTCGCGCTGTCCTTCGGATATTTCGCGCTGCTGCTTGCGAGCTACTACATGGTCCGCCCGCTGCGCGACGCCTTCGGCGCCGGCAGCGGCCCCACGACGATCAAGTACCTCGCCTCGGCCGTGTTCGTCGCGATGCTCGCCATCGTGCCGCTCTTCGGCTGGCTCGTTGCGCACATCCGGCGCGCGCGGCTGCTGCCGCTGACCTACGGATTCTTCGTCGTCAACCTCGTCGCGTTCGGCATCCTGTTCAGTATCGAGGCCGAGAACCCGTGGAGCGGACGCGTGTTCTACGTCTGGGCGACGGTGTTCAACCTGTTCGTCGTGTCGGTGTTCTGGAGCTTCATGGCGGAGATCTGGCGCGAGGAGGAGGGGAGGCGGCTGTTCGGCGTGATTGCCGCAGGCGGCAGCCTCGGCGGTCTCGCGGGTCCATTGCTCACCCGGGCGCTCGTCGGAACCATCGGCACCTCCGGCGTTGCGTTTATCGCCGCGGGGCTCCTCGCCGGAACCGTCATCATGATCGTGCTGTTGGCGCGCGATGCGGGTGGCGAGGGCGGCGCCGGTGCGGCGGCGCCAAGGCTCGACGAAGCGGTGGGCGGTTCGATGCTCGCAGGGCTGTCGCGCCTCGTCAGGTCACCGTTCCTGCTGGGCATCGCGGCACTGGTCGCACTCGGATCGCTGCTCGGCATGATCGTGTACATCGAGATGGCGCGGCTGGCCGCGAGCCTGTACGCGACGGGCGCCGAACGCACCGCGTTCTACTCGCAACGCGATCTGTGGGTCAACGGCGCGAGCCTGGTGCTGCAGTTCCTCGTCGTCGGACGCCTGACCAGCGCGTTCGGCGTGCGCCCGACGCTCGCCGGGTCGATAGCGGCCGTGAGCCTCGCGTTCGTGGCCCTGGCGCTCGCGCCACTCGCAGGCGTGCTCGTCTTCGTCAACGTCGTGCTCCGGGCAGCGGAGTTCGGCATCGCCAAGCCGAGCCGCGACATGCTGTACACCGTGGTCGACGCCGAGACGAAGTACAAGGTCAAGAACGTGATCGACACGGTCGTCTACCGAGGGAGCGACGCCGTCTCGAGCTGGATCCACGACGCGCTGGTCGCCGCCGGCGCGACGCTTGGTGGCCTCGCGGCGTTCGCGGCGGCGATCGCCGCGGCCCTCGTCGGCATCGCCTGGGGCGTGGGCTCCGGCTATCGGCGGCGCGGCGGTACCTAAGTGATGCGGGCCAGCGGGCCGGCAATCGCGGCGGCGCTGCTGCGCGCAGCGCGCACCGCCCACATCAGGGTCGCGAGCACGCTGGCGTGATCACCGGAGTTGTCGCGGGCGGCGCGGATCCGGTCGGTCCCGCAGCCGCGACTGTCGGCTGCGCCGCCTGGCGGAGTGCGCCGTTGAGGCCGCGGCACATGCCCTCGCTGATGTCATGGAGTACTCGGCAGAGGCGTAGTCCCGCGCGGCGGCTCTGACATATCCCGGCCGGGGCGCACGAGACTTTCTCTCATGTTTTGATCATATGTGTATGATTCGTAAGTACTTACACGCGCAACTTTCGATATCCGTACAGCTGCTCCAAGCGCGCTGATTGCGCGGTGCACCGTGTCGCGGTCGCGCGCCGCAACGGCCCGGACGGTGCCTCGGCACTGGACCCGCGCGGCCAGAGCAGCGGTCGGGGAGCGTGAACGAGCGGGGAAAATTTGCTTTGCATGATCCCGGGCCTTGGCTGCTAACATGTTTTTGGCTCACGGAGAGCCGTCGGCAAAGCCTGTCGGGGGGGCAGGGTCGAATGCCACTGAAGGAAGTCGTGCCGTTTCCGGCGGGTACCCTGCCGGCCTCATTCTTCCGGCGCGCAGCCGCGCGCCGTATGACCCACACCACGCATCCCGCCGGCTGTCGCTGGCCGAGCGGCGTGCGTGGTGGCACGCGATGAGCACGCCGGTGCTGAGCGTCGTCCACAGCGCGACGCTCGATGACGACGCGTGGGAGGACCTGCTGAGCTTCATCGAGGATCGCAAGGTCATCCCGATCATCGGGCCCGAACTCCTGCAGGTTGCGACCGATCGCGGCCCGCGACTGCTGTACGACTGGGTCGCCGAGAAGCTCGCTGCGCGTCTCAACGTCGACACCTCACTGCTGCCGCGACCGTACACGCTCAACGACGTCGTGTGCTGGTTCCTGTCGGCGCGCGGTCGGCGCGAAGAAGCGTATGTCCGACTGCGCGCCGTTCTGCGCGATGCGAACTTCGAGCCGCCGCGCGCGCTTCGCCGCCTCGCCTGTATCACCGACTTCGACCTGTTCGTCACGACGACGTTCGACAATCTGCTCGAACAGGCCGTGAACCTCGAGCGCTTTGGCGGAGCGCCTTCGGCTGACGTCATCGCCTACACCCCCAACCGGGTGGCCGACCTCCCTGGCGAACGCGACCGACTGCAGCGGCCCGTCGTCTATCACCTGTTCGGACGGCTGTCGGCATCGCCCACGTATGTCATCTCGGACGAGGACATCCTCGAGTTCATCTGCGCGCTGCAGAGCGAGCACCTCGTCCCCGAGAAGCTGTTCCACGAGCTCGAGCACAACCACCTGCTGTTTATCGGCAGCAACTTCAGCAACTGGCTGGCACGCCTGTTCCTGCGCATGGCCAAGCGCCACCGCCTGTCGGACCCGCGCGACGTCGGCGAGATCCTGGCGGACGACCACTCGAGCGAGGACGACCGGCTGATGGCGTTCCTGCAGCAGGTCAGCGTCCGCACCCGCATCTACACCGGCGCCGAGCGGTTCGTCGATGAGCTGCACGACCGCTGGCAGGCACGGCGCAAGCCGGCAGGCGCCGCGGCACCGGCCGCGGGGCCGCTGCGCTTCCTGCCGCCGGCGCGCGAGATGCCGGACCACGCGGTGTTCATCAGCTACGCGCGCGAGGACCTGGCGGCCGTGCAGCAGATCAAGGCCGGGCTCGAGGCCGTGGGCGTCACCACCTGGTTCGACCTCGACCGGCTGGAAGTCGGCGACGATTACGACCGCAACATCCAGCGCAACATCTCCCGTTGCTCGTACTTCATCCCGGTAGTGTCGGCCAACACCGAACGCCGCCACGAGGGCTATTTCCGGCGCGAGTGGAGTTACGCCATCGACCGGGCGCGCAACATGGCCGACGGTGCGCTGTTCATCCTGCCGGTCACCATCGACGACACCTTGGCGGCGAATGCAACCGTGCCCGACAAGTTCAAGGCGCTGCACTTCACACGCCTGCCGGGCGGCGAGGTGCCGCGCGAGTTCGCCGAGCGCCTGCGTAACTTCATGTCGGCGGGCCCGCGATGACACCCGAGCGCCGACGATGAGCGCCCAAGCGAAGATCCCGCCGACGGCCGCCGACGCCGCCCTGGAGGTCGACCAACTGCATCCGTGGCTCGGGCTCGCCTCGTTCACCGAGGAGACCCGCAGCTTTTTCTACGGCCGCGAGGACGAGGTCGCCGAGCTCGCGCGGAGAGTGCAGCGCAAGCTGCTGACGGTGCTGTTCGGCCAGTCAGGGCTAGGCAAAACCTCGATTCTGCGGGCCGGCCTCGTGCCGCGTCTGCGCAGCCAGGGCTATTGCCCGGTGTACGTGCGGATCGCCTACGGCCACGACTCGCCGCTGCCGTCCGAGCAGATCAAGCAGGCAATCTTTCGCTACGCGCGCCTCTCCGGCCAGTGGACTCAGCAGGGGGTTGCGGTGGAGGGTGAGTCGCTGTGGGAGTTCCTGCACCACCGCGACGACGTACTGCGCGACGAGACGGGCGCGACGCTGATTCCGCTGCTGATCTTCGATCAGTTCGAGGAGATCTTCACGCTGGGGCAGACCGACGACTTCGGCCGGCAGCGCGCCGCGCAGTTTATCGCCGACCTCTCGGACCTGGTCGAGAACCGCCCGCCGAAGGCGCTCGAGGCGAAACTGGAGGAAGACGACCAGGCCGCCGATCGCTTCGATTTCACGCGCAGCGACTACCGCGTGCTGATTGCGCTGCGCGAGGACTACCTCGCCCACCTCGAGGGGCTGAAAGGGGTGATGCCGAGCATCACGCAGAACCGCATGCGGCTTGCGCGCATGACGGGCCAGCAGGCGCTCGCAGCGGTCACGGGCCCCGGCGGGCGGTTGGTGTCGGAGGAGGTCGCCGAGGCCATCGTGCGCTTCGTGGCTGGCGGCGCCGAACTCGCCAATGCGGAAGTGGAGCCCTCGCTCCTCAGCCTCATTTGCCGCGAACTCAACGACACCCGCATCGAACAAGGCCGCAGCGAAATCTCAGTCGACCTGCTCGACGGCTCGCAGGCCGGGATCCTCGGCGAGTTCTACGAGCGGGCGCTCGCTGACCAGCCGGCGGCAGTCCGGCAGCTCATCGAGGACGAGCTGCTGACAGAGTCCGGCTACCGCGAGAACGTCGCCGAGGAGCGCGTGCTGCGCAGTTTCGAGGCCGCCGGCGCGGCGCCAGATGCGCTCGCGGTTCTGGTCAACCGCCGGCTGCTGCGCATCGAGGAGCGCCTCGACGTCCGCCGGGTCGAGCTTACGCATGACGTGCTGTGCGACGTTGTGCGCCACAGCCGCGATCTGCGCCACGAGCGCGAAGCGCGCGAGGCAACTGACCGCCTGCTCGCCGAGCAGCGGGCGCGCGAGCTCGCGGCGCGGCGCGCGCTGGTGCGCGCGCGGCAGGTGGCGATTGGGTGCGCCGTGCTGGCCATCTGCGCAGTGGGTGCCGCGGTCTACGGGTACATGAGCACGGAGCGCGCGCGCCGTGCTGAGCGGCTGGCCGAGGAGACCCGCGCACTCGCGGAGCGGGGGCGTGGCGATGCCGAACGCCTGATCGCCTACTTGGTCGACGATTTTGCGCTGGAACTCGAGGGCGTCGGCCGGGTCGGCGTTGTGGGCGAGCTGAGCAAGAAGGAGATCGACTACTACAAGTCGCTGCCGCCCGCCCTGCAGAACGACGACGCGCGGCGCAGCGCCGCGCTCGCAATGGTCCGTTACGGTAGCTCCTTGCGCCTGCAGGCCCGCCCCGAGCAGGCACAGGCCGCGCTGACCGATGCGGTGGCGGCGCTCGAGAAGCTGCGCCAGACAGGCGACACTTCAGAGTCGACGAGCGTCGGGCTGGCCCTCGGCCTCAGTGAACAGGCCGCGGTGGCCGATACCCAGCTCGATATCAACCACGCTTTGCCATTGGCGGAACGCGCCGCGAAGCTGCTGCAGCCAGTCGCCGACGCGCCGGATTCGTCGGTTTCCGCGCGACGGGCCTATGGCAAGGTGATGATCCGGCTCGGCATAGAGCAAAGCCGCGGCCTGGGCAAGGAGATCCGCACGCAGAGCGTCGAAACGCTCGAGACCGCCAAGCAGGCCTTCACCGGCATCGGCGGACTCGACCTGAGCGATCTGCCGGCAGCCGCCGGGTTCGCTGAAGCGGTCGCATGGCAAGTCGACTCGCTCAAGGAACTCGGACGGGGCGAGGAGGCACGCCGTGCCGGGGCCGAAGGCGAGGCCGTGGTCTCGAAGCTCCTCGACCGCCGTCCGGGCCACATGGCCGCGCTGCGCTCGCTATCACTAATAACCAACAATCTCGCCGGCGTTGCGAACGACGAGATGCATCTCGCCGAAGCGCTGTCATTGGGTGAGCGCAGCGAAGCCGCGTTGACGCAGCTCACGCGGCTCGACCCGGCCAATGTCTCGGCCTGGATCAATCTCGCCGTCGCCCGGAACGGCCTCGCTGATACCGCCTGGGGCCTGGGTCGGCCAGCCGGCGCCGCAGCATTCATGCACAAAGCCACCGAGCTGCCTCCGCACCGCATTGGCCAGAACGCGAAGTTCCTGATGTGGGGCGTGACCGGCGCTGCCTCGCGCGTCGCGGGAATAGAGGCGGACCTCGGTCACCGTGCCGCCAGCCAGGCGGCGCTCGAGCTCCACGGGCAATACCGTGCACTGCTCGTCGCCGCTGACGCGCCGGGCAGCGCCGCGGTCGCGGAGACGGACTGCTGGAACAATTGGAACCGGACGTTCACGGAATTCGTCGACGCCGGCCCCGCGGCGTCGCGGGATCTGGCCCGCAAAGCGATCGCCGCCGAGCAGGCCAGAGCGGTGCACGACCACCAAGACGAGCTCTTGCGGCGCGAGTGCATCATCGGCATGGCCGAGATGCAGGCGTTCGATGAGTACCTTCTACGTGACTACAGCGGCGCGGAGCGCACCACACGCGCCGCGATCGGGCTGCGCCGCCAGGATCCGCTGGATACCACCGGCGACCAGCGCCAGGACAGTCGCCTCGGGGTGATGCTCGCCATGACGCTCGCTCGCGAAGGCAACCGGGCAGCGGCGGAACAGGCGATCGCCCCCGCGCTGGCCCTGCAGCGGACGCTTGCGGCCCGCAATCATGACGACGCTTCGCAACGTCTCGAGCTGGCGACGGCGCTTTATGCCGCCGCACTCGCGGACCCGACGCAGCGCGCTGCGCTGCTGCACGAGGCCGCAGCGCTGATGGCCGCCCTGCCGCAGCCAATGCAGACGCTGCACAGCGTCGCACCGTGGCGTGATCTGATCAGCGCGGAGCTGCGCGGCGGGGCGGCAGCCGCTCAACTGGATGCGGCCGGCCCTATCAACGGCGGATGACGAGCAATCCCGTCGCCGTATTTCGGTCGAGCGGGCGTCGGGGGTACTCGAGCGCCCTCAGCGATAATCCCCACCGTGTCATCGCGCGCAAGCACCGCCGCGGGGTCGAAGTGCGCTTCGCGAGCGAGGCGTGCACGGTCGAGACACCCGAGGGCATCGTGCAAGCGCAGCCGGGTGATGCAATCCTGACGGCCGACCTCGGCGAGCGATGGCGCGTGTCACGCGGGCATTTCCCCGACAAGTACCGCCCGGTGTCGCCGACAACTGCCGGAAATGCCGGGACCTACGAGAGTCTGCCGATCGAGGTCCTCGCGCTGCAGATGCACGAACCGTTCGGCGTCGTGCTGGCCGACGGGGAGTCGCGGCTCGCAGGCCGCCCCGGGGATTGGCTGGTCGACTACGGCGATGGCAGCCTCGGCATCGTCGCAGGCCCGGTCTTCGCGCGGTCCTACGACATCATCGGCTGAGCCCGGCATGCCGCTGTACCAGTTTGTTCAGCGAATCCTGCTCCTCGGCGCGCGGCTCGAGTCACCGCAGCTGAGGCAGATACCGCAACCGCCGCACGCGCTACTGCCGCTGATTGAGGCAATTGGTCCCGCGCACCGGGCATTCGACGACCGCGCGCTCGAGTGCGGCCACCGCTACCGGAGCGCGTTCTGGGCGATCTACCTGCTGAGCGCAGTCGCGGTGCTGTGCGCCATTCTGCCGCTCGCACTCGGCTGGGACGACAGCCGCCACGTGCTGCATCCGTTCGCGGGGATTTGGGCAGTGGGGGAGGTGGCCGTCATCGGCAGCGTCGCTGCGATCTACTGGCTCGGCCACCGGCGCGACTGGCAGGGCCAGTGGCTCGCCGCACGCACACAGGCGGAGCTTACTTGGTACCTGCCGCTCGTCGCTCCGCTCGTAGACTTCACGCGTACTGATGGTGCGGCCAACTGGTACACGCGCGTCTTTGACCCGGGCCAACACCTGCGCTCGGCCGACGACGTCGACGCGCTGTGCGCGCGCAACGAGCATCTTGCGCGCGGCCTACTGAAGCACGCGTGGTCGGATCCGAAATTCATCGCGAGCTACGCACGCTGGACCGGCGAGATCCTCGAGGGCCAGCGCGCCTACCACCGGTATGTGGCGGTGAAGAACCGCGCATTGCTGCACCGTGTCCATAGCCTCAACAACTGGCTCTTCGGACTGACGGCCGCCGGCGCGCTCACACACCTCATGGTCCATGCGCTGTGGCTGACACTCGTGACGACGTTTTTTCCGGCGCTCGGCGGCTCGCTGCACGGCGCGCTCGCGCAGTCCGAATCGTACCGGCTCGCCGTGACCTCCGAGCGGCTGGTCGTTGAACTTGGACGTGCCATCGACGATATCCGACTCACGATGGCAAGCAGCGACCCGCTGGAATCCGCGGCCGCGCTGCGTACGGCGGTCGAATCAGCGATCGCACTGATCCTCGACGAACACCAGGACTGGCACACCTTGGTTCGACCGCACCACCTCGCGCTCGGCTGACGAACGCGCCGTTCGGAGCACGCTGTCACGGCCAGCATTGACGCCTCCTCGCAAGATGGCTATAATAGCTTTATGGAAAAGGCTACAGTATCCCAACTGAAGAACCAGCTCAGCGCGTATCTTCGGAAGGTACGCGCCGGCGCATCGGTGCTCATCTTGGACCGCGACGAGCCGATCGCCCGCCTGGAGCGCGCGGTAGGCACGGGCACCACCGGCGAACGATTGACTCGGTTGCAGGCGGCGGGCCTAGTCCGCGCCGGCCGTGGCAAGGTGTCGCCGCCGGTGCGGAAGTCGTTGCCCCGGGGCCGCGGCGTGCTCAATGCCCTGCTGCGCGACCGTACCGAAGATCGATGAGGTTCTGGGACGCCTCTGCACTGGTCCCGCTGCTGGTTGACGAACCGGACGGCGAGCGCGTGGCGACCTATCTTGCGGGCGATCCGGCCCTCGTCGTGTGGTGGGGGTCCCCGATCGAAGTCACGTCAGCGTTCGCGCGTCAGGAACGCGCGGGCGAGTGGAGCGCATCCGAGGTGGGCCAGGTACTTGAGCGCATGCAGGCGCTCTCGGCGGCGTGGCACGAAGTCGTCCCGTCCGATGCGGTGCGCCGTCTCGCCCAGCGATTGCTGCGCGTCCACCCGCTGCGCGCCGCTGATAGCCTGCAGCTCGCCGCGGCGCTGATCGCCGCGGAACATGAGCCGTCGAGCCTTGAGTTCGTGTGCCTCGACGAGCGCTTGTCCGAAGCCGCGCGCCGCGAAGGATTTCCGGTCCTCGCCTGACTTCCCGCGTCAACGGCGCCCGCGGTCGGGTCAGTTCAGTACAGGATGTGCCAGGCGATGCACAGCTGGCAGCCGACCCCGACAACGAAGGCCCCTGTGCGGATCCAGGGCACCGCGAATGTGTAGGCCAGCACGTGCACGACCCGGGCCCAGAAGTACACCATCGCGGATCCGGCAATGGCCGTATTGCTAATGCCCGCGGCGTGCGCAGTGAGCACGAGAGCGGCGAACACGACGAGGTTCTCGACTGAGTTGTAGTGGGCCTTCTTCATGCGCGTGGCCCACGCGGCCAGCGGCTTTGGGTTCTGTGGGTAGCCGACCGCGTCGACGAGTCCGAACACCGCGATCTCGTTCAGGATGTACGGCACCCACATCAGGCCCGTCAGCAGCGTCACGTAGGTCAGGTACTTCAGTTCGATTGGCATGACAAATCCCCTCAATGGCTGTTTGTGACTGCCTGAGTGTCGGACTTCCTTGTTTTTTTACTGCAGCCGCTTCTCAAGCTTCGAGCGATCGGCCACGCACAAGTTTACTCGCATACCGCACATCGACGGCATGGGCGAGATATGCGAAGCCCCGATCATCAGGAAAGCTGCCGAAGGACTCCCATTGGTGCGCCTGCGAAACGCAGAACCAAGTCATCGACATCGGCAGTTGCCGGCGGCTTCGGAGCCTCGAGCCCGCACGCTAGCCGAAAGCCGGAAGGGAAAGAGGGGCGATCCCAGGCGATCGATCGCGAGTCCTGTCTCGTCGGGGACTGTGGCCTTAGCACCGTCACCGATTTCTCGATGATTTAACATAATATACATTATGCGAAGTGTGCGCCGTGAGGCGCGAGGAGGACCGGGAAGCAGCTTGGACTTCCCACGGCTCAAATCGAGTTGAGCCAGTAAGGGCGCCGCGAACCTCGTCGAGGTTGGAACGACGAGCTGCAATAGCCGAGCGGCGTTAAATGCCTGCAAAGATAGGTGCGAGCCTCTCTTTGGCAAGCTACCACAGGTGTCACGGTGAAGCACGCGTGTCGATTGGCACGCACGTTGAAGTCGGCGTCGGAAGCCTCTGTACGGAGAATAAACTGCCTTCGGGCAGAGCTTGCAGTGAGATCTGGTTTGTCTACTACGAACGAACTGGAGCCGCGGCCGAGTCCGCGGTGTCGCCGACTTATCTCGGGTCGTCGGCGATCCGTGCTGCCAGGGGTACAGCTGACCACCTACCGCATTGAGGGTTCTCTTCGTGAACACGGGAACCTCAAGCTGAGCGCCGATATGGATCGGCACGCCGCCAAGCCCGGTGACGTCTCGGCTGAGGGGCGGAGTCTCCGTAGTAGTCGGCGCGCGGGAGAGCCGCGTACAAGGCGAAGGGAGACAGGAGATGAGTACGACGGTTCCGTCGCTGGGGCAAGCGGTGTACACCGCGTTCGGGCCCTGCCCGACTCCAGATGTTGACGGCTGCGTAGAAGCGCCTGATTCTGGCTGGCTGATGCGGTTTTGGTGCGCGGTAGGGGCTGCGTCGTGGTTTCACGTCGCCGGCGGTCAGTCGGACGGCGGTGATCTCGGATCGAGGTTGTGCTGGTGGCGGAG